>NZ_JBVKAI010000010.1:0-298379 GCF_055639495.1 Streptomyces sp. NPDC039424
GTGGCCCGCAGGGCCATCGGCGCAGCCGACGCGAAGCGCCCTTTACTCGGGCCGTGGAAGCACGACAATGACCAAGAAGCGGGCGGCCCCCACGGTCACCGGGAATCGTGGGCCAGGGCAGCCAGGCCGGCCCGGATCTCCTCGACCATGTAGGCGGGCCGATGGAAGACGTCCTCGGCGCCGAAGCGGAGGAGGCTGCGGATCTCCGGGCACTGGAGGAGCTGGTTGTAGCGGGCGATGTCCCTGCGGTGGGCGTCGCGGGTGCCGTGGTAGGCGTAGCCCTCGATCTCCACCGCCAGCCCTTCCGCCCGGAACAGGAAGTCGACGAAGCGGCGCCGGCCGTCCGGGGTGTGCAGCTCGGCCTGGCTCTCGGGGTGGAGCCCGGCGTCGTACATGCGCAGCCGGGCAACGGTCTCGGCCGGTGATCCGGTCAGCGGACCGGTCAGGCGCAGCCAGCCACGAGCCCGGGCCGACCCCCGCGAGGGAGGCTCAAGCGCGGCGGTGATCGAATCGGGCCCGACGAGCGGTGGGCGGCGGGTGCCTTCAACTCTGCGGTAGGACAGAGCCGAGTCCACTGCGACGACCGCCTCGTCCCTCGGGCCGCCCCGGAGGAGGTCGGCGAGCGTGCGGGGCGGGGCGGTGAGCCGCAGTCCCTGTCGTTCGAACACGTCCTGCGTGCTGAGCGGCAGCCGGTGTACGCGCACGCCGCTGCCCACGCGGCGGATGGTGAGCTGCGGGTCGATGAAGTGCAGGGGTGCCTCTGAGGCACGGGTGAGCGTCTCGATCCGCCAGATGGCAGCCGCTGAACGGTGGCTCACGACGAGCCGGGGTTCGAGTAGCTGCACCGCCCGGAGCCGCGTGAGGAGGTCCAGGTCCCGCCCCGGCTCCGCCCAGGCGCCGTACCGGAGCCGGACCCATCCCTCGGCCCGCAGCACGCGCGCCAGGCTCCGCCGGGGCCAGCCCGCCTCCACGGCCCGCGCGGTGAGGAGGATGCCCCTCTCCGCCAGCGCCTGTAAGTCCCTTCGCTCCACCCAGGCAAGATCCCAGAATCCCCAACCGGCCGCTCAGCCTGTGGATAACTCGGCGGGGTCAGCCCCTCAGGGCGTCGAGGAAGACCGTCGGGGCGGAGGGGCGGAAGAGGAGTACGGGGCCGTCCTGGGGCTCTTTCGAGTCGCGGACGGGGACGGCGTAGGGGTGGGCGGTGGCGGAACGGGACGCTGCGGAAGCTTCTCTCCGCGAGTTGTTCGAGCGTGAGGCCGGACAGCTTGCGCTGGTAGCGCAACTCGGCGCCGTAGAAGGAGGGGACGTTCGCGGATGCGTCGGGGTCCCTGGCGTGGGGCACAACTCATCACCGACGTTCGTCACTTGCGCTTGCGCAGTCGAAACCCCTTCAGTGGTACGCGGGTCGGCGTCACTTGTGATTGTCTCATGACTGTACGCACAGGAAGGTGTAACGCGGCCGCGTCCCCACATCCCCCGCCAGCAAGTGGCGGGCAAGACCGTGCGATGCGAGTTGGCGACGGAGGCGGAGAGGGCGGCCTCATGTCGCCGGGGTGACATGGCAGGGGGACCGGGCGATGCGCTCGGCCCCACCGATGGTGTCCCGTGTCAGGGCATGTGGTTGTCCAGCGGAGCCACGACACTGTCCTGCGGGCTCACCGGCATGTGGTTGTCCGCCAGTGCAGGGCTGGTCGCGACAGCCGTGGCACCGAGCACCAAGGCGATGGTGGCGAGGATCTTCTTGGTACGCGTCATCTCAGCTCCTGTTAAGAAGGGGGCTTCAAGGGCGGAAGCGACGTTAATTCCCAAGGAACGATTGTTCGAGTAGATCGAATGCTTCTTGCCAAAGAACGGCTTGGATCTTGTTCTGGCCCCAGACACGCCTCGGCCGCGACGGCTCCCCCTCCGCGCCGCCGCGGCCGATCCCCCGTCGTGTGTGAGGGCGTTACGCCTTCTCGGAGCCGGCGTGGTTCTCCAGGGTCTTCAGGATGCCCTCTTCCACAACACCAGCGTGGTTTTCGAGCGGCTTGATGGTTTCGCTCTCCGTGGTGCTGCCCGCATGGTTCTCCAGCGGCTCGACAGTGGAGCCGTCGTCCGGGCTGCCGGCGTGGTTTTCCAGCGTCTTGATCTTGTGCTTCTGCGAGGTGTCGCTCATCGTCGGCAACTTTCTGTCGAGCGTCCTAGAAGGATGATCGCCCGTCCGGCGACTCCCCCGAGGACCGCCGGACGGGCTTCAAGGCCGTTCACCCTAGCGGTGGGGCCGAGTGCCGTGCCGTCTGCCCCCCGACGCGACGGACCGGCACTTATGAGGATGACGAACGGCGATAAACAAACAATGAACGCCGACTCCGACGGTTCGTCAGGCTGCGGCGGCCGGCCGGAGGAGGGCCTTCACATGCTCGGCCTCGGCGGCGCCGAACTGCTCGTGGATGTTGAGGGCCTCGCTCCAGCAGGCCCTCGCCCGGTCGGTCTGCCCGAGCTGGTTGAGTGCTTGGCCCAGCGTCGTCAGCACGTTGGCCCGCATCCAATCACCTCCGATGACCCGGAGGGCGAGTGCTTGCTCGGCGTGGCGTGCTGACAAGGCGTGGTGCCCGGCGGCCAGATGCGTTTCGGAGATACGGAAGTTGGCGGTCCCCTCCCAGAGACGCTGCCTGTTGTCTTGGAACAACCGCAGCGCTTCGTGGAGTTGCTCCAGAGCCTCCGGACCACGATCGGCCGCGCTGAGCGCGATGCCGAGCGCGAGGCGCGCGTTGGCGACACGGAGGGTAAGCCCGAGCTGGTCGTAGATGGCCAGTCCCCGTCTGGCCAGCTCGACCGCGCTGGTCAGCCGCCCGAGCTTGACGTGGATACGGGACAGGTTGCACAGAGCGCTGGCCTCGCCCGGCAGGTTTCCGTCCGCGCGGTAGTTGGCGATCGCCTCTTGCAGGTGCCGCTCCCCGTCGTCGTTGCGCCCTTGATAGAGGGCGATGATTCCGCGGTCGTTGGGGGCCCAGCAGCAAGGCGCGAGGTCTCCTGACTTCTGCGCGAGGAGGATGGCCAGGCGTGCCTCCTCATCCGCCTGCGTGAACTTGTCGGAGACCAGGAGCGCATTGGTCAACGCGGTGCGCGCGCGGCCTTCGGAACGGCTGTCGCCACTCTCCTGGGCCATGTCTCGCAAGGCCACAGCGGTGCTTTCGTACTGGTGGGAATTCGTCCCGGATTCCGTGAGGTCCTTGGCGACCCACAACAGGTCTACGGCCCGCCTGAGCATGTCGCGCCCGGCGCTCTGGCGGACGCAGGCCAGGAGGCAGTCACCTTCCGCGTACAGCCAGTCCACGGCGGCCTTGGAGTCCGTGAAGGTCAGGCCCGGGTATTGAGTGGGCTCGAGGTGATCCACCAATCGATCGCCCGGCCGCTCGATCGCGTAGACCCCCGCCGCGGTGGCCAGGTAAAAGTCCAGCAACCGCGACATAGCCGCATCCCGAGAACTCCCCGGCACCTCGTCCCTCTCCGCACAAGCACGCGCGTAGAGCCGGACCAGATCATGGAACCGGTACCGGCCGGGTGCCGCTGATTCCAGTAGTGAGGTGTCGACCAGGGCTTCGAGCAGGTCCTCGGTCTCCTCTGTGGGCAGGTTCAGTACCGCCGCTGCCGCCGCCAGTGACATGTCCGGTCCGTCGGCCAGACCCAGGAGGCGGAAGGCTCGGGCCTGGGCGGGCTCCAGTTGGCCGTAGCCCAGTTCGAAGGTGGCCTTCACGGCCAGGTCCCCGGCCTGGAGCTCGTCGAGTCGGCGCCGCTCGTCCGCGAGCTTCGCGGCCAGTACGGAGACCGTCCAGGTGCGCCGGGCGGCGAGACGGGAGGCCGCGATGCGGATGGCCAGCGGGAGGAAGCCGCACGCGGCCACCACGTCCAGCGCGGCCTCGCGCTCAGAGGCCACCCGTTCCTCGCCCACGATCTTCGTGAACAGGGACAGCGCCTCGTCCGGGGACATCACGTCCAGGTCGACGAGATGGGCCCCGGCAAGGTCCACCATCCGCACCCGGGACGTCACGAGGGCCGCGCACCCTTCCGTCCCGGGCAGCAGGGGCCGTACCTGGGCGGCGTCCCGGGCGTTGTCCAGCAGGACGAGGACGCGTCGGCCGTCCAGTACCGACCGGTAGAGGGCCGCCCGTTCCTCCAGTGAGTCCGGGATGGCCGAGTCCGCGGTGCCCAGTGCGCGCAGGAAGGAGCCCAGTACGGTCTCCGGCTCCGCGGACCTCGCGCCGGCGCCCTGGAGGTCGACGTAGAGCTGGCCGTCGGGGAAGGCGGTCCGTGCCTGGTGGGCGACGTGGACCGCGAGCGTCGTCTTTCCGACGCCGCCGATGCCCGCGAGTGCCGATACGGCCATCACCCGGCCCTCGGCCTCCGACGCCGATGCCAGTACGGTGCTCAGCTCGCCGACTACGGCGGCCCGGCCCGTGAAGTCGGCGACGGTGGCGGGGAGTTGCGCCGGGCGGACCGGGACCACCGCGGGTTCCGCCACCGGCGCCGAGGGTTCCGCCAGTGCGGGGTCGGCCTGAAGGATCCGCTGCTGGAGTTCTCTGAGCCCGGGGCGCGGATCCACCCCGAGTTCCTCCGCGAGCAGGCGCCGGGTGTCCGCGTACACCGCGAGGGCCTCCGCCTGGCGGCCGCTGCGGTACAGGGCCAGCATCAGGAGCTCGCGCAGGCGTTCCCGGAGGGGGTGGGCGGCGGTGAGGGCGGTCAGTTCGGAGACCGCCTCCGCGTGGCAGCCCTGCTCCAGGTCCATGTCCAGGCGGGACTCCAGGAGTTGGAGGCGCCACTCCTCCAGGCGGACCCGTTGCGCGTCCGCGTACGGGCCGGGTACGCCCGCCAGCGGTTCCCCGTCCCACAGTGCCAGCGCCCGGTTCAGTACGTCCCGGGCGTGGCACAGGTCCCCGGAGTTGCGGGCCTTCTCCGCCTCCGCCGCCAGGTTCTGGGCCACGGCCAGGTCCAGGGCGCCGTCGCCGAGGCCGCGTACCGCGTAGCCGCCGGACTCGCTCACCAGGACGCCGGGGTCCAGTACCTTCCGCAGCCTGGAGGCGTACGTCCGTACCGCCGCCAGGGCCTGCGAGGGCGGCTCGGTGCCCCAGAGGGCGTCGATCAGTTCCGCGGCGGTC
Organism: Streptomyces sp. NPDC039424; assembly: GCF_055639495.1. Lineage (NCBI taxonomy): Bacteria > Bacillati > Actinomycetota > Actinomycetes > Kitasatosporales > Streptomycetaceae > Streptomyces > Streptomyces sp. NPDC039424. The sequence continues at coordinate 5,136 of NZ_JBVKAI010000010.1, forward strand.
GCCGTCCTGCCCTCGCGCAGCAGAAGGGCGGCCAGGAGGGCGCGCTGCTGGGGGGAGCCGGTGTTGAGCGGCTCCCCGCCGTGCCAGGCGCGCACGGGACCGAGCACGCCGAAGCGCAGCGTCTCCGGCTCCTCGTGCGAGGAGGAGCCGGGACGCCGCTGCTCCGGTACTCGCGGTCCACCGTCCATGCGTTCGTCCCCCTAGGCATCCCGAACAACTACGTCAGTTTGCCTTGTTCGGGGCGGATGCGTCAGCCGTGCGAGACGCCGATCACAGGCGGCGCACGGGAGTCCACAACCCCCTCACATGCTCTCCTCACAGTTCCGCACAGACCTCGTCAGCACCGACCAGCGGTTCAGTTACTGACGGTCCGTCAGATCAGCGCTACCGTGGGCGCCATGGACACCCAGAGCGACTTCCCCCGGATCATCTCCGTCGACGACCACACCGTGGAGCCCGCCCGGGTCTGGCAGGACCGGCTCCCGAAGAAGTACCTGGACACCGGCCCCCGGATAGTCCGCGCGCCGCTCAAGGAAATGACCTTCCTCGGCGGGCGGTTCGCGCCCGTCATGGGGAATCCCGGGGATGACGGGCCGGTCGGCGACTGGTGGGTGTACGAGGATCTGCACCGGCCCCTCACCCGCCTCGACACCGCCGTCGGCTACAGCAGGGACGAGATCAGGCTCGAGGTCATCACGTACGAGCAGATGCGGCCGGGGTCGTACGACGTCCCGCAGCGTCTGGCCGACATGGACGTCAACCATGTGCAGTCGGCCCTGTGTTTCCCCACGTTCCCCCGCTTCTGCGGCCAGACCTTCACCGAGGCCGGGGACCGCGACCTCGGGCTGCTGTGCGTGCGGGCCTACAACGACTGGATGGTGGAGGAGTGGTGCGGGCCGGACGCGCACGGCCGGCTCATACCGCTCACGCTCATTCCGCTGTGGGACCCCGGGCTGGCGGCCGAAGAGGTCCGGCGCAACGCCGCCCGCGGGGTCCGCGCCGTCGCCTTCTCCGAGATACCCCCGCACCTGGGCCTGCCCTCCGTGCACACCGACGAGTGGGACCCCTTCCTCGCCGCCTGCGACGAGACCGGAACGGTCGTCGCCATGCACATCGGCTCCAGCAGCCGCATGCCCTCCACCTCCGCCGACGCCCCGCCCGCCGTCGGCTCCACCATCACCTTCGCCAACTGCTGCTTCTCGATGGTGGACTGGCTGATGAGCGGCAAGTTCGAGCGCTTCCCGAATCTGCGGGTGATGTACGCGGAAGGGCAGATCGGCTGGATCCCGTACATCCTGGAGCGGGCCGATGTGGTGTGGGAGGAGAACCGGGGCTGGGGCGGTGTCGCCGACAAGGTGCACCGGCCGCCCTCCGAGCTCTTCGCCGACCACGTCTACGGCTGCTTCTTCGACGACGCCTTCGGGCTGCGCAACCTCGACTCGATCGGGGTGGGCAACGTGCTGTACGAGACCGACTACCCGCACTCCGACTCCACCTGGCCGAAGTCCCGCGAGGTCGGCGAGGCGCAGATGGGGCACCTGGCGGCCGACGTGGTCGAGCGGATCGTACGGCGGAACGCGATCGAGCTGCTGGGGCTGACGGAGGACGGCCTGTGGCCGGGCGGGGTCGTCGGGGCCGCCGGGGCCGTCGGTTAACGCCCGGGGAATTTCCGCCGCCCTCCAGGGCAACCCCGTCGCCGTGGGGTGAGTCGTACTGGGCGACGGCGTGAGGATCTTGACTCCTCCCGTTGGTCAACTGCTGTTCCACTGACGGGAGTTGGGTTCTTCATGAGCAAGCGCAGGTTTCGTTCCCGCCGCCTCGGACTCGTGGCCGCCGTGGCCGTCGCCGGAGCCGTCGTCGGGCCGGTGAGCGCGCACGCGGCCGGTACGCCGTCCGCCGGTGCGCAGAGCGTGCGCGCCGACTTCAACGGCGACGGGTACGCGGACCTCGCCGTCGCCGCGTCGTGGGGCAAGGTCGGCGGGCACACCCGTGCGGGGTACGTGAGCGTCGTGTACGGCTCGTCGAAGGGGCTGGACACCACCCACCGGCAGGTCATCAGCCAGGACACGGCGGGCATACCCGGCGGGGCCGAGGCCGACGACTGGTTCGGCTCCGGTCTCGCCCTCGGCGACCTGGACGGCGACGGGTTCGCGGACCTGGTCGTCGGCGCGGGCGGTGAGGACGTCGGCTCCGTGCAGAACGCGGGCACCCTGACCGTGGTCTGGGGCGGGAAGGCAGGGCTTGCCGGCGGGAAGGTCGTGGCCACCGGCGCCGAGGGCGACCGGGTCGACGCCGCGCAGCCGAACGTCGGTGACTTCAACGGCGACGGCCACCTCGACGTGGCCACCGCCAACCGCCTGCTGGACGGGCCGTTCACCCGCACCGCCGGTGCCGCGCGCTCCGGTGGCCTCTCGCTGGACTTCGACTACGGCACCGACGACGTGGCCGCCGGGGACGTCGACCACGACGGTGTCACCGACCTGGTCGCGCTCATCCACGACTACGGCGAGGACGGCGAGCCCGTACTCCACCGCGTGGTCTACCTGCACGGCACCAAGCAGGGCCTCGGCGCCCCGGTGCCCCTGAAGAAGGCCGGCGGCACCAAGGTGCCCGGCGGCTCCAGCCTCGCCCTCGGTGACGTGAACAAGGACGGGTACGCGGACGTCGTCATCGGACGCCCCATCGACGGGTCCGGGGAGACCCAGGTCGACTCGGAGCGCATCGGCGGCCAGATCGGCGTGGTGTACGGCTCCGCGGCCGGCCCGGACACCTCGCACACCACGCTCATCAACCAGAACACGTCCGGTGTGCCCGGCACCTCCGAGGTCGGCGACGGCTTCGGATGGGGCGTCTCCGTCGCCGACGTCAACGGGGACGGCTACGCCGACGTGGCGGCCGGTTCCCCGGGCGAGGACATCGGCGAGGCCGCCTCGGCGGGTGCCGTGACCGTGCTGCGGGGCGGGAAGACGGGTCTCACCGGCGCAGGGGCGGTGTCCTTCAGCCAGAACACCGCGGGTGTGCCCGGTACCGCCGAGCAGAACGACTTCTTCGGTACCCACACCGCGCTGGTCGACGCCGACCACGACGGCCGCGCGGACCTGTACGTCGGTGCCCACGGGGAGAACACCTTCGACGGCGCCGTCTGGGCCTTCCGGTCCACCACCACCGGTCCGACCGCTACCGGCTCGGTCGTCTTCGGCCCGGCCACCCTGGGCGCGCCCGTCACCGACGCCAATTTCGGCGGCGGCTTCGCCCGCTGACCCCCAGAGGATCATCAGCCGCGTGATCGACGGCCCCGGCGGACTTGTTCCGCCGGGGCCGTTGCCCTTGCCTGACGGGTCGTCAGCCAAGACGATGGGACCTATCTGACGGACCGTCAAACAAGGGGGTCGTCGTGCCCGTCCTGCCCGAGGGGCGCCTCGCCTACGGCATCCAGCTCCCCGTCCAGTCCCAGAGCACCCTCTACACGGAGGCCTGGGAGGCCGAAGCCGGCCCCGCCGACCTCGTCGCCATCGCCCGCGCCGCCGACCGCGCCGGCTTCGCCTACGTCGCCTGCTGCGACCATGTCGCCATCCCGCGCCGCCTCGCGCCCGCGATGAGCACGGTCTGGTACGACCCCGTCGCCACCCTCGCCCACCTCGCCGCCGTCACCGAACGCGTCCGGCTGCTCAGCCATGTCGCGATCGTCGGGCTGCGGCACCCGCTCGTCACCGCCAAGCAGTACGCGACCCTCGACCACCTGAGCGGAGGGCGACTGGTCCTCGGAGTCGGCGCCGGGCACGTACGGGAGGAGTTCGAGGCGCTGGGGGTGGACTTCGAGCGGCGCGGCCCGCTGCTCGACGAGTCGGTCGACGCGCTCCGGGTGGCCCTGGGTCCGGACGAATTCCCGGAGCACCACGGGAAGTTCTACGACTTCGAGGGGCTCGGCCAGCGGCCCAGGCCCGCCCAGTCCCGTGTCCCCGTCTGGGTCGGGGGCTCCTCGCCCGCCGCCGTACGCCGGGCCGCGCTCAAGGGCGACGGCTGGCTGCCGCAGGGGGATCCGAGGGACCGGCTGCCCGCACAGATCGCCCGGATCCGGGAGCTGCGGGAACGGGCGGGCATCGAGGCGTCCTTCACCGTCGGCGCGATCACCGAGCCCCTGTACGTCGGCCGGGCCGCCTGGGAGGTCGGCCGACGCACGCTCACCGGCGCTCCTGAGGGCCTCGCCGAGTCCCTCCGGGCGTACCGCGCGATGGGCGTGCACCAGATCCAGGTGCGGCTGCGCTGCCGGAGCCGCGAGGAACTCACCGACCAGATCTCGGCGTTCGGCGCCGATGTCGCTCCTCACCTCTAGGGAGACCGCATGGCCAGGCTGGACGGACGCGTCGTCATCATCACCGGTGCGGCGCGCGGGCAGGGCGAGCAGGAGGCGCGGCTCTTCGCGGCGGAGGGCGCGCGGGTGGTCGTCTCGGACGTGCTGGACAAGCAGGGGGAGGCGCTGGCGAAGGAGCTGGGGGCGCCGTACGTGCACCTGGACGTGCGCAGCGAGGCCGACTGGCAGACCGCGCTCGCCGCCGCGCGGACGGCGTACGGCCGCGTCGACGGGCTGGTCAACAACGCGGGCATCCTGCGCTTCAACTCCCTGGTGGACACGCCCCTGGAGGAGTTCATGCAGGTCGTGCAGGTCAACCAGGTGGGCTGCTTCCTCGGGATGAAGACGGTCGCGCCCGCGATGGCCGAGGGCGGGACGATCGTCAACACCGCCTCCTACACCGCGCTGACCGGGATGGCAGCGGTGGGGACGTACGCCGCCACCAAGCACGCCGTCCTCGGACTCACCCGGGTCGCCGCCCTGGAGCTGGCGCCCCGGCGGATCCGCGTCAACGCCGTCTGCCCGGGCGCCATCGACACCCCGATGTCCAATCCGGCCCGGCTGGACCCGGACGCGGACGCCGAGGAGACCTCCCGGGCGCTGGACGAGCTGTACCGCAAGCTCGTGCCGCTGGGCCGGATCGGGAGGCCGGAGGAGGTGGCCCGGCTGGCCCTGTTCCTCACCTCGGACGACTCCTCGTACATCACCGGGCAGCCGTTCGTGATCGACGGCGGATGGCTGGCGGGAGTGAGTGTCATCTGACGGCGGATCTGACGAGTCGTCAGCTATTGACGGTGCATGCGGGCGGTGCAACAGTCGGGCGGCAGACAATCTGACGGTGTGTCAGTAAGTGTAGGGACGGTGACCCGCCTTGGAATTCGGGCTCTTTGTACAGGGATACGTGGGCAAGCGAGCCGAGACCGACCCGCTGGCCGAGCACAAGGCACTGATGGAGGAGACCGAGTACGTCATCCAGGCGGACAAGTCCGGCTTCAAGTACGCCTGGGCGTCCGAGCACCACTTCCTGGACGAGTACTCCCACCTCTCCGCCAACGACGTCTTCCTCGGCTACCTCGCCCACGCCACCGAGCGCATCCACCTCGGCTCCGGCATCTTCAACCCCCTCGCCCAGGTCAACCACCCGGTGAAGGTGGCCGAGAAGGTCGCCATGCTCGACCACCTCTCCCGCAACCGCTTCGAGTTCGGCAGCGGCCGCGGCGCCGGCTCGCACGAGATCCTCGGCTTCCTCCCCGGCATCACCGACATGAACCACACCAAGGAGATCTGGGAAGAGACCATCGCCGAGTTCCCCAAGATGTGGCTCCAGGAGGAGTACGAGGGCTTCCAGGGCAAGCACTGGCAGCTGCCCCCGCGGAAGGTCCTGCCCAAGCCGTACGGCAAGTCGCACCCGGCGATGTGGTACGCGGCCGGGTCCCCGCCGTCGTACGCCATGGCCGCGAAGAAGGGGCTCGGGGTGCTGGGCTTCAGCATCCAGAAGGTCTCCGACATGGAGTGGGTCCTGGAGCAGTACAAGACGGCGATCGTGAACGCCGAGCCGATCGGGGACTTCGTCAACGACAACGTGATGGTGACGACGACGGCGATCTGCGCGCCCACCCACGACGAGGCGATCCGGATCGCGGCCAGTGGCGGACTGCACTACCTCCCCTCCCTCGTCTTCCGCTACCACGACACCTTCCCGCGCCCCGAGGGCTTCCCCCTCTGGCCGGAGACGCTCCCCGAGTACACCCCCGAGTTCGTCGAACTCCTCGTCGAGGAAGAGCTGCTGATCTGCGGCGACCCCGACGAGGTGCTGCGCCAGTGCAAGCGCTGGGAGCAGGCGGGCGCGGACCAGCTCAGCTTCGGCCTGCCGGTCGGGGTGCCGAAGGAGGAGACCCTCCAGACCATCCGGCTGATCGGCGAGCACGTCATCCCGAAGATCGACACGGACCCGGTCCACCGGACCACCCGGTTCCGGGAAGCGGCGTGAGGAGGCCGCGAGGATGCTCGATCACCTGATCAAGGGCGTGACCGTCGTCGACGGCACGGGCGCGCCCGCCTACACCGCCGACGTGGGCATCCGGGACGGCCGGATCGCCGCCCTCGGCTCCGTGACCGAGGAGTCCCGGACCACCGAGGACGCCACCGGCCTCGTCCTCACCCCCGGCTTCGTCGACCCCCACACCCACTACGACGCCCAGCTCTTCTGGGACCCGTACGCCACCCCCTCCCTCAACCACGGGGTGACCACGGTCGCGGCCGGGAACTGCGGGTTCACGCTGGCCCCCCTGAACCCGGAGAGACCCGAGGACGCCGACTACACCCGGCGGATGATGTCCAAGGTGGAGGGCATGTCCCTGGTCGCGCTGGAGGAGGGGGCACCCTGGAACTGGCACGGCTTCGGCGAGTACCTGGACGCGCTGGAGGGCCGGATCGCCGTCAACGCGGGCTTCATGGTGGGCCACTGCGCGCTGCGCCGCTACGTGATGGGCCCGGACGCGGTGGGCGGGCAGCCGACGCCGGAGCAGCTGGAGCGGATGCTGCGCCTCCTCCACGAGGCGATGGACGCGGGCGCCTGGGGCTTCTCCACCACCCAATCGTCCACCCACTCCGACGGCGACGGACAGCCGGTCGCCTCCCGCCACGCACGCCCCGAGGAACTGCTGGCCCTCTCCCGGGCCGTCGGCGAGCACGAGGGCACACAGATCGAGGCGATCGTCGCGGGCTGCCTCGACCAGTTCAGCGACGCCGAGATCGACCTGTTCGTGGAGATGAGCGCGGCGGCCGGACGCCCCCTGAACTGGAACGTCCTCACCGTCGACGCCGCCGTGCCCGAACGCGTCCCCCGCCAGCTCTCCGCGAGCGAGCGGGCCCGGAAGGCGGGCGGCCGGGTCGTCGCCCTGACCATGCCCATCCTCACGCCGATGAACATGTCCCTGGGCACCTTCTGCGCGCTCAACCTGATCCCGGGCTGGGGCGAGATCCTCGGCCTGCCCGTACCGGAGCGGATCGCGCGCCTCGGCGACCCCGCGGTCCGGGCCGAGATGCTGCGCCGCGCCGACTCCAAGGAGGCGGGCGTCTTCCGGCGGCTGGCCGACTTCGGGCGGTACGTCATCGGCGACACGTACAGCGAGGCGAACCGCGGGCTGACCGGCCGCGTGGTACGGGACATCGCGGCGGAGAGGGGCCAGGACCCCTTCGCCTGCCTGGTGGACATCTGCGCGGCCGACGACCTCCGTACGGTCCTGTGGCCGATGCCCACCGACAACGACCCCGCCTCCTGGTCCCTGCGCGCCGAGACCTGGCAGCACGAGGACGTACTGCTCGGCGGCTCCGACGCGGGCGCGCACCTGGACCGCATGTGCGGTGCGCCGTACACCACCCGCTTCCTCGGGGACTGCCTGCGCGGCCGGAAGCTGGTCGGCATCGAGCAGGCGGTGAAGATGCTGACGGACGACCCGGCACGCCTCTTCGGTCTGCGCGAGCGGGGCCGGATCCGGGAGGGCTGGCATGCGGACCTCGTCCTGTTCGACCCGGAGCGGATCGCCGCGGGCCAGGCCACCCTGGTGCACGACCTGCCGGGTGACAGTCCACGGCTGGACTCCAAGGCGCTCGGTGTCCGGGCGGTCTGGGTCAACGGGGTCGAGGCGATCCGGGACGACGTGGTGAGCGGGGCGGTCCCGGGCCGGGTGCTGCGCTCGGGGCGGGACACCCGGACGGTGAGCACCAAGTGAGCGAGGGGCAGCGGCTGTTCATCGCAGGCGCGTGGGTCGAGCCGGACGGCGGCCACTACGAGGTCGTCGACCCGGCGACCGAGGAGACCGTCGGCCGGGCACCGGAGGCCACGCGGGACCAGGCGCTCGCGGCCTGTGCCGCGGCCCGCGAGGCGTTCGGCCCGTGGTCCCGGACCCCGCCGGAGGAACGGGCGGCCGTCCTGGCCCGGGCCGCCGACCACATCCGCGCCCACCTGGTGCCGTACGCCGACCTGGCCCGCGCCGAGACCGGCGCCACGACCGGCACGGCCCGCGCGATGCAGGTCGGCGTGGCCGCGGCCCGCTTCCGCCGGTACGCCCGCGTGGAACCGGCCGAGTGGCCCGTCGCGCCGCAGATCAACGAGGCGGGCCCGATGGGGAAGGCGGGGGTGATGGGCGCGCTGGCCGTGCGCCAGCCGGTCGGCGTCGTCACCTGCGTCACCTCCTACAACAACCCCTGGGCCAACCCCGCCGGAAAGGTCGCCCCGGCGCTCGCCATGGGCAACACGGTGGTCGTCAAACCCGCCCCGCAGGACCCGCTGTCCGTCTACCGCATGGCCGAGGCACTGGAGGCGGCCGGGGCACCCCCCGGAGTCGTCAACGTCGTCTCCGGCCGCGCGGTGCGGGTGGGCGAGGCGACCGTGGCCTCCCCGGACGTCGACATGGTCAGCTTCACCGGTTCCACGGCGGTCGGGCAGCGCATCGCCGAGGTGTGCGGGCGGGGGATGAAGCGGCAGCTGATGGAGCTGGGCGGGAAGGGCGCGGCGGTCGTCTTCGAGGACGCTGACATCGGGTCGGCGGTGGCCGGGATCGGTACGACCTTCTCCTTCTACAGCGGGCAGATCTGCACGGCGCCGACGCGGGTGCTGGTGCAGCGGGGGGTGTACGACCGTCTCGTCTCGGGGCTTGCCGCGTACGCGGGAAGGCTGAAGGTGGGGGATCCGGCCGAGGCGGACACGGTGGTGGGCCCGGTGATCTCCGCCGGACACCGGGACCGTGTGGAGTCGTACGTCGAACTGGCCCGCAAGGAGGGCGCCACCGTGGTCGCCGGCGGTGAACGCCCCCCGCTCGACCGCGGCTTCTACGTCTCCCCGACCCTCCTCGCCGACTGCACCAACGACATGCGGGTGGCCCGCGAGGAGATCTTCGGCCCGGTGGTCTCGGTGATCCCCTTCGACGACGAGGAGGAGGCCGTGGCCCTGGCCAACGACTCCGACTACGGCCTGATCGACTACGTCTGGTCCGGCGACGTCGCCCGCGCCTTCCGGGTGGCCCGGCGGCTGCGGGCCGGCGGGGTCGGGATCAACACCGTCGGCCGCAACATGGAGGCGCCGTTCGGGGGGTTCAAGAGGAGCGGGGTCGGCCGGGACGTGGGGGTCTACGCGCTGCACGCGTACAGCGAGGTGCAGGCGATCGTCTGGCCGGGGTGAGGTGAAGGAGCCTCAGGCGTCCAGATCGACCCGTACGGTCAGCAGACTGGTCCCCAGCGCCCGTACCGCCGCACTGTTCCCCCGGGGCAGGCCGCGGAGGCGGGCGACCGGGTCGTCGTCGGGCATCAGGTGGGCGGTACCGGTGTGCCAGTGCCCCCGGAGTCGGACCCGTACCGCCGGGTTCGCCTTGATGTTCCGGACGTACTGGGACTTCTCCCCGAACTCCGACACCAGCCAGAAGGAGTCCCCGACCCGGCGACCGCCCACGGGGGTCTGGCGGGGCAGGCCGGAGGTACGGCCCGTGGTCTCCAGGACCGTCTGGAGCGGGAGGCGGCGCGTGACCGGGTTGGCCAGGTGGCGCTGGAAGGCGGTGGTGGCGCGGAATCTGAGGTCGGCGAGGCGGGACATCGTCGCGAAACTCCCTTGGGATCGGCTTGACCTGGAAGTGCTGCGTCCACGCTATGTTCGACTCCGGCATCAGTGGGGTGGGGAGCTGGGGTGCAGAAGACCGAGGAACCGGCGCGAGGGGCCGAGGCGGCCGGGGTGACCGGGACGGACGGGGTGGCCACGGCGACCACCGGCGACGACACCCGAGCCGCCCCACCCCGCTTCTGGCCGCTCCTGCTGCTCGCGGCGGCCGTCCTCCCCGGCACGGCGATCGTCCTCGTCGGCCGGTGGTCGGAGGGACCGGCGCTGCAGGCCTGGCGGACCGTGTGCCTCGCCGTCACCATGCAGGCGTTGCCGTTCCTGTTGCTGGGCACGGCCCTGTCCGGTGCGATCAACGCGTTCGTACCGGCCCGGGTGTTCACCCGGCTGCTGCCGAGCCGGCCCGCGCTCGCCGTCCCGGTCGCCTCGGTCGCCGGGGCCGTGCTGCCAGGCTGCGAGTGCGCCTCGGTGCCGGTCGCGAACAGCCTGATCGGGCGCGGGGTCACGCCCGCCGCCGCCTTCGCCTTCCTTCTCTCGGCCCCCGCCGTCAACCCGGTCGTCCTGACCGCCACGGCCATCGCCTTCCCCGGCAACCCCGCCATGGTCCTGGCCCGCCTGCTGGCCTCGCTCGCCACCGCCGCCGCGATGGGCTGGCTGTGGCTGTGGCGGGGCCGCGAGGAGTGGCTGAGACCGGCCGTCCGCCACACGGGCCACCACCCGGGTCGCAGCCGCTGGACGGAGTTCCGGCGCGGCTTCCAGCACGACTTCCTGCACGCGGGCGGCTTCCTGGTCGTCGGCGCCATGGCGGCGGCCACCTTCAACGTCACGGTCCCGCGCTCCGTCCTCGACACCTTCTCCGGCTCGCCCTGGCTGTCGGTGCTGTTCCTGGCCGGGCTGGCCGTCGTACTCGCCGTGTGCTCGGAGGCCGACGCCTTCGTGGCCGCGTCCCTCACCGGCTTCTCGCCCGTCGCCCGGCTGGCGTTCATGGTGGTCGGCCCCATGGTCGACCTGAAGCTCATCGCCCTCCAGACCGGCACCTTCGGCCGGGCCTTCGCGCTCCGTTTCTCCGCCGCCACCACGGTCGTCGCCGTGCTGTGCACCGCCCTGATCGGAGGAGCGCTGCTGTGAAGCGTCCCGTACCCGCCCTGCTCCTCACCCTCAGCGGCATCGGCCTGCTGCACGCCTCGCTCTTCACGGACCTGTACCTGCGGTACGTCAAGGCGGGGATGCGGCCGCTGCTGATCGCGTCCGGAGTGGTGCTGCTCGTGCTGGCGGGGGCGGAGGCGTGGTCGTGGCTAAGACGGGACGCGGACGGCGACCACGACGACGGTCACGGGCACGACCACTCCAGGGTGCCCCGCACCGCGTGGCTGCTGGTCCTCCCCGCCCTGAGCCTGCTCCTCCACGCCCCGCCGGCCCTCGGTGCGTACACCGCCTCCCGGGCGGCCCCCAAGGAGGTCACCGAGCAGGAGCACTTCGACCCCCTGCCCGCGACCTCACCGCTGCCGATCACGCTCACCGACTTCACCCGCCGGGTGCAGCAGGACCGGGGCCGGGCCATCAAGGGCCGCAGCGTGCGGATGACGGGTCTCGTGACGCCCGGCAAGAGCGGCGAGGACAGCTGGTACCTGACCCGGATCATCATTTCGTGCTGCGCGGCGGACGCGCAGACCGTGAAGGTGCGGATCTACGGCGTCCCGGCACCCTCCGCCAACACCTGGGTCGCCGTCACCGGAACCTGGCACCCCGGCGGCATCCTGGGCACCAGCACCGCCCCGGCCGCCCTCGACGCCCACACCCTCAAGAAGGTCCCGCGCCCGACGAACGGCTACGCGGATGCCCTGCCGTTCCCGGCCACCCGCTGACGTCAGGGGCGGTGAAGAACGCGGCCCACGGGGAGGCAAGAGCGCGGCACCAGCGGACCTCACCCCACCGGCACGGATGCCGACCAGTCGGTATGGACAGATGGCCCCGGGCCCGGTACACCTTTGGCATGCGTATCGCCGTCACGATCTTCCTCACCGACGAGACCATCGCCCCGACCCGGCTCGCCCGTGAGCTGGAGCAGCGCGGGTTCGCCGGGTTGTACCTGCCCGAGCACACCCACATCCCGGTCGAGCGGACCAGCCCGTACCCGGCCGGCGGTGAGCTGCCGCGCGAGTACGGCCGTACCCTCGATCCCTTCGTCGCGCTCGGACAGGCGGCGGCGGTGACCGAGCGGCTGGGGCTCGGCACCGGGATCACGCTGGTGGCCCAGCACGACCCGATCGACCTGGCCAAGCAGATCGCCACCCTGGACCACCTGTCCGGCGGCCGGTTCACCCTGGGCGTCGGCTTCGGCTGGAACGTGGAGGAGGCCGCCGACCACGGGGTGGAGTGGCGTACGCGGCGGGAGCTGGTCCGGGACCGGATGGCGCTCATGCGGGCGCTGTGGTCCGAGGACCCGACCGGCTTCGACGGCGAGTTCGGGAGCCTGCGGCCCAGCGAGGCCCACCCCAAGCCGGTGCAGAAGCCGCGTGGGCCGGTCGTCGGGCCCCGCACCCTCGTCGGCGGGGCCGCCGGGCCGAAGCTGTTCGCGCACATCGTGGAGTACGCGGACGGGTGGCTGCCGATCGGCGGGCGGGGCCTAACCGAGTCGCTGCCGGTGCTGCGCGCCGCCTGGGCGGACGCCGGTCGCGACCCCGCCGCCCTCCAGGTCGTGCCGTACGCCGTCCAGCCCAGCCCGGGCAAGCTCGCGCACTACGCGGAGCTCGGGATCGAGGAGGTCGTGGTGCAGCTGCCGCCGGCCGGGGAGGCGGAGGTGCTGCGGCTGCTGGACCAGTACGGCGACCAGATGCCCGCCCCCTCCGCGTGAGACCGTGCGACGGCCGGTGGCCGGGGACGAATCGGGCGGTGCCTGATGGGCCTGATCACGGCGCTCGTATCCTCGAAGGATGACGACTTCCGCGACCTCCGGAACCGGCCCGACCGATAACTCCATGCGTCGCGCCCTCAAACGGGCCCGTGAGGGCGTCGCCCTCGACGTGTCCGAGGCGGCGGTGCTGCTCCAGGCGCGCGGCGCGGACCTGGAGGACCTCACCGCCTCCGCCGCCCGGGTCCGGGACGCGGGCCTGGAGGCGGCGGGCCGGGCCGGCGTCATCACGTACTCGAAGAGCGTCTTCATCCCCCTGACCCGGCTGTGCCGGGACAAGTGCCACTACTGCACCTTCGTCACCGTGCCCGGCAAGCTGCGCCGGGCCGGTCACGGCATGTTCATGTCCCCCGACGAGGTGCTCGACATCGCCCGCAAGGGCGCCGCCCTCGGCTGCAAGGAAGCCCTCATCACCCTCGGCGACAAACCCGAGGACCGCTGGCCGGAAGCGCGGGAGTGGCTCGACGCGCACGGCTACGACGACACCATCGCCTACGTCCGCGCCATCTCCATCCGCATCCTGGAGGAGACCGGCCTGCTGCCCCACCTCAACCCGGGCGTCATGACCTGGACCGACTTCCAGCGGCTCAAGCCCGTGGCCCCGTCCATGGGCATGATGCTGGAGACGACGGCGACCCGCCTGTGGTCGGAGCCCGGCGGACCGCACCACGGCTCCCCGGACAAGGAACCCGCCGTGCGGTTGCGCGTGCTGGAGGACGCCGGCCGGTCCTCGGTCCCCTTCACCAGCGGGCTGCTGATCGGCATCGGCGAGACCTACGAGGAGCGCGCCGAGTCCCTCTTCGCCCTGCGCAAGGTCGCCCGCGCCTACCACGGCATCCAGGAACTGATCATCCAGAACTTCCGCGCCAAGCCGGACACGGCGATGCGCGGCATGCCGGACGCCGAACTGGACGACCTGGTCGCCACGGTGGCGGTGGCCCGGCACATCATGGGCCCGAGCGCCTGCCTCCAGGCCCCGCCGAACCTGGTCGACTCCGAGTACGAGCGGCTCATCGGCGCCGGCATCGACGACTGGGGCGGGGTGTCGCCCCTGACCATCGACCACGTCAACCCCGAACGCCCCTGGCCGCAGATCGAGGACCTGGCGCGGAAGTCGGCGGCGGCGGGCTTCGAGCTGCGCGAACGCCTCTGCGTGTACCCGGAGTTCGTCACGCGCGGCGAGCCCTGGCTGGACCCGCGGCTGCTGCCGCACGTACGGGCGCTGGCGGATCCGGAGACGGGGCTGGCGCGTGCGGACGCGGTCGTGGAGGGGCATCCGTGGCAGGAGCCGGAGGAGGCCTTCGTCGCGTCCGGCCGTACGGATCTGCACGCGTCGATCGACACCGAGGGCCGTACGTCCGACCGGCGCGAGGATTTCGACGAGGTGTACGGAGACTGGGCCGCCCTGCGCGAGGCGGCGGCGCCCGGGATGGCGCCCGAGCGCATCGACACGGACGTGCGGCAGGCCCTGCGCACGGCGGCCGACGACCCGACGCGCCTCACGGACGAGGAGGCACTCTCCCTGCTGCACGCGGACGGCCCGGCGCTGGACGCGCTGACGCGGATCGCGGACGAGGTGCGCAAGACGGCGGTCGGCGACGACGTCACGTACATCGTCACCCGCAACATCAACTTCACCAACGTCTGCTACACCGGCTGCCGCTTCTGCGCCTTCGCCCAGCGCCGCACGGACGCCGACGCCTACACCCTCTCCCTGGAGCAGGTGGCCGACCGGGCCCAACAGGCCTGGGAACTCGGCGCGGTGGAGGTCTGCATGCAGGGCGGCATCCACCCGGACCTGCCGGGAACGGCATACTTCGACATCGCGAAGGCGGTCAAGTCCCGCGTCCCCGGGATGCATGTGCACGCCTTCTCCCCGATGGAGGTCGTCAACGGCGCCACGCGGACCGGGATGTCCATCCGCGAGTGGCTGACCGCGGCGAAGGAAGCGGGCCTCGACTCCATCCCGGGCACGGCCGCGGAGATCCTCGACGACGAGGTCCGCTGGGTGCTCACCAAGGGCAAGCTGCCCACCGCCACCTGGATCGAGGTCGTCACGACCGCGCACGAGCTGGGCATCCGCTCGTCCTCGACCATGATGTACGGCCACGTGGACCAGCCCCGCCACTGGCTCGGCCACCTGCGCACCCTGGCCCGCGTCCAGCAACAGACCGGCGGTTTCACGGAGTTCGTCACGCTTCCCTTCATCCACACCAACGCGCCGGTGTACCTGGCCGGCATCTCGCGCCCGGGTCCGACGATCCGGGACAACCGCGCGGTGACCGCCATGGCGAGGCTGCTGCTGCACCCGTGGATCCCCAACATCCAGACCAGCTGGGTGAAGCTCGGCACCGAGGGCGCGGCGGAGATGCTCCGCTCCGGCGCGAACGACCTGGGCGGCACCCTGATGGAGGAGACCATCTCCCGCATGGCCGGATCCTCCTACGGCTCCTACAAGTCCGTACGCGACCTGATCACCGTCGCCGAGACCGCCGGCCGTCCTGCCAGGCCCCGCACGACGCTGTACGGGGAGGTACCGGAGGAACGGCAGCGGGCGGCGGCGGCTTCGGACGGGCATCTTCCGGAGCTGTTGCCGGTGCTGGACTGACGCCCGCGGCGGGAAAACCCTTTCGGTGGTGTCGGTGGCCCCTGTTAGCCTCCAGCGGCTTGTGCGACGCATGAGTCCAAGGAGCTGACAGGGGAGGGCAATTGGGTACGTCGACAAGATCCGCGGGCGGCAGACTGCTCGCGGTGGGGTGTTCCGTGGCGGCCGTCATGGCGGCCACGTCCGGCGTGGCGCACGCCGCGGACAACCTGCCGCCGAAGCAGCCGCTCGTCCAGGATCTGACGACCGGGGGCAAGGCGTGCGCGACGGGGGACGGCAAGGCGTACGTCGCCGCGGCGCCCGCGCTCGGTGCCGTGTTGTACGACCCGGACGGCAGCCAGGTCAGCGGTGAGTTCGAGGTCTGGTGGCCGGACGCCGGGGGCGCGGAGCAGCGCCGGACGTACACCACCACCGCGAAGCTGTCAGGCAGCAGGTTCTCCGTGCAGCTTCCGTCCGACATCCCCGCGAACACGGTGGTGTCGTGGCATGTGCGCGCGAACGACGGAAAGGCCACCTCGGCGTGGAGTTCCGCGGGCGACGGCGGGGCGGCCTGCGAGTTCGCGTTCGACGACGAGAGCCCGCAGAAGGCGACGATCACCTCCCCCGAATACCCGGAGGACGAACTCTGGGTGGACGGAGTGGGCGTGTACGGCCACTTCACCATGGACTCGCCCTCGGACGACGTCGTCGCCTACACGTACGGCTTCATCGGCGGCCCATACGGAACCGTCCGGCCGGAGCGGCCCGGCGGGAGCGTGACCATTCCCTACCTCCCGCTCCGCTCGCACCCGGACACACTGACGGTCCGCGCCATCGACCGCGCCGGACGCAGCAGCGGCGAGTCGTCGTACCGCTTCTATGTGAAGTCCGGCCGAGCCCCGGTCGCCCACTGGAAGCTGGAGGACGCGGCGGGCTCCACGAGCGCCGCGGCCGAGACGGGCACCGCCGCGCGCGCCGGGGCCGGTGTGACGTTCGGCGGCGGCGCGCCCGCGGGCACCGGACTCTCCGCCACGGCGTATCTCGACGGCGGCGGCGACGGCTACCTCACCCCGGGATCCCCGGCGGTGGCCGACCCGCGCAGGACCTTCGCGGTGAGCGCGTGGGTGCGCCCGGCCCGGACCGACCGGAACATGACCGTCGCCAGCCAGGACGCGGGCGGTTCCGCAGGCTTCGCGCTCGGGCTGAGCAGCCGGAACTCCGGCCCCGCGTGGTCGTTCGCCCTCGGTTCCGCGCGGGTGGCGGGCGGCGCCCCGGAGACGGGTGAGTGGGCGCATCTGCTGGGCCTCTACGACGCCGAGACCGGCAAGGCGCACCTGTACGTCAACGGCCACGAGATCGGTACCGAGGCGCAGGCCGCACCCGCCGATGCCGCCGGTTCCTTCCAGATCGGCCGCGCCCGCGACGGCGAGGGCTACGGCGACGCGTGGCACGGCGACATCGGCGGCGTCCAGGTCCACGACCGGGTCGTGGTGCCGGACGAGGTGACCGAGCTCGCCCGCCGGAAACCGGGGCTGCTCGGCCACTGGTCGCTGGAGAACGCGGCGGGCGGGGCGAGCCCCGAGCAGAACGGCGGGGTGCCGCTGAAGCTCGGCGCGGGCGCGACGATCCACCGCGGCCCGGACGGCTCCTGCGTCCCGGAGCTCGACCCGGACTGCCCCGACGTGGCGTACGCGCTCGTCGGTGACGGCCACCTCCGGCTGGACGGCGAGTCGGCCTACGCGGCCACCGAGGAGCCGGTCGTGGACACCGGCGACAGCTTCAGCATCGGCGTGGTCGTACGGCTCGCGGACTCCGAGCCTGCCCACCCGATGACCGTGCTGTCCCAGGCCGGCGAGCACACGGACGCCTTCAGGGTGCGCTACGAGCCGTCGGCGCACGCCTGGCAGCTGGTCATGCCGGAGAAGGACGAGGCGGGCGCGCCCGAAACCGTGGTCGCGCAGATCGAGTCGGCGGACGGCGGCGAGGGCCAGGGCCACCGGCTGGCCGTGGTCTACGACGACGCCACCGACAAGATCAAGCTCTACCTCGACGGCTACACCAACACCGGTGCCACCGCCGGCTTCCCGAACGGCTGGCACTCCTCGGGCGCCCTCCAGGTCGGCCGCGCCCACACCGGCGACGGCTGGGGCGAGTACCTGCGCGGAGACGTCGACGAGATCCAGGCCTACGCCGGCGCCCTCCGCGACAGCGACATCCCGGCCCTCGGCTGGGGCACAGACCCCTGCCTGTGCTGACCGGCCTGGGAACGGCCTTGAGTCTCCAGTGACTGGAGACGGCACGGTTGGGGACATGGACGTCACGACCCTCTACTCGATCGGGGAGCTTTCCCGGCGGACCGGCTTGTCCGTGCGGACCATCCGGTTCTACTCCGATTCGGGGGTCGTGGCGCCGACCACCCGAAGTCCCGCCGGCTATCGGCTCTACGACCTCGACGCACTGCTGCGTCTGGAACTCCTGCGCACACTGCGCGAGCTGGGCATGGACCTGGCCACCATCCAACGGGTACTGGACCGCGAGCTCTCGGTGGCGGAAGTCGCCGCGGCGCACGCCGACGCCCTGGACGTCCAGATCCGGGTGCTGCACTTGCGTCGGAGCGTTCTGCGAGTCGTGGCCGGACGTGGGTCCGATCCCGAGGAGACCAAGCTCATGCACAGGCTCACGCAGTTGACCGGCGAGGAACGCCGACGTCTGATCGACGATTTCCTGGACGCCACCTTCGGCACAGCGGATGCCGACCCAGCCGCGGTGGCCATGGTTCGCGCCGCCATTCCCGACCTCCCCGATGATCCGTCCAGCGAGCAGGTCGCCGCGTGGGTGGAGCTCGCCGAACTGGTCGGGGACGAGGACTTCCGGGCCCGGCTGCGCCGGACGGCCATGCGCCAGGCCGCCGGGCGCACACTCGACATCGAGCGCGAGGCCGGCGAGGAACTGATGGAGTTCACCCGCCAGAAGGTGGCCGAGGCCATGGAGTCGGGCATCGATCCGCTCAGCGACAGGGCCGCCCCCGTCGTCGACGACCTCGTGCACCGCTTCGCCGAGGCGTTCGCGCGCACCCCCGACACGGAATTCCGGGACTGGATGGCCCGGCAGTTCGAAGAGGCCCACGATCCCCGGGTGGACCGGTACTGGCGGCTGGTTTGGACAGTCAACGGCTGGCAGGTGGTACCGAACCTGACCCCGATCTACCCCTGGCTCATCCAGGCCCTGCGAAACGACCGCGACGCATGGTCACCATCAACGAGGTAGCGCACACCACGCTTCGGTCGCGGGGAGCGCTCGCAGTATGGCCCGCCCACCGTCAGTTCTTCTCCGGTGCCGCCCCCGGCAGGTACGTCACCAGCAGGGTCACCCCCGTCAGTACGATCACGCGGGTGGCCGCGTCCAGGCCGTTCCAGGTCTTGGACTGCCACATCGCGAACCATTCGCCACCTATCGCTATGAACCCGGCGCCGAAGAGCAGCAGGAGCATCAGCAGGCCGGTGGTGGAGGCCTGGCGGGCGCGGGGGTGGTGGCGGGCCCACAGGTAGGTCGCGGTGGTCAGGAGCAGGGCGGCGAGGGTTTCCCAGGTGATGATCGCGATGTACGCCGCGTCCTGCCAGGCGTGGGAGGTGATGGCGCGCCACATCAGGTCGTCGTCCTTGAACGTCGTGTCCATCGCGAGGACATGGCGGACGAACTGCCGGTTGGTACCGAAGTCGGTGATGTTGCCGAAGGCGACGAGGGCGATGTAGAGGGCGACCGTGCCGGTCAGGAGGGTGGCGGCGAGGCGTGGGGCGCGTGAGGCTGATGTGGTCATGACGGATTGCTTTCCCTGCGTGGCCGCCGCGTCCCGTACACATTGAGCCAGAATGAGTGCGGGCCGACCACCAGCGGTGAGGGGACGTACGGATGGCGCAGGCGCGGCCGTCGATGCAGGAGCTGATCCGGCAGCGCAGGCGGGCCGGGTTCGTGGGACGCAGTGATGAACGGGCCGCGTTCCGCGGCAACTTCGACATCCCGCCCGAGGACGAGCGGCATCGCTTCCTCTTCCATGTGCACGGCAATGCGGGTGTTGGAAAGACTTTCCTGGTCCGCGAGCTGGAGCAGATCGCCCGGGAGCGGGGGGCGTTGACGGCGTACATCGACGAGAGCGTCGGAAGCCTGCCGGAGATGATGGCCACGATGAGTCGGCAATTCGCTACCCACGGACACCGTTTCAAGGAACTGGACCGGCTTCTGGCCGCACATCGGGAACGACGGCACGAGGCGGAGGCGGCGGCGATCGCCGCGCTGGAACCTCAGCCGGAGGGGCCTTCGGCGGCCGGCATGGCAGTGGCGCGTGCCGGGCTGGTGGGGCTGGGGATGGTGCCCGGGGTGAGCGCGTTCGCGGGTGCGCTGGACGCGGACCGGCTCGCCCAGGGAGCCGACCGCTTACGCGCTGGTCTCAGCGCCCGCTTCCGTAGCCAGGAGGACGTGCAGCTGGTGCTGTCACCGGAGCGGGTGCTGACGCCGGTGCTACTCGGCGAGTTGTCGGATGCCGCATCCACGGTTCCGTGGACCGTCCTGTTCTTCGACACGTACGAGCGGACCGGCCCGTTCCTCGACGCCTGGCTGCACGATCTGATGACAACGGACCGGCACGGCGCGCTGCCCGCCAGCGTCGTCGTGGTGACGGCAGGCCAACGTGCCTTCGACACCGCCCGCTGGGGCGGTTTCGCCGACTTCGTCATGGACGTGCCGCTCGGGCCGTTCACGGAGGCGGAGGCGCGGGGGCTGCTGGCGGACAGGGGTGTGCGGGACGAGCCGGTCGTCGCGGAGGTGCTGCGGCTGACGGGCGGGTTGCCGGTGCTGGTGTCGACC
Source organism: Streptomyces sp. NPDC039424 (assembly GCF_055639495.1). NCBI lineage: Bacteria > Bacillati > Actinomycetota > Actinomycetes > Kitasatosporales > Streptomycetaceae > Streptomyces > Streptomyces sp. NPDC039424. The sequence continues at coordinate 25,450 of NZ_JBVKAI010000010.1, forward strand.
CTGGCCGAGCAGCGCCCCTCCGATCCGGACGATGTGGGCGACCCCAGTGCCACGGCGGTCGAAAGGTTCCTGAAATGGGAGGAGGATCCGGTACGCCGGACGGTGGCCCTGGCGTGCGCGCTGCCCCGGCGCCTGGACATGGACGTGTTCCGGGCAGCCGTGGACTGCCCGGACGAGGAGGCCGAGGCGCTGTTCGCCTGGCTGCGCGGGCTGCCTTTCGTGGACGACCGCGGAGACCGACTGCGGTACCACGACCTGGTGCGCGAACAGATGCTCCGATTGCAGCGCCACTGGTCTCCGCGTGGCTGGACCGAGCGCCACGAGCGGCTCGCGGGGATGTTCCGGCACTGGCGGGAGGAAGCGGCGGCTCAGCTGCGCCCCGGCGACAGGCCTTGGAAGCGGGAGACCTGGCGCGAGTGGCGGCAGGAGGAGACCTATCACTCGCTGTGTGCCAGACCGCTCGAAGCGCTCGGCTCGGCGTTGCGGGACATGGTCGAGGCCTGTCGTGTCGATCAGGTGGTAGGCGCCCGCTGGGCTCTGATGCTGGAGGAGGCGGGCGGTGCGGCGGACGCTTCGGACCTGCGCGGCCTGGGATCCCGTCTGTGCGAGGCGCTCGCGGACGGCACGGCCGGGGTGACAAGGGCGATGACCCTGCTCCTGTCCCACCCTGGGCTGGACCGGGGCGGCCGGGCCATGGCACACGGGGTGCGCGGCCGGGAGCTGCGCAACAGTGCGGAGTACGGGCGGGCCCTGACCGAGTACGACCGGGCGATCGAGCTCGATCCGGAGCTGGTCTGGGCGCATTACGGTCGTGGCGTCACCCACCGGAGGCTCGGCGACTACGCGGCTGCCACGGCTGCCCTCGACCGCGCGCACGAGCTGGCTCCCCACGCGGGATGGATCGTCGCACAGCGAGGGGAGGCCCATCGGTTCGCGGGCCGGTTCGAGGAGGCCGTAGTCGACTTCGACCGGGCCATCGCGCTCGACCCTGCCGATGCCTACGCTCTGACCTGCAGAGGCGTGTGCCGGTACGCGCTTGGGCAGTACGACGAAGCACTCGCCGACTTCGACCATGCGCTGAACCTCGACGAGGACTTCCTGTGGCCTCTCGTGCGAAGGGCTCGCCTGCACCGGGTCATGGAACGGTGGGACGCCGCGTTCGTCGATCTCGACCGGGCGGTTCGTCTCGCGCCCGACTCCGCCTGGACCGCGTCGGAGCGGGGTGATACCTACCGGATCGCGGGCCGCTTCGAGGAGGCCGTCACCGAGCTGAGCCGAGCCCTTGCCCTCAGCCCTGACCATGCCTCGGCATTGGCCAGCCGGGGAGCGGCCCGGCACGAGCTGGGCCGGCATGACGAGGCGTTGGCCGACCTCGACCGAGCCATCGAGTTGAACCCCGGCTATGCCTGGGCGTTGGAGCGGCGGGCCGAGGTGACGCGACGCTACGCGGAATAAGCGGCGAACGCCACGAACTCCGCCCACGAGCCGTCCGTGAACGCCAGGCGGGCGCCCAGCTTGTCCTTGGAGTCGCGTACGTGGACGGTGGCTTCGGGGGTGGCTATGGCTACCTCGACGCAGTCGGGGCCGTCATTGCTGCTGTAGCTGCTCTTGAACCACGTCAACGTGGAGGTCATGTCTCTTCTCCAAGAACCTTCTCGATGAACGCCAGCGACTCCCAAGGCGTGAGAGCCTGCGCCCGGATCATTCCATAGCGCATCTCCAGGATCTGGACTTCCCGGGGATCGCTGATCACACGACTGTGCAGCTGGGCTTCCGAGTGCCCCAGCGTCTTGCCGTCCCGGAGCTTCAGCAGTCGAATCGGCCCACCCATACCCGCGTGGTCCTCGCGGGCCGTCGGCATCACCTGGATCTCGACATGCCTCAACCTGCTGATGTCCAAGAGATATTCGAGCTGTTGCCGCAAAACCATTCTGCCCCCGACCGGCCGCCGCAATGTCACCTCTTCCTGGACGAAGGTGAGGAGCGGCGCGGGCACGCGCTCGAAGATGCGCTGCCGGGCCAGGCGGGCGGCGACATGCCGATCGATCTCCTCCTCCGTGAACGCCGGCCGCCGCATCGCGTACAACGCACGGGCGTACTCCGGGGTCTGGAGCAGGCCGTGCATGTTGTGGTTGGCGTACGCGCCAAGCTCGACCGCCTCGTCCTCCAGCATCTTCAGGTCCCGCACCTTCTTCGGATACCGGGCCTTCTCCACGTCCTCCTTCATCGCGGACAGCTTCCCGCCCGCCCCCAGCACCTCGTCCGCCTTGTCGAGGAACTCCGGCTTGGCGACCCGCCGTCCGCGCTCCACGGACGAGACCATCTCCTCGCCGTACCCGATGGCGGCGCCGAACTCCGCCTGCCGCATCCCGGCTGCCTCGCGCCAGACCTTGATCTGCCGTCCGACCGCCTTGAGTACGGCCGTGGCCTCCTCGTCCTCCATACCGCCCACCTCCCGTGTACCCGGCCGGACGACCTCGGACCGTGCCCGGACAGTCGCTCTCCGTACCTGTGTCAGTGCTGTTCAGGGTAGAAGGGAGCGACCACGCTGAGTGACGTGAACCAGGAAATCACCCAAACCACGCTCCTCGTACGCCACTTCACCGTGCTGCTGTCCGCGACCCGCAGGGGCGCCCGGCTCGCCCGTCTTCTCACGGAGCGCCAACTCGCGGACTGGGATCAGCCATACGGCGACGCCCTGCACGTCGTGGCCGAACTCGCCGCCAACGCCGTGCTGCACGGGCGCGTACCGGGCCGCGATTTCCGGCTGACGCTTCGACTCGACGCGCTCGGCGTCCTGCGCATCGAGGTGACGGACGCCCGGGGCGACCGGGTGCCGCGTATCCAGGAGCCGGATCCGTTGTGCGCGGAATCGGGGCGGGGGCTGTGGCTGGTCGCGGCGTACGCGGAGCGCTGGGGCGTGGCGGCGGCTCCGGCGGGCGGCAAGACGGTGTGGGCCGAACTGGCGCCGGATCGGGCGGAGCAGTGACCCGGCCGGGCCCGACGCCAAAGACAAAGAACCGGGGAAAGAACCGAACCCGCCCCACCCAGCCCGTCGACCACCGCACCCCTGGTCACTCGGTCGGGTGATCAGGATCGGTTCGCCTGGCGCGTCGGCGAATCGGTGAGGCAGCGTCACCCTCGACACACACATAACGGCCCCCGCCGGGACTGCCATCCCGAACGAGGGCCTGATCACCCAGGAAGTAGAGCCCCTTCCCGATGACTGCCCAGCACCTTAGCGCGCACGCGCGCCCCCGGTCCGTCCGTTCCCGCCTCGGAGTTGACCACGTGGACGAGCGCCACGACGAAGAGTTCACCGTTGTCGGAAACCATCTGGCCAGCATTCGGATCTGTCACTGACGGCCATCGGGCTGGCGGTCCACATCCAGTCGCTTCCCACCGGAGCCCTCGTCGGCATCAAGGTCCTGGCGGCCAAGTTCCCCGAGGGAGAGACGCGGATCGCCTCGGCGCTGCGGGAGCTGGAGGAACACGGTTATCTGGCCCGCACCAAGGAGCGGCTGCCGTCGGGGCGGATCGTGACGCGTACGACCTCCTACAACAAGCCCCGGACGCGCACGGCTCACCTGACGTCCGCACCTCGCCGCGAACCGGCCCCGGACCTCAAGGAGCCGGAACAACCGGCCCCGGCCGCATCCGACCTGCCCGCCCACCGCACCGCCCACTCCCTACTGGCAAGCCTCCGCCTCCGCGACCCCCGGCTCCACCTGGCCGAGCGCGATGTACGCAGTCTCGTTCCAGCCGTGGTCGCCTGGCTGGAGCGCGGCGTCGGGCCCGACGACGTGCGGCGAACGCTCTGTACGGGCCTGCCCCCGGAAGGCGTGCGCCATCCGGCGGGCTTCCTCGCCCACCGCCTCACTGCCCTCCTGCCTCCGGCCCTCGAACCCGCTCCGGAGCCCACCCGGCCCGACCCCCTCCAGACCTGCGAAGACTGCGACCGCGCGTTCCGCGCACCCGCCCCGGGCCACTGCCGCGACTGCCGGACCGCCGAATGGAAGGTGGCATAGCGATGCCGGAAACGAGCCCCATCGCTTGGGCCGCCCCGGCAGCGTGCCGCGGCCTTCGCCGGTACGGTACGAGGAGCGAACCAGCAGCACCGGAGGCCACTGTGAGTGCCCAGAGTGACGGCCCGTACGGACCGCTGATCCCCATGCCTGAGCCGACTCCGGACGCGCTCAGGAACGCGGTGGCCCGGATCGCTCCCAGCCGGCTCCCGGCACTGACGCAGCACCTGTTCGAGGCCACGACCAATGCTCAGCAGACCCAGAGCCTGGCGCCCTTGCGAGCCTTCGTGCACTCCTGGGCCGTGTTCGTCGCCATCGAACGCCACCCCGCCCGGGCAGCCCGGCTGCGGGAGCTGGAGCGGATCGTGGACGCCGGCGAACTGGATCCCGCTGAGGCCATCGTCGAGATCCACGCGATCCGGGAGGCGGCGGAGGCAGAGGCAGGCCTGTGACCGACTGGTCCTGGGACTACAACCCGAGTGCCGAGTACATCACCGGAGGGCTTCCGCCGGGAGTGGTGGCGGAGGTCGAGAGGCTGGCCGTCGAGTTGGCCGCGCTTGGCCACGACTCCGTAAGGGTGGGCAGACCCGCTGATCGGGAAGGCGGGCTGCGCGAGTTCGACCTTCTCGGCGGGCGTGGCTTCATCAGCTTCCTGGCCGTGCCCCGCCATGAGTGCGTGTACGTCTGCAATGTCACGTGGTACGGCTGACACCGCGGCGACGCCTTTTCGAGTGCATGCGCTCACGGGTTCACATCCTCCACACTCCGCCGACCGTATTGGCCCCTAAACCGACCGTTCCCGGTCCATTACAGTGCTGGGCGTCATGGATACGGACGGTGCCACGTGGGAGGTCAGGGTGGGTGCGACATCCGGGGCCGTCTGGGGGCGGGCCGAGCAGCAGGACTTCCGGGGGCGGGTGCGGGGGGCGTTGCTCGGGGTGGCTGTGGGGGATGCGCTGGGCGCGCCTGTGGACGGGCTCGGGGTGGAGGAGATCCGGGCCGGGTACGGGGTGGAGGGGCTTGTCGACCTGGCGGTGGCGTACGGGCGGCGCGGTGCCGTCACGCACCACACGCAGCTCACGCTGTTCACGGTGGACGGGCTGATACGGGCCCAGGTGCGGCGGGACACCGGTGCCTGGCATCCGCCGACCGATCTGCACCGGGCGTATCTGAGATGGGCGGCGACGCAGCGGGACTGGGGGCCCGACGAGCGGCGCAAGGACGACGGGTGGCTGGCACGGGAGGAGTGGCTCTACGCCCGGCGGGACCCCACTCGCGCGCTGCTGCTCGGGTTCGGTGACGAGAACATGGGGACGCTGGACGCGCCCAAGAATCCGGGTGGGGACGGGCCGGAGGCGGTCGCGCGGTCCGCTCCCTTCGGGCTGCTCGTCGGGTGGGAGCCGCAGCTGGTGATGCAGCTGGCGGTGGAGTGCGCGGCGCAGACCCACGGTCACCCCACGGCGTACCTGTCGGCGGGCGCGTACGCGGTGATCGTGCACACGCTGGCCCGGGGCGAGAGCCTGGACGGCGCGGTGCAGCGGACGCTGGCGCTGCTCGCCGCCCGGCCGGGGCATCAGCCGGTTTCCGACGCCCTTCAGCACGCGCTGGGTGCCGTACGGCAGGGGATGCCGACCCCGGCGCGGGTGGAGGAGCTGGTGGGGGAGGGGGCGGCGGACGGGCTGCTGGCCTGCGCGGTGTACTGCGCGCTGGTGGGGGAGGACGTACGGCATGGGCTGTGCCTGGCCGTGAACCAGAGCGGGCCGTCCGGTGCGGCGGGTGCGCTGACCGGTGGGCTGCTCGGGGCGCTGCACGGCGAGACGGCCCTCCCGCCGGCCTGGCTGGCCGAGCTGGAGGGCCGTCCCACGATGCTGGAGCTGGCCGACGACTTCGCGATGGAGATGACCCAGGGGCCCGCGTTGCACGGGCCCGCCGGGTCCTCGCCGGGGTGGCTGGCCCGTTATCCGAGGGCCTGAGCGGCAGGGGTGCGTCAGTCCTTCAGCGGCGCCCCGATCACGTCGTCCCCCGCTCCTGCCGGGGCCGGCACCGCGACGGCCGCCGTGCCGCTTCCGTCCCCGTCCGTGTTGATCCGCTCGATGACCGCCAGGCGCTCCGGGGTGTCCTCCGGCTTCAGGTAGCCGATGAGGATGTAGAGGACCAGGGAGACGGCCAGCGGGACCGAGACCTGGTACTGGAGCGGGACGCCGCCGTCGACGTTCCAGTTGATCGGGTAGTTGACCAGCCAGAAGGCCAGCAGGCCCATCGCCCAGCTGGTGAGCGCGGCCGTCGGGCCGGAGCGGCGGAACGGGCGCAGCAGGCCCAGCATCATCGGGATGGCGATGGGGCCCATCAGACCGGCGACCCACTTGATGACGACGGTGATGATGTCCTTGAAGGCGGGCGAGTTGACCTGGGTCGCCACCGCCATGGACAGGCCGAGGAAGACCACCGTGGTGACACGGGCCGCGATCAGCCCGGACCGCTGCCCCCACTCCCGGGCCCGTGCCGACAGCACCGGTGCGAGGTCGCGGGTGAAGACGGCCGCGATCGCGTTGGCGTCGGAGGAGCACATGGCCATGGTGTGGGAGAAGAAGCCGACGATGACCAGGCCCAGCAGGCCGTGCGGGAGGAGCTGTTCGGTCATCAGGCCGTAGGAGTCGGAGCCGTCGGGCTTCTGCGCGTGCACCAGCAGCGGTGACATCCACATGGGGAAGAAGAGGACGACCGGCCAGACCAGCCAGAGCACCGCCGACAGTCGGGCCGAGCGCTCGGCCTCGCGCGGGCCGGCCGTCGCCATGTAGCGCTGGGCCTGGTTGAGCATGCCGCCGTTGTACTCGAAGAGCTTGATGAAGAGGAACGCGAGCAGGAACACGGTGCCGTACGGGCCGACCAGGGCCTTGCCGTGGCCGTGCAGGGCGGGCTCGTCCCAGGCGTCGAAGAACCCGATGCCCTTGTCGTTCAGCTTCAGCAGCACCGCGACGAACATCGACAGACCGGCCAGCAACTGGATGACGAACTGGCCGAGTTCGGTCAGCGCGTCCGCCCACAGGCCGCCGATGGTGCAGTAGACGGCGGTGATGGCGCCGGTGATGAGGATGCCCTGGTTGAGGGTGACCCCGGTGAAGACGGACAGCAGTGTCGCGATGGCGGCCCACTTCGCGCCCACGTCCACGATCTTCAGCAGCATGCCGGACCAGGCCAGGGCCTGCTGCGTGGGCAGGTTGTAACGGTTCTTCAGGTACTCCAGTGGGGAGGCCACGTGGAGCCGGGAGCGGAGCCGGTTGATGCGCGGCGCGAACAGCTTCGAGCCGATGGCGATGCCCAGGGCGATGGGGAAGGACCAGGTGACGAAGGAGGTGACGCCGTAGGTGTAGGCGATGCCCGCGTACCCGGTGAACATCACCGCGCTGTAGCCCGACATGTGGTGCGAGATGCCGGACAGCCACCACGGCATCTTTCCGCCCGCCGTGAAGAAGTCGCTGACGTCGTCCACGCGCTTGTGCGACCAGACGCCGATCGCGACCATCACGCCGAAGTAGCCGATGAGCACGGCCCAGTCGAGACTGTTCATGCGCCCCCCTTCCAGGGTCCGCCTTGTGAACTCCGCTCAGCTGGCTGGCACTTCGCATAAGCGGAGCGTGGACGGGGAAGGCCGCGAAGTGCCCGCTCATCGTGGTTGCGGTTACGCGGGCACGACAAGCGAGCGTAAGGTCAAGAGCAAGCAAAAATGTTCGGCTTGCTGACCTTAGTTCACCTATATGAACATCTTGAGTGGCTGGAAATGGTGGGTGGTCAGCGCATCAGCTCCCCGGCGTTGACCAGCAGCGACTGCCCGGTGATGGCCCGCGCCCGGTCCGAGGCCAGGAACGCGGCGGCGTCCGCCACGTCGCCGTCCGTCGCGAGTTCCGGCAGCGCCATCCGGCCGGTCAGGCGCCCCAGCACCTCCGCCTCCGGTACGCCCTCGGTGTGGGCGGTGAACTGGACGTACGCCTGGACCGGCGGTCCCCACATCCAGCCGGGAAGGACGGTGTTGACCCGGATGCGGTGGGGGCCCAACTCTCGGGCGAGTGAGTACATCGCGCTGGTCAGGGCGCCCTTGGAGGCCGCGTAGGCCGCCTGCTTCACCTGGGTGGGCGCGGCCACCGCCGACTGGGTGCCGATGAACACCACCGACCCGCCGCCGCGCTCCTTGAGCCCGGGCAGGCAGGCCCGGGTCATCCGCAGGGTGCCCAGCAGGTTCACGTCGATGACCGACTGCCAGGTCGTGAAGTCGGCGTCTTCGAGGCCGCCGAAGTGGGAGTCCCAGGCCGCCACGTGCACCACCGCGTCCAGCCCGCCGAACCGGTCCCGCGCCAGCCCCGCCAGTGCCGCGCACTGCCCCTCGTCGGTGATGTCGGTCGCCCGGTGGGCGGTCCGGGTCCCCTCCGGGTCGATCTCGGCCGCGGTCTTGGCGAGGTTCGCCCCGGTGCGGGCGCCGAGCACCGCGTTCCCCCCGTCCCGTACGACGGCGGCGGCGACCTGGTGGCCGAGCCCGGCCCCGACTCCCGACACGACGACCGTCTTGCCTGCGAGCAGTGACATCCGGGCCTCCCGGGGGATGGCGCATCATCTGACGGAGCGTCAGAGTATGGGCGTCCGGCGGAGGAAGGAAGGGGAACGGCATGAGCGAGGAGACCCGCAGCGAGACGTACGCCGAACTGGCCGCAGTGGGCCCGTACGGGGTGCGCCCCGGCCACGCCCTGATCACCATGGTCGAACCGCACCCGGGCCACGAGTACGCGTACAACCGCTGGTACGAGGACGACCACTACTACGCCGGCGCCATGGCCATGCCCTGGATGTACGCGGGCCGCCGCTGGGTGGCGACCCGGGACCTCCAGCTCCTGCGCTACCCGGAGAAGTCGGCGCTGGCCCAGCCGGTCACCGCCGGCTGCTACCTCTCCACGTACTGGATCACCGACGGCCGCTACGACGACCACATGAAGTGGACCGTCGCCATCAACAAGCGCCTCAACCGCGACGCCCGCGTCTACCAGGACCGCACCCATGTCTTCACGGCCTTCCAGGACCACGAGGCCACGGTGTACCGGGACGGCGCGGCCGGACCCCGTGACTTCCACGCCCTCGACCACCCGTATGCGGGCCTGGTCCTGGAGGTCGTCGACAGCGACACCGCCGAGCAGCGCGCCGAACTGCTGGAGTGGCTGCGCGCCCGCCATCTGCCGAAGCGGGTCGCGGGCTCCCCGGCGGCGATGGTGACCGTGTTCCGGCCGACGCCCCTGCCCGGCGACCGCATGACCTACGTCAAGCAGGTGGAGGGCGTCGACACCCGGCTGACCCTGCTGTGGTTCCTGGAGGCGGACCCGCGGGAGTGCTGGGAGCGGTGCTTCACCGGGCTCGACGAGCAGGTGACCGGGTCGGGGCTGGGCAGGGTGGAGCTGGTGGCCCCCTTCATCCCGACGGTGCCGGGCACGGACCGCTACGTGAGCGAGCTCCGTGCCCCCTCCGGGCAGCGGTAGGCGCGCACCGGCCCGCGGACGGTCACTTCAGCTCGTCCGGACACGGAGTGCCCCGCGGCAACTGGTACGGCGCCGCCAGGTGATACGTCCCCGCCTTCGGCGCGAGCAGCATCGTCCACTTGTCGCCCTTGGCGTCCTCCGGCGTCTCCATCAGGCAGCCGTTGACGTTGTCGTACGTCTTCGGGGTGCCGTCGGCCCGGTGCTTGGAGGCCTCGGTCTCCTGCGGCGGCTTCAGGCTCTTGCCCTTGGCGTCGACGATGCTCAGCCACGGCGAGTAGGGGATGCGGATGAGGATGCGGCCGGCCTTGCGGACCTCGATCGTCATCTCACCCTGCTCCGCCCGGTCGACGATCGCGTTGGGCTCGGCGAGCGGGGCCGGGTCGGTCACCCGGAACAGCTGCCAGTTGGCGTCGCCCCAGACCTGCGTGAGGTACGGCATCCCGCGCTGGATGAGTTGCCGCTCCCGCTTGCCGCCGCCGTCGGCGTCGGGCTGGTCCTTGGGCACGACGATGAAGTGGACGGCCCAGCGCTGCAGCCACTCGTGGTAGTTCGCCGAGTTGAGCGTGTCGTCGTAGAAGAGCGGATTGCGCTCCATGTCGGCCTGGCGGAGCCAGCCCCGGGCCAGGTTGACGTACGGGGCGAGCGCGGACGCCTCGCGGTGCGAGCGGGCCGGGACCACCTCGACGCGGCCCTTCTCGGCACCGACCTGCTGGAGTTCGTTGACGAGCGGGGCCAGCTCGCGCGCCCACGACGCGTCCGGGGTCGTGTGGACGATGTCGTCGACGGACTTGAAGCCTATCCAGCCGGCGGAGCCGAGGAAGGCCAGCACGATCGTGTACCACTTGCGCGAGCGGGGCACCGTGAACGGCAGCGCCGCGATCAGCGTGACACCCGCGAACAGCATCGGCAGCCGCGAGATGTTGGATCCGATCTGCGAGTTGACCAGCCAGACCAGCACCACCGCGAGGCTGAAGACCCCGGCCGTCAGCCGGACGGTCTTCCACTCCTTGGGGACGAGGAAGAGGCAGAGGAGCCCGTACAGCAGCGGCATGATCACCGAGCCGAACTTCATCGGCTGGGTGCCGGAGAAGGGGAACAGCCATGTCGACACGGCGACCACCGCCGTCGGCGCCAGCCCCAGCGCCCAGGCACCCGGACGCCGCTTCTGCAGGAACAGCGCCGCCGCGATCAGGCCCACGAACAGCCCCGCGACGGGCGACGACATGGTGGCGAGCGCCGCGAGCGGGGCCGCCACCAGGGCCTTCGCCCAGCGTTTGTGCCGCCAGCGGTACGGCCAGCAGAACACGGCCGCCACCGCGCCGAGCGCGAACACGGTGCCGAGGCCGAAGGTCACCCGGCCCGAGATCGCGTTGCAGATCAGCGCGAACACCCCGGCCAGGGCGGCCCACAGCGGGTTCTTCACCACCCGGCTGCGGATGAGGATCATGGTCAGCAGGCCCGCCGACACCGTCCCCGCGATCATCATCGTCGTACGGACGCCGAGCACCGACATCAGATACGGCGACACCACGCTGTACGACACCGGGTGCATGCCGCCGTACCAGGCCAGGTTGTACGCCGAGTCCGGGTGCCGGCCGACGAACTCCGCCCACGCGTCCTGCGCCGCGAGGTCGCCGCCGCTGTTCGCGAACGTGAAGAACCAGATGATGTGCAGCACGCCGGAGAGCGCGGTCATGGACAGGGCGGGATGCAGGAGCATCCGCTGCCGCAGCCGCTCGGCGGCAGCCCGCAGCCGGGACCGGCGGCCCGTATCGCCGTCCGCGCGTGTGTCAGCCGCGGACAGGCGTATTCGTGAGCCTGGTCCCGGGCCCGGATCGGCGTCGTCGGCGCGTGTCGGCTCCGCAGTGGCCACCTGAAGGCACTCCCCGTGTCCCGTCTTCTGTTCTCGGCCGTGTTCCTCGATTGTTCCCGGCCGCTTCTCGTCCGGTTCGCGGCCGTGTCCCCCCGACCGGTCACCTGCCCCGATTCGTGACGCTAGCACGCACCCCGCCGCGGGGCTCCCGGGTGGTGCTCCGTCGGCGGGGTACGGTGACGAACGGTGTGCCGTGCGTCAGCCGAGGCGGGTCAGCTTGGCGGCGAGGCCCGGCTCGGTCAGGGCCTTCTGCAGGGCCACCGGCACCTTCACCGCGCCGCTCTTGCCGTCACCGACGGTGAGCGTGCCCACCTTGGTGCCGGCCTTCGCGGTGTGAGGTACGTCGCCGGCGTCGAAGGACAGCTTCACCTTCAGGCCCGCCCAGCCGACCGCGGTGACGTCCTCGGTGGTGACGATCGGGGTGTGGCCGCCGAGACCGTCGTCCACGTACCCGACGACGTCGCCCTTCTTGAGGATCTTCTCCGAGGTCAGCGCGTCCTTCGCGGCGATCAGCGCGGTCTTGCTGACCGCGTTGACCGTGTCGAGGATCTTCGGCTTGTGCTGGCCGAGGACCGCGCCGACGACGGTGACCGTCTCCCCGCCGATCTCCTTCCTCGCGGCGAAGAGGAGGTTGCCGCCGGCCGCGGTGGTGCTGCCGGTCTTGATGCCGATCGCGCCCATGACGTAGGGGAGGGTGTTGTAGTTCGTCCAGTTGTGGCCGTAGGGGTCGTCCCAGCTGGCCGCGCTGGTGATGGCCGTCAGGGCCGGGATCTTCACGACCGCGTTGCCGAGCTTCACCTGGTCCTCGGCGGTGGAGACGGTGGTCTCCTTCAGGCCCGAGGGGTCGGTGTACGTGGTGTTCGTCATACCGAGCTTCTTGGCGGTGGCGTTCATCTTCTTGACGAACGCCGCCTCGGAGCCCGCGTCCCAACGGGCCAGCAGCCGCGCGATGTTGTTCGCGGACGGAATCATGACGGCCGAGAGCGCCTGCTTCTCGGTGAGCTTGTCGCCCTTCTTCACCGTGTTGAGGGTCGACTCGTTCTGCTCGTCGTAGTGGCCCTCCCTCTCGGCGGTGGCGTCGATCTCGATCGCCGGGCCCTCGGCGCCCGTCTTCAGCGGGTGGTCCTTGAGGATGATGTACGCGGTCATGGTCTTGGCGACGGAGCCGATGGCGATGGGGGTCTGCTTGCCGAAGCTGCTCATCGTGCCGACGCCCTCGACGTCCATCCAGCCCTGACCCTCCGTCGGCCAGGGAAGGCTGACCTTGCCGCCCTTGAACTGGTACGTGTCCTCGGCGGTCAGACCGAGGGTGGGGGCGGGCAGCGGGCGCATGGCCTGTACGACCGCAAACACGACCGCCAGGAGCAGGACCAGCGGGGTCCAGATCTTGACCCGGCGCACGAGCGTGCGGACCGGGGTCTCCGGGGGCGGGGGCGTGTTCGTCAGCTCGGCCAGCAGGTCCAGCGGAGGCTTGGGCGGGAGGGGCTGCTGAGTGGTGCGCTCGGGGCCGATCTGGGGGACGGGGGTGGTGGCGTCGGCGGGGACGGGCTTCGCGTCCGGCTTCGGCTCCGTCTTCGGTGCCGTATTCGGCTCCGGCTTGCGGGTCGCCGGGTCGTCGAGGTGCTTGAGCGCGACGAACTTGCTGGTGCGTTCCGGGTCGGACTCGGGGGCCTTGGGCTTGGCGGTGCCGCCGAGCTTCAGCATGGTGGTCGGCTGGTCGACCCGCGGCTTCGGGGCCTTGAAGACGGCGGTGGGCTGATCGACGGCCTTGGCTTCGCCTTCGGTCTTCGTGTCCCCACCCGCACCAGCCGTGCGGCTCTCGTCGTCGGCCGCGGGTGGCCCCTGCGGGGCGGATTCGCCGTCGGCGGCCGACGGGTCGTCGGGTTCGTCCGCAGAGGCGTCCGCCTTCGGGGCGGCGTCTGCGGGCTCCTCGGCGTCCGCGTCCGCGTCGGCGTCTGCGGACTCCGCGGCGTCTGCGGAGGCGGTCTCGGGCTCTTCCGCGTCCGTGCCGGCGTCTACGGGCTCCTCGACGTCCGCGGAGGCGGCCTCGGGCTCGTCCGTCGCCTCGGGCTCGGCGTCGGCGTCCTGGGCGGGCTCGTCGTCGCCGCTCGCCCGAGCGGCGCTCTCGTCGTCCTCGTCGTCCTCGGCGGCCGTCTCCGGGGTGTCCTCGGACTCGTCGTCGTCCTCGTCGTCCTCGTCGTCCTCGTCGTCCTCGGTGTCCGCCCGCTTCTCCGCGTCGGCCGAGTCGCCCGACCGTACCCAGGCCGCCACGGCCTCGCGGAGGCGGGCGTCGTCCTCGGGGGCGGGGGTGTCGGAGTTCTCGGCGTCGGACGCCAGGCCCCGGGTGGAGAGGATCTTGGTCGAGGTGTCCACGGCGCCACGCGCGTCGGACTCGCGGGTCACCGCGAGCCGCGGGTCGCGTGCCTCGGGAACCGGAGCCGCGCTCCCCGACGTCGGTTCTGCCGACGACTTGCGCTGCTTCGACCTGTCGGGGGACTCGCCCGCCACCGATGCCTCCTCATGTGCCGCACGTCCTCCGTGCGCCTGCCGAACCGACCACCAACCGACGGCTAACCGTCCGCCCGGACAACGCCTCCCCACCGCTGTCCGAACCATGTACCAGTGTCCTGTGTGCGGGCTTGTCCCCCGTGGTAGACGAGAACGACATACCTACCGGTTCCCTTACGAACCGGTCACGCGCTCTCGACAGACCAATGTGAGAGGGGTCACCCTGTCATTCATCCACGCGGGGAGGCATGGATGGGCAGGAGCCGCAGAACACTTCCGGAGGAGCTTCTGCTGCTGGCACTGGACCCGGCCACGGGTACCACTGCACAGCCGCAGTCGCTCGACCTCGGTCTGGCCGGAGCACAGCTAGTGGAGCTGGCGCTGGCCGGACGGATAGCCCCAGACGGGGATCGTATCGCCGTGGTGGTACCACGGCCGACAGGAGATCCAACACTGGACTGCGCGTTGGAGTTGCTGCGAAGGCGTGGCGCCCCGGTGCGGGCCGTCCACTGGATCGGCGGGCCGCGTCTCGGGCTCCGCCAGGTCTACCTCTCGCATCTGGAGCGGTGCGGCATGGTCGCCGCCGTGGCGGGCCAGATGTGCGGGGTGCTGCCGACGACTCGCTACCAGGCGACGGACAACGACATCAGCCGGGAGATCCGTGCCCGGCTGGACTCCGCGATCCGCACCGGCGTACCGCCGGACCCGCGGACCGCGGCGCTCGCCGCCCTGGCGCACGCGGTCGGCCTCGGCAAGCACCTGTACCCGGGGAACGAAGGGCGCTCGTCGCGCTCCCGGTTGCGGGATCTGATCAGGCACGACCCCATGGGCGGCCTCGTGGCGCACGCCGTGATGGACGTTCAGAACGGTGCGGCGGCCCAGCCGCGCCGCAACCCGGCCCCGGCCGGCCGCCAGGCCGGACCAGGAGCCAGGTCCGCACCGGAACCCGCCCGCGGTGTTCCGATGCAACCGCGCCACGGATCCATGGCGCGGGCCGTGGCCCACTGAGCCGCAGACCCACGGCACAGCCCCCAAGTCCCGTCCCGGGAGCCGCTGGTTCGAGCGGGGCGGTGAGACCGTATGTCTCACCGCCCCGCTCGGCTGCGTGTGAGCGGTGTTGTGCGTACTGGTGCCCGAACTGACGTGTCCGCGCCGCATATCCACCGTTTGCCAGCGGTAGGAAGCACCTTGGTGGCAGTCTGCTCAACAGCAGATACGCAAAGTGGTAGGTACAGGCAGGCAGCCGGAGGTGCACGTCCCGTGGCGTCCAATGTCAATCCCACCGTCAGGCGGCGCCGGCTGGGCCAGGAGCTGCGCAGGCTTCGCGAGCTCAAGGGCATGACGGCCGAAGAAGTGGCGGAGAGACTGCTGGTGTCGCAGTCGAAGATCAGCCGTCTGGAGAACGGCCGGCGCAGCATCAGCCAGCGCGACGTCCGTGACCTGTGCGGGGTGTACGAGGTCGAGGACCAGCGGATCGTCGACTCGCTGATGGAGATGGCCCGCGACTCGCGTCAGCAGGGCTGGTGGCACGCGTTCGGTGACATCCCGTACAGCGTCTACATCGGTCTGGAGACGGACGCCGAGTCGCTGCGCGTGTACGAACCCCAGCTGGTCACCGGACTGCTGCAGACCCGGGCGTACGCGGAGGCGCTGGTGCAGGGCGCGTTGCCGGAGACCTCGACCGCCGACATCGAGAAGCGGGTGCAGGTGCGGCTGCGGCGACAGGAACGTATCACCGCCGAACACAACCCGCTCCGGCTGTGGGTGGTGCTGGACGAGGCCGCGCTGCGCCGGGTCGTGGGCAGCAGGCTGGTGATGCGGGAGCAGCTGGAGTACCTCATCGAGATGTCCCAGCTGCCGCACGTCACCGTGCAGGTGCTGCCGTTCGAGGTGGGCGCGCATCCGGGGCTCAACGGGCAGTACGCGATCCTGGAGTTCGCCGACGCGGCCGACTCCAGCGTGGTGTACCTCGAAGGCGTCACCAGCGACCTGTATCTGGAGAAGGCGCAGGACGTGCAGAAGTACGCCGTGATGTACGAACATCTGCGGGCACAGTCCCTGAACGTGGAGCAATCCCGCCAATTCATCGCCGACGCGGCGAAAGAGTACGCCCGCTGAGCCTTCGGGCAGATGGGGCGCCGGATCCTACACCGATGCCAGGTCCAGGTGGAAGTCCCCAATGGAATATGCCATCCGGTCGAGTGAACGAGTACGCCAGGAGGGGCTGTTGCCGAGTAGCGTCGATCACGCCAACCGGTCGACCTGGTTGGCGTGAATCGCACTACAGAGCAACTCGCAACAGGAGTGGACATGGCACTGCTTCAGGGCGCCACGGAGACGTGGACGAAGTCCTCCTATTCCGCCGGGAACGGGGCGTGCGTCGAGGTCAAGTCGCCCGCGACCGCGGAACTCGCCGTACGTGACTCCAAGGTCACCCAGGGCCCCGTCCTGGCCTTCCCCGCCGACGCGTGGAACGCCTTCGTGGCCTCGGTCAAGGCGTAGGGGGCCTCCCTGACCCGACGACCACAACTGCACAGCACCACCCAGAGCCCTCTCGACCAGCCCGCCGTCCTTGCCGAGAGGGCTCGCCCTTTGGGCGGCGGTGTCACCCCACCCTGGGCGGCGGTGTCACTTCACCGGAAACGCCACATCGCACACCGCGTCCTGGGGTCCCGCCGCGTCCCAGTCGGCGAAGTACACCTCCCGGCAGGGCCCCGCCGCCTGGAGTCCCTCCCGCGCCATCCACTCCTCCACCGCCTCGAACGCGGCGAGGATCTGCGGGTGGGCCACCTGCGCCTTGGTGATCCGGGTGAACACCAGCCGCTGGGCCGGCTCCACCCGCACCGCCGTCTCCCACGCCCGCCCGTGCCGCTCCGCCCACGCCCGGGCCGCCGTCTCGTCCGCCACCGGCACGCAGGACTCCGCGGGCCCGTCGCTCTCCATCGACACCTCGGAGTGGTACACGACGTACGGCGCCGCCACGACGCCCCCGCACTCCCGGGCCGCCGCCTCCAGCCGCCCCAGCGACGCCCCGATCCACGCCGGCAACTCGTCCGCCAGCGTGTGCCGCTTCTCGGTGATCACCACCTGTGCGGGCACGTCCACCGTCTCGACCTGGAACCTGTCGTACATCTCGGAGCTCCTCCCCGACAGCCGTCCACGGAGGTACTCGGCGAGCGTCCGCTGCCCCGCCAGCCGCGCCTCGACGTCCGCCCAGTACCGGGCGAGCAGCCGAGCGCCTTCGGCCCCGTCCGCCTCGACCACCTCCGCGATCACCGCGAGCGGCATGTCGAGCCGGCGCAGCTGGGCCACCAGCCGGGCGCGTTCGGCCTGGCCGGCGCGGTAGTAGCGGTAACCGCTGACCGCGTCGACGTACGCCGGGGCCAGCAGCCCGAGGCGGTCGTACAGCCGCAGTGCCTTGGCCGACAGCCTGGCCCGCGCCGCGAACGCCCCGATGGTGAGCAGTTCCTCGTCCATACCGGCATCCTCCGTCACCGGGCGGCCCTTTCCGCCCGGTGACCAGGACGCTCAGCCCTGCCCCAGGGGCAAGGTCAACACCTGCTAGGCGAGCTGGGCCTCGACGGCCGCCACGACCTCCGCCGACTCCGGGTCGGTCTGCGGGGAGAAGCGGGCGACGACGCGGCCGTCCCGGCCGATCAGGAACTTCTCGAAGTTCCAGCGGATGTCGCCGCTGTGCCCCTCGGCGTCGGCGAAGCCGACCAGGCGCTCGTACAGCGCGTGCCGGTCCTCCCCGTTCACCTCGACCTTCTCGGTCAGCGGGAAGGTCACGCCGTACGTCGCGGAGCAGAACTCGGCGATCTCCTCGGCGCTGCCGGGCTCCTGCCCGAGGAACTGGTTGCAGGGCACGCCGAGGACGGTGAAGCCCTGGTCGGCGTAGCGCTCGTGGAGGCGCTCGAGCCCGGAGTACTGCGGGGTCAGCCCGCACTTGGAGGCCACGTTCACGATCAGCACGGCCTTGCCCGCGTAACCCGGCAGGTTCGCGGAACCGCCCTGAAGGGCACCGATCTCGACGTCCAGCACGGAGCCGGTGTGGTCAGTAGTCGTCATGAGCGGATGCTAGCTCCGGTCCGTGTCCGGCCCGTGGCCGCCTCCACCATCACGTCCCCCGCCGCCGTCCGCGCGTACAGCACCGACCGCCCCGCCCGCCATCGCTCGACCAGCCCCGCGTCCCGCAGCACCTTCAGATGCCGCCCCACCGACCCGAGCCCCTGCCCGGTCACCGCGGTCAGCTGGGTGGTGCTCATCGGCGAGTCGAGCAGCACCAGCACCCCGGCCCGCGCCGTCCCGAGCAGCGCGCCCAGGCTCCGCGGCGCCGCCCGGCCGCTCCCGTCGGCGAGCGCGCCGGCGCACGGGTAGACGACGGCGTACCGGGTGCGCTCCTCCCACGACACCCACCCGTGCCGCTGCGGTGTCACCGGCACGAACAGCAGCTCGGCGCCGGAGATCTCGCGGGGCGGGTACTCGTGCGGGCTCACCTGGAGCCGGTTGTCCCCGAGCCACTGGGTCCGTCCCGGCCGCAGGGAGTCCAGCACCGCCGCCCAGCCGCCCCGGCTCACCTGCGCGGTCCGCGCGACCACGTCCGCCTCCAGGACCCGTCGGCGCCGGTCCCAGTACGGCCGTACGGCCTCGGCCCACACGTAGGTGAGCACCCCGGCCGCCCGCTCGGGCAAATCGTCCCGGTCCAGCGCGGCGGGCAGCGGCCCGGCGAGGGACATCCGCAGGTTCGCGCGTGCCTCGGCCGGGCCGGTCGCCCGGACCCGGGCGACGCCCTCCTCGAAGGTCTCCCCGTCCCGCGGCGCCGGCGTGAGGAAGTCGGCGATCCAGCTCCGGCCGAGCCCCGCGCGCACCAGCAGCGCGGTCACCGGGTCGGCGGCCAGCCGCGCCCGGTAGGCGGGCAGGTGCGCGCGCAGCCAGTGCCGCTCCCCGGGGTGCGCGGCCTCGCCCGCGTGCAGCAGTTTCAGGGAGGCGAAGGTCTCGACGTACGGGGAGAGCACGAACCGGCTGCGGGCGAGCGTGTCGGCGTTGACCAGCCACCAGCCCATGGGCACCTCCGGAGGTTTCGCGCGGGTGCGAAACAATAACGGCCCTCCGCGGAGCCCCGGAGACTCCCCGCATGCGCAGCTACAAGGACCTCTTCCGCACCCCCGAGTTCACCCCGCTCTTCCTCGCCTCCGCCGCCCAGACCGCCGCCCAGACGGTGGCCGGTCTGGCGCTCGGCACACTGGTGTTACGGACCACGGGTTCGCCGCTGCTGTCCGCGGTGAGCATGTTCGGCCCGTCCCTGGCCCAGGTGCTGGGCGCGACCCTGTTCCTGTCGGGCGCGGACCGGCTGCCGCCACGGGCGGCGCTGACCGGCATCGGCCTCGCCTTCGCGGCGGGCACGGCGGTCCTGGCGCTGCCCGGTCTGCCGGTGGCGGCGGTCTTCGCCGTCCTGCTCGCCCAGGGGCTGGTCGCCTCCCTCGGCGGGGGAGTCCGCTGGGGCCTGCTGAACGAGATCCTGGCCAAGGGCGGCTATCTTCCCGGGCGTTCGGTGTTCAACATGATGAGCGGTGTCATGCAGATCACCGGGTACGCGACGGGCGGCGTGCTGGTGGCCGCCCTGTCACCGCGCACCACGCTCCTGGTGTCCGCGGCCCTGTATCTGGTGGCGGCGCTCGGCGTCCGCCTCGGCCTCACCCGGCGCCCGCCCCGGACCGCGGGCCGCCCCTCCGTCGCCGCGACCTGGCGCACCAACGCCCTGCTGTGGTCCGCCCGCCCCCGCCGCCTGGTCTATCTGGGCCTGTGGATCCCCAACGGCCTGGTGGTGGGCTGCGAGTCCCTCTTCGTCTCCTACGACCCCGACGGCGCCGGCACGCTGTTCGCCGGCGCCGCGCTGGGCATGCTGGCCGGGGACGTGACCGTGGGCCGGCTGCTGCCGCCCGGAGTCCGCGCGCGGCTGGCCGTACCGCTGCTCCTGCTGCTGGCGACGCCGTACCTCGTCTTCTTCCAGCACCCGCCGCTGCCGCTCGCCGCGG
Source organism: Streptomyces sp. NPDC039424 (assembly GCF_055639495.1). Classification (NCBI taxonomy): domain Bacteria; kingdom Bacillati; phylum Actinomycetota; class Actinomycetes; order Kitasatosporales; family Streptomycetaceae; genus Streptomyces; species Streptomyces sp. NPDC039424. Next base: position 45,407 of record NZ_JBVKAI010000010.1, read on the forward strand.
CCCTGGCCGCCGTCGCCTCCGCCGGTTTCGGGGCGGGCCTGGTGCAGCAGGAACGCCTGGTGGCCCTGACCCCGGACGGACTCGGCGGCCACGCCCTCGGGCTGCACTCGGCGGGCATGCTGACGATGCAGGGCGTGAGCGCCTCGCTGGCGGGGTCGGTGGCCCAACTCACCTCGCCCGCCACGGCGATGACGGTCATGGCTCTCGCCTCGGCCGCGGTGACGCTGGCGCTGGCTACGGCTGCTCGGCGAGAGGGACGGGAGCGGCTTCAGCCGGCGTAGCAGGCGGGAGCACGGAAGCCGCGGAAGCCGCGGGAACCTCGGGAGCCGCGGCCTCAGGAACCTCAGGGGTCGCGGGGGCGGCGGCGGGGGCCGCCGGGGCCGCGAACTGCTGGGCCGCCTTGTCGAAGTAGCGCAGCAGCTCGACCGGGAAGGGCATCACCAGCGTCGAGTTCTTCTCGGCGGCGACCTCCACCACGGTCTGCAGCAGGCGCAGCTGCATGGCCTCCGGGGTGTCGGACATGATCCGGGACGCGTTGGCGAGCTGCTGCGCGGCCTGGAACTCGCCGTCCGCGGTGATGACCCGGGCCCGCCGCTCCCGCTCGGCCTCGGCCTGCCGGGACATGGACCGCTTCAGCGATTCCGGCAGCTGTACGTCCTTGATCTCGACCCGGTCGATGTGGATGCCCCACTGGGCGGCCGGGCTGTCGATCATCAGCGCCAGCCCCTCGTGCAGCCGCTCCCGGTCGGAGAGCAGGTCGTCCAGGTCGCTCTTGCCGATGATGGACCGCAGGGAGGACTGGGCGACCTGCCCGACGGCGAAGACGTAGTCCTGCACCTCGATGGCGGCCCGCAGCGGGTCCGTCACCCGGAAGTAGACGACGGCGTCGACCTTCACCGACACGTTGTCCTTGGTGATGCCCTCCTGGGTGGGCACCGGCATGGTCACCACCTGCACGTTCACCTTCCGCATCCGGTCGGCGAACGGGATCAGGAAGGTGACGCCCGGGTGGCGGTACTCCGGCAGAGCCTTGCCCATGCGGAACACGACCCCGCGCTCGACCTGGTTGACCACCCGCATCCCACTGCGCAGCACGAGCAGGGCCAGCACGGCCACGACCACTACTGCGACGACGGTGCCTTCCATGGCACTCCATTCCTCGGCTCGTTGAGCACCTCCACGACACGGGGAGGCACGAAGGAGGACACCGGGCGGGGGCCGCCGGATGCGCCGGGGGGCGTCAGGAATGCGTAAAGAAGACCGGCGGGGCGGGGACACTGGGTACGTGCCCTTCGACAACCCGTCCCCGCGCCCACCGGCCCCCGGCGAACACCCGCTCTGGGAGGAGGCTTTGGCCCTGGTGAACCGCGACCTGGCGGCCACCCTCCCGGAACAGCTCCCCCTGTGCCTGCGGGGGGTGTCCTGGGAGGACGGCGAGCCGGAGCAGGTGTACGTCTCGCTCGCGAACGGCGACTCCCACGGCAACCCTCTTCAGCCGGACTCGGCGACCGCCCTCGACGCAGCCGTCTCCGCCGTGGCCGAAGCCGCCCAGGACACCGTCATGGAGTTGCTCTGGCGGGTCTGGCCGGTCTGCCCCGTCCACGGCCTCGGCATGCACGTGCGGAGCGTCGCCGGCCGCCCGACCTGGTGGTGCGCGGGCGGCCCCACCCCCGGCGACCCGGCCCACGGACGCGCGGCCATCGGTGAACTCGACACCCTCCGGCGCCCGCACCGCCCGAACCGGAAGCGCCGCAAGGGCGAGCGCCCGTGAACCGCACACCGCGGCCGCCGGAAGCCCGGGCCGTGGAGCGCTTCCTGACGGTTCAGGAAGGCTTGACCGACGAAACCGCGGTGGCGGTCACCTTGTTGTCGCACTCGGCGAACTGGCCGTCCGCCAGGGCGACCTGGTGCGCCCCCGCCTCCGGCAGCCCGACCACCAGCGTGGGGTAGACCACCGGGTCCGCACCGGACTCGCAGTAACCGTCGGCCTCGCCCTGCACCTGCACGAAGGTCAGCTTCACCCACGCCTTGCCGCCCGGGGCCACCTTCACCGGCGTCGCCGACCCGGAAGTCGTCACCGTGAGCGGGGAGTTGTGCTCCGGGGAACCGTTGCCGGCCCCGGCGACCGTCGGATGGCCGTTGAGCACGCACGGCTGCCCGGAGGCGTTGCTGAACTCGACGATCGCGGCGCCCGTCCCCGTACCGTCCGGCCGATCGGCGGCCTGATAGGCGGTCGCCTTCAGGCTGTCCGCCGCGCACGCCTTCACGGTGCCGCCCGACGAACCGGTTCCGGAGGACTTGCTCGCCACCGGCACCGCCGTCGCGGTGACATCCGGCGCACCGGAATGCGATCCCGACGAGACGCTCGGCGAGGCCGAGGCCGAGGACGAGGCCGAGGACGAGGGCGAGGACGACGATGCCCCGGACGCCCCCGCCTCGTCGCCATCGGACTGGCACCCGGCCACCGCCAGAGCGGCCGAGGCCGCCGCTACCACCAGCACGGTTCTGCGGACGCTGTTCCTGAACTGCATGTTCTCCCCCGATTTCGGAATTGGGCGACTGTCGCCGATGCAGACAGAGCAGGCGGGGCCGGGGGTTCTCCCGACCGCTCACCTGTGACGCAGCGGTGACGAGACCCGGGCCGGATCGTGGCATCAGGACGCGGAATCCTGCCGGACCATGATCGAAACGAGGATGAGAAGCGCCCCGAGGACCTGCGTACCGTCCAGATGCTCCTGGCCGACCAGTGCGGCGAGCAGGGTGGCGGTGAGCGGTTCCAGGAGGACGGCGATGACCGCGGCGCCCGGACCGGCTTGCTGGAGGCCGGTGAAGTAGCCGGTGTAGGCGAGGGCGGTGGGCACCAGGCCGAGGAACAGTACTGCGCCGATCGCGCCGGGGCGGGCCGGGATGCCCATTCCGGTCGTCAGCGCGACGGGCAGCAGCAGAAGGCCACCGGCCAGGAAACCCAGCCCGGTCATGGTGATGCGGTCCAGGCCCGGAAGTGCGTCGCGGCGGTCCAGCGACAGGGCAGCGAAGCCCGCCGCGGCCAGCAGGGCGAGGCCGGTACCGGCCACCCGGTGCGCACCCGCGGCCGGTGAGCCGATCAGGAACAGCAGGCCGGCGAGTGCGATGACCAGAGAGACGGTCGTACGGCGGCTGGGGCGGCGCCGGTCCAGACATGCCGTCCCGGCGGTGATCATGACGGGGACGGCGACCATCGTGGTCAGGGTGGCCAGACCGACCGAGGTGGCGGCCACCGCCGCGAAGTACGCGGCCTGGAAGCAGGCCAGCAGGAGACCGGCGGTGGCGATCCGGGGAAGGGCCCGCGGCAGGTGGGACGCGCGGGTGGGACGGCCGGTCGCCAGGGCGTAACCGGTGATGAGGGCACCCCCGGTCAGCAGACGGTACGCGGCGACCGCGACCGGGGTCAGTCCGGTGTACGAGGCGAGGACCGCACCGGCGAGACCGCCGGTTCCCCACAGCACTCCGGCCAGGACGAGCAGGGCGACGCCGCCGCGCGACATGCGGGCAGCGGAAAGAGACGAGCGTGCGGACATGAGAAAGGGCTCCGGCTCTGACGCGGAAACGAGGAAAGGACGGCGTCAAAGCGGGGCATCAGCTGATTCGGCAACACCACAGAAGGCCGCGGCCATGCTCTTTTGGCCCGGCCCGGCAGACGCCCCGCTCAGAAGCGGGGCGGCGGGCAGATGGTCGGATGGTGATGCACGGCGCCACCTTACGTGGCTCTTGTTCGTCGAGGGGTCGCGTGCTCACTCCACGTCCGCGACGACGGAACCCACCCGTTCGGCCAGGCTCGGGTCGCGGCGGACCAGGAGGGTCGCGTAGCCGATGGCGGCGAGCAGGGTGGCCAGTGCCGCGTAGGGGAACCAGTTGTACGGCGCGGGCTGGCCGGGCTTGGCGAGGTAGTAGAGCGGGACCAGGATGGCCAGGGTGCCGATCGCGGGCAGCACCAGGTGCCGTACCGTCCGGAACTCCTGCGGGCGGTACTTGCGGTAGTACAGCGGCAGGGCGATGTTCGACGCCAGGTAGACCAGCAGGATCAGGATGGCGCCCAGGCTTGAGGACTCGGTGAAGAACACCACGGGGTTCATCGGACCGCCGTCGGCCCCGAGCAGGTGGCCCAGCCCCCAGCCTCCGATGATCAGCAGCGCGGTGACGGTGAAGGTGATGATCGCGTTGTTGGGCGTGCGGCGGGTGGGGTGCACATAGCCGAAGAAGGACGGCAGCAGCCCCTCGCGTCCGGCGTTGAACACCAGACGGGCCTGGGAGTTGATACCGGCGATCAGTACGCCGAGGGTGGAGGTCAGGCCCCCGACATAGGCGACGAACGCCAGCGCTCCGAGTGTGTGGTGGGCGACGTCGATGAAGGGAATGGGGGCGTCACCGAGCCTGGCCACGTCGTAGTCGAAGCCGGTCACCGTGGCGTAGGAGAAGAGGATGTAGCTCACCGTCATGATCGCGACGGAGAAGAACACGGCGCGGCCGACGTTGCGCCGCGGGTTCTCCGTCTCCTCCGCCAGCGCCGCCGAGTTCTCCCAGCCGATGAACAGGTACACCGCCAGCGGGAAGCCCGCCGCCAGGCCCTTGAGGCCGTGGGTGAGGTGGCCCGGCAGGAACGGGGCGGCGGAGAGGCTGCCGCGGTGTTCGACGATCGCCGCGACCGAGACCACGACCAGCACGAGCATCTCCACGCCGAAGAAGTACCCGGCCCACTTGGTGGAGACCACCACCCCGCGCAGCATCAGCACCACCGACAGCCCGGTCAGCAGCAGCGTCCACAGGATCCACGGCAGGTCGACCCCGGTGTAGTGGTACAGGGTGATCTGCACGAACCCGCCCGAGATCGCGATGACGGAGGCCATCGCGATGATGTACCCCAGCCCGGCCAGCAGGGCCGTGGTCACCGCGCTGACCGGTCCGAAGGTCTTGCCGACGAAGGTGATGAAGCTGCCCGCCGAGGGGTGCGCCCGGGAGAACTCGGCGAGCGTGTTGCCGAGGAGCGCGACCGCCACACCCGCGGCGACGATGGTCAGCGGGGACGCGATCCCCGCGGTGGTGGCCAGGAAGGCGAAGCCGAAGAAGAAGCTCATGGCCGGGCCGACGTTGGCCATCGTGGCCGCGGCGATGTCCGCCATGCCGAGGACACCGCCGCGCAGGCGCTGGGGCACGCCGCCGACGGGGCCCGATGTCGACGACGGGCCGACGCCTCCGGGGTCAGGCATGGCGGCAACTCCTTCTGCGGTGTGGCGGCGCGAGGGGTCTGTGTGGGCGGTCGGGTCGGCACGGTCGGCGGGCGCGTCAGCCGGGGTGGGTCTCCTGGTGTGCCTGCTGGTGGGCCTTCACCGCCCGCACCGCCGGGTCCATGGCGCCCCGGCCGAGTTCGGCGAGCAGTTCGGCGTGGCAGCGGTTTCGCGACCGTACGACCGCGGGCGTCGGGGCGGGCGACAGCAGGCACAGCCGGCCGAGCAGGTCGGCGGCGAACTCACGGATTCCGGCCCCGCCGAGCGCCTCCGCGAGGTCGAGATGGAAGCGGGTCTCCAGTTCGAGCAGTCGTGCCTGGTCGTCGGCCAGGTCCAGCTCGTCGACCAGCGCCTGGAGCGCCGCGAGCCGGTCGGGCGGGACCTCGCCCGCGCTGTGCGCCACGATGCCGCACTCGAGCAGCAGGTGGAGGGCGTCCAGGGAGGCCGCCTCGTCGGCGTCGTGCATCAGGGCGACGACCGCGTCCCAGTCCTGCGCGACGAAGGTCCCGCCCGCACGGCCTCGTCGGCGGTCGAGCAAGCCGTCCTGGCACATCCCCTCCAGCGCACGGCGCACGGTGATCTCACTGATCCCCAGCTCCTCGGCGAGGACGCCGGCGTCCGGCAGCCGGTCCCCCGGTGACACGGACTTCAGGCGCACCCGCAGTGCGATCCGTGACCGGACCAGCTCCGATCCCGTCGGTCCCCTGCCGGGCAGGACACGGGCGTCTCGTACCCCGGCGACCGATCCCGGCCGCGCCGTCCCCGGCTGGTTGTAGGGCCCGAACTTCCCCGCTGGATTCACCACGACGCCACCCTAACGGCCTGCTGAGCGGGGTCACGGTGTCGTGCACGGGGGCTCCCACGGGTGCCGGGACGCCGGGGGGCGACGGGACGGGGCGGCAGCCACCGGAAGTGGTGGTTCCGCGCTGCACGCAAAATAGAGCATGGTGAACACTTAAACAAGGCTTGTTCTTTTAGATCGTAGTGAACTAATTTCCCTCCACGGCGCCCGTCCCCCCGTCCCCCTCCGGTCGAAGCTGCGCGGTCATCCCCGCCCCGGCTCACCGACGCATGTCCTCTTCCGCACTCCCGCCATGGATGTCGAGATGACTTCACGTCCCCCTGCCCCCGCCGCAGACCCGCTCACCACCACCGAAAGCACCCCGGCAGACTCCGGCCTGCAAGCCGGACTGAAGAACCGGCACCTGTCGATGATCGCGATCGGCGGTGTCATCGGTGCCGGCCTGTTCGTCGGATCCGGTTCCGGCATCGCCGCCGCGGGCCCCGGCATCCTCGTCTCCTACGCGCTGGTCGGCGTCCTCGTCGTCCTCGTCATGCGCATGCTCGGGGAAATGGCCGCGGCCAACCCCACGTCCGGCTCGTTCTCCGCCTACGCGGACCGCGCGCTGGGCCGCTGGGCCGGATTCACCATCGGCTGGCTGTACTGGTTCTTCTGGGTCGTGGTGCTCGCCGTCGAGGCGACGGCCGGCGCCAAGATCCTGGCCGGCTGGATCCCGGCGGTCCCGCAGTGGGGCTGGGCCCTGATCGTCATGGTCGTCCTCACCGCCAGCAACCTCGCCTCGGTCAGCTCCTACGGCGAGTTCGAGTTCTGGTTCGCCGGCATCAAGGTCGTCGCCATCGCCGCGTTCATCGTGATCGGCGGCCTCGCCATCTTCGGTCTGCTGCCCGGCTCGGACCACCCGGCGTCCGGCTTCTCCAACCTGACCGCGCACGGCGGATTCCTGCCACACGGGCCGGGAGCCATCCTCACCGGCGTCCTGATGGTGGTCTTCTCCTTCATGGGCAGTGAGATCGTCACGCTCGCGGCCGGCGAGTCCAAGGACCCGCAGGGTGCCGTCACCAAGGCCACCAACAGCGTGATCTGGCGGATCGCGGTGTTCTACCTGGGCTCGATCCTGCTCGTGGTGTCGCTGCTGCGCTGGGACGACCCGGCGATCCTCAAGGACGGCTCGTACGTCGCCGCACTGAGCTCCATCGGCATCCCGCACGCCGCCCAGATCATGAACACCATCGTGCTGACCTCCGTACTGTCCTGCCTCAACTCGGGCCTGTACACCGCCTCCCGGATGGCGTTCTCCCTCGGCCGGCGCAGCGACGCCCCCGCGGCCTTCGGCCGCACCACGGGCCGCGGCGTGCCGCAGTCGGCCATCCTGGCCTCGGTGGTCTTCGGCTTCGTCGCGGTCGCCTTCAACTACCTGTGGCCGGACACCGTCTTCCAGTTCCTGCTCAACTCCTCCGGCGCGATCGCCCTGTTCGTCTGGCTGGTGATCTGCTTCTCCCAGCTGCGCATGCGCCGGATCCTCCAGCGGGAGTCGCCGGAGAAGCTCATCGTCCGGATGTGGCTCTACCCCTACCTGACCTGGGCCACCATCGCCCTGATCACCTTCGTGCTCGGCTACATGCTGACCGACACGGCCGACGGCGGAGGCCGTGACCAGGTGGTCCTGTCCACCCTGGTGGCCATCGGCGTGGTGGCCGTCGCGCTGCTCCGCCGGCGGCTGGGCCGCGACAAGACCCACGACGCGGTCCCCCAGTCGTAGGGAGTCGTAGGGGCCACAAGACGAGACGAAGGGCCGGCCCGGGAGAAGTCCTCTCCCGGGCCGGCCCTTCGTCCGGGTGATCCGAGGTCCTGTTCCACGGTATACAGAGGAACATCTGTAGCGCTGCACACAGGAGAGCGCGGGCAGTCAGGGGGCCACAGTTGACCGGGGAACCGCAAGCCGTCTTCATCAGCTACGCCAAGCCCGACCGGGCGTGGGCGAAGTGGGTGGCCTACCACCTGCGTGAGGCCGGTCATCCGGTCGAGCTGGACGTGTGGCACTGGCACACCGGCGACGACGTCATCCAGCGTATGAGCGACGCCGTGGCACGTGCGACGGTGGTGGTCGCCCTCTTCTCCGACGAGTATTTCGGCCCCGACCGCTGGACCCGTGAAGAGCGCAACGCGGTGGCCGCGCGCCGTGGCCGCCTGGTTCCCCTGGTCATCGAACCCCTCACCGCCGAGATCCCCGCCCACTTCACGCCGCTGCTCAGAACGGACCTGCACGGCCTCGACGAACCGGACGCCGTCAAAGCGCTGTTGGAGGCGTTGAGCGGCCCCCCTGGGGACCCCGACAGGCCCGCCTTCCCTCCCAGGGCCGCGAGCGGCCCCGTCTCCGCCGGCGCTCCGCAGTTCCCCGGGGTGGCGGACTCCGGTCACGCCGCTTCGGCCGATGGCCCGGACAGGCCCGGTGTATGGGAGGTACCGGTCGGGCGCACCCCGTACTTCACGGGGCGGGAGGCCGTCATCGAGCAGGTGCGTGAGGGGTTGCGCGGCGGCCCGTTCACCCTGCGTGGACTGGGTGGCATCGGGAAGACGCAGATCGCGTTGGAGTACGCCCACCTCTACGCCGGCGAGTACGACATCGTCTGGTGGATCGATGCGGAACAGGCCGATCAACTCCCCATCCGTTACATCGAACTGGCCTCCCGGCTGGCCATCGCCAAACCCGACGCCGGCGCCGAGCACAACACCCGCGCCCTCCTGGAGCATCTGCGCACCCGCGACCGCTGGCTGATCATCCTCGACAACGCCGAGCACCCGGAAGACCTCAAGGCCCTGCTGCCCACAGGCTCCGGACACGTCCTGATCACCTCGCGCGATCCCGCCTGGGACAGCATCACCGCCGGTCACGACCTGGACGTCTTCTCGCGGGGCGAGTCCACGAACTACCTCACCGCCCGGCTGCCCGGCATCACCTCCCAGCAGGCGGAGGCGCTCGCCTCCGACCTCGGTGACCTCCCCCTCGCCCTGGCGCAGGTAGCCGGCACGCTGGCCAGCGGTGTGAGTCTCGACAGATACCGCCAGCTCCTCGCGGGCAAGAGCAAGGAGCTCCTGACCCACGGAGCTCCGGCGGAGTACTCCGCCTCGCTGGCCGCCACCGTGGACATCGCCGCGAAGCGCCTCGCCGACGACCGCCCCGGTGCCGGTGCGCTGCTGCGGCTGGGTGCCTTCCTGGGCCCCGAGCCCATCCCTTTCGCCTGGCTGGAAAACGCCGGACATCAGCTGTCCACCGTCACCGTCGACCCCGACGACATCCTGTGGCCGCAGCGGGACCTCCAGGCCCTGGCTCGCTGCGGCCTGGCCCGCCTGGGATACGGGGCCTTTCAGATCCACCGGCTCACCCAGGCCATCCTGCGCGACCTCACCGACGAGGCTGACGCCGCGGTGATCAACACCGATGTCGAGAAGGTGCTCATCGCCGCCACTCCCGGCGACGTCGAAACCCCGGAGTCGTGGCCTCGATGGGCCGCCCTGACGACACACCTCACTGCCCTTCAGCACACCGCCACCGGGGATCCCCGACTGCGCCAGATCTACCTCCAGGCCATCCGCTACCTCGTCGAAAGCGGGCAGTCGCGCGCCGCCCACGAACTGGCCACGAGTCTGCATGCCGCATGGGTCGGTGCCTACGGCGAAGAGCACCCGGACACTCTCTCCTGTGCTCAGTACCTCAGTCACGCCGTCGGAGGTCTCGGCGACTACGCCGGCGCCAGGCGTCTCACCCAGGGGATCCTCGAACGGCGACGGCGTATTTTCGGTGACGACCACCCACAGACCCTGGAATCGGCGTACTCCCTGAGCGGTGCCCTGCACGCCTTGGGCGAGTTCGAAGAGGACCGTGGCATCACCGAGGACACCCTTGAGCGGCGGCGCCGTATCTTCGGTGACGACCACCCTGACACCCTGAGTTCCGCCTACGGTCTGGGTGTCACCCTGCGTGAACTCGGCCGGCTCGACGAGGCCAGGATCATCACCGAGGACACCCTCGACCGGTGGCGCCGAATCTACGGTGACGACCACCGCGCCACCCTGAGGTCGGCCCACTCCCTGAGTGTCATCCTGCGTGAGCTCGGTCAGCACGACGAGGCCAGGATCATCACCGAGGACACCCTTGAGCGGCGGCGCCGTATCTTCGGCGACGACCATCCCGACACCCTGAGTTCGGCCCACTCCCTGGGGGTCGCCCTGCACGAACTCGGCCAGCATGAAGAGGACCGCCGGATCACCGAGGACACCCTCGAACGGCGGCGCCGCATTTTCGGCGACGACCACCCTGACACCCTGATCTCGGCCCACTCCCTGGGCGTCGCCCTGCACGAACTGCGGAGGTACGCGGAAGCCGAAGAACTGCTCAAGGAAACCCGCACCCGCAGTCTCCGGAGCCTCGGTGCCGATCACCCGGTGTCGAAAGCCCTGACCAGGAATCTCGCTTCGGTGCTGACGGCCAGAGGAAAGGTGACGGAAGCCCAGAAGCTGCTGTCGGGCCGCAAATCCGGGCAACGCCGCACCGGCCGGCGTCAGCCCGGATGAGCCGAGGCCGGCAGCGCCCTCGCCGGGCCGCTCACGACCGGGTAGCGGTCCCGCACCCCGCTCCGCCGGCCTCCCGCATGCGGGTGTCCATCGACTTGCTGCGGTCGTACGGGTCGACCTCGGGGCCGTCACCGGAACCCTTGGTCGCGCGATCGGCGTTGAACTCGGGGGTGAGGTAGCCGGTGAAGGTGTCGCAGCCGCCGTTGGTGGTGTCCACCTTGTAGGAGACGAGGGAGAACGTGCCCGGGTCGATGATCACCTTCGCCGGGTCGTCCCAGCTCATCACGACCTCGCGGCGCACGATGGTGCGCGCGACCTCGTCGCTTCCCGCCGCGGCGCGTACGACCGGATAGACGTACGTGACATCGGTGGTCACCTCGAGCGCACCGCGCTTGCCCTCCCGGTACGTGATCCGCCCTCGTGTCTTGACCACGTTCCCGACGAGCCGCACCCTCGTCTTCTCGAACCGGCTGAACAGCAGCAGAGGATCGTTTTCCCGACTGGGCGTGCGGAACGCGGTCGCCAGGTAGTCCTTGACGTCCTGCTGATGGGGATTGATCAACGCGATCGCCTTCTTCGGCCGCTCCCCGCGCAGCACACCGGAATCCAGACTGGACGCGGCGAGGAAGTCCCGGGTCCGGTCGAGCGCCTGCGCGACCTGCTCCTTGCTCATCCAGCCGGTCGCCCGTGCCGCGGGCAGGCTGATCCCCGCCGTCCCGTCGCCCCACCGCCCCGCGGGCGATCCCCTGAACGGCTGCTCCAGCGTGGGCTGTTGGGCCGCCTGGGTCGCCGGCGGCTTGTCCGGGCGCTGCGACTCCGCCGCGAGCGGGGCGCTCCCGCCGTCTCCGCCTCCGAACCATCCGGTCACCCGCCCCGGATCCAGTGCCACGACCAGCACGCCGACCGCGACCAGCACGCCGACCGCGTACCAGCCCTTGCCCCGTCGCCGGGCCGGCTTCTGAGTCCGCCACCCCTCCGGCGGGCCGCTCTCCTCCCGCAGCCGCCGCGCCACCATCCGGGCCCGCGCCGACGGCTCCTCGGGCGCGCCCTGGCTCCCGGCCTCGGCGTCCCGCAGAAAGCGCTCCCACTCCTCGTCCGGTATGGACTCCCCGCCCTTGCCCACGATGCGCTCCCGTCCCTTCTCACGCACCCCGGTCCCTCCCCAGGGCCGGCCATTGCCGTGCATCATCACACAGCCCGGCCCGGCGCCCGGGGCAAGCGTCCGAGGTAACACGGAACTTCAGGATTCGGCGGGCGTCCGCCCCGCCGCTGTCAGGTCACGAGGCCACTGCTTACGGGTGATGGGGTCGCCGACCCCGTTGCAGAGGTCGCCGATCACGCGTTCCGGTTTGATGTCCCAGATGTCGACACCCTCGGACCTGACGATGGCGAGCGAATCGCCGTCCGGGGTGAACCCGAGTGCGTAGAACAGGGACGATCCGCTGGGCAGGTAGGAATGAAGCTTGGGGGATTTCGGATCGGTCACGTCCCAGATTTCCGGGCGTGTGTCGGCACCCACCTTTTTCTGCGTGAGCAGGGCGAGACGGGTTCCGTCGGGGCTGAAGGCGATCGGGCTGCCGGAGAGGCCCATGCTGACGTGGGACACCTCTTCGGCGAGCCGGTGCTTCTCGACGCGCCACAGTCTCAAGGTTCCGTCGCTTTCGTAGGCGGCGAGCAGCTTGCCATCAGGCCGGAACGCGACGTGCGCCGAATCGATTGCGTTCGGTACGTTCCGCCACCACCGCTTCTCCGGGTGCGTCGGGTCCGTCAGGTCCCAGGCCTGCAACTGATCCATGGCCTGGGGTTGGGGATCATCGCGGTCGGCGAAGGGGGAATCGGCGAGCAGGAGACTCTCACCGTCCGGGGAGAAGTCGAGGTGCGTGGTCGTCGCCTTGATCCGGCCGATCTGCCGTGGACGCTTGGGGTCCGCGATGTCGTAGATCCGTACGACCGGTGGTTTGTGGTTGCTGTCCTTCCAGCCGTTCATGTCGGACACCGCCAGGACAGGCTTGGTGGGGCTGAACGCGATCGCCTGCACACCGTTGTCCAACTCGTCGATGGTGGACAGCAAAGGCGCACACTTGCGGGCCGCGCGCAGCCGCAGACCGACGTATTGCTCCTTCTTGCCCTTCTTGCCGACCTTTTTGCCCTCGTACACCTCCACATCGGCGAGGAGGCGCCCGTCGGGGCTGAGGGCGATGTCGGCGCCCGTGAACATGCTGGGGGAGCGCGTCACCGCCAGAACCTGGAATGAATCCGGTGTATCCGTCACGTCGAGCAGATAGTTCACGCCCACCCCTTCGAGGGCGAGCAGTCGCTTCTTGCCCACCAGGCGGTAGTCGAACTGGGCTCCGGTTCCGGGCGTCGCCGGAATGAACGACTCGGCCCCGAGCTGGGCGGAGTTGCTGAGATGCCAGACGCGAACGCCGCGGTCGGTGGCCTGCAACAGCCTTCGGGAGGGTCGTTCGCGACCATGACCTGAGCGAGGCGTCCGGCAACGGTCACGACTTCTGGCCAGACGGACGCCTGGAGATACTCCGCGTCGGTGTCGTTGGGTGCCTCGGTTGCGGCGGTGTTGAGCGCGATGCCGAGCTCTCGCATGAGAGCGACCTCTTCCTCAGTTCTGAGACTGACGCCGAGGTATCGCTCGGGTTCGTCCGCGTCGCAGAAGTCGTCGAAGAGCGTGTGGAAGACGTGGTCCAGGTTCTCGAACACCGAAGGGTCGAGCCACACGTTCCGCTGCCACGGTGGATTGGCCAGAGCCAGGATCACGGGTACGACATGGACTCGGTGGTTCGCTATGAGGCGGGCGTCTTCGCTCACGGAGCCGAGCCTAGCGATCGGATCCTGGCGTCCACCGTCGTTGACGTCAGCCGTAGATGCCAGACGCCTTTTGATCCATAGCTCCAGTGCTCTGACAGTCCACTGCCGGGTGATCCCGGACCTTGCACGCAATCCGCCCAGTCAGGGCCTTCGTTGCGGGGCAGTCGGCCGTGCACGTCCGGCCGGTTTACCACGATGGGGTGAATCCAGCAGGTAAGCGGCAACCGCACTCCATCCTTACATGTCACACATCTTGCTCTCGACAGCAGACACCTTGGGGGGACCCGTGAGTAACCAGCAGCCGCAGCATCCCGGATGGGCCGGCTCGCAACAGCCCTACGGCCAGGCTCCCCACGGCGGGCAGCCGCCGTTTCAGCCGCAGCCGCCGAAAAAGGGACCTGGCGCAGGGAAGGTCATCGGTCTCGGCTGTCTCGGCCTCGTCGGCGTGGCCGTAGTCCTCGGCATCGCCGCCGCGGCCGTCAGCGGCAGCGGCTCGAACGACTCCAGCAGCAGCGCCTCGAAGTCCACGACCGGCAATAAGACGGCCGCCGGTGGCAAGGACGGCGGCAATAAGGCCGGCGCCCCGAAGACCGTCGTCTTCAAAGTCTGGGGTACTGCCCCGGCCGGAGCGCTCGGCGGTCTCGACATCAACTACGGCTCCGACAGCGACACCCGCAAGGGCGTGTTCAAGAACGGCGAGTTCGAGGCCATCCTGCCCCTCAAGAAGGGGGCGATGTACTACACGCTGAACGCCCAGCTACAGGGGTCGGGCGACATCAACTGCAGCGTGACCGTGGACGGGCAAACGAAGTCCGGGCACGCGTCGGGCGGCTACAACATCTGCGACGCCCAGCTCAGCAGCGACTTCACCGGCGGCTGGCAGTAGGCGCGACCCCGGATTACCGGCCGCGCGGCGGTCATCGGCACCGGAATGGCCGTCATGCACTCCAGCTACGGCAGTAAGCCCTCCGCGACCGCCAAGCCGACGGGCGGCGCCACGGAGGCGGCCGCCACGGAGACACCGACCCCCACGCCGTCGTACGACGAGGTGACCGCCGACAGCTGAGGCCAGGAAGAGGCGTCCCGGTCGTACGTGACCGCCCGCGTTGATGGTCCGGGGCCTCCTCGCTGGTTCCCCCGGCAGGATTCGAACCTGCGACACCCCGCATCCGGCACGGTTGCGGCACGAACCTCGGCTGGTGTTGGTCGGTGTGGGCGCGTCGGGCGGAGGCGATGTTGATGTGCCCGGTCGGCTTGAGAGGCCCCGCCCGTGAATACCACCGCCCAACAACGATTTCAGGCCGTGCCGGGGTCGTAAATCGGCCAAGCTTGACCGCCGCAGCGTCCTCGTAGAAGATCATTCCTGGTCCCCCATAGCGGGGGAGAAAAAGGGGGAAACGTGAAAAGGTTTGGAAAGTCAATACTCTTCGGCATTTCGGGCGCCGTGCTTGCGGTTTCCAGCTTTGCCACCCCGGCGGCGGCCTACGGCCCTCAGAGCGGAATCCGTGCCGGCGAGACCGTGGTTAAGGTCAGCGACGGCCTCAAGGCTGGGCAGCCCGTCATCCACAAGAGGGGTGACGGCGTCAAGCCGCCGGCGCAGCTGGGTAACCCCTCTGAGTGGGGCGTGGTAAAGCTGGAAATCAAGGCTTCGGCCGTTCAGCCGCGAGGGAACACCTGCCAGGATGTGACTCATGGCAGGTGGTGCTATGGGTACGATCTGGTGTCGGGTGGAACTCATAAGAAGTGCTACTCGAACTACATCGCGGATGTGAAGCACAAGTCAACGGTCAGGGTCATCAACATCGACCATTCAAGTGGCTGGGTGGCGAAGGGGGAGACTTCCTACGCCAACCACACGCAAGGTGCGGCATATACCTGCTATGCGTATTACGATAATGCATAAACTTGTCCGCAGTGCTGAAGGTTGATCTCCCTCGGGTGGGTCATTACTCCGGGCGCACACGGGCCCGGAGTAATGCCGTGTTAGGGCCGGAAGGGGAGAGAGTGAACTTTTGGGGTGCTCGGGCCGCGTCGTTTGCGATGCCACTCGGGCTTGGCTTGTTGCTCGGCCTGGTAGGGCCTGCCGCTGAGCATTGGGGCGGCCATCCAGGTGCGGCCGTGGGCGCCGTTTTCACCGGTGGGTGGCCGTGGGCCTGTTACGCGTTTCTGGTGGGTTATTTCCGCCGGTCTAAAATCGAATCGGTTGTTCTCGCGCCTCTGGGGCTGGCTATCGGTGTCGTGACCTACTACGTGACTAAGGTAAGCCTGGCCTCCCTGGGGGGACTGGATTCCTCAGGTGCGGGATCATCCGGAATTGCCCTCTGGGGTGTGCTGGCATTCTTCTTCGGAGCGCCCCTTGGGCTCCTGGGGAACCTCGCGCGCATGCCGGGCATCGGCGGCCTGTTCTTCCGGCTGCTTATTCCCCTGGTGGCTTTTTATGAGACTTCCATGCGTCTGGAGACGGAGTCGCGCGGGCCGAGTCAGGTTGTTCTGGATACCTGGACCACCGTTCGGTTCACGGCTGTTGCCGTTGCGGTCGCTCTGGTGGGCCACACGGTCTGGGGTTGGTGGAGGTCTCGCCGTAATCGTTCCGCCGAGGTGGGCGTTGCCAGCGAGGTATTCCAGCGTGGCCACTGAAGTGTTCAGCGTGACCACTGATCGAGTGACGACGTAACCGTCCGCAACGGAGCTGGTCGGTCCGGTGCACTTGCGCCGGCACGACACTCCCGCGCAGCTCGCCACCGGCTTCGGCATCGGGGCCATGATGCGCGACGGCGGTGGGAGGTGCCTCCGGCTAGAGATGTGGACTCCGCGTGGACTCTAGTGGCACGCGTGTGGCACGCCCCCGAAAACGACGAAGGGCCGGCCTGGGAGGAAACCCCTCCTGAGCCGGCCCTTCTCGCTGTGCCCCCGGCAGGATTCGAACCTGCGACACCCGCTTTAGGAGAGCGGTGCTCTATCCCCTGAGCTACGAAGGCGGATCGTGGCCGTGTGGGCCACAGGCGTCAGCGTACCGGATCTCGGGGGTGGGGGTGCGGGGTCAGGAGAGGGGGACGGGGGTGAAGCGGGATGCGGTGTGGAGGTCGGTGTGGAGGTGGGTGGCGGCGGTGGTCAGTTCGGGGAGGAGGTGGGTCACGCAGTCGGCGAGGGTGCGGCGGGCCGCGTGGGTGGAGATGTTGAGGGCGGCGACGGCGGTGCCGGTGCGGTCGCGGATGGGGACGGCGATGGAGCGGAGGCCTGATTCGAGTTCCTCGTCGGCCAGGGCGTAGCCCTGGGTGCGGATGTGCTCCAGGGCGGGGGTGTTGTCCGCCAGGAGTACGCGGCCGAGGGAGGTGGAACGGGCCGGGAGACGGGTTCCGACGGTGATGTTCGCGGTGAGGACTCGGCTGGTGGTGGCTCTGGCCGTGAGCTGGATCATCGGCTCCGGGGTGGATGTGTTCGCGCCCGGTTCCGGGGGCGGCAGGATCGCCAGTGATGTCGGCTCCCCGACGCGGTCCGCCAGCGCCCTCAGGTGGGGAGCCGCCAGTTGGGGGAGGGTGGTGCGGGAGAGGGGTGGGAAGCCGAGGGACAGGACGCGGGGGGTGAGGGTGAAGGTCGCCCCGGTGTCCGCGATGCTGTGAGTCACCAGGCCCAGGTGCTCGTAGGTGATCAGTGCCCGCCGTGCCGTCGCCCGGGCCAGGCCCGTGGCCTTCGCCACCTCCGTGAGGGTCAGGGCGGTTCGGCCCTCGCCGAAGGCTGTCAGGACCGTGAGGCCTCGGGCCAGGGATTCGATGAAGTCGCGGCCGAGTTCGTGTTTGGAGGCCGTGGTCCAGGTGGCCAGGCCGGAGGGTGACGGGGTGGAGGGGGAGGGCGGTGCGGTGGACAGGTCCCGTTCCATCGCCGTGACCGCCGTGCGGAGGTGGGGGAGGAGGGTGTCGCGCAGGTCGGCCGCGGTGTGGCGGCTGGTGTGGCTGACCACGTTCGCGGCGCAGGCCACCCGGCCCGTCGCCGGGTCCCGTACCGGTACGGAGACCGCCACCAGGCCCGGTTCGATCAGCTGGTCGTCCAGGGCGTAGCCGTCGGTGGCGGCTCGCGCGGAGCGTCGTACGAAGTCCTCCTCGGTGGCGGTCGCGGTCGCCGGGTCGATCGGAGGCGGTACCGCCGGGAAGCTCCGGTCCTCCGGGTCGGCCGCGCGGCGCTCGCGCCAGTGGGTCCAGTCCGCCTCGGTCCACTCGGTGGCGAACAGCGGGCCCGGGGCGGTGCGTTCGGCGGGGAGGAGGTCGCCGATGCGGAAGCTGAGGGACATCGCGCGGCGGCGGGTGGCCTGGTGGATGAAGCGGATGCCGTCGCGGTCGGCGACCGCCAGCGACACCGATTCGTCCAGTTCGTCGGCGAGCGCGTCGGCGCGGGCGTCCAGCAGCGCGGGCAGGCGGAGGGAGGCCAGGTAGGCGTTGCCCAGTTCCATGACGCGGGGGGTGAGGACCGCGTCCCGGCCGTCCAGGCGGACGTATCCCATGCGCTCGAGCGTCGCGGTGATCCGGTCCACCGTGGAACGGGCGAGGCCGGTGGCCCGTTCCAGCGCGCTGGGGCTCAGGGTGCCGCCCGCCTCGGTGAGCTGCCGCAGTACGGCGATCCCGCGGATCAGCGGCGTCACCGCCTCGGCGGGCGGTTCGGCGGCTCCCCGTGCCCCCCAGGCCCCCCACGAGGCGTCGGCGTCCAGTGCGGTCTTCGCGGGCATCGGCTCCGGCTCTCCGGTACGGCGGTCTCGGCACGCCTACCGTAATCCCCGGCCGCCGGACTACCGGACGGCCGGACGGCCGGGCCACCCGGCCTACCCCGGCTCCCGCTTCCGCGTCACCCGCACCCGGTAGTCCCCCTCCGGATCACCCTCGGCCACCTCGACGGTGATCCCGTGCCGCGGGTCCTTGAAGGTCTCTCCGGGGCCGAAGGGCGCGTCGGAGAGTTCCTCGTGGACGTTGGGACTGCGGGTACAGCCACCGGAGTCGCGGTGGGAGTCGAAGACGGTGATGGGGCCGCGGCCGGTGTCGACGTTCGCGTCGACCTTGTAGATGAGGATGCCGGGGCGGCAGACGGTCTCGTCGTTGCCGCCCCGGGTACGCAGTTCGAGGGCGTAGCCGCTGCCGCCGCCGGTCGGTACGAAGACGAGTTTCTGGCCGCCGGTCCGTGCCAGGGGCGTCAGCTTGTACTCCGCGGTGCCGGGCGCCGCCGCGCAGCCGATCTGGGCGGCGTCCAGCCAGCCCAGCTTCCACTTGTGCCAGCCGAGCAGGTCGTTGTTGGCGCCCCAGTCCTCGCTCATGATGTCCCAGTGGCCGACCGCGCCGCCGCCGTCCTGGGTGTAGAGGTCGGGCAGGCCGAAGACATGGCCGTTCTCGTGGGGGAGTACCCGGTAGCCGGTCTGGGCGTAGGAGCCGGAGCCGTCGTCCTGGCGGGAGTAGACGAAGGAGGCGTTGGCGACCGGTATGCCGTCGGCCACCGGCGCCTCCCCGTTGCCGGCGAACGTCACCGACAGCACGGTGTCCAGGGCGGAGGGGCCCGCGTTCGGCGTGATCAGCACGTTGAGCAGGTCGTACGAGCGGAAGTCCACGGTGGGGTCGGCGGCGGCCACGATGTCCTGGACCAGGTCGCGGTAGCCGGGGTCGAAAGGGGCACCGCGTTCTATGCCGTAGGCCTTGAACGGCTTCGGCATCCGCAGCCAGTCGGTGACCGGAGTCTCGGGGCGGTAGTCGAGACGGCCGTAGGAGGCGGCGCGGAACCACTCCCGGGTCTGCGGGAAGAACTCGTGGAAGCGGTCGAGCGCGCTGCCCTCGCCGGGCGCGTCGGAGAAGTCGACCATCAGGGTGAGGGCGTGGACGGTGCCGGTGGAGCGGGAGTAGCCGCCCGGGGTGGGGATGCCCTCGGTCATCTGGATGTCCCGGCCGCCGCTGATCATGCAGGGAGCGAGGGCGGGGGAGCGGGCCAGGGCGATCGGAGCCGCTCCGGCCGTGCTGGGGTCCGCCGTGAGGTGCCCGGTGCCGGCCGAGGTGCTGACCGCGAGGGTCAGCACGGTCACGGATGCGAGGGCGACCACGCGGCGCGGGCGTATCCGGTGTGCGCCCGGCGCACGCCGGCCGCTGGACGACTGCGGCTGCATGCATGGACCTTCCGCTCCACGGCAGCCGCCGGTCTCCGGCTGCACCCTTGCGATCACCCTGTGTCGGCAGGGCTGCGGGCGCGCGCTGGAGGAGACCGATCGTGGGTTTCTCGCGAGTAGGGCGAGTAGTGCACCACGCCCTCCCCTATGTGACTCAGGTCACAGGGGCTTTCTTCGGGGTCGGGAAATAACCGGGGAGCGTTTCCCCGTTTAGCCCTGTGTCCGGCCGAAACGGGGACTCGCTCCCCGGATCGCTTCCCGCAGCCACCACAGCCACCAGGGCCACCAGCCCGGGACCACCAGCCCAGGAGTACACCGTGCAGACCGTGACGTCTCCGGACCCCGTGCAGCGCAAGACGGCCCGGCCGCGCGCCGACGCGCTGCGCAACCGGGAGCGGATCGTCACCGCCGCCCGGGAGATGTTCGTGGAGTTCGGTTCTGACGTACCGCTCGACGAGGTCGCCCGCCGGGCCGGCGTCGGCAACGCCACGGTGTACCGCAACTTCCCGGACCGTGACGCCCTCGTCCGCGAGGTCGTCTGCTCCGTCATCGATCGTACGGTGCGGGCGGCCGAGCAGGCCCTCGCGGAGACGGGGGACGCGTTCGAGGCTCTGGAGCGCTTCGTGCACGCCGCCGCCGACGAGCGGATCAGCGCGCTGTGCCCGATGATCTCCAGCACCTTCGACCAGAACCATCCCGATCTGGAGGCGGCGCGGGAGCGGAGCGAGCAGCTCGTGGGGGAGATCATGGACCGCGCCAAGGCGGCCGGTCAGCTCCGCCCCGATGTCGGCGTCGGTGACCTGATCGTCGCCGTGTCCCAGCTCAGCCGCCCGCCGGCCGGTGCGGGATGCCTCAGCATCGACCGCTTCGTCCACCGGCACCTGCAACTGTTCCTGGACGGTCTACGGGCCCCGGCCCGCTCCGTCCTGCCGGGCACGGCCGCGACCTTGGAGGACTTCAGGCAAGCCTGACCGATCAGCCCTCCTTCCCAACTTCTCTTTTTCTTTCCGGCTTTTCTTTCCGTCACGAAGTCCCGAAGTGGGTACCCCCATGTCGAAAACTGTCCCAGCCACCGTCGGCTCCGCCGACGCCAACCGCTGGAAGGCGCTCGTCTTCATAGCGCTCGCCCAGCTGATGGTCGTGCTCGACGCGACCATCGTGAACATCGCCCTGCCCTCCGCCCAGGAGGACCTTGGCATCTCCGACGGCAACCGCCAGTGGGTCGTGACGGCGTACGCGCTCGCCTTTGGCGGGCTGCTCCTCTTCGGGGGCCGCATCGCCGACCTGTGGGGCCGTAAGCGGGCCTTCGTCATCGGCCTGACGGGCTTCGCCGGCGCCTCCGCGCTCGGCGGGGCGGCGACCACCGGCGCGATGATGTTCGGGGCGCGCGCCCTCCAGGGTGCCTTCGGTGCCCTGCTCGCCCCGGCCGCGCTCTCGCTGCTCGCCGTGATGTTCACGGACGCCAAGGAGCGTGCCAAGGCGTTCGGCATCTACGGTGCCATCGCAGGTGGCGGCGGCGCCGTCGGCCTGATCCTCGGCGGGTTCCTCACCGAGTACCTGGACTGGCGCTGGACGTTCTTCGTGAACATCCCCTTCGCCGTGGTCGCCGCGGCCGGTGCCTACTTCGTCATCCGTGAGCCGGAGGGCGGCCGGAACCGGTCCGCGCTCGACATCCCGGGCGTGATCCTGTCGACGCTCGGCCTGGTGGCCCTGGTCTACGGCTTCACCCGCGCCGAGTCCGACGGCTGGGGCGACTCCGTGACGGTCGGTATGTTCGTCGCGTCCGCCGTGCTGCTCCTCGCCTTCGTGCTCGTCGAGGCGAAGGTGAAGGCACCGCTGCTGCCGCTGCGGGTGATCACCGACCGCAACCGCGGCGGCATCTACCTCTCGCTCGGCCTGGCGATCATCGCGATGTTCGGCCTCTTCCTCTTCCTGACCTACTACCTCCAGATCGTCAAGGGCTACTCCCCGGTGAAGACCGGCTTCGCCTTCCTGCCGATGATCGTGGGCATGATCACCGGGTCCACCCAGATCGGCACCCGTCTGATGACCCGGGTCCCGCCCCGGCTGCTGATGGGCCCCGGCTTCCTGGTCGCCGGGCTCGGCATGCTGCTGCTGACCCAGATGGAGATCGGCTCCTCGTACGCGGCCCTGCTGCTGCCGGCGATGCTGCTGCTCGGTCTCGGCATGGGTACGGCGTTCATGCCGGCCATGTCCCTGGCCACCCAGGGCGTCGAGCCCCGGGACGCCGGTGTGGCCTCCGCGATGGTCAACACCTCGCAGCAGGTGGGCGGCGCGATCGGTACGGCCCTGCTGAACACGATCGCCTCCTCGGCGACCACCTCGTACGTCAAGGACCACATCGCGACCGCGACCACCAAGCCGCAGCAGCAGCTGGTCGGGCTCCAGGGCATGGTGCACGGCTACACCAGCGCGATCTGGTTCGCCGTCGGCATCCTGGTGGTCTCCGCCGCGATCGTGGTGACCTTCGTCAACGCCGGCCGCCCGGGCGCCACCCCGGTCGCCTCCGGTGAGGGAGTCGAGGACGAGGTGGCGGTGCCGGTGATCGCGCACTGACGCACTGAACCC
Source organism: Streptomyces sp. NPDC039424 (assembly GCF_055639495.1). Lineage (NCBI taxonomy): Bacteria > Bacillati > Actinomycetota > Actinomycetes > Kitasatosporales > Streptomycetaceae > Streptomyces > Streptomyces sp. NPDC039424. The sequence goes on from NZ_JBVKAI010000010.1 coordinate 67,584, forward strand.
TCAAGGGCACCGCGGGCACTGCGGGCACCGCAGCTCCCTCAGCGGAGCCAGGGCAGGTCCGCACCCGCTTCGTCGGGCTGGAGGCCCTCGGCGACGATCTCCATGATCTCGCCGAGGGCCTTCTGCTGTTCGGGGGTCAGTCGCTCGAACAGCGCCTGGCGGACCGCGGTCACATGGCCCGGCGCGGTGCGCCGCAGCACCTCGTAGCCCTCGTCGGTCAGCACGGCGAACTGGCCCCGCTTGTCGGAGGGGCAGTCCTCGCGGCGCACCCAGCCGCTCTTCTCCAGGCGGGCGATGGCGTGCGAGAGGCGGGAGCGGGTGATCTTGGCCTTCATGGCCAGCTCGGTCATCCGCAGCCGGCGGCGCGGGGCCTCGGCGAGTCCGACGAGCAGGCCGTAGTAGACGTGCGGCATGCCCGCGTCCCGCTGCAGCTGGCGGTCGAGGTGGTCCTCCAGCAAGGTGGTGGCCTGGATGTACGAACGCCAGACGCGCTGCTCCTCGTCGGTGAGCCAGCGGTGCTGTGCGGCGGAATCGGGTGCCGTATTCATGTATCCCACTGTACGAGGCTTCTCCTTGAACATTAAACAAGTAGGTCGTAGGCTGTCTGGTGAAGCTTGAGAGTTAAAGCAATCCTGAACCAGAGTGAAGTCGTACGAGAGGGAGCCGCCGTCATGTCCGCCGCCACCCAGGGGCGCATGCCCACCCTCTATCTCAGTCACGGTGCCCCGCCGCTCGCCGACGACCCCGTCTGGCCCGGCCAGCTCGCCGCATGGTCCGCCGGCCTGCCCCGCCCCAAGGCGATCCTGATGGTCTCCGCCCACTGGGAGGAGGCCCCGCTCGCCCTCGGCGCGACCACGACGGTCCCGCTCGTCTACGACTTCTGGGGCTTCCCCGAGCACTACTACCAGGTGCGGTACGAGGCACCCGGCGCACCGGAGCTCGCCGAGTCCGTACGCAAGCTGCTGCGCGCCCCCGGCACGCCCGTGCAGGACATCCCGGACCGCGGCCTCGACCACGGCGCGTACGTCCCCCTGGTGGAGATGTTCCCCGCCGCCGACATCCCGGTCCTCCAGGTCTCCATGCCGACCCTCGACCCGGTGAGGCTCATGGAGGTCGGCCGCAGGCTGGCCCCGCTGCGCGACGAGGGCGTGCTGATCGTCGGCTCCGGCTTCTTCACGCACAACCTGGCCGCGCTGCGGTACGCGGGCAACGGTGTGCCCAGCTGGTCCTCGGAGTTCGACGACTGGGGGCGGCACGCGCTGGAGTCCCGCGACTGGGACTCCCTGCTGGACTTCCTCGACAAGGCTCCCGCGGGCCGTTACGCCCACCCGCGCACCGAGCACTTCGCCCCGCTCTTCGTCACCATGGGCGCGGCGGAGGCCGGCGGTGAGCTGGACGCGCAGAAGTCGGTGATCGACGGCTTCTGGATGGGCATGGCGAAGCGGTCGGTGCAGTTCGGCTGAGCGGTCCTGCGGGCGCCCGCGCGCGGGCTCACAGCTCCTTCTCGTACCAGGCCACGTCCCAGTAGCGGCCGAACTTGCGGCCCACCTCCCGGTATGTGCCGACGTACCGGAAGCCGAAGCGCTCGTGCAGCCGCGTGGAGGCCTCGTTCGGCTGGGCGATGCCCGCGTAGGCGCGGTGCAGGTCCTCGCCGGACAGGGCCTCGAAGAGGGCCTTGTACAGGAGGGTGCCGATGCCGCGGCGGCCGGCGTCCGGGGCGAGGTAGACGGTCGCCTCCACGGACGTGCCGTACGCGGGCTTCGCGCGGTAGGGGCTGGATGTGGCGTAGCCAAGAATCCGCTGTGACCGGGCGTCCACGGCAACCATCAGGCGGTACGGGCCGTCTTCCGGGTGGGAGAGCAGCCAGGGGCGTCGCTCTTCCGGCGTGAAGACCACGGTGTCGAATGTGATGGGCGTCTCACGTACATAGTGGTTGTAGATGTCCGTGAGGGCCTCGAGGTCACCCTCGACTCCCGGTCTGACCTGCACCTCTGCGCGCTGTGACGGCATCATGCCTCCCCGTGTGGCCCGACAGGGTACTGCATGATCAGAAAAATCGAGGGGTGGGTTGGGAATTCTGTCCGGATTCCAGTCGTTGTTTCCTTCGGATGCCGGGCACTCGACCAGAGTCCGAACCGTTCATCTGTCGGAGTGCCGAGCGTCCACCTGGACCGCCCGCTGACCCACCATCGCAAGGGAGCACGCATGGCAACCCGTGCCGTCGCCCGTCGTAAGTCCGCCACCGGCGAGACGGCCGACGCGGCAAGCAGTGTTCGCGCCCATGGCGGCGAGATCGCCGACCGCGACCTGGTCGGCATGTACCTCGACGAGATCGCGCGGACGCCGCTGCTCGACGCTGCCAAGGAAGTCGACCTGTCCCAGACCATAGAGGCGGGGGTGTTCGCACAGCAGATCCTCGACGGGTTCGAGGAGTCCAAGGCGAACGCCACCCGCGAGGAGCTGGAAGCCCTGGTCGCCGAGGGGGAGCGCGCCAAGGACGTGTTCATCCGCTCCAACCTGCGTCTGGTCGTCGCCGTGGCCCGCCGTTACCCCCGCAGCGGACTGCCCCTGCTCGACCTGATCCAGGAGGGCAACGCCGGCCTGGTGCGCGCGGTCGAGAAGTTCGACTACCGCAAGGGCTTCAAGTTCTCGACCTACGCCACCTGGTGGATCCGTCAGGCGATCACCCGCTCCATCGCGGACCAGTCCCGCACCATCCGGCTGCCCGTCCACCTGGTGGAGGAGCTGGGCCGCATCCGCCGCGTGCAGCGCGAGTTCAACCGGGAGAACGGCCGCGAGCCGGAGCCCGCGGAGATCGCCACCGAGCTCGCCTCGACGCCGGAGCGCGTCATCGACGTGCTCGACTGGGCCCGTGACCCGGTCTCGCTGAACATGGCGGTGGACGACGAGGGCGAGACCCAGTTCGGCGACCTGCTGGAGGACACCTCCGCGGTCTCGCCCGAGCAGTCGGTGCTGACGCTGCTGCGCAGCGAGGAACTGGACGACCTGATCGGCCGCCTGGACCAGCGCACGGCATCCATCATCAAGATGCGGTACGGCATCGAGGACGGCCGGGAGCGCACGCTGACCGAGGTCGGCAAGGAGCACGGCCTGACCCGTGAACGCATCCGCCAGATCGAGAAGCACGCGCTGCTCGAACTGAAGAAGCTGGCCCGCCAGACGGGCTTCGACGCGGCGGCGTGACCGCCGGCCGCCCTGCGCGCTGCCGGTGAGCCGACCGCTCGGCGACCGCGTACGCCGGGTGGCGGAAGACCGCGCAAACATGGCGCTGTAGCGCCGCTTCAACTCGCGGGGCCCTGGGAAAAACACCTCAGGGCCCGGGAGTAGAGGGCCCGGAACCGCACCTCCACCGCCCTCCGAGAGACGTTCTCTCCCCTGAGCCACGTCCCGACGCACACCCCCCCCCGGCGCCGGGACCTTCCCCGAGCTGGGCTCCGGCGCCTGTCCCCCCGGGTGCCGGAGCCCGGCTCCTCGGCGTTCGCGGGTCGTGGGCCTCGCGGACATGCTGGAAGGGCGGGGCACCCCGTACCTGAACCCCGGGGTGGCCCGCCGGATGGCAGATTCTGCCACATGGGCATAACCTGCCGCCGTGAACGACCCCAGTCCCCCGCGCAAGACCCCCGACCAGGCCCTTTCCGCGTCTGCCGCTCCCCCGGGATCACTGACGGAGCGGCGCAGGGCCGAGACGCGGATGGAGATCGCGCGGGCGGCGGCCAAGCTCTTCGTCAGCCGGGGCCTCAGGGCCACCCGGGCCGAGGACATCGCCGCGGCGGCCGGTTGCGCTCCGCGCACCTTCTACCGCTACTTCGCCACCAAGGAGGAGGCGGTCGCCCCGCTCTACGCGGCGGGCGCCCAGCGCTGGGCGGAGGCCGTCCGCGAGGCCCCGGCGGCCCTGTCCGTCCCCGAGGCCCTGGAACACGCCGTCCGCCACACCCTGACTCCCGGCCACGCCGTCTCCGCCGCGTCCTGGGAGTGGGTCCGCACCCTCATCCGCCTCGCCGCCACGAGCCCGGCGCTGCGGAAGGTGTGGGCGGAGGTGTGCCATGAGTCGGAGCGGACGCTCGCGGAGATCCTGGCGGCACGGACCGCCGTTCCTCCCGGCCCTCCCTCTCCCCCCGGTCCTCCCGTTCCCCCCGGCCCCGTCGGTCCTTCCGGCTCCGACAACGTTGCCGCCCGCTGCGACCTCCGCTTCGCCGCCACGGTGGCGGGCGCCGCGGTGCGGGTGGCGGTCGAGTCCTGGGCCGCCACCCCGGCCCCGCCCTCCGGGCCGGAGGGACCCGCGGCGCTGGCGCTGCGGAACCTGGCGGCGTTGCGTGGGTTTCCGTGGGAGGGGATGCCGTAGCCGTCGCGGCTGTGGGCCGCACCGCCCGCCCGGCAGTGGCTCACCCACCCGCCGCCCGGTTCAACCGCCCACCCAACTCCCGTACGCACCGCACGAGTTCCTCGGGCTCCCGCACCGTGAAGTCGCAGCCCACCATCGCCAGCCGGACCGCCAGCCACTCCACGGGATCCGAGGACTCGCCCCGCAGCACGCAGCCTCCCGAGTCCACCGGCTCCGGTCGGCCCACCCAGGCGGGCACACGGGCGGCGACGAAGTCCGCGGACCGCGCGAAGGTCACCACGTACGCGTACGAATCCTGCGTCCGCCGAATGGAGCGCCGCAGATACTCCGCCGCATCCCCGGTGGGCAGCTCCCGGGGAGTGAACCGCGCGCCGGTGGCGAACGGCTCGCTCACCCGGTCGACGCGGAACGTACGCCAGTCGTCGCGGTCGAGGTCGTACGCCACGAGATACCAGCGCCGCCCGGTCGACACCAGCCGGTACGGCTCGGTCTGCCGCCGCGACTCGCTTCCGTCCTTGGCCCGGTACGCGAACCGCAGCCGCTCCCGCCCGGCCACCGTCGACGCCATCACGGTGAGCGTCTCGGGCGCGATGCTCGCCCCGTCCCCGCTGGTCAGCGGGGTCGTCGCGGCCTGCAGGGTGGAGACCCGGTGGCGCAGCCGGGCCGGCAGCACCTGTTCCAGCTTCGCCAGCGCCCGTACGGACGCCTCGTCGACCCCCGCCAGTGCGTGCCCGGCACCGGCCCGCAGCCCCACCGCGATGGCCACCGCCTCCTCGTCGTCGAGCACGAGAGGGGGCATCGCCTTGCCCGCGACCAGCCGGTATCCGCCGTCCGCGCCCATGGTCGCCTGCACCGGATAGCCCAGCTCGCGCAGCCGGTCTACATCCCGCCGGACCGTGCGGCGGGACACCCCGAGCCGGTCGGCGAGCTCGCCGCCGGGCCATTCGCGGGGCGTCTGGAGGAGGGAGAGGAGCTGGAGCAGCCGGGCCGGAGTGTCCGTCGTCATGCCTGCAGAATGCCGCAGAAGTAGGACACGATCTGACCTAGTGGGGCTCTACCTTCGAACCATGACCTCCACCGAGACCACCAGCACCACCCAGTCCGCGGTGGGTGACCGCCGCCGCTGGTTCGCCCTCGCGATCGTGATGACCGCCGCCTTCATGGACCTGGTCGACGTCACGATCGTCAACATCGCGATTCCCTCGATCCAGCAGGACGCCGGCGCCTCCTTCAGCCAGATCCAGTGGATCACCGCCGGTTACGCCCTCGCGTTCGCCGCCGGCCTGGTCACCGGCGGACGGCTCGGCGACATCCACGGCCGCAGGCGGCTGTTCCTCGTCGGCATAGGCGGCTTCACCCTCGCCTCCGCGCTGTGCGGCTTCGCCGCGAACCCGGAGATGCTGGTCGCCTCCCGCATCCTCCAGGGCGCGATGGCGGCGATGATGGTGCCGCAGGTGCTGTCGATCGTGCACGCCACCTTCCCGGCGCACGAGCGTGGCAAGGTCTTCGGGATGTTCGGCGCGGTCGTCGGCCTGGGCGCGGTCTCGGGCCCGCTGCTGGGCGCGCTGCTGACGGAGTGGAACCTGTTCGGGCTGCAGTGGCGGCCGATCTTCCTCATCAACCTGCCGGTCGGCGTCGTCGCCTTCCTCCTCGGCCGCCGTTTCATCACCGAGTCGAAGGCTCCGAAGGCGCTGAAGCTGGACCTCGTCGGTGTCGCGCTGGTGACGCTGGGCCTGCTGATGCTGCTCTACCCGCTCACCCGGGGCCGCGAGCTGGGCTGGCCGCTGTGGGGGTACGTGTCGATGGCCGGGGCGGTCGGCGTCTTCGCGGCGCTGGTGGCCTACGAGCGGCACAAGGGCGCGCGGGACGGCTCCCCGCTGGTCGAGCTGTCGCTGTTCCGGGTGAAGAGCTTCGCGGCGGGCATCGCGGTGCAGACCGTCTTCGGGGTCGGGCTCGGCGTCTTCTTCCTGGTGTGGACGCTGTACATGCAGACCGGCCTGCGCTGGAGCCCGCTGAAGGCCGGACTGACCGGCGTGCCCTTCTCGATCGCGGTCTCCGTCGCGGCCGGGATGTCGGTGCAGAAGCTGGTGCCGCGCTTCGGCCGCAAGGTGCTGCAGGCGGGTGCGCTGGTGATGGCCCTCGGTGTCCTGATCTACATCGCGGAGGCCCACCGGTACGGCCTCGGCATCGCCCCCTGGCAGATGGCGCTCCCGCTGGTCGTCATGGGCGTCGGCATGGGCCTGATCGTCGCCCCGCTGACGGACGCGGTGCTCTCCGAGGTGCCGCGTGAGCACGCCGGTTCGGCGTCCGGCCTGATCAACACCGTGCAGCAGATGGGCAACGCCCTCGGGCTGGGCCTGGTGTCGGTGGTCTTCTTCGGCTCGATCGACGACGACCTGACCCCGCCCCAGGTGGGCCCGGCGTTCGTGGACGCCTTCCAGCACGCTCTGGGCTGGGTGGCCGGGGTCATGGGTGCGATCTTCCTGCTGATGTTCGCGCTGCCCAAGCGGCCGGCGCAGCATGTGGAAGGCGCGGAGCCGGAGGTCGCGGTGGAGGAGAGGGAGCGGGAACTCGTGTCCTGAGTACCTCCCCGAAGGAAGGGCCCGGCGTCCCGGTGACGTCGGGCCCTTCGGCGTGCTCGGCCGACTCCGACGGGACCAGAAGTCCGTTCATGCCCGAATCAAAACCGAACCTGTTTACTTTCCGGACATCTGGGCGTAGCCTCGCCATTGAAACCACACGTTCGGGCATGAGTCGGAGGTGAACGGACATGTACGCACCGGAGCGGCAGCAGGAGATCCTCCGCCTCGCCCGTGATGGCGGCCGAGTGGACGTGGTGTCGCTGGCCGAGGAGTTCCAGGTGACGGCGGAAACGATCCGCCGTGACCTGAAGGCCCTCGACCGCGCCGGCCTCGTCCGCCGGGTGCACGGCGGTGCCATCCCGGCCGGACGCCTCGACTTCGAGCCGGACCTCGCCGAACGCGAGAGCACGGCCGCCGACGAGAAGGACCGCATCGCCAAGGCGGCCCTCGCGGAACTGCCGACCGAGGGCACGATGATCCTCGACGCCGGCACGACGGTCGCCCAGCTGGCCGGGGCCATCCCCCTGGAGTCGCAGCTCACCGTCGTCACGCACTCCCTGCCGATCGCGGCCCGCCTCGCCGACCATCCGGGCATCCAGCTCCACCTGGTCGGGGGGCGTGTACGGCACCGTACGCGCGCCGCCGTGGACGCCTGGGCGCTGCGCGCGTACGGCGAGATCCGCGCCGACGTCCTGTTCGTCGCCGCCAACGGCTTCTCCGCCGAGCACGGTCTGACCACCCCCGACCTCGCCGAGGCCGCGGTCAAGCGCGCGGCGATCACTGCCGCCCGCCGCGTGGTGCTGCTCGCCGACGCCACCAAGCACGGCCAGGAGCACTTCGCCCGCTTCGGCGGCCTGAGCGACGTGGACCTGCTGATCACCGACAGCGGGCTGAGCCCCGACGACGCCGTCGCCATCGAGCGCGGCGGCACGGAAGTAGTGCGCGCATGATCCTCACCGTCACCCCCAACCCGTCCCTCGACCGCACGTACGAGGTCCCGTCGCTGGAGCGCGGAGAGGTCATCCGCGCCACCGGCGAGCGCATGGACCCCGGTGGCAAGGGCGTGAACGTCTCGCGGGCCGTCGCCGCCGCCGGGCAGCGCACGGTCGCCGTCCTGCCCCTGGGCGGTGCGCCGGGCGCGCTCGTCGCCGACCTGCTCGACGCCCAGGGCATCGAGGTCGCACCGGTCCCGGTCGCCGGGGCCACCCGCTCCAACATCGCGCTCGCGGAGGCGGACGGAGTCCTGACGAAGATCAACGCGCCTGGTCCGGAGCTGTCCCCGGAGGAGCAGGAGCTGCTGCTGGAGACGGTCCGGGCCCAGTCGCACGACGCCGACTGGATCGCGTGCTGCGGCAGCCTGCCGCGCGGCCTCGCCCCCGCCTGGTACGCCGACCTGGTCGCGCGGGCGCACGCCGCCGGCAAGCGCATCGCCCTGGACACCTCCGGGCCCGCGCTGCTGGAGGCGCTGCGAGAGGGCCCGGACGTGGTGAAGCCGAACGCCGAGGAGCTCGCGGAGGCCGTCGGGCGCCCGCTGGCGACCGTGGGCGACGCGGTGAAGGCGGCCGAGGAACTGCGCGAGATGGGCGCGCGCGCCGTGCTCGCGAGCCTGGGCGCCGACGGGCAGCTGCTGGTGGACGGCGCGGGCGCCTGGTTCGCCAGCGCGCGCGTGGCCGCCGTACGCAGCAACGTGGGCGCCGGCGACTCCTCGCTCGCCGGCTTCCTGATCGCCGGCGGCAGCGGCCCCGAGGCCCTCGCCTCCGCCGTCGCGCACGGCGCGGCGGCCGTCCAGCTGCCCGGCAGTGTGATGCCGACCCCCGCCGACCTGGACCCGGCGGCGGTGACGGTCACGAGGGAGGTCCCGGTGGACCGCGAGCTTACGGAGCCGGTGTCATGAACGTACGTACGACGCACATCTTCGCGGCATCCCGGCAGCCGGATGCGGAACCCGCCCTGAAACCACCGTCCATGAAGCGGCGAGGCTCCTCGTTACTCGTCGCGACCGCCGGTCGGCAGGGCACCCTGAGCCGCTCCGCCGGCCCGCGGAGGCGGGGCTTCCCCGGTCCCGTCTCCGCACCCACCGCTGCACGACCCACCTCCCCCCACAGCACCCCCGTCCCCACCCCCGCCCACCCCACCCCCCGGGCGATACGCGTGCGAAGGAGCCCGCGATGAGCGAGATGATCACCGCGGACCTGGTCGACCTCGACCTGTCCGCCGATACGAAGGAAGCGGCGGCGCGCGCCCTCGCCGAGCGCATGGTGTCCCTGGGCCGGGTGACCGACCTGGAGGGCTTCCTCGCCGACGTGGCGGCCCGCGAGGCGCAGATGCCGACCGGCCTCGACGGCGGCATTGGCATCCCGCACTGCCGCAGCGAGCACGTCACCGAGCCGACACTGGCCTTCGGGCGCAGCGCCGCCGGGATCGACTTCGGCGCGCCCGACGGCCCGGCCGACCTGATCTTCCTGATCGCCGCACCGGCCGGCGCCGACGACGCCCACCTGACGATCCTGTCGTCGCTGGCCCGCCAGTTGATGAACGCCGAGTTCACCTCCGCGCTGCGCTCGGTGGACGACGCCGCCGCGGCTGCCGCCCTGATCCGGGGCGACGAGGCGGCGGACGACGAGGCCCCGGCGGCCGGTTCCGAAGACTCCGCTGCGGCGTCGGCGGCGGCCTCCGCCGACGCCGCAGCGGGTAGCGCGGCCCCCGCCGAGGAGGCGCGGCCGTTCCGTATCGTCGCCGTCACCTCCTGTCCGACCGGCATCGCCCACACCTACATGGCCGCCGAGTCGCTGGAGACCGCGGGCCGTGAAGCGGGCGTCGAGGTCGCCGTCGAGACGCAGGGCTCGGCCGGTTTCACCCGGCTCGACCCGGCGGTGATCGCGGCGGCGGACGGCGTGATCTTCGCCCACGACGTGCCGGTGCGCGACAAGGACCGCTTCGCCGGGAAGCCGACCGTCGACGTCGGTGTGAAGGCGGGCATCAACCGGCCCGGCGAGCTGATCTCCGAGGTCCGCGGCAAGGCGGAGCGCGGCGAGGTCACGGCGGGCGCGGCACCCGGTACGCCGGTCGAGCGGGCCGGTGACTCCACCGAGGGCTACGGCACCAAGCTGCGCAAGTGGCTGATGTCCGGCGTCAGTTACATGGTCCCGTTCGTCGCGGCGGGCGGTCTGCTGATCGCCCTGGGCTTCGCGATCGGCGGCTACAAGATCAACAAGGCGCCGTCGGTCATGGACCACTTCGTGTGGACCCAGACCGACAGCTGGGCCGCGCTGCTCTTCCAGATCGGCGTGGTGTCCTTCGGCTTCCTCGTCCCGGTCCTGGCGGGCTACATCGCCTACGGCATGGCGGACCGGCCAGGTCTCGTCCCCGGCTTCGTCGGCGGCGCGATCTCGGTGACCATCAACGCGGGCTTCCTCGGCGGTCTCGCGGCCGGTCTGATCGCCGGTGGCGTGGTGCTGTCGATCCAGAAGGTGAAGATCCCGGCGGCGGTGCGCGGCATCATGCCCGTGGTCGTGATCCCGCTGATCTCCGCGGCGATCGTCGGCTTCCTGATGTTCGTGGTGATCGGCAAGCCCATCGCCTCCGCCCAGAAGGGCCTGACCGACTGGCTCAACGGCCTCACCGGCTCCAACGCCATCCTGCTCGGTGCCCTGCTCGGCCTGATGATGTGCTTCGACCTCGGCGGCCCGGTGAACAAGGTCGCGTACACCTTCGCCACGGCCGGTATCGCGGTGGCGAGCCCCAGCGACTCCGCGATGAAGATCATGGCGGCGGTCATGGCGGCCGGTATGGTCCCGCCGCTGGCGATGGCCCTGGCGACGACCGTGCGCGGCAGGCTCTTCACGCAGACCGAGCGCGAGAACGGCAAGGCCGCCTGGGTCCTGGGCGCCTCCTTCATCTCGGAGGGCGCGATCCCGTTCGCCGCGGCGGACCCGCTGCGCGTCATCCCGTCCTCGATGGTCGGCGGCGCGGTCACCGGCGCCCTGTCGATGGCCTTCGGAGCCACCCTGCGCGCCCCGCACGGCGGCATCTTCGTGGTCCCGCTGATCGGCAACCCGTTCCTCTACCTGGTCGCCATCGCGGCCGGTGTGTGCGTCACGACGGCGCTGGTGGTCGTCCTCAAGGGCATGCGCAAGCAGGCCCCGGAGGCCGCCGCCAACGGGTCGGCGGCGGGCCCGGGCACGGCGTCGGCCGAGCGGAAGCAGCCGGTCGCGGCCTGACCGCCCGGCACTCCTTGTCCCTTTAGCGCGCTGTGAGTTGTTCACGGCACCTGCGAGATACGTCACGGTCCGGGACCAAAGTCCCGGACCGTGGTGTGTACTGGGGCGCATGCCTGCGCACGTCTCGATCCTCCAGCTGCTGGTGGTGGTCCTCCTCGCCCTGGTGACCGCCGCCTGGGTGACCCTCGTGACGGGCATCCTGCGCCGCCGCCGCTTCGCGGCCGCCGCACGGCGCTCCGGCCGGTCCCCGGCCTCTCTCCCGGTCCTGCCCGCCCTCCCGCAGCAGCGCCAGACCGCCCCCGACCTGGAGTCGGCGGAACTGACCCCGGCGGAGGAAGACGCGTTCGCGGGGCTGGTACGGCAGTTGGGCGGGCATTAGGGGGTGTCCTTCGGATCACCCCGGGTCCGCGACGCCTGGCACGGCACCTCGCCGCGTTGTCGCATCACCCGAGTACGCCCAGTACGCGGGTGACGCTCCGCCTTGCGATGCACCGCACCAGACGCCGCGGCCTGATCCGGGCTGATCCGAACGACACCCCCTGGCCGACTCAGGCCTGCCGGGCCGCCCGGCGGTCCATGGCGGCCCGGGCCGCGTCCTCCGACGCGTACACCTCGCACATATGGCGCCCGTCGGGGGTCGCCGTGTGCTCGACCTCCCAGAGGGAGAGCTCCTCGCCGTCCCCCAGCAGGAAGGCGTGCTCGTAGAGCGAGAAGCTCCGGCCGCCCCGGCCCGCCCGGCCCGGACGGCCGAAGGCCTGGGTGATCTGGTGCGCGAAAGCCGTCGCCAGCAGCGCCGCCGTCGCCTCGTCCGGCCGGTCCGGGTTCTCCGCGCGGCGCAGCAGCCGACGCGCGTGGTCCGCCGAGTCGTCCGGGAGGTACACATGCCGCGGCTCGGGGATCGGCGACAACTGCGTCAGCACCGGCAGCTCGAAGTCCGGCGCGTCCGCCGGCAGCGGCAGCCGGGCCGTTGCGGCGCGCAGCTCCTCCTCGTCCACATACACCTCGTGCTGCGGCTCGCTGCCGGGCGCGGTGTTGTGCACCAGCTCCCAGAGCGTGACCGCCGAGCCGTCGGCGAGCAGCCAGGTGTGCCGGTACGTCTCGCGGTGCAGTCCCGCGCTGTGGTGGGCGGAGTGCAGCGAACTGTCGTGGGCCAGGGCGCAGTCCAGCCGCCGTATGGCCTCGTCGGGCAGCTCGAAGGAGTTCAGGGCACGGCCGAGGAGTCGCGCGAGGTGCTCCTCCGGAGACTCGGGCGACTCGGCTGGTTCGTACGCTGCCGTCTCGTACGGAACGCTCAAGGTTTCTCCCGGCGTTGCTGCATGTCACCTTGTGGGTGCATACCGTAGCCCCTCGGTCGGACATCATGTCCGGGAACCGAGAAAACGTATGCCGGGAAAACGCGCGGGCCGCGCGGAAGATTCCCGCGCGGCCCGAGGTTTCGTCAGAAACCGCCGGTCAGGCGGCGCTTCCGGCGGTCCAGTCGTTCCATGACAGGTTCCAGCCGTTGAGCCCGTTGTCCGGGGAGACCGTCTTGTCGGGGGAGTTCTTGACGATCACGACGTCCCCGATGAGCGAGTTGTCGTAGAACCACTTGGCGGTCGTGGCGCCCTGGGCGCCCTGCACGTCCGCGAGTCCCACGCAGCCGTGGCTGGTGCCCTCGCGCCCGAAGGGGGGATTGCCCTGGTTGTACCAGTAGTTCCCGTGGATGAAGGTGCCGGACGAGGTCAGGCGCATCGCGTGCGGCACGTCCGGGATGTCGTACTCGCCGCCGAAGCCGACCGTCGAGCCGTTCATCCGCGTCTGCGTGAACTTCTCGGAGATCACCATCTGCCCGTTGTACGTGGTGTGCTGCGGGCTGCCCGCCGAGATCGGCACCGACTTCAGGGTCTTGCCGTCGCGCACCACGGTCATGGTCTGCTTGTTCACGTCGACGGTCGAGACCTGCGAGCGCCCGATGGTGAAGGTCACCGTCTTCTTCTGCACGCCGTAGACGCCGTTCGCGCCCTGCACGCCGTCCAGGTCGATCTTCATCGTGACCTTGGAGCCGGCCTTCCAGTACTCCTCGGGCCGGAAGTCGAGCCGCTGCGCCCCGAACCAGTGCCCGGCCACCCGCTGCCCGCTGCTGGAGGTGACGGTGATGTGGGACTGCACGGCCTTCTTGTCGCTGATGGCCTTGTCGAAGGTGAAGGACACCGGCATCCCGACGCCCACCGTCGTGCCGTTGTCCGGCGTGTACGTCCCGATGAAGCTGTTCGACGTGCTGACCGTGGTGAAGATGGAGTTGGCGGCGGCCGTGCGACCGCCGGCGTCCTTCGCGGTCGCCGATATCCGGTACTTGGTACCGCGCTCCAGCTGCGCCTTGGGCTTCCAGGTCCTGCCGTCGGCGGATATCGCCCCCTCCACGGCCTGCCCCGACCCCGACACGGTCATCTTCACGTCGGTCAGCTTGCCGTCGCTGACCTTCACGCCGGTGGCGTTGATGGACGCGCTGGTGGAGCCGTCCTTGGCGGAGATGACTATCTTCGCGGTGGACGTCTTGGCGGAGGTCTTGCCGCCCTTGGCGTCGTCGTTGCTGGCGCTGGCGTCGCCGCCGCACGCGGTGAGGGTGAGGGCGCCGACCAACAGGGCGGCACAGGCCCCCAGTGCGCGCCGCGCTGCGATGTCCGGCGTTGTCACGGGCTGCTCCAGTTCGTGTGATGTGCGTGATCCGCTCCAGTGCGTGGGGAGAGAGGGAACCGGGGCAGGGGGAGGTTCCCTCCGTGCGCGGTGAACGCCATCCGGTGACAGAACCGGGACAATCGAAGCCCCCCGGTGTGTCAACTCCCCCCGTACAGCTCCTCGTACGACGGCCAGGCCCCGCCCGGTCCGTCCACCGGCTCGGCGGCGCGTACGGCGCGGACGATCGCGCGGGTCACCACGTCCGCGCCGGCCGCGAGCACGTCGTTGAGCGCGAGCGGGTTCTCGGCGGCGAGCGGACGGGCTCCGGTGGCGAGGGCGAACACGGTGTCGCCGTCGTTGAGCAGATGGACCGGCCGGACGGCCCGCGCGATGCCGTCGTGGGCGCATCCGGCCAGCTTCTGCGCCTGCGCCTTCGACAGGTCCGCGTCGGTGGCGACCACCGCGAGCGTGGTGTTGAGCGGCGGCGGGGAGTACCGCGCGGCCGACTCGGCGATGCGCCGGCGGGCGGCCTCGTGGACCGGCGCCCGCGGGTACTCCACCCGCCCCTGGAACAACTCCCCGTACAACACCCCCGTTTCCGGATCCAGCGCCGACCCCGCGGCGTTGACCACCACCAGCGCGGCCACCGTGACCCCCGAGCCGAGCACCGTGCTCGCGGTGCCGACCCCGCCCTTCAGCGCGCCCACCACGGCGCCCGTACCGGCGCCCACGCACCCCTCCCGCACCGGCGACCCGGGCGCGCTCGCCGCGGCGGCCTCGACCGCCGCCCGTCCCGTGGCCGCGTCCGGCCGGGCCCGGAAGTCCCCGCCCCGGCCCAGGTCGAAGACGCAGGCGGCGGGCACCACCGGTACGACCTGCCCGGTATCCGGCCCGACCCGTACCCCGCGCCCGTGCTCCTCCAGCCAGGCCATTACCCCGGACGCCGCGTCGAGCCCGTAGGCGCTGCCACCGGTCAGCACCACGGCGTCGACCTTTTGCACCACATTGCGGGGATCGAGCGCGTCGGTCTCCTTGGTGCCGGGGCCACCGCCTCGCACGTCCGCGGCGGCGACCGCTCCGGTCTCGGGGGCGAGGACGACCGTGGTGCCGGTGAGCCGGCCGTCGCCGACGAGGGTCGCGTGCCCCACCCGCAGTCCCGTGACGTCCGTCAGTGCGTCAACTGTCATGCGGGCCAGTCTGGCCCCCGGGCGCCGGAGACGGTGCGGGCGACGGACGCCGGGCGTTCGGGCGGGGCCGTACCCTGGTGGGTATGAGCAGCGCCCCCACCCCCGAGCCCCGCGAGCCGAAGCCCGCGCTGGTCTTCGACGACCCGCTGGGCCACCAGTCCTCCGACGACACCGACCACGGGTGGGGCGAGCGGACCGAGGGTGACGGCGCCGCCGACCTCAAGCGCTTCCTCGACGAGAAGCCGCCCCACCACCTCTGAGCGCGGCCCGCCGCTACCGCTTGTCGAGGCGCGCGGCGCGCTGGGCGACCAGCTCGTCGCGGATCTCCTTCAGCACCTCCAGCTCGGTCACCTCCATGACCTCCTTCGTGCCCTCCCGCGCCTTCCGGCGGGCTTCTATCCGGGCCAGGTACTTCGACATCGGCAGGACCATCAGGAAGTACACGACCGCGCCGGTGATCACGAAGGTGAGCGTGGCGCCCAGGACGGAGCCCCACATCAGCTGGATGCCGTGGGTGCCCTTGCAGGTCGAGCTCAGACAGGAGCTGTAGTTGTCCAGGTTCTGCGTGCCGACCGCGCCGACCAGCGGGTTGATGATCCCCTTCACCACCGCGTTGACGATGTTGGTGAAGGCGGCGCCGATGACCACCGCGACCGCCAGATCGACGACGTTGCCGCGCATCAGGAAGGCCTTGAAGCCCTGCCAGACGCTCGGTTCCTTCTTCTCGCTCACCTCGGGGCCTCTCGTCGCACGCACAGAATGTGGAGGGAAGCGCTCCGCAACCCACGGCACGACGAGAACCTACGACACGACGAGGTGACCCTGTCCACCCCGGGGGTGTGATCGTGCGGCTCAGCACAGCGTCACCGCCAGCCGGGCCGTCGCGCTCGCGCCGGCGAGGCGCGCCGCGGTGGGACGCGGCACCGCGAGCACGACCAGCGCCCCGCTCTCGGCGGCCCCGTCCAGGGGCCGCGGCACCCTGGTCACCCGCGCCCCGCGCGCGACCACCCGGGCGTCGCCGCCGGCCGCCGGGCCCTCGGCGGCGATGACGTCGACCCGGTCGCCGGGCCGCAGCAGCCGTACCGTGGCCGCGTCGGCGATCCGGACCGGCGCCGTCACCACCTCGACCGCGCCGGGCCGCCGTACCGGTCCCGTCACGGGATGTCCGCGCGCCCGTTCCCCGCGCTGCGGCTCCGTCGCGGCGCGCGGTCCGGCCGCCACGAGCGCCGCCGCGGTCACGGCGAGACCGGCCGCCACCGCCCGCCTGCGCTGCCGCACGAGCCGCTGGAGCCTGTACCGCCCGCCGCGCACCCGCACCGGAGCGAAGTGCGGCACCTCACGGGTGGCGGGGGCGTCGCTGCCCAGGGGGTGAGGGGAGAGAACGGGAGGCGAGGAGGGGAACGGCGGAGAAGAGGGGAACGGCGGAGAAGAGGGGCACACGGACACGAGGACACACCACCTGCGGCGAGGGGACCGGGAACGGCTTGCGATCCCACGATGAGGCCTCGCGCCGAAGCTCGCCGGAGCCGGTGGACGACCGACGGGTTGTGGACAACTCGCTCACCCGAAGGCGCGCTTCCGGAGCGCTGCGGCACCGCTACGGCAGCACGAACCCCGGATCCATCCCGCCCAGCGCGTTCCCGCACAGGCAGTCCCGGGACTCGGTGTCCGGCAGCGCGGCGACCGCGTCGAACAGCACGCCGCGCAGCCGGTCCACGTTGGCGGAGAACACCCGCAGCACCTCCTCGTGGGAGACGCCCTCGCCGGTCTCCGCGCCCGCGTCGAGGTCGGTGACCAGGGCCAGCGTGCTGTAGCAGAGTTCGAGCTCACGGGCGAGCGCGGCCTCGGGGTGGCCGGTCATGCCCACCACGGACCAGCCCTGCGCCTGGTGCCACAGGGACTCGGCACGGGTGGAGAAGCGCGGGCCCTGGACCACGACCAGCGTGCCGCCGTCCACGGGCTCCCAGTCGCGTCCGCGCGCCGCCTTCAGCGCGGCGGCCCGGCCGGTGGGGCAGTAGGGGTCGGCCAGCGAGACGTGCACGACGTTCGGGACGGTGCCGTCGGGCAGCGGCAGCCCGTCGAAGTACGTCTGGTCCCTGGACTTCGTACGGTCCACCAGCTGGTCCGGCACCAGCAGCGTGCCGGGCCCGTACTCGGGGCGCAGCCCGCCGACCGCGCAGGGGCCGAGGATCTGGCGGACGCCGACGGACCGCAGCGCCCAGAGGTTGGCCCGGTAGTTGATGCGATGCGGCGGCAGATGGTGCCCGCGGCCGTGCCGGGGCAGGAAGGCTACCCGCCGGCCCGCGATCTCGCCGAGGAAGAGGGAGTCGCTGGGCGCCCCGTACGGGGTGTCCACCTGTATCTCGGTCACGTCGTCCAGGAACGAGTAGAAGCCGGAGCCGCCGATTACACCGATCTCTGCGTTCGCCATGACCAGCACAGTAGCCGCCCGCGCAAACGCCGAAGACCCCGCCGTCGGGTGACGGCAGGGTCCCGGAGGAGAAAGATCAGGCGGCCGAGCTGCTGGCGGAGCCGGACGACGACTTCGCGTCGGACGACGAAGACGACGACGCGGAAGGCGCGGACGACGAGGAAGACGCGGAGCTCGACGAGGAGGAGCTCGACGACTTCGACGCCGGGCTGCTGCTCGACGAGGAGCCACGGCTGTCGTTGCGGTAGAAGCCGGAGCCCTTGAAGACGATGCCGACCGCGGAGAACACCTTCTTCAGGCGGCCACCGCAGTTGGGGCACTCGGTCAGAGCGTCGTCGGTGAACTTCTGCACCGCCTCGAGGCCCTCGCCGCACTCGGTGCACTGGTACTGGTAGGTCGGCACTGTCTTCCTCCTGGCACTCTCACTCGATGAGTGCTAACGACGATCCATAGTGACGTATTCCGGGGGATCAGTCCACCGTCACCGGCACGCGGTGACCGACGCCACGTGCGACCGTGCGGGTCGCCGGCCGGGCGGCCAGCAGCGACCGCAGCGCCACCAGGGTCGCCAGGGCCAGTACGGTACCGGCCGCCGGCACCAGGAACCCGGCGCCGTCCCAGAGGCGGTCCTCCAGCTGTCCGGCGGCGGTGACGGCCGCCGCCTGGCCGAGCGCGACCGCTCCGGTCAGCCAGGTGAAGGCCTCGGTGCGGGCGCCGGCCGGGACCAGGTCCTCCACCAGGGTGTAGCCGGTGATCAGGGCGGGCGCGATGCACATGCCGACCAGCAGGCCGAGCCCGGCGAGGACGAGCACCGAGTGGGCCGTCCACAGGGCGGAGGCGGTCAGTGCGAGCGCCGCGTATCCGAGGACCAGGCGCCGCTGCGGGGCGGCCTTCCAGGCGATCGCGCCGCAGGCGATGCCGGAGAGCATGTTGCCGGCGGCGAAGGTGCCGTACAGGACGCCGTTCAGGCCGGGCTCGCCGATCGACTCGGTGAACGCGGCGAGACCGACCTGCATGCCGCCGAAGACGGACCCGATGCCCAGGAAGGTCACGATCAGCACGCGCACCCCGGGGACGCGCAGCGCGGAGGCGTGCTCCACGCGCGCGTGCCCGGCGTCGGCGCCCGCGGGGGGCTGGGTGCCGCGCTGCGCGGCGAACAGCAGCCCGCCGACCAGCGTCAGCGCCGCTTCGGTGACCAGGCCCGCGGCCGGGTCCACGGCGGTGCACAGGGCGGTCGCCAGCAGCGGGCCGACGACGAAGGTCAGCTCGTCGGTGACGGACTCGAAGGCCGCCGCGGTGGTCATCAGGGGGGAGTCCTGGAGCTTCACGCCCCAGCGGGCGCGCACCATCGGGCCGACCTGCGGCACCGAGGCACCGGTCGGCACGGCCGCCGCGAACAGCGCCCACAGGGGGGCGTGGGTCAGCGCGAGCGCCGTCAGGGCGAGGCCGGACAGTCCGTGCACGAGGACGCCGGGGACCAGTACCGCCCGCTGTCCGTAGCGGTCGGCGAGGCGGCCGCTGTAGGGCGCGAACAGCGCCATGGAGACACCGGTGGCCGCCGCGGCGGCACCCGCCGCGCCGTACGAGCCGGTGGTGTGCTCCACGAGCAGCACGATGGAGATGGTGAGCATCGCGAACGGCTGGCGTGCCGCGAAGCCGGGGAGCAGAAACGTCCAGGCGCCGCGAGTGCGCAGCAGCTGCCCGTACCCGGGGCGCTCGGAGGTGACCGTGGATGCCACGGCCCGTGCCTTTCTGCCGCCTGGTAGCGCGCCCGTGCGGGGGGCGCCGAGAGCTGTCCTCTTGCGCGGAACTGCGGTAGATACCGGCGCCCACCGCGGGGTGTCCCGGCCGCCATACGGTCGCGCCAGCTCTGCGTCAGGCAGAGTTGGTTCGATCAGGGTTACCTATGACCTTCATCATACAGGGATCAAGGCCGGATACGGCTGTGAAGAAGAGCACCATGGCCGCGTTCACCTGGGATTCGTGCCGTTCATCCCGAGCCATCCGGCCAGCTTGCCGCCCCTGGCGACCGCGCGCAGCCGCCGTTCCGCCGCGTCCCGGACCGGGTCGGTGGCGACCACGAGCAGTTCGTCCCCGTGCCGGAGCACCGTGCTCGGCAGCGGAACGAACGATTTTCCTTCGCGGACGACGAGGGTGACGGCGGCCCCGGCCGGCAGCCGCAGCTCGTTCACCTCGACGCCGTGCATCCGCGAGCCCTCGGGGACCGACACCGACAGCAGGTGACCGCGCAGCCGCTCCAGGGGCGCCGACTCGATGCCGAGGTCGGCGGCCTCCGTGTCCTCGCCCAGCCGCAGTGCCCTGGCCAGCCAGGGCAGCGTCGGGCCCTGGACCAGGGTGTAGACGACGACCAGCACGAAGACGATGTTGAAGATGCGGCGGCTGGCGTCGACGCCGTTCACCATGGGGATCGTCGCCAGGATGATGGGCACCGCGCCGCGCAGCCCGGCCCAGGACATCAGGGCCTGCTCCTGCCACGGCACCCGGAACGGCGCCAGGCTGAGCACCACGCTCAGCGGACGCGCCACCATGGTCAGCACCAGGCCGATGACCAGGGCGGGCCAGACGTCGTCGCCCAGCTCGTGCGGGGTGACCAGCAGACCGAGCAGGACGAACATGCCGATCTGGGCGATCCAGCCGAGCCCCTCGGCGAAGCCGCGGGTGGCGGGCCAGTGCGGCAGCCTGGCGTTGCCCAGCGTCATGGAGGCGAGGTAGACGGCCAGGAAGCCGCTGCCGTGGGCCAGGGCGCCGGCCGCGTAGGCGGTGACCGCGATGGCCATGACGGCGATCGGGTAGAGGCCGGAGGCGGGCAGCGCCACGTGCCTGAGGCCCCAGGCGCCGAGCCAGCCCACCGCGATGC
Source organism: Streptomyces sp. NPDC039424 (assembly GCF_055639495.1). Taxonomy (NCBI): domain Bacteria; kingdom Bacillati; phylum Actinomycetota; class Actinomycetes; order Kitasatosporales; family Streptomycetaceae; genus Streptomyces; species Streptomyces sp. NPDC039424. Next base: position 87,900 of record NZ_JBVKAI010000010.1, read on the forward strand.
CGATGGCCGCGCCGATGGCCAGCTCCAGCGCTATCTCGCCCAGCAGCACGTACCAGTGCTCGACCGGGCCGGCCGCGGAGAAGGCGACGACCAGGATGACCACCGGGGCGTCGTTGAATCCGGACTCCGCCTCCAGCGTGCCCGTCACGCGCGCGGGGAGGGGGATCTTGCGCAGTACCGAGAACACCGCCGCCGCGTCCGTCGAGGACACCACCGCCCCGATGATCAGCGCCTGCCGCCACTCCAGCCCGATCAGGTAGTGCGCGCCCGCCGCCGTGACCCCGACGCTCACCGCGACCCCGGCCAGCGCCAGGGTGGAGGCGGACGTCAGGACCGGTCTGATCTCCTTCCACTTCGTGCCCAGACCGCCCTCGGCCAGGATCACGACCAGGGCCGCGTATCCGATGACCTGGGTGAGCTCGGCGTTGTTGAAGTGGATGCCGCCGATGCCGTCCTGGCCCATGAGGACGCCGATCCCCAGGTAGACGAGCAGGCTGGGGAGCCCGCTGCGCGAGGAGATCCGGACCGCCGCGACCGCGACGAGCAGGACGAGGGAGCAGACGAGCAGGAGCTGGTTGAGGTGGTGGACAGTCAGCGGCGGTGCCTCCCCTGGGTCTCCGGCGGGCGGTTCCCGTCGGGCGGGTTCCCGGCAGATTTCGGTCGATGTTTTCCGGTCAACTTCTCCCGGTTACTTCGTTACCTTACCTAACTCTTGACGATTTCTTGACGCTTCACAGGGCAAGATCGAACGTCCGTCCGTGCCTGGACCCGACTCCGCGTCAAGTGCCATCGGGCCCTGCGCCTATGGTTGCTCCAGCACTCCAGTACCGCCTGCCGCTCGCGTTAGGACAGCAAGGACAGCGATGCCCCCCAACACCACCGCCTCAACGGGTGACAAGCCCGGCAAGTCCGGCAGGAAGAAGGGGCGCAAAGCCCGTCTGATCGTGCTCGTGCTGGTGCTGGCCGTCATTGGAGGCATCGCCTTCGGGGCCTACTGGTCCATCAGCACCGTCCGCGCCTCCTTCCCGCAGACCAAGGGTTCCATCACGCTCGACGGGCTGTCCGGGCCCGTGGACGTGAAGCGGGACGGCTACGGCATCCCGCAGATCTACGCCTCGTCCGACGAGGACCTGTTCATGGCGCAGGGCTTCGTCCAGGCGCAGGACCGGTTCTACGAGATGGACGTGCGCCGCCACATGACCTCCGGGCGCCTGTCGGAGATGTTCGGCAAGGGCCAGGTCAAGAACGACGAGTTCCTGCGCACCCTGGGCTGGGACCGCGTGGCCCGGCAGGAGTACGACACCAAGCTGTCGCCCGCCACGAAGAAGTACCTCCAGGCGTACGCCAAGGGGGTCAACGCCTACCTCCAGGGCAAGGACGGCGAGGACCTCTCACTGGAGTACGCGGCCCTGGGCTTCACCAACGACTACAAGCCGGAGAAGTGGACCCCGGTCGACTCGGTCTCCTGGCTGAAGGCGATGGCCTGGGACCTGCGCGGCAACATGCAGGACGAGATCGACCGCGCCCTGATGACCAGCCGCCTCGGCCCCCAGCAGATCGCCGACCTGTACCCGGACTACCCGTACGGCCGCAACAAGGCGATCGTCCAGGAGGGCCAGTACAACGAGCTCACCAAGACGTTCGAGCAGAGTGGCGACACGAACGGCACGAGCGGGGCGAACGGCGCAAGCGGCACGACCGGCGCAACCGGTACAAGCGGCACGCAGGGCGCCGCGGGCACGGCCGGAAGCACCGGAACCGCCGGCTCGTCCGCGAACGGTTCAGGCCTCACGAGCCAGCTGGAGGGCCTCTACAAGGTCCTGGACGACCTCCCGACGGCCGTCGGTGTGAACGGGCAGGGCATCGGCTCCAACTCCTGGGTGGTCGCCGGGAAGTACACCATCACCGGCAAGCCCCTGCTGGCCAACGACCCGCACCTGTCGGCCTCGCTGCCCTCCGTCTGGTACCAGATGGGCCTGCACTGCCGGAGCGTCTCCGCCAAGTGCCAGTACGACGTGACCGGCTACACCTTCGCGGGCATGCCCGGCGTCATAATCGGCCACAACGCGAACATCGCGTGGGGCATGACCAACTCCGGGGTCGACGTCACCGACCTCTACCTGGAGAAGCTCAGCGGCGACGGCTACCTGTACGACGGCAAGGTCCGGCCCTTCAAGACCCGCGAGGAGACCATCGAGGTCGCCGGCGGCGAGGCCAAGAAGATCGTCGTCCGGCAGACCAACGACGGCATGCCCCTGCTGTCCGACCGCGACGACGAACTCGTCAAGGTCGGCAAGAAGGCCGGCGTCGACGCCTCGGCACCCGACCGCGGCGACGGCTACGCCATCGCCCTGAAGTGGACCGCCCTCCAGCCGGGCACCTCCATGGACGCCGTCTTCGCCATGGACAAGGCGGCCGACTGGAACGGCTTCCGCGCGGCGGCGGCGCTGTTCGACGTGCCCTCGCAGAACCTCGTCTACGCCGACAAGAAGCACATCGGCTACACGCTGCCCGGCAAGATCCCCACGCGCGCGGACGGCGACGACGGCTCCGTCCCGGTGCCGGGCTGGGAGTCCAAGTACAAGTGGACCGGTTACATCAAGCAGGACGAGCTGCCCTACGAGTACGACCCCGAGCGCGGCTACATCGTCACCGCCAACCAGTCCGTCGTCGACAAGGACAAGTACCCCTACACGCTCACCGCGGACTGGGGCTACGGCACCCGCAGCCAGCGGATCAGCGACCTGATCGAGTCGAAGATCAAGGGCGGCGGCAAGGTCTCGACCGACGACATGCGCCAGATGCAGCTGGACAACAGCAGTGAGATCGCCAAGCTGCTGGTGCCCAAGCTGCTGAAGATCAACCTGGACGACGACGACGTCCGCCAGGCGCAGAAGCTCCTGGAGGGCTGGGACTACACCCAGGACGCCGACTCCGCCGCGGCCGCCTACTTCAACGCGGTCTGGCGCAACATCCTCAAGCTCGCCTTCGGCAACAAGCTGCCCAAGGAACTGCGGGTCAAGGGCCAGTGCCTGTACGTCGACAAGATCGACAGCACCGGTCCCGTGGACGACGACACCAAGGTGCGCGAGTGCGGCGAACGCGATGCCGACCAGGCGCAGCCGGACGGCGGCGACCGCTGGTTCGAGGTGGTCCGCACCCTGATGGACAAGCCGAACAGCGACTGGTGGAAGACGCCCAAGTCGGGCAACCGCAAGGGCGCGGACAACCGGGACGAGCTGTTCCGGCGGGCCATGATCGACGCCCGCTGGGAGCTGACCGCCAAGCTCGGCAAGGACATCGACACCTGGAGCTGGGGCCGGCTGCACCGCCTGTTCCTGAAGAACCAGACCCTGGGCACCGACGGGCCCGCGTTCCTCAAGTACGTCCTCAACCGCGGCCCCTGGAAGCTCAGCGGCGGCGAGGCCACGGTCAACGCGAGCGGCTGGAACGCGGCCGGCGGCTACGGCGTGGTCTGGGTGCCGTCGATGCGGATGGTGGTCAACCTCGGCGACCTCGACAAGTCGAAGTGGATCAACCTCAGCGGCGCCTCCGGACACGCCTACAGCGCCCACTACACCGACCAGACCGGCAAGTGGGCCAAGGGCGAGCTGCTGCCGTGGTCCTTCTCGGACAAGGCGGTCGACGACAGCACCAGCGACACCCTCGTGCTGAAACCGTGACGCCCTGACACGTCACCACAACGGCCCTCCACGCGCGCGTGGAGGGCCGTTCCCGTCCGGTCCTCAGGCGGCGCCCCGGAAGCGCCGCACCCCCGACGGCGTCACCACCGCGTGCACCGGCCGGTCGTGCGGCTCCTCGGGGACCCGCTCGACGACCTCCGAGTCGTACAGCAGCACCACCAGCGCGGGGTCCGCGCCCGCGCGCTCCAGACGTGCCAGCACCCGGTCGTAGGACCCTCCGCCGCGCCCCAGCCGCATCCCGCGCGCGTCCACCGCGAGCCCGGGCAGCAGGACGGCGTCGGCGGCCGTCACGGCGTCCGGGCCGAGGCGCTCGCCGGAGGGTTCCAAGAGGGCCATCCGGCCGCCATGTTGAACACGGACGAGGGAGTCCGCCCCGGCGTACACGCCCCAGTCCAGGTCGTTGTCCGGCATGAGCGCCGGGAGCAGGACGCGCACGCCCCGCGCGCGCAGCGCGTCGAGCAGCGCGAGCGTGCCGGGCTCGCTCCCCACGGAGACGTACGCCGCCACCGTGCCCGCGCGCACCAGCTCGGGCAGCTCCAGGGCGCGTCCGGCCAGCGCGGTGCCCGCTTCCCGCACGCCATCCGGCGTCAACCTGTTCCTCACCGCGAGGAACTCCCGGCGCAACATTCGCTTGCCAGGCTCGGCCTCACGGCCCACGTGTTCCACAGGTCGTACCCGCGCCTTTCTCAATGTGCTCATATGAGAGACAAACAGCCGGAGCCACAGTTTTTCCACAAAGGCACCGGATAAGGTTGCGGACATGACTCAGTCGCACCCCAGGATCAGCAAGGCTGTCATCCCGGCAGCAGGTCTCGGTACCCGGTTCCTGCCGGCCACGAAGGCCACTCCCAAGGAGATGCTGCCGGTCGTGGACAAGCCCGCGATCCAGTACGTGGTCGAGGAGGCCGTGTCGGCGGGGCTCGACGACGTCCTCATGGTCACCGGGCGCAACAAGCGCCCGCTGGAGGACCACTTCGACCGCAACTACGAGCTCGAATCGGCGCTGCAGAAGAAGGGGGACGCCGGCCGGCTCGCCAAGGTCCAGGAGTCCAGCGACCTCGCCACCATGCACTACGTCCGCCAGGGCGACCCCCGGGGCCTCGGCCACGCCGTCCTGTGCGCCGCCCCGCACGTCGGACAGGAGCCCTTCGCCGTCCTGCTCGGTGACGACCTGATCGACCCGCGCGACCCGCTCCTGAAGCGCATGATCGAGGTTCAGGAGCAGCACGGCGGCAGCGTGATCGCGCTCATGGAGGTCGCCCCCGAGCAGATCCACCTCTACGGCTGCGCGGCCGTCGAGCCCACCGACGACGGCGACGTCGTGAAGGTGGCCGGACTGGTGGAGAAGCCGGACCCGGCGGACGCCCCGTCGAGCTACGCGGTCATCGGCCGGTACGTCCTCGACCCGCACGTCTTCGACATACTGCGCAAGACCGAGCCCGGCCGCGGCGGCGAGATCCAGCTGACCGACGCGCTCCAGCAGCTCGCCGAGGACGAGAAGGTCGGCGGCCCGGTGCACGGCGTGGTCTTCAAGGGCCGCCGCTACGACACCGGCGACCGCGGCGACTATCTGCGTGCCATTGTCAGACTCGCGTGCGAACGTGAAGACCTGGGCCCGGACTTCCGGACCTGGCTTCGCAGTTACGTAGCCGAGGAGATGCAGCAGAGTTGAGCAGCGCCGCGACCCGCCCCGCCGCCTCCGACCGCCTGTGGTCGGTGGACGAGCACCTGGAGGACGTCCTCGCCACCGTCCGCCCCCTCGAACCCATCGAGCTGCAACTGCTCGACGCCCAGGGCTGCGTCCTGGTCGAGGACGTCATGGTGCCGGTCTCGCTGCCCCCGTTCGACAACAGCTCCATGGACGGGTACGCGGTGCGGGTCGCGGACGTGGCGGGCGCGGGCGAGGAGTTCCCGGCCGTGCTGGACGTCGTGGGGGACGTCGCGGCGGGCGCGGCCGAGCTGACCCCGGTGGGACCGGGGCAGGCCGCCCGCATCATGACCGGCGCGCCGCTGCCGCCCGGCGCCGAGACCGTCATCCCCGTGGAGTGGACCGACGGCGGGCTCGGCGAGGGCCCGGTCGGCGGGATGCGCGCCCGCAGCCTGGCCCCCGAGGGCGCCACCGGGCAGGTGCGCGTGTACCGCCCGGCCGAGGCACGCGCGCATGTGCGCGCGACGGGCAGCGACGTGCAGGCCGGGGACCGCGCCCTGGAGGCCGGCACCGTCCTCGGCCCGCCGCAGATCGCGCTGCTCGCCGCGATCGGCCGCGGCACGGTCCGGGTGCGCCCGCGCCCGCGCGTGGTCGTCCTGTCCACCGGCAGCGAACTCGCCCAGCCCGGCGGGCCGCTGGGCAGCGGCCAGATCTACGACTCCAACAGCTTCGCCCTCACCGCGGCGGCCCGGGACGCGGGCGCCATCGCCTACCGGGTGGGCGCCGTCGTCGACGACGCCGAGACCCTCCGCTCCACCATCGAGGACCAGCTCATCCGCGCCGACATGCTGGTCACCACGGGCGGTGTGAGCGTCGGCGCGTACGACGTGGTCAAGGAGGCGCTGGCGCACGTCGGCGACGAGGACGAGCCGGGCGGCGGCGTGGACTTCCGCAGGCTCGCCATGCAGCCGGGCAAGCCCCAGGGCTTCGGCTCCATCGGCCCCGACCACACGCCCCTGCTGGCCCTGCCCGGCAACCCGGTGTCGTCGTACGTCTCCTTCGAGCTGTTCGTCCGCCCCGCCATCCGCACCCTCATGGGGCTGGAGGACGTCCACCGGCCCACGACCAGGGCGACCCTGAGGACGGACACGGCGCTCAGCTCGCCCAAGGGGCGCCGGCAGTTCCTGCGCGGGGCGTACGCCGACGGCGAGGTGTCGCCCGTGGGCGGCTCCGGCTCGCACCTGATCGCGGCGCTGGCGCAGGCCGACGCGCTGATCGTCGTCCCCGAGGACATGGAGACCGTCGAGCCCGGCACCGAGGTCGAGGTGGTCCTGCTCGGCTGAGCGCCACCGGTTGGCGGTACCGTGTCGCCACAACAGGCCCGGACCGGGGAGCGCCGCACAGCATGACCGTACCTTCCCGGGGGGAGACCCCCGGACCCCCTGCGCAGGACCGACTGACGCACATCGACGACGCGGGCGCGGCCCGCATGGTCGACGTGTCCGACAAGGACGTGACCGCCCGCACCGCCCGCGCCAGCGGTCGCGTCCTCGTCTCCCCCCGCGTGGTGGAGCTGCTGCGCGGCGAGGGGGTGCCCAAGGGCGACGCCCTCGCCACCGCGCGCATCGCGGGAATCATGGGGGCCAAGCGCACCCCGGACCTGATCCCGCTGTGTCACCCGTTGTCGGTGTCGGGTGTGAAACTGGACTTGTCGGTCGCGGACGACGCCGTCGAGATCCGGGCCACCGTGAAGACCACGGACCGTACGGGCGTCGAGATGGAGGCCCTCACCGCGGTCTCGGTCGCGGCGCTCACCGTGATCGACATGGTCAAGGCGGTCGACAAGGGAGCGGTCATCACGGACGTACGGGTGGAGGAGAAGACGGGCGGCAAGTCGGGCGACTGGAGCCGGGCATGACATACCGGGCTCTCGTGGTCACCGCCTCCAACAGGGCCGCGGCCGGGGTGTACGAGGACAGGGGCGGCCCGCTGGTCGCCGACGGCCTGGCGCGCTTCGGGTTCGCCGTGGACGGGCCGCAGGTCGTCCCGGACGGGGACCCGGTGGAGGCGGCCCTGCGTGCCGCCGTCGAGGCCGGGTACGAGGTGGTCGTGACCACCGGCGGGACCGGCATCTCGCCCACCGACCGCACACCCGAGGCGACCCGCCGGGTGATCGACCACGAGGTGCCGGGCATCGCGGAGGCCATCCGGGCGTTCGGCCGGGAGAAGGTGCCGACCGCGGCGCTCTCGCGGGGCCTCGCGGGAGTGGCGGGCGGCACGCTGATCGTCAACCTGCCGGGCTCCACGGGCGGGGTGAAGGACGGACTGGCCGTCCTGGAACCCCTCCTGGTGCACGCCGTCGACCAGATCCGCGGCGGTGACCACCCCAGACCCGGCGCCGGCAGTGGGGGTGCGAGCTGAACGGCCCGTCCTGGCCCGCCGTGCTGAGGGACGGCGACATCGTCCTGAGGCCGATAAGGATGCGCGACCAGCGGGCGTGGCGCGAGGTGAACCGGCGCAACCGTGACTGGCTGCGCCCCTGGGAGGCGACCATTCCGCCGCCCACGCCCACCGGGCCGGTCACGCACCGGCCGACCTACCGGCAGATGGTGCGGCACCTCAGGTCGGAGGCGAACGCGGGCCGGATGCTGCCGTTCGTCATCGAGTACCAGGGGCACCTGGTAGGGCAGTTGACGGTCGCCGGGATCACCTGGGGCTCGATGTGCTCGGGGCACGTGGGCTACTGGGTGGACGAGGCGGTGGCCGGGCGCGGGGTGATGCCCACGGCCGTGGCGCTCGTCGTGGACCACTGTTTCCGCACCGTCGGACTGCACCGCATCGAGGTCTGCATTCGCCCCGAGAACGGGCCCAGTCGGCGGGTCGTGGAGAAACTCGGATTCCGCGAGGAGGGGCTCAGACCGCGTTATCTCCACATCGACGGAGCCTGGCGCGACCACCTCGTGTACGCGCTCACCGCGGAAGAGGTGCCGGAAGGGCTGCTCGCGCGCTGGAGGCGCGCACGCTCGCGGAACGCCTCCAATTGAGCAAGCCCGCTAACTCGAATAAGCGTTCGAAATTGATCGGCTGATCGCATCGGCCGCAAAAAAAGCTGGAAATATCAGCCAGATCGTGCGACACACCGGCCCAATTGGCGGATGGCCTCGCGCAAACCCCTCTACCGTGTGAGGCGTGAGCAGCAGCGGCCTCATCTACGCAGTCATTGTCGGGGCCTGGGCCGCCTACTTGGTGCCGATGTGGCTCCGTAGGCAGGACGAGCTTAATGAGGCCCGTCCGACGGAACGCTTCAGCACCGCCATCCGGCTGCTGTCCGGAAGGGCGGGCATGGAGCGCCGATACGCCAGGGACCTGCGGGCGCGCTCCGCCCAAGAGGGGGAGCCGGACGACGCCCCGGACGCCGTCACCGATTCGGTGGACGTCCGGGCCTTCGCCATTCCTCCGACCCGTCGGCAGGTACGGGCGGAGACCGAGCCGGAGGCTTCCGGAAGCCCGGAACCGATGCGCGACCACACCGTCACGCCTCCGCCCAAGTCCGCCCCGGCGCCCGCGTCCGACCCCAAGCGGGTACCCGTCCCGCGGCGCGCCCCCTCGACCGAGGCGGCCGCGGCACGCGCCCAGCGCTCCAAGGTGCTCGCCCGCCGGCGGCGTACCACGGTGATGCTCTTCCTCGCCTTCACGCTCGGCGCGATCGTCGCCGCCGTCGGCGGCCTGGCTTTCCTGTGGGCGCCCGGCGTCCCCGCCGTACTGCTCAGCGCGTACATCGTCTACCTGCGCGCCCAGGAACGCCGCCGCTTCGCCTACCAGATGGACCGGCGCCGGGCCGAGGCCGCGGCGCAGCGGCTGCGCGAGCGCCAGCCGCGCCGGCGCGCACCCCTGGACGGCGGCACCGGCTCCCCGGAGCCGGACGAGAGCCCCGAGGCGGAGACCGACCCCGGGCTGTCCGCGCTCGCCGCGGACCGCCGCGCCCTCGTCGAGCAGACCGACCACGCCGAGTGGGTCGACCAGCAGCGCGAGCGCCGGCGCCGGCCCGGGCACGGCGACAGCTGGGACCCGGTGCCCGTGCCGCTGCCGACGTACGTGACCGCACCGGTCGCACCCCGGGCCACCTCCGACGTCGACCTGGGCGCGCCCGACGCCTGGAGTTCGGCGCGGTCCAGCGCGGTCGTGCCGGAGCAGGAGGCGAAGGCTGCCGAACCCGCGCCGGAGGCGGACGAGCCGGAGGGCGCCGACGAGGACCGGCCGACCGCGGACGGGCGCAGCGACGCCCGGCGGGCCGCCTCCGCCCGACGCGCCCGCGAGCGCGGACGCACCCCGCTCTTCGACCAGTACGAGGACGGCGACCGGCCGCGCGCGGCCAACGAGTGACGGCCGCCACACCCGCGGAAGCCCGCCTCTGACCAGTCAGGGAACGGATTTCCAAGCACCCCGATGGGGATGCTAAAGTTTCACTCGTTGCAAGGGCCTGTGGCGCAGTCCGGTAGCGCACCTCGTTCGCATCGAGGGGGCCAGGGGTTCAAATCCCCTCAGGTCCACGCAGCTCAAAGCCCCTACTGGTGATCATCAGTAGGGGCTTTGGCATGCCGTACAGCAGCGAAGTACAGCAACTACTTCCGATCTTGCTTCCCAAGGTGCTTGCCGAGCTTCCGCAGCGCGCGACGCGTCGACTCGGACGGGACGTGCGTGTACACCTCCATCGTCACCGCGATCTTGCTGTGCCGGAGGATCTGCATCGCGACGCGAGGATGCACGTCGAGAGCGGCGAGCAGCGAGCCGCACGTGTGCCGGGTGTCGTGCAGACGGATGCGTCGGACGCCCGCCTTGGCCGACCGAGCGACGAAGAGCCGGTTGAAGTTGCGCGGCTCATACGGGGTGCCGTAGCGGGTCGTGAACACGAAGTCGGAGTCCGTCCACAGCTCACCGGCCGCCCGCTTCGCCAACTCCCTCTCCTCCAGGCGGAGTTGTAGAGCAGCGATGCAGATCTGAGGCAGCGGCAGCGTGGCCGTAGACGCCTCGGTCTTGGTCTCGTCATGGACCAGGCGCCGGTTGATCCGCTGAAGCTGCATCTGCACAGTGATCTCCCCGGCATCCAGATTCACGTTCTCCCAGGTGAGGCCCAGCACCTCGCCGCGCCGGAAGCCAAGAACCAGGATGAGGACGTACGCCGCGTACAGCGGGTCATGGGCCGCACTGGCCGCTTCGAGGAACTGCCGCGCTTCTTCCACGGACCACGGGTGCCGCTTCTTCTTCCGCGCCGACCGGACCTTGACGAGAGCCGCCACGTTCTTCGAGATCAGCTCTTCCGTCATGGCGTTGGTCAGGGCCGACCGCAGGACCGCGCGAGCGTCCTGGACGGTTCGGCGGGAGGGGATGCGCTCGCAACAGTCGCCAGCGGCGCAGCAACGCGGAGTATCCCGCTTCGCGTCCAGGCCCTGGGCACAGCACTGGCACTGTTCCAAGAGGGTGTTCACCCAGCTCCGTACATCGCGCACGGTGAGCTTGTCGAGCCGCTTCGAGCCCAACGCCGGCACGATGTAGAGCCGGACATGCATGGCGTACGTCTCGGCTGTCTTGGGCTTCAGATCAGGCTCTACGACCTCCCTCAGCCACCGCGCGAGGTACTGCGCGAGGGTCGGTGTAGAGGTGACCACCGGTCCCTTCTTCGCCTCAGCGTGCAGTTCGATCCACTTGTTGTGGACCTCGTCGCGGGTCTTGCCGTAGACGTACTTCCGCTTGCGGTTGCCCTCAGGGGTGGTCACCCAGGCGTAGGCCGCGAAGCCGTTCTTGTACGGGTAGATCGAGCCTTCACCGTTGCCCCGCTTGCCGCTCACGCTGACCACGCCGCTTCGGCTTCCTGGGCCCGGCGCTCGACGTACTCGTCAACGTAACGGGGGAGGATGCGGCGGTTGCGGCCGTCCTTGATCGAGCGGATCTCCCCGGTCAGGACCAGCATCTTGGTCTTGGAGAGGCCGTAGCCGAGCATCGCGGCGACCTCTGCTGTGGTGTACCACTTCCTCTCGATCACGGTGGTTGTCATGCGGCCGCTCCTTCCAGGGCGCGGTGGTCTTGTAGGGCTTCGCGGGCGGTTTCGCGGTTGAGTTGGAGGTCGCGGGCGATCGATGCCGCGAGTGCGGATTCGCCGGGGGTGTGGCCGTGTCCGACGTATTGCCAGTCGGCGAGCACGAGCACAGTGTCGGGGGCGGTGTCGTCGAGGCCGCGGGCTTGGCGTTCTTGGGCGGCGCGGTAGTCGGCGCGGGTCTGGCGCAGAGCGCCGAGGGTGGTGGAGTAGCGGCGGGACTTGGAGCTGAAGTGGCCGCGGAAGCCGAGCATGTGGGCCCAGTCGCGCAGCTTGCGGTCCGGATAGAAGGCGTGCAAGTCCAGGCAGGCTTCTATCAGCCGCCGGGGGTGGTCGGGAACGCCCAGGAGTTCCAGGACTTCCTTGTTGCCGACGCGCCGGTCCACCGTGCCCGTCGTTTCGGCGGCTTTGGTGGCGTACTTGGCGACGTAGGAGGCGACGGCCTGTTCGGTCAGCTCGGAGCCATCCCCAAAGGCTTTGACGGGGCGCACGTCGAGCTGTCGACCCCACTGGAAAGTGCGGGCAGGCTGGTCGCCGGAGGCGGGCACGCTCACCGTCGTGTAGGAGTGCCGGACGGCAGCTCGGACCGAGTCGGTGAGCAGGCCGACCGAGGCCCACGCGGGCGGTGGGGAGTCGGGTCCTTCGGGTCCGTCGAGGCGGATCACCGCGTGGAAGTGGACGGCACCGCGCTTCTGGAACTCGGCGACCTTGCCGTAGGAGACCCGGCAGACCTCCGCGAGTTCGCGTTGCGTGAGCCCGGCCCGGCGTGCGATCTCGCGGCGCAGCCGGTTGGCGAAGCGCATCCACAGCTCGCTCGCGTGATTGTTGAAGAGGACCGCGCCCGCGTAGTCGTAGGTCGCCGGGTCCAGGGCCGTACCGAGCGCGGCATCGTCGGCACTGTGGCGGGTGCCACAGGCACAGACACCTGCCTTGGGCCGGTTGTGGACTGGGCCGAATGAGGGCGCGGTGAGGGTGGCGAAGACGCGGGGGTGATTGCGGACCGAGCCGGGGATGTCGCGGCGGTCGTCGCCGACGAGTCCGGCGCGGATCAGGTGGTAGGTGTCTCCGGCGTACGTCCAGGCGCACGCGGGGCAGCTGGAGGCACGCCGGTTGCCGCACGCGATGCGGAGCCGTCCGCCCGGCTCGTTTGCGGTGGTGTAGCGGTGCAGGAGTTCGCCGGTCGTCTTGTCCTTGTGCAGGACCCAACCGGTCAGGTGGATCGGGTCGGAGCAGCCGCCCGTACGGCGGATCTGGTCTTGCCAGCGGTCGAAGCCCGGTGACCCGGCCACCCTGAGTGTGTCGGCGAGGGTGGCCGGGTCCAGGCCCGCGAAGGTCGCGGTGTCGCTCATGCGCGGCCCCCGGCGAGCTGGGCGGCGGCGGGGAGCGGGGTGGTGCCGTGGCCGTGGCAGGCCGGGCAGTCGACGGTGATCGTGCACAGGTGACCACGGTGGTCACGGCCGAGGCCGGAGGATACGGCCACGGTGGCGAAGCCGTGGCAGTTCGGGCAGATGCGCGCCGCGGTGTGCGGGGCCGGGGTGTGGCCGGTCATGATGGAGGTTCCTTCCGGATCTTTGGTTCGGAGTGGGACGGCGCCCGGAGCGGACGAAGTTTGGCGACAGAGGCCGCTCCGGGGGCCGGTCAGCGTCGGGTGTCGGTGCTGAGGATCGAGCGGATGACCAGGGCGCAGATGGCGAGCGAGGCGCCCGTGATGGCGACGGCGAGCAGCATGGAGACCAGGACGGTGCCGACGACGAGGACGACCGCGGTCCCCATTCCGGCGACGGCGACGACCGTGCCGGGGGTGAGCTGGACCGTGGGCCGGGAGGGTGCCGGAGCCGGGGCCATCGGCGCGGGCGGGGTCGGAGCGCCGGGGGTGATGCTGGTCGGCTGGATGACGGCGGGCGGGGTGCTGAGCCCGGTGGGGGTCGGGTTGACGGGGATCTTGGGTCGGATCATGGCGGGGTCTCCTTACTTGGTTGCGGTGTCGATGGCGGGGGCGAGGAAGCTGTCGGCGAGGAGGTAGCCGCCGATCAGCAGGACGATCACGAGCCACCAGGGCGGGCGGACGAGCTTGACGCCGACCAGGCCCAGGCAGGCGATGAAGAACCACAGCGGAACGGACATGAGCTGATCTCCCTTCGGTGGGTCAGCGGACGGGGCAGCGGTGGCCGCGGGCGGCGACCATGGCGGCCTCGTAGGACTCGTAGGCGGACGACCATCCGCAGTCCTCGGCTTCGCAGGCGGCGACGTACTTCATCTCGCCGGTGCGTCGGTCGGGTCCGCCGCCGATCGCGGTGGTGCCCACGCGGTGCATCTCGCTCCAGATCTGGTACAGGCCCATGGGTGAAGTTCCTTTCTCCTCAGGTGAGTTGGGCGGCGATGGCGTCGGCCATGGGGGCGGGGACGCCGAGGCGGGCACGCAGGGTGTCGGTGTCGATCGGCGATCCGGTCCGGGCGTGGTGGTCGTCGGCGACCTTCCGGGCGTGTGCCACTAGAGCGGCAGGGACCGGCACGGTCAGAGCAGGCTCCGCGGCGGCGGGCAGGGCCGGGATTTCCTCGTTCGCGGCGAGGGGAGCAGGCGGCGCGGCGGGGTCGGAGACCGGCTCGGGGGCAGGTGCGGGGGCCGGGGCTGCGGGCGCCGGCGGAACCGGCACCCGGTCCCCGGCCGTGGTCGGCGAGTGGGCCAGGAGCGTGCCGCCGAGGAAGGCGAGCGCGGGCCATCCGGCGACGCCGAGCCGGAGCAGAGCGGGCGGCTGGTCGAGGTCGAGGAATCCGGCCGTGGCGACGTTGGCGCCGAGCGAGGCGATGAGGGCGACGAGGAACCAGCACCAGGCCAGGCGGGACGGGCCGTCCGAGCGGAGCCGACGCCAGGCGGCCACCAGCAGCAGGTCAACGCTGATCGGGTAGGCCCAGGCTTTCCAGCCGGATTGCCCGGCCGCGGCGGCGAGGTCGTGCAGGTGGGCGAAGGACAGGGCTCCGGCGATCACGGCCTGAATCAGGACGGCATCGGGGCGGATCGAGCGGGTCATGTCTTCACCTCCTTCAGGGTGTTGGGCCCGGGCGGGGCGGGGATCCAGTCCGGCCGTCCCGCCCGGGAGGGTTCAGTCGGTGGCTTCGCCGGAGCCGAGGCAGGCCAGGCACAGGCCGGTCTGCTGGCCGACCGGGCGTTGCCTGCGGCCGACGCGGACCGTGCGGGAGACCTCGCCGGTTCCCTTGCAGGTCGGGCACTTCACCGGCTCCGGCTTCGGGGCGGTGCTCATGCGGCGGCGGGTGGTCCGCTTCTTCGCGGCGGTCACGGGGTCCACCCCTCGCCGGGGTACTCCGGGCCGTCGGTGGGGTCGTAGCCGGGCGGGAACAGGCCGGGCGGCGGCTCCGGCAGCGACGCGGCGAGCGAGGGGCCGACGGTCTCGATGAACACGTGGTCGGCGTTGGGGCCGAGGGTGTCGGCGTACAGGGCCAGGGCGCCCAGCAGGATCACGGTGCGGTGGAAGTCCTCGCAGTTCTCACACATGGGAGGCGTTCCTCCTTCAGGCATGGGACGGGTAGGGACCCGGCGCGAAGGCGGTCGCGCCGACCGTGGAACAGGGGGAGTCAGGCGGCTTCGATCACCGCGGGCGCCTCAACCGGCGCGAGGTCATCCAGTGGACGGAAGCGGGCCAACTCCGGCTGGACCGGGGCCAGGTGAGCGTGCTTGTTGCAGGCGGCCACGGCTTGGCGCATGGTCGTGTGCGGGGTGCGGATGCGGACCCATTCGCCGGTCGAGTAGCCGACCACGGCCATACCGCGCCGGTCGTTGGGGATCTGTGTGGCGGCGAACACCGCGTGCGGGGAGATGTCCCCGAACGCCATCTTCGCGGTCGATTCGTCGTTGACGCGGTGCACCATCCGGCCCGTGAGCTGGGCGCGGAGCATGGTGATGCCGTCGCCGAGTTCGGAGCCGAAGCGCTGGCCGTAGATGTCCAGGAAGATCCCGGCTGCGCGGCCGAGCTGGGCGAGGCGGACCAGGGCCTTGACGATGCGGTCGCGGCGCGGGTCGTTCTTCTTCGTGCTCAGCGCGAGTTCGGCGATTTCGTCGATGGTGACCACGATTGGCACCGGCTGCAGCTCCGAGGGGAGGTCCCAGATGTTCGCGGCGATCTCCGCATCCGGGGTGTCCGCGCTGATCCTCTGTGTGCGGCGGATCGTGTCGTAGGTGATCTCCATGCGGGCCACGAGGGCTTCCAGGAGTTCCATGGCGTCGTCGGGGTTGTCGGCGATCGCGGAGAAGCGGCGGGCGAAGGGCCCGAGTTCGACGCCCTTCTTGCAGTCGATCCCGACCAGTGCGACCGGCTGAGAGGCGAGCTCTTTGATCACGGTGCGTTGGGTGACCGACTTCCCGGACTGCGTCACGCCGACCGTGATCGCGTGCGGGACCTCGCGGTAGTTGCGGTAGTGCACCGAGCCGTCTTCGACCAGGGCGAGCGGGATCTTCAACAGGCTCCGGTCGGTGTCGGCGGGCATCTGTACCCGCTTGAGGACGTCGTAGCCGGTCAGGGCGATCTCGATGACGCCGGGTTTGATCTCGCGGGAGGTGACCTGATGGACGGCGAAGGAGTGGCGCAGCCGGTCGGAGGCGGCGGCGAACTCGAACGCGTCCTGTCCGGGCCACAGCCGGATCCGCAGCCGGAGGCCGGTCCGGGTCGGGCGGATCCACAGCAGACGCGGCACCCGCTGCTGCGGGACCGGCTTCTTCATCCACCGGGCCAGCGCCCGGCGCATCCGCGAGGCGGGCACGGTCAGGCGGCAGGCTTCCATGACGGCCGCGTAGCGGAACAGCACCCGCAGGATCGCGAGGGTGACGCCGAAGCTCAGCCAGTACCAGACCGGGCGGCGCCACTTCAGCAGCAGCGCCACACCGGCCAGGACCGCGAGCGCGACCCCTATCCACGTCGTCATGCTCAGGCCGCCTTCGGCTTCGACGCGGCAGCGGCGAGCGAGGTGATCGCGACCGCACGGAAGCTGATGCCGTGCCGCTTCTGGCCGTTGAACTCGTTCTCCCACGGCCGCGCCACCAGGCCAGTGATCGCGATCGGTGTGCCCATGGCCAGGTCACCGGAGATGTCCGGCTCGGTCACCGTCACCGTGACGACCTCCGCGTTGCCATTCATCACGAACAGCACGTCGACCGTCACGAGGGTGTGACCGGTGTCGATGTCGGTAGCGATCACGCCGTTGCGCTTGTCACGCATCTTGGTCTGCGGGGGCTGAGCGACCATCAAGGTCGCGCCGTTCGTGTCGACGGGAATCTGACGCATGATTGAACTTCCCTTCAGAGGGGCGGGAGCGGCGTACTTGCTTGGCGGTGGGTCGCCGCTCCTGTGCGGATGTTGGGCCCGGCCACCTAGGCTCGGGCGTTGCGTTCCCAACTGGTGCGCACCAGTAGGTTGCATCTGGTGCGCACCAGATGTCAAGCGGTGTCGCGCTTCGGCTTGCTCAACTCGCTTTGCTGCGACACTTCTAGGGAACCGCGCAGCCCAACGCCGCGGTAGCCAACAAGGGTTCACGGCAGCACAGTTAAGGCGCCTGTTAACCCCTCCCGACCTGCGTCGATGTGAGGCATGCTGGTGTTAGGGATCAGGAATCACATGCAGGGCGGTGCACGTGAGTAGCGGACTCCGAACGGTGCGGAATGCGCGTGAGTGGTCACAAGAGCGCTTAGTCCACGAGATCGAGAAGTACGCACGCCAGCACATGCTCTCCGTTGCTTCGACGGCGAGTTTGCGCGTCTACGTCTCGGAGTGGGAGAACGGCAAGAGGCCGATCAGCGAGCGCTACGCCAAGATCCTTAGGGCTCTACTCGGCGCCACGGACGACGAGTTGCACGGCAGGCACGTGGCCCCAACTGCGGCCATCGAAGCCGACGGATACGACGAGCTAGTGAACCGGATAGATGCGGCACGAGGTGTCAGTCTGACCATGGTCAAGACGTTCATGGATCAGACAGAGCTGTTGCGGACCGTCGATCGCCAGATGGGAGCCGCGAGCCTCATCGACCAGATGACCGGCCACCTGTCCACGCTGGAAGATGCCCTAACTTTCGCGGTGCTCCCCGAGACCCGACGCCCCGTCGCTCTTGCTCTTGCCGGAGCCGCAACGCTCGCAGCATGGCAAGCACTTGACGTTGGTGCCGTTGAACGAGCGTGGCGTCACTACGAGTTGGGCAAGCGGGCAGCCAAGGAGGCCGACGAGCCGATGTACCTCGCCCACGCGATGGCAGAGCAGGCGTATGTGCTTTGCGACGCTGGTCGGCCTGAGGTCGCAGTGCAGCTCGTTCGTGACGCTCAACGCGAGGGCGGCAAGATGATGTCGCCCCGGCTCCAAGCATGGCTATACGCCGCTGAGGCGGAGATCTGTGCCAAGGCCGGGATGCCTGAAGAGTGCCGGCGGGCGCTCGACAACGCCATGAACTTGCTCCCGCCCGGCGAAGAAGCTCGGGACCCGGACATGTTGAGCATCTTCCTGAATCAAGGCCACCTAGCCAGGTGGCACGGCAACGTGCTCGCCTTGCTTGGGGACGACAATGCCGTCAGTAGCCTGTACGTCGCACTGGACTCCGCAGACCCGACTTTCGTCCGGGCCACAGCCGGATTGCGGTGCGATCTTGCGCAAGCTCACCTCGCGCGCGGCGAGTGCGACCAGGCGCACACGCACCTTCGCGAGGCCCGGTTGTTGGCTAGCCGAACCGGCTCGGTGCGTCATCGGCGGCGCATCGAACAGCTCACACAGCGGTTGTAGGCGACGCCCCTGCCGTGCGTGATGCGAGTACGTGAAGAAGGGCAACGAGGGTTCCTGATCCCAGCAGTTCGCCTCGCTCCATCAGGCCGGGGATGTCGGCGAGCGGGACCCAGGCCACGTGGCCGGACTCTTCAACATCGGTCGGATCACCGATGTGTTTGGCGCCGCGGCCTACGTAGATCTCATGCGGGGAGTCGACCATGCCCACCATGGGCTGGTAGGTGACCACATGCTCTAGCGAGTCGGGTCGCCACCCGGTTTCCTCTTCGACCTCTCGAAGCGCAGCCTGGGCGGGATCTTCCCCCTCGTCCACGATGCCACCAGGAAGCTCCCAGCCGAAGGAGTCGGCGACGAAGCGGTAGCGCCAGAGCATGAGCACGCGCTCTTGGTCATCGAGGACGGCAGCGATAGCGACGTGATGCAGCCGCACGACGTGATGCTCGAATCGCTCGACACCCGGAGGCTCTACGTCGACGAGGCTCAGCTTCACCCAGCGGTTGTCGTACACGGTCCGCTCGCCGTGGATCTGCCACGGCTCCAGGTCGCCGGGCACTTCAGTGATCGCTGATCGGTTGGGAACGCGGTAAGAGCTACGCCCGTGTACCTCGATAACGCGCTCGTTGACGAGCTTGGCGAGTACCTGCCGGAGTGCCGTACGGCCGATGTCCAACTCTTCAGTGAGGGTCCGCTCTGACGGGAGCTTGGAGCCTGGCGAGTACTTGCCTGCCGCGATCCACTCGCGAATCGTGCGGTAGACCCGCTCGGACTTTGGTCCCATCCCCTGAGCACGCTCCCGTCGGTTATGTCGGCCGACACAAGCGTAGCCGTGTAGCTACGCGCACGAGTAGGCCTGTTAGCTACGACGCGTAGATCACCAGCCCTCTGCCGCCGGGATGCGGTGGGAGTTTCCCTACTTCATCAAGGCTCGCTGCGCTCGCTCGTCCGGCGGCCGACGGCGCTTGCCAATCATCGCCAACCCGACCGCCGCATACTTCGCCCAGACCCATAACGGACGCGTCGGCCCGCACGCCACCGCCACCACGATCCGGCCTCAGGAATGGAAAAGATCAACAGCCGCTTGACCCCAACGCCCACGTCTCACAGGCCACACACGCACCCCTTTCCACCCAGTTGCCCACAAGGGGTCGAACCAGGTCCGAGGGCCGCGCCAAGCGCGGCGGCGCCGGTCGGTCGCCGCCGCGCCGCCTCCATGTCTCCGCCACCGGCCGCACGTCGCCGCCCGCCCGTCGCCGCACGCAGCGGCCAAATCCAACACGGGCACGGGGGCGACGTTGACCTTAACGGTGCAGGTCAAAGAGGCTTTGTGTTACCGAAAGAGGCCGGATCGTGGTGGCGGCGGCATGCGGGCCAACGCTACGTGATGCGCGGGCGTTCGAACGGCCCGCTGATCCCGCTACCGGGCCACGGCCGGACGGCGGACGCGGCCATGACGTGGAGAGAAACCCGCGGTGGCTGGGGCGGTCGGCTCCGCGACTTTAGCCAGCCACTTTGGCGCGAGCCTCGAAGATCATGGCCCCAACGTCGTGCTTTAACGGGCAGGTCCACAGACTGCCCGACGCGCCGCAAGCTTACGGGGCCATGATCACTCGCGCCAAAGCAGCTCCCGGCCAAAGTCGCTACGCCGACCTTCGTGGCCTGGTGGACGCATCAGCATGGATCAATCGACTGCCCGGCGGCACGTCTGAGAATTGGCCTTTCACTGCTTCTGGTACTGATCACGCCCAGAGGCCTTTAACTCGCCCATCGTGACTCCGTCGAGCCCGTGGAAAATATGCCCTTTATTGCCATTGGCTAAATTATATTGCTTCGCAGGGCCTCGTCTGAGAGGTACATCAGGTGCTCGGCGTAGCCGTCACCGTAAGCGTAATTCAAAAATGCTGCGAAGTAGTACGTAGCGTACACCCATGTCATTAATTCATCGATACTGATTGGGATGTTTAGCGAATTTCGCCATTCCGCTGGGTTTTTCCCCAGTTGCAAGGCCCAAAGGGCGCCCGCGATAATGGGTAGCGAGCTGCCATCGAATAGATATCCGTCATCTTTCGCGGCTAAAACTCTCGGGATGATCAAGTCCGTTAGAGAGATGCGATCCCTTGACTCTGCATCCTCGTTGCCGTCCTCCTTCAGGATTATGATGCTCCCGTCGTCCGACTTTCCGATAAAGGGGTGATACAGGAACATCATGAGGAGCGCTAGCTCGCCGACTAGTTCGCCCTTGCGCTCGTGAAACACTTCAGACAGGTCGGGGGTGAGCTCGGCGCTATCCACCAACATGCTCTCGATTAGTCGGATGGACGTCGTGGTGTCCCTCGGATACTGAACTGGCCTTCCCGAGACGACTGTAGGTTGCTCGAAAGAAGGTGCTACCAGCGAGGCGGCGCGGCGGCCGTGTCGCGTCAGGTGCACGACAATGCCATCCCGTTCGACCTTATTGATCAGCTCACTAAGACTCGCTCGCGCCTCGCGAATCCCGATTTCAAGATCAGAAGTTTCCTCGGAGAGTTCGCCCACGCGGGCATTTTAGCGCCTGAAGCACGAGCGGGGAATGGGTCGAGTGTACTTGTGTGTACACAAGGTGTACACGTGTGTACACACAAATCTTTGCCTCTCTGGAAGTAGTTCGGCAGCCTGTGAGTCCAGGGCCAAAGTGGTCCGCGCGTCTGGGTTTGTCCACTCAAATGAGGTGCCGAGTTCTGCCAGGGAGGCGGGAGAATGTGGGAGCGTGAAGAAGGTTCCGCGATGTGGTGGTGGAGGTGTATTTGCCGTGCAATTCCATTGCCTTTGGCGATTGCTCAGGGTGTACTAACTTGGCGTCACCCCGGCACCGGGCAAGCGATTTCGGCAAGCCTCGAATTCTATCTTGCGCTGGTAAACGCAGCTGGGTGCTGGCGGCCCGAGTGCCGCAATAGGCAGAAGCCCGAGGGGCTATCCGAGCAGTGAGCTAGACGAGGATCCCCGTGCAGGTGGCCCGGGGCTTGCAGTACAGCAGCGAAGTACAGCAACCCCACCGGCCGGCTCCAACCGTCCACGCTTCTGGCGGCCCATCTGACCAGCTCGGTAGACCTCAACGACCGCCCCGCCCGTAGTTCGCATCGAGGGGGCCAGGGGTTCAAATCCCCTCAGGTCCACGCAGCATCACTTTCCGGGACACACCGGAAGTGGTCCCGAGATCCCGGTCAGACGGTCACCGTCTGACCGGGATCTCGTCGTTTCGGTGCAATGTCGCGGGACGATGCAGCGGAGCAGCTCGTGCCCCGACCGGCCTGTCGCAGTGAACGGAAAGACCGGACGGCGGCGGGAGCGGACTGCCGGGCATCTGGGACGGTCTGCTGAGTCTGCCGCCCGAGCGGGAGAGCCGGCGGGTCACGCCGCAGGCCGGCGCACTGCTCGAGAGCTGATGAAGCGCATCGGGGTCAGCCATTCGACGGCTCATCTTCGTTTTGGTGACGACTGGCGGTCACAGCCGCGCGCCCTGGACGCGGGCCCTTGTTGGGAGGAGGTGGACCGGGCGGCCCGCCGCGAGTACCAGGTGCTGTCAGGGCATCAATCACCGCGGCATCGTGCAGGCGGTGCAGATACGTGAGCACGTCAGCGGCCCGGCGATCCTGTTCCGGCACCGCGCCTCGGACCTGCGGCTCGACGCCTACCTCGACGCGTACAGTGGCCGGCTCACTCCTGAGGTCCGTCTGGACCTGGTACGCCAGCTCGCCGAGGCGGTGCGCTACGCCCACAACCGCCGGAGAGCGACGAGAAGGTCGTGCGGCACGAGCCGCCCCTGCTGCTGCGGAACGTCGCAGAGGCCCAGGAGAAGCTCTTCGCGGAGATCGCCGACCCGTTCATGGGCGGCAACTACCGCAAGGGCAGGCCCTGTACATGGCTGCCGAACCACCTCATGGATGGCAGGGGCCAGATCAGCCCCCGCAGTTTCCTCCAAGCCTTGGCCGCGGCGGCTGACGCCACGCGCACGGGCAAAACCCCTCCCACAGCCGCGCGCTGCACCACGAGACGAGCGAGGACACGCCCTGGGTGAAGCTGGCGATAGAGCCGTTCGCGGGCTGCCAGGTCCCCATCCCCGAGGCGACGGTGCTCGGCCTGTGGAAGGACGGGGACCTGCCGGCCGCACTGGCCGAGCCCTCCCTCGTCCGCACCGGCCCCCGCCGCCCGGACGACCTGCCCCGGCTGGTCACCGAGCCGATCGAGCTGGGCGTGATGACGGAGCGTCGCAGCGACGGCATGCGGGGCGCAGCGGTCACGACTTCTTCCGCGGGTGGTGACCGAACTATGCCCACGTGAGCGGGCGGCCAGGGTGTCGGTTCGACTTTGATCATCCTTGGTCTGTTCATGGCAGACTTGGGGGTGGCAAGAACGTCTGTGTTCAGGCGGTGCGGCAGTCGGACGGGGGGCGGACACGGTGTCGTGGGAAGAGGAATGGGCCCAGCTCAAGACGGATGCTCTTGTCCGGCAACAGCAGTCGGCGCATATGCAGCTGAACCAGCTGCCGGCTGACGGAAGCGCTGGTTCCGCCGCCGGTGCCGGCGGTCACGGAGACGGGTTCTCGGTGAGCGCGGACTCCATCGACGGCAGCTCGCATCTGCTGCTGGAGATCGCCGGAGTCCTGTACGAGGGGCGGATGGACGGCGAGAACGCGACCATGTGCCGCGCTCCCAGGTCCCACCCCGACGTCGCCTCGGGCGTCGAGACGTTCGCCCGGTTCGCCAAGGACCAGTACACCGACGCGGTCGTACTGCTGGCGGCGTTGTCCAGCACGCTGAAGTCCTCGGGCAACGCGTACACGGAGTACGACGACGCGGTCCGTCGGCAGCTGCACTCCGTTCTGGTGTCGGGGCGTTACACCGAAGCCGGAGACCGGTGATCCGCTGTGGCCTACCGCGAGGATGTCGAGTTCCTGGAAGATGCGAACCCTGCGCTCATCGGGCGGAGTGCCGCGGAGTTCACACGTCTGCACAAGTTGATCGACACCACTGACGACGCCTTCCGCAAGGCGGGCAAAGTGGACTGGCAAAGTGAGGCGCGCGACCTGTACGCGAAGCGGCTGAGTGAGGCGAGGGACCTCACCGATGCCCTGTCGGTCGCCTTTCGCGAAGTGGCAGACGCCCTCACGTCCTACGCCGAGGCGGTCACCACGGCCAAGAGTCACTACAAGAGCGGCAAACACGCCGAGACAAAACTGTCGGAGGTGATGTCGAAGGAGGCCACCGCCATCACGCCGACCGCGCGCGCCGCGGAGCCCCTGCGGCAGTGGGAGGACCTGCGAGCCACCACCGGCGTACTCGACTGGTTCGCGGAGGTGGGCGTCGACGTCGACTCGATCCGCGAGGACGCCGAGCGTTACTACAACCAGACGAAGGATCACTACGGAGATGCCCTGCGCGTGGAGTCCGAGGCGCGTGAGACGTGCGTCGCCGACGTCAAGGCGGCCTACCGGTCGCTGCCGGACTTCAAGAGTCCCATCGCCGATCCCGGGCAGTTCCTGAAGAACCTGGGGCCGCTTCAGGCCGAGGCGAGGCAGGCGAGCGACAACCCCTACGCCCAGCTTCCGGGCGCGGGCCCGAAGGTGGACTCGATTCCCACCATGGGTGGGAACGTCGTGGCCAACGAGATCCTTTCGAGGATCGAGACCCGTATCGACGGCCTGCCCGGGGCCCGGGGAAACAACTACTGGATGTGGTCCAACTCGGACGACAGCCGCCGGGATTACATCTCCGCCAACAAGGAGCTCATCAGGGCCGCCGCGCAGGACGCCGGCCTGCCGCCCGAGATGGTCGCCGGCATCGCCTGGCAGGAGGTGGAGGGCGACCCCGGCTGGCTCGACGACGCGGCCTACGAGGGGCGGAAGATCCTGCCCGGCCAGGAGGATCCCGACGAGACTTCGATGGGCCCGCTGTCCATCCAGGTCCGCCGCGCTGCCGAGGTGCTCGGCTATGACTCGAACCACCTCACCGACATGCAGAGGGACGTGGTCGTGGACGCGATCAAGGACCCGTCGAAGAACATCTTCATCGCCTCGGAGTACCTGGCCCAGCTGAAGGCGGAGAGCGGTTTCGCGGACGTTCCCCCGGACCAGATGACCCGCGAGCAGATGCAGGAACTGGCCGCCCGCTACAACGGCGGTCCCTACTACGAGGACCCGAACGCCCAGGCCTACGGCCGAGGCTTCGACCGGAAGCTGAACGACGCGAAGGAGGCGCTGGGGTGAGCCCAGGAACGGGGCCGGCAACCGACGTACGAGAGCGCCGACAGCCGAGAACCTCCGGCTGCCTCGGTGCAGGCTTGTGCGCCGTCGTTCTGGCCCTGGGGGCCCTGGTGACGGGCTACGTGGTGCTCACGGCCTACATGGTCGAGCCGGACGGCCCCTGGGACCACCAGGCGGTCACCAACTCCGGTGTCGCGGCCGGCGTCGGACTGGCCTTCTCCGCGGTGATGACGCTGCTGACGTGGGTGTTCGTGAAAGCCGAGTGGCTCCGCAGATGGTGGTACGCCATCCCGGCCGGGCTCGCCATCGCCGCACTGCTCAGGCTGACCCTGCTCGCACCCCAGCTCTGACCGCCCTCAGGCAAGAGAGGGATCAGCGGAATGCGCGCCGAGTCCACCGAGACGGCTCGCACCGCCGTCCGGCTGGTGCTGGATGCAGTCGCCGCTGCCCGGGGTTCTGTTGCTGTTCGTCACGGCCCTCTTCTCGATCGTCGTAGCCATGGCGGTAGGCATCCTCGAATTGCTCAGCGGAGCCGACCTGCCGGAGGCCGTTATGGCGGGTGGTGCGGCGTTCGGTGCGTCGATGGGTCTCTGTCCAGGCGCTGTCGCCACGGTGGGGGAAACGCGGAAGCCCGGAAAGCCGCCTTCAGGTCCCGGACCGCGCAGAGCTCGATCGTGGTGGCTCACGATCCGCGTTGAGCGGCTTCGCGAAGCAGCGGCTGTCCTCGTAGTGGCGGTAGTACCCGAACTTGACGCACGGTTCGTAGCCGCTGGAGGTGTACAGGGCGATGGCCTCCGGCTGCTTGTTGCCGGTCTCCAGGACCATGCGGACGCGGCCGGCCGTACGGGCGTCGTCCTCCAGGGCGGCCAGCATGCGGCGGGCGAGGCCCCGGCCGCGCATCTCCTCGATGACGAACATGCGCTTGAGCTCGGCGTCGCCGTCCTCGTGGCCCTCGCCGTTCGCGTCCTGGCTGCGCCAGCCACCGGTGGCGACGGGGCGGCCGGTCGCGTCGTACGCGATCAGGTACACGCCCCTCGGCGGCTCGAAGTCCGACGCGTCGAGGGGCGTGGCGTCACCGCCGTCGCCGTAGCGCAGGTGGTACTCGGCCTGGACCTCGTCGTTCAGCTTCACGGCGTCGGGGTGGTCGAAGAGGACGCGGCGTATATTCATTCTGGGCATCGTACATTCATGCATAGTCGGAGGCTGTCGAAAGCAGGGCCCGTCCAGTGTGCCGGTATCGTGCCCTGGTGCTGACTGTTACCTCGGTGAACGTTAACGGGCTGCGGGCCGCCGCGAAGAAGGGCTTCGTGGAGTGGCTCGCGGACACCTCGGCGGATGTGGTGGGGCTGCAGGAGGTGCGCGCCGAGCCGCAGCAACTGCCCGAGGGCGTACGGCGGCCCGACGGCTGGCACGTCGTACACGCCCCCGCCGCCGCCAAGGGCCGCGCGGGCGTATCCCTCTACACCCGGCGCGAACCCGACCGCGTCCGGATCGGGTTCGGCTCGGCCGAGTTCGACACCGGCGGCCGGTACGTCGAGGCCGACCTGCCCGGTGTCACGGTCGCCTCCCTCTACCTCCCCTCCGGCGAGGTCGGCACCGAACGGCAGGACGAGAAGGTCCGCTTCATGGCCGAGTTCCTCGGCTACCTCAAGGGCCTGCGCGAGCGCGCCGCCGCCGACGGTCGCGAGGTGCTCGTCGTCGGCGACTGGAACATCGCCCACCAGCAGGCCGACCTGAAGAACTGGCGCGCCAACACCAAGAACTCGGGCTTCCTGCCGGAGGAGAGGGAGTGGCTGAGCCGGGTCTTCGACACGGCCGACGGCGGCTACGTCGACGTCGTGCGGGGGCTGCACCCGGATGTGGCCGGGCCGTACACGTGGTGGTCGTACCGGGGGCGGGCCTTCGACAACGACTCGGGCTGGCGCATCGACCTCCACGCCGCGACGCCCGGGCTCGCGGGCAGGGCCGTCAAGGGCTTCGTGGAGCGGGCGGCCACGCATGACGAGCGGTGGTCCGACCATGCGCCGGTGACGGTGGTCTACGACCTGTAGTCCCGCTTCCGCAACCGCCGGTCCAGGGCCAGTGACACCTCCGCCTCCACCACGCTGCGGGCCAGCGGGCGCAGGCGCTGGAGGTTTTCCTCGGGGCCGTGGCGGAGGATGACGTCGGTGAAGAGTTCGGCGAGGGCGTCGGCGTGCTCGCGGACGCGTTTGCCGGTGGCCAGGACTTCGGCGAGGGGGATGCCCTCGCGGACGAGCGCGGAGGAGACGTCGAGCAGGCGGCGGCTGATGTGGACTATCTCGTCGCCGTCGGTGCCGAGGTAGCCCAGTTCCATGGCGGCGGCGAGGTTCTCCGGGGTGACCTCGCCCTCGAAGCGGGCGGCGAGTTCCTCGGGGGTGAGGCGGACGGGCTCCTCCTCGGTGGGGGCGCCGACGCCGAGCAGGTCGGCGACGTCGCGGCCCTGGTCGAGGGCCTCGGCGAGTTCCGCGATGCCGCTCAGGGTGTGCCCGCGCTCCAGCAGCGCCGAGATCGTGCGCAGGCGGGCCAGGTGGTGGTCGTCGTACCAGGCGATGCGGCCCTCGCGGCGGGGCGGCGGGATCAGCTTGCGCTCGCGGTAGAAGCGCAGCGTGCGCACTGTGATTCCGGCCAGCCGGGCCAGCTCCTCCATGCGGTACTCACGCTTCTCTGCCACGCCCGCACCCTATGTCGTACCCGGGGTAAGTTTCCTCGCCCGGCCCCTACCCATCAGTACGGGGCTGCTCTACAGTCCCATTGCGCCAGTGTTCACTGGCAGGGTTGGGTCGGGCAGGGAGGGTGTCGGGATGGCCGAACACGAGCACGTACGGGTGGCGGTGATCGGATCCGGATTCGGCGGGCTGGGCGCGGCCGTGCGGCTGCGCCGCGAGGGGATCACCGACTTCGTCGTCCTGGAGCGGGCCGACAGCGTCGGCGGCACCTGGCGGGACAACAGCTACCCCGGGTGCGCCTGTGACGTGCCCTCCCATCTGTACTCGTTCTCGTTCGCGCCCAACCCCGACTGGCCGCGCACCTTCTCCGGGCAGGAGCACATCCGCGCCTATCTGGAGCATGTGACGGACGTCTTCCGGCTGCGGCCCCACATCCGCTTCGGCGCCGAGGTGCAGCGGATGACCTGGGACACCGTGCGGCTGTGCTGGGACATCGAGACGGCCTCCGGCTCGTTGTCGGCGGACGTCGTCGTCTCCGCCACCGGCCCGCTGTCCGACCCCAGGATCCCGGACGTCCCCGGCCTGGACTCCTTCCCCGGCAAGGTCTTCCACTCGGCCCGCTGGGACCACGACTACGACCTCACCGGCAAGCGGGTCGCCATGGTGGGGACGGGGGCGTCCGCGATCCAGATCGTGCCGGCCATCCAGCCCCGGGTCGGGCGCCTCACGCTCTTCCAGCGCACCCCGGCCTGGGTGATGCCCCGCGTGGACCGGGCGATCACCGGTGCCGAGCGCCGGCTGCACCGCTCCGTGCCGCTCACCGCCCAGCTCAGGCGCGGACTGCTGTGGGGCATCCGGGAGTTGCAGGTCCAGGCGTTCACCAAACACCCCGAGGAACTCACCCTCGTCGAGCGGTTGGCCAAGCACAACATGGCCCGCGCCATCAGGGACCCGGCCCTGCGCGCCAGGCTCACCCCCGACTACCGCATCGGCTGCAAGCGGATCCTGCTGTCCAGCGAGTACTACCCGGCCCTCGCCCGCCCCAACGTCGACGTCGTCGCGAGCGGGCTCGCCGAGGTGCGCGGCTCGACCGCCGTCGCCGCCGACGGCAGCGAGGCCGAGGTGGACGCGATCGTCTTCGGCACCGGGTTCCACGTCACCGACCTGCCCATCGCCGACCGGGTGGTCGGGGCGGAGGGCCTGACCCTCGCCGAGGCCTGGAAGAAGGACGGGATGCAGGCGCTGCGCGGGTCCTCGGCCGCCGGGTTCCCGAACTGGATGACGATCATCGGGCCCAACTCCGGCCTCGGGAACTCCTCCATGATCCTCATCATCGAGTCCCAGCTGAACTACATGGCCGACTTCGTGCGGCAGCTCGGTGTCCTCGGCGGCCGGGTCGCCCTCGACGCCCGGCCCGGCGCCGTGCGCGCCTGGAACGCCAAGGTGCAGGAGCGTATGAAGCGCACGGTGTGGAACACCGGTGGCTGCACGAGCTGGTACCAGGACGTGAACGGGCGCAACACCACCATCTGGCCGGGCACGACCACGGAGTTCCGCCGGGCGACCCGGCGGGTGGACCTGACGGAGTACGAGGTCCTCCGGCCGCCCGTCCCGCAGAGGGCCGACGCCGGCTCCCGCAATCCCAGCGAGGTCACCGCATGAGCCGCCGCACCCACGTGGCCTTCGGCCCGTACGCCCCGCCGGCCCCCGGCCGCGTCCTGACCGCCGTCTCCGCCGACGGCGCCCGGCTGCACGTCGAGGTGCACGGTCCCGACGGCGCGCCCCCGGTCGTCCTGGCCCACGGCTGGACCTGCTCGACCGCGTTCTGGGCGGCGCAGATCCGGGACCTGGCGGTGGATCACCGCGTCATCGCCTATGACCAGCGGGGGCACGGCCGCAGTCCCGCGAGCCCCGCCTGCACCACCGACGCGCTGGCGGACGACCTGGAGGCGGTGCTCGCCGAGACGCTCGCGCCGGGGGAGAAGGCGGTGATAGTGGGCCACTCCATGGGCGGGATGACGGTGATGGCCGCTGCCGCGCGCCCCCGCTTCCGGGACCACGCGGCGGCCGTCCTGCTGTGCAGCACGGGCAGTTCACGGTTGGTCGCCGAGTCGCTGGTGGTGCCGTTGCGCGCGGGGCGCGTGCGCAGCCGGCTCACCGCGCGCGTCCTGGGCTCGCGCGCTCCGCTCGGACCGGTCACGCCGGTCACCCGGAGCATCCTCAAGTACGCCACCATGGGCGCCGGTTCGGCCCCGCACATGGTGGAGGCGTGCGCGCGGATCGTGCACGCCTGCCCGCGCGCCGTGCGCCACGCCTGGTCGCGGGTGCTGGACACGCTCGACCTCGACCACGCGGTACGGGAGTTGCGGGTGCCGACGGCCGTCATCGCGGGCACGGCGGACCGGATGACCCCGCCGGTGCACGCCCGTGCACTGGTGGCCGCGCTGCCGCACTGTGTGGGCAGCGTCGAGCTGACCGGCGTCGGCCACATGACACCGGTGGAGGCACCGGAGCCGGTGACCGGGAAGATCCGGGAACTGGTCTCCGTGTATGTGACGGACGCGGTCAAGGAGGGTGCATGAGCAGGGTCGGTCTTCAGGGGCAGGTCGCGGTGGTCACCGGAGCCGCGCGCGGCGTCGGCGAGCTGCTCGCGCGCAAACTCTCCGCGCGCGGGGCGACGGTGGCGCTGGTCGGACTGGAGCCGGAGGCGCTGAAGGAGGTCTCCGGGCGGCTGCACGGCGACAGCGGCCACTGGCACGCCGACGTCACCGACCACGAGGCCATGGCCCGGGTCGCCCAGGAGGTCAAGGAGCGGTTCGGCAAGGTCGACATCGTCGTCGCCAACGCCGGGGTGGCCACCGGCGGCCCCTTCGCCGACTCCGACCCGGAGGCCTGGCGGCGGGTGATCGAGGTCAACCTGATCGGCTCGGCGGTCACGGCGCGCGCCTTCCTGCCGGTGCTGATGGAGAGCCGGGGCTATCTGCTCCAGATCGCCTCGCTCGCCGCGATCACCCCGGCGCCGATGATGACCGCGTACTGCGCGTCCAAGTCGGGCGTGGAGGCGTACGCGCACAGCCTGCGTGCCGAGGTCGGCCACCAGGGCGTGCGGGTCGGCGTGGCCTATCTGTCGTGGACCGACACGGACATGGTGCGCGGCGCCGACCAGGACGAGGTCATGCGGGAGCTCAGGCAGCGGCTGCCGTGGCCGTCCAACAAGACCTATCCGCTGGGCCCGGCGGTCGACCGGATCGTGGCCGGGATCGAGCGCCGCTCCGGCCATGTGTACGGGCAGTGGTGGCTGCGCGGGATGCAGGGGGTGCGCGGGTATCTGCCGGGCCTCATCGGCACCGTGGGCCAGCGTGAGATGCGGCGGTTCGCGCCCCGGCTCCAGGGCATGCGGACGGGGCTGGTCGGTGCGGGGGGCGCGGCGGACGAGCGGGAGCGGTCGGTACGGCGGGACTAGCCGCGGAACCTGCCGCGGAACCCGGGTGGTGACCAGGGGGGTAACCAGGGGGTGTTACACACCGTTAATGATCGAAATGCGCGGAGTGTTCCCCCGTGTGAATCTGGTCGAGGCCCCACAGAGGGGCCAATCCCCCTCACCCACCACGGGAGTGAACCCACATGGGTATGAAGGACCAGTACCAGGAGCAGGGCAAGCAGAAGCTCGGCGAGGCCCGTGAGAAGGCCGGTCAGCGTGGCCAGCAGTCCGGGCAGCGCGGCCAGCAGCCCGGCCAGCCCGGCCAGCGTGGTCAGCAGTCCCCGCAGCACCGCGAGCGCGGGCGCAAGGACATCGACGACGCCGAGCGGGAGATGGACGACCGCTTCGACCAGGACTACGACGCCTGACGCGGTCGTCTCCTGACCGGAAGGGGCGCCTCCGACGGGGGGCGCCCCTTCTCACGTCGTCATGTGTCCGTCGTCCGGGGCGGCAGCTTGGGCCGCGAACGGTCCGGTACGTGACGGTAGTCGGGCGGGGTCGCCGCCGGGTGGGTGGTCAGCAGGTCCAGCGCCAGCTCCACCGCGTCGGTCAGCTGCGCCTGCCGTCCCTCCGCCCAGTCCAGCGGGGTGCGCAGGATCTCCAGGTCGGGGGCGACGCCGTGGTTCTCCACGGACCAGCCGTACGCGTCGAACCAGGCCGCGTTCATCGGCACCGTGATCACCGTGCCGTCGCCCAGCCGGTGCCGCCCGGTCATGCCGACCACGCCGCCCCAGGTCCGCTGACCGACCACCGGCCCGAGGTTCAGCAGCCTGAAGGCCGCGGTGATCATGTCGCCGTCGGAGGAGGTCGCCTCGTCGGCGAGCGCCACCACCGGCCCCCGGGGCGCGTTGGAGGTGTACGACACCGGCTGGGCGTTTCTCGTCAGGTCCCAGCCGAGGATGGTCCGGGACAGCTTCTCGATGACCAGTTCGCTGATGTGGCCGCCCGCGTTGCCCCGCACGTCCACCAGCAGTGCGGGCCGGGACACCTCCATGCGCAGGTCGCGGTTGAACTGGGCCCAGCCGGAGCCGCCCATGTCGGGGATGTGCAGATAGCCGCACTTGCTGCCGCTCAACTCCCTTACCACAGCCCGTCGTTTGGCCACCCAGTCCTGGTAGCGCAGGGGCCGCTCGTCGATCAGCGGGACGACGGCGACCCGCCGCGGGGAGCCCTCCTCGCCCTCCGGTGGGGCGAACGTCAGCTCCACCGTCGTACCGCCCGATCCCGCCAGCAGCGGATACGGCCCCGCCACCGGATCCACCGGGCGGCCGTCCACATGGGTCAGGACCGCGCCCTCCCGGATGCCGGTGCCGGCCAGCGGGGAGCGGGCCTTGGAGTCGGAGGAGTCGCCGGGCAGGATGCGCTTGACCGTCCAACCGCGTTCGCGGTGTACGAGGTTGGCGCCGAGCAGGCCCTGCCAGCGCTGGTAGTGCGCCGGGCCCTCGTTGCGGCGGGCGGCGCTGACGTAGGCGTGCGAGGTGCCGAGCTCGCCCAGCACCTCGCGGAGCAGGTCGGCGAACTCGTCGGGCGAGGCGACCCGTTCGACCAGGGGGCGGTACTGGTCGAGGACCGCGTCCCAGTCGATACCGGACATCCCCGGGTCCCAGAAGTAGGCCCGGATGAGGCGGCCGGCCTCGTCGTAGGACTGGCGCCACTCGGCGGCCGGGTCGACCTGGTGCAGGATGCGGCGGGCGTCGATCCAGGTCGTCGTGTCGGCGTCGCCGGACTCGGTGGCGGGCACCGCCCTGAGGTCGCCCTCGTCGACCACGACCAGCCGGGTGCCGTCGCCGCTGACCGCGAACCAGTCGAGGTGGCCGACGAGTTCGGACTTCTTCGCCTTGGTGATGTTGAAGTACTCCAGCGTCGGACGGCCGGTCGTGTCGTCCGGGTTGGCGAAGGTCTCGCCCAGCGCGCCGGAGATCGGCCAGCGCAGCCACACCAGGCCGCCGCCCGCGACCGGTTGCAGCGCGGAGTACTTGGAGGCGATGACCGGGAACGGCGTCACCCGGTTCTCCAGCCCCTCGACCTCCACGGTCACCGCGCCGGCCTCGCCGGTCTCCTCGTCCTCCACCGGGTCCAGCCCGCCGGCCGCCGGACGGCCCTCGGGGTTCAGCGCGAAGGGGGAGGGGGTCGCCGAGGACAGCGGGACCAGGTAGGGCTTGCAGCCCAGCGGGAACGACAGGTCCCCGGTGTGCACGTCGTAGACCGGGTCGAAGCCCCGCCAGGACAGGAAGGCCAGGTACCGGCCGTCCCGGGTGAACACCGGGTTCTCGTCCTCGAAGCGGCCACTTGTGACATCGACGATCAGCCGGTCCTTTATCCGGGCCATCTTGATCTGCCGCAACGTACGCCCGATCCCGGGATGCGACCACACCAGCCACGCCCCATCCGGCGAAAACGCAAGATCCCGCACCGGCCCATTACCCGCCCGAACCAACTCGGTGACCATGCCGGAGGTGCCGAGCCCGCCGGAATCCCCGAGGTTGCTGGAGTCGCCGGAACCTTCAGGGCCGCTGAAGTCGCCGAGGCCACCGGAGCCCTCGGAGCCACCGGAATCCTCGGACCCGCCGGAGCCCTCGGACCCACCGGAGCCCTCGGAGCCCAGGGACCCCCCGGACCCCCCGGCGCCGTCGGTGACGTCCGAGCCGTCGGTGACGTCGAGGAGTAGCAAGCGGCCGTCGTGGGCGGCGACGGCCAGGCGTTCGCCTTCGGGGTCGGAGGCCAGTTCGAGGACGCGGCCGAGTTGTCCGGAGGCCAGTCGGCGGGGCTCGCGGTCGCCGGTGGCGCGGGGGAGGTGGGCGATCTCGATCGCGTCCTCGCCGTCGGCGTCGGTGACGTAGGCGACCTGGCCGGTCGCGCCCAGCATCTCCGGGAGCCGGACGCGTACCCCGGGCGGGTCCGTGAGGGTGCGGGCGGGGCCGTCGCGGTGGGTGAGCCAGTACAGGCTGCCGCGGACGACGACGGCGCTGGCCCGGCCCGTCTCGTCCACGGAGATGCCGTCCACGTGCTGGGCGGCGGGCACCTGGTACGGCCGGCGGCCCGCCCGCGCACCGCTCAGCCGTACGTCCAGCCGGCGCGGGACCGAGTCCGGGGAGAGGTCGTCGACGATCCACAGGTCGCCCGCGCACTGGTAGACGACCCGTGTGCCGTCGCTGGAGGCGTGCCGGGCGTAGAAGGCGTCGTGGTCGGTGTGCCGGCGCAGGTCGGTGCCGTCGTGGGCGCAGGAGTAGAGGTTGCCGATGCCCTCGTGGTCGGAGAGGAAGGCGATCCGCCCGCCGACGAACATCGGGGAGTGCAGGTGCCC
This sequence comes from Streptomyces sp. NPDC039424, assembly GCF_055639495.1. Lineage (NCBI taxonomy): Bacteria > Bacillati > Actinomycetota > Actinomycetes > Kitasatosporales > Streptomycetaceae > Streptomyces > Streptomyces sp. NPDC039424. The sequence goes on from NZ_JBVKAI010000010.1 coordinate 121,824, forward strand.
GCCGATGTCGGGGAGCAGCCGCTGCCCGTGCAGCCACAGCCGGCCCATGGCGCCGCCCCGGTAGCGCTTCCAGGAGGCCGGTTCGTGCGGCGGGGTGCCGGTCAGCAGCAGGGTCTTGCGCTCGCCGTCGAGGTCGGCGACCTGGAGGTCGGCGACCGGTCCCCAGGGCAGTTTGCGGCCCGGGTCGCCCTCCAGGGCGATCTTGTAGGCCCAGGTGAAGTGCGAGAAGGGCTCGCCGTGTGAGGCGACGGCGAGGATGGCGGAGTGCTCCTCCTCGTCGGGCGGGGTCCACCCGCACACCTGTGTGTCCGGACTGCCCCAGTAGGTCAGCTGCCGCCCCGGCCCGCCGTCGACCCCGACCAGGTGGATCTCGGGGACGAGGCTGCGCCAGGTCGTGTACGCGATGTGGCGTCCGTCGGGCGAGAAGCGGGGATGCCCGGTCTTGGTGCGGTCGACCGTGAGCCGCCAGGCGCGGCCCGGGGTGTCGAGGGGAGCCAGCCAGAGGTCGTCCTCGGCCACGAAGCACAGCAGTTCGCCGCTGAGATGCGGCAGGCGCAAGTAGCTCACCTCCCCAGGCTTTCCCCGGGGACGCAGTGGAGCAACTCGTGAAAAAGACCCCCGCTCCGACCAGGCGTGACCCAGAACACGTACGAAACGGTTTCGTTTCGTAGAGGGCTGCGCTACATTCTTCCTGTACGAGTTGGACGTACGAAACCGAGTCGTTCGGAGCAGGAGGGTGAGGGAGATGACCGAGGTCGCCGCCGTGCGCCGCAGTCGGATCACGCCCGAGCGCGAGGCCGAGCTGTACGCGGCCGTGCTCGACCTGCTCCGGGAAGTCGGCTACGACGCCCTCACCATGGACGCCGTGGCCGCCCGCACCCGGTCCAGCAAGGCCACCCTCTACCGCCAGTGGGGCGGCAAGGCCGAGCTGGTCGTGAAGGCCCTGAAGCACGGCAAGCCCGGTTCGGCCGACGAGATCGACACCGGCTCGCTCCGGGGCGACATGCACGCCCTCGCCATGCGCGAGGACGACTGCACGATGGAGCGGAACTCCGCGCTGATGCGGGGCGTGGCCATGGCGATCCATCAGAACCCGGACCTGCGCGAGGCGTTCCGGGAACAGGTGGTCGAGCCGGAGATGGACGCGTTCCGGCGCGTCATGCAACGTGCCGTCGACCGGGGCGAGATCCGGGCGGACTGCCCGGCGCTGGACTTCCTGCTCCCGATGATGGTCGGGGCGTTCGCCACCCGGGCGCTGCTGGAGGACCAGCCGCCGACCCAGGCCTTCATCCTCTCGTACCTCGACGCCGTGGTCCTCCCCGCCCTCGGCATCCCCACCCTCTGAGCCTTCCCCACCCCAGTACCTGACGTCACCGCTCACGTCGTCGGGCCGGTCATCCCTGCCACCCACAGGGCTGATCACCCCTGCCCTGAAGAACCCCACGACCTGACCGGGAGTACGCCCTCGTGGCCACGTTCCTCTACAAACTCGGCCGATTCGCCTTCAGGCGACGGCACTTCGTCGCCCTGATATGGGTGGCGCTGCTGACCCTGGCGGGCGTCGGCGCGGCAAGCGCACCCGCGGCCGGCAACTCGTCGTTCTCCATCCCCGGTACGGAGGCCCAGAAGGCCTTCGACCTGCTGGAACAGCGCTTCCCCGGCATGAGCGCCGACGGCGCCACCGCCCGGGTGGTCTTCAAGGCGCCGACAGGCGAGAAGATGACGGACGCCGCCAACAAGGCGACCGTGAAGAAGACCGTGAAGGAGCTGTCCCACGGCTCCGAGGTCGTCTCCGTCGCCGACCCCTACCAGGGCAAGGCCGTCAGCAAGGACGGCACGATCGCGTACGCGTCGGTGAAGTACAAGGTCTCCGGCATGGAGCTGGAGGACTCCACGCGGGACGCGCTCAAGGAGGCCGCGCAGAAGGCGCGGAAGGCCGGGCTGACCGTGGAGGTCGGCGGCGACGCGCTGAGCGCCACGCCCGAGACCGGCTCCAGTGAGGTCATCGGCATCGCGGTCGCCGCGGTCGTCCTCGTCATCACCTTCGGCTCGCTGATCGCGGCCGGTCTGCCGCTGCTGACGGCGCTCATCGGCGTGGGCATCGGCGTCTCCACCATCACCGCCCTCGCCAACGCCCTCGACCTGGGGTCCACCACCTCCACCCTGGCCATGATGATCGGCCTCGCGGTCGGCATCGACTACGCGCTCTTCATCGTCTCCCGCTACCGCGCCGAACTGGCCGAGGGCCGCGGGCGCGAGGAGGCGGTCGGCCGCGCCGTCGGCACGGCGGGCTCCGCGGTGGTCTTCGCGGGCCTGACGGTGGTCATCGCCCTGGTCGGCCTGTCCGTGGTCAACATCCCGATGCTGACGAAGATGGGTGTCGCGGCGGCGGGCACGGTCGCCATCGCGGTCCTGATCGCGCTGACCCTCATCCCGGCCCTGCTGGGCTATGTGGGCCGCAGGGTCAAGCCCGCGGGCGAGAAGAGCAAGCTGCTCGGCGGTGGCCGCAAGGCGGCGGCCGACAAGGCGGCCCGGCCCAACATGGGCACCCGCTGGGCGAGCTTCGTCGTCCGCCGCCCGGTCGCGGTGCTCCTCCTCGGCATCGTCGGCCTCGGCGCGGCGGCCGTCCCCGCCGGGTCCCTGGAACTGGGCCTGCCCGACGACGGCTCCCAGCCGACGTCCACCACGCAGCGCCGCGCCTACGACCTGCTCTCGGAGGGCTTCGGCCCCGGCTTCAACGGCCCGCTCATGATCGTGGTCGACGCCAAGGGCAGCGCCCACCCGAAGGCCGCCTTCACCAAGGTCGGCGACGAGATCAAGGGCATGAAGGGCGTGGTGACGGTGACCCCGGCCGCGCCCAACAAGGCCGGCGACACCGCCACCATCACCGTCATCCCCCGCTCCAAGCCGTCCTCGACGACCACCGAGGACCTGGTGCACGCCATCCGTGACAAGGGAGCGTCCATCACCTCCGCCACGGACGCGAAGGTCCTGGTGACCGGCTCGACGGCGATGAACATCGACTTCTCGCAGAAGCTGAACGACGCGCTGCTGCCGTACCTGGCCCTGGTGGTCGGCCTCGCCTTCCTGCTGCTGATCGTGGTCTTCCGCTCGATCCTGGTCCCGCTGAAGGCGGCCCTCGGCTTCCTGCTGTCGGTGCTGGCCGCGCTGGGCGCGGTGGTCGCGGTGTTCCAGTGGGGCTGGCTGGCCGGCCTGATGGGCGTGGAGGAGACCGGCCCGGTGATGTCGATGATGCCGATCTTCATGGTGGGCGTCGTCTTCGGTCTCGCGATGGACTACGAGGTGTTCCTCGTGACCCGGATGCGGGAGGCGTACGTGCACGGGGAGAAGCCGAGCCAGGCCGTGGTGACCGGCTTCAAGCACGGGGCCCGGGTGGTGACGGCAGCGGCCGTCATCATGATCGCGGTGTTCTCCGGATTCATCGGCTCCAGCGAGTCGATGATCAAGATGATCGGATTCGGCCTCGCGATCGCCGTCTTCTTCGACGCGTTCATCGTCCGCATGGCCATCGTCCCGGCGGTGCTCGCGCTTCTCGGCAAGAAGGCCTGGTGGCTGCCGAAGTGGCTGGACCGCGCCCTGCCCAACGTGGACGTCGAGGGCGAGGGGCTGCGCACCCGGGACGACGCCCGGTCCGGCGCCGGGTTCAGGGACGGGGACGAGGACCGGGAGCTGGTACGCGCCTGACGTACCGCTCCTGACCGGTACCGCCGGTGAGGGCGCCGTGGGGACGGCGCGCCCTCACCGGCTTTTCCCTCTGCCCCGGTGACCGCGCGAACCCGCTCGCGTGTCCCGTACACACACCGCTACCGTGCCCCGCATGACGACGACAGCCGCCACTGACGCCGACGACACCGACATCCGCGAGCGCACCTCGTGACACCGCTGGTCACCTCGGCCGTGCTGCTCGCCGCCATCACGCACGCCAGCTGGAACGCCATCGCCCACCGGATCACCGACAAGCTGGTCGGGTTCACCCTGATCATGGCGGGCGGCGCGCTCATCGGGCTGACCCTCGCGGTGTTCGCCCCGTTGCCGGCGGCGGGCGCGTGGCCGTATCTGATCGCCTCGGCGGCGATCCACATCGTGTACATCGTGCTGCTGATGACCTCCTTCCGGCTGGGGGACTTCGGGCAGGCCTATCCGATCGCCCGCGGCTCCGCGCCCCTGGCCGTCACCGTGCTGGCCGCCGTCTTCGCGCACGAGGTGCCCGACGGGTGGGCGGCGTCGGGCATCGCGCTGTCCTGCGCGGGACTCACCGGTGTCGCCCTGTGGGGCCTGCGCGGACGGCGGCCGGACTGGGCGGCGATCGGGGCGGCGCTGGCGACGGGGCTGGCCATCGCCGCGTACACCGTCGTGGACGGGCTCGGGGTACGGGCCTCCGGGTCGTCGGTCGGTTACGTCGCCTGGCTGATGGCGGTGCAGGGGCTGTGGATCCCCGCGTACGCCGTCCGGCGCTGGCGTGCGCAGACGGTCGCGGTCCTACGGCCCTTCGCCGCCCTCGGCCTGCTCGGCGCCGCCCTGTCCGTCGCCGCCTACGGCCTCGTCCTGTGGGCCCAGACACGGGCCGAACTCGCCCCCATCGCGGCACTCCGGGAGTCCTCGATCATCGTCGGCGCGGCCATCGGCGCCCTGTTCTTCAAGGAGCGCTTCGGCCTCCCCCGGATCGCCGCCGCGGGCCTCCTGGTCGTCGGCATCGGGCTGATGCTGCATGCCGGGTAGCGCGGGACGTGTGGTTACCAGTACCGGGCGGCCTGTTGCAGTGTCTGGCGTGTGCGGACGACGTCGGGGTTGGTGTCGGCGCCGGGGCGTTGGACGAGGAAGAGGGTGTTGAGTGGGGGTTCTTCCGGGGTGTGCAGGACGGTGAGGCGGCCCGCGTCCAGGTACTCCTGGCACAGTGAGCGCGGCAGGACGCTGTAGCCGGCGCCCGCCCGCCGAGCTCGCGAAGCAGACCCCGAACCCGATGCTCAACGGCCACCGGGCCTGGCTCGACGGGCTTGTCCGCGCCGCCTTCGGGCAGGCTGGGGCCTGAGATACGACGAGCCGAGAACACGAGAACAGGAAGCCGACCGTCATGACCGACAAGCTCACCGTGAGTGTCCTGGGCACCGGCATCATGGGTGCCGCGATGGCCCGCAACATCGCCAGGGCCGGACACCGTGTCCGCGCCTGGAACCGCACCCGGGCGAAGGCCGAACCGCTGGCCGAGGCCGGCGCGCACGTCGCCGACACCGTCGCCGAGGCCGTCGAGGGCGCCGACGTCGTCCTGACCATGCTGTACGACGGCGACGCGGTCCTGGAGGTCATGCGCGAGGCCGCGCCCGCCCTGCGCCCCGGCGCGGTGTGGGCGCAGTCGACCACCGCCGGGCTCGACTCCGTCGCCGAACTGGCCGGTTTCGCCCGCGAGCACGGCCTGGTCTTCTACGACGCCCCCGTACTGGGTACCCGGCAGCCCGCCGAGGCCGGCCGGCTGACCGTGCTGGCCGCCGGGCCGCAGGAGGGGCGGGAGACGGTCACGCCCGTGTTCGACGCGGTCGGCGCCCGTACGGTGTGGACCGGCGAGGACGGGGCGACCGCCGCCGCCACCCGGCTGAAGCTGGTCGCCAACAGCTGGGTCCTCGCGGCCACCGCGGCGACCGGTGAGGTGCTGGCGCTGTCCCAGGCGCTCGGCGTCGACCCGCACAGCTTCTTCGACCTCGTCGCGGGCGGCCCGCTCGACATGGGGTACCTCCGCGCCAAGGCGAGCCTGGTGCTGGAGGAGCGGCTGACGCCGGCCCAGTTCGCGGTGGCCACCGCGGAGAAGGACGCCCGGCTGATCGTCCGGGCCGGTGAGCGCGGCGGTGTCCGTCTCGACATCGCCGAGGCGACCGCCGAACGGTTCGCCCGGGCCGCCGCGCAGGGCCACGCCGACGAGGACATGGTCGCCGCGTACTTCGCCAGCTTCGACGAGAAGCCCGCCTCCTGACGCACCCGCTCCCCGATTACCGCCCGGAGATGAGCCCACGACGTGACGGCGGGGGCCGCGAGGAGCACTCTGGAATCAGTGGTTCCGGAGGTGGTGTTCATGATGCGTACCACGGTGGGATGGCACATCGAGCTCGAGTTCCAGGAGGACGATCAGCACACACGGGCGGCGGCCATGGTCCGCTTGCCCGACGGCACGGAGGTACGGGCGCACGGTCACGCCAGCCGCCACCGCACCGACGCCAACCAGCCCAGGGTCGGCGAGGAGATAGCGGGCGCGCGTGCCCTCAACGAACTGGCCATGGAGCTGCTGACCAAGGCGCACGGGGAGATCGACGAGGCGTCCGGGCGGACGTCCCACCCGATCAACGTGTGACCCCGCTCAGCGCGCGGGCGGCACGGCCTGCCGTACCGCCCGCACCAGCGCCTGCGCCCGCGGGTCCGCCGTCACGCTGGTGCGGAAGCCGTTGGTGACGTAACCGAAGGCGATGCCCGCCTCGGGGTCGGCGAAGCCGAGGGCCCCGCCGCGGCCCGGGTGGCCGAAGGAGGCGGGGGAGAGCAGCGGGGACGCGCCGCCGTGCAGCATGTGGCCGAGGCCGAACCGGGTGTTCACCACGAGCACGCGGTCCGGTCCTGAGGAGTGCTCGGCGCGGGCCAGTGCCGTCGTCTCCGGGGTGAAAAGGCGCGTTCCGCCGTCCACCTCGCCGATCAGGGACGCGTAGAAGCGGGCGAGGCCCTCGGCGGTGGCGATGCCGTTGGAGGCGGGCAGGGCGGCGGCGCGGTAGGCGGGGGAGTTCTCGTCGGGCAGCGGGGTGATCGCGGCGAACGCGCGGCGGGTCAGGGAGCCGGGGTCGGCGTAGGCCTCGGCGACCGCCCGCTTGGGGCGGGTCTTCAGCGCGCCGGACGTCTCGGGGGCCTCGACCTGGCCCACCCGGCCGACCCGCGCGGCCTCCGTCTGCGGCAGGCCGAGCCACAGGTCGGCGCCGGCCGGCCCGGCCATCTCGGTGGCGATCCACTCGCCGATCGCGCGGCCGGTGACCCGGCGGACCAGTTCGCCGGTGAGCCAGCTGTAGGTCTGCGCGTGGTAGCCGTGGGCGGTGCCCGGCTCCCAGGCGGGTGCCTGGGCGGCGACGGCCGCCGCGCCGAGATCGGGGTCGGCGGCCTGCTCCGGCGTCAGCGGCCGGTCCAGGACGGGCACGCCGGCGCGGTGTGCGAGCAGGTCCCGGACCAGGGTCCGCTCCTTGCCCGCCGCCTTGAACTCCGGCCAGTACGCGCCCACCGGGGCGTCCAGGTCCAGCTCGCCGCGCTGGTGCAGGAGCAGCAGCGCGGCGGCGGCGACGCCCTTCGTCGCGGAGCGCACGATCTGGGCGGTGCCGTGCTCCCACGAAGCCGTGCCGTCCACGTCCTTCGTGCCGCCCCACAGGTCGACGACCTTGCGCCCGTCCCGGTACACGGCCACCGCCGCGCCCCGGTCGCCGAGCAGCTCGAAGTTGGCTGCGAACGCCTCCCGGACCGGCTCGAAGCCCTCGGCCACCGCACCGTTCACGTCCACGCCCGCACTTCCCTTCGGCTCGCCTTCGACAGTGAGCGCAACACCCACTGTGAGCCTGCGATTCCTGCGTTTCGCTAGCCGAGGACGATCGTTACATCGATGTTGCCGCGCGTGGCGTTCGAGTACGGGCACACCTCGTGGGCGGCGTCCACCAGCTTGGCGGCGATGTCGGGGTCGAGGACGGGCAGGGAGACGCTGAGGGCGACCGCCAGGCCGTAGCCGCGGGTCCTGTTGGGGCCGATGCCGACCTTCGCGGCGACCGTGGAGCCGGTGAGGTCGTAGCCCGCGCGGTTGCCGACCAGGATCAGGGCGTTGTGGAAGCAGGAGCTGTAGCCGGCCGCGAACAGCTGCTCGGGGTTGGTGCCGTCGCCGTCCCCGCCCAGCGCCGGCGGCATCGCCACCCTCAGGTCGATCCTGCCGTCCTGACTGGTGACATAGCCGTCCCGGCCGCCGTGCGCGGTGGCCTCGGCGACGTACATGATCTTCGTCGGCCGGGTGTCGACGACGGTGCCGTCACTCATGGCTGGCCCTCCCCGAAACAGCTGTGCACAAATACATCGTGCACAAGGTACTGGCTGGTAGGTCAGTTGTCCCTACCAGGGGGTTGCAACCGTGGGTAACACGAGATCGGGTCAGCGGGGGACACCCGTGCGGTCCGCCGCCGCCTCCGCGCGCTCCGCCAGCCGCCACAGCTCCTCGCGCAGCCGGGCGACCTCACCCGTCCCCAGCTCCGTCGCCGTGAGCAGCGCGCCCGGTACGCGGGCCGCCCGCTCCCGCAGTTCCTCCCCGCGTCCGGTGACCGCGACGAGCACCGACCGCTCGTCCCGCGCCGACCGCTCACGCCGTACCAGCCCCGCCGCCTCCAGCCGCTTGAGCAACGGCGACACCGTGCCGTAGTCCAGCCGCAGCGCGGCGGCGAGCTCCTTGACCGTGGTCTCGCCGCGCTCCCACAGCACCAGCAGGACGAGGTACTGCGGGTAGGTGAGCCCCAGCTCTTCGAGGAGTGGGCGGTACGCGGCCGTCACCGCGCGCTGGGCGGCGTACAGCGCGAAGCACAGCTGCTCGTCCAGGCGCGGCGGCCCGGCGGTCCTCTCCTGCTCGTCCTCGTTCGTCACGCGCCCATTGTCACGGACCGCGGGTCGAAGCCGAAGGGCAGTTCCAGGCGATGGGCGCGCATCAGCGCGTCGTCGGAGAGCAGTTCGCCGGTCGGGCCGTCGGCGGCGATCACGCCGTCGCTGAGGATCAGCGAGCGCGGGCACAGCTCCAGCGCGTAGGGCAGGTCGTGCGTGACCATCAGCACCGTCACGTCCAGCGAGCGCAGGATGTCGGCCAGTTCGCGGCGGGAGGCCGGGTCGAGGTTGGAGGAGGGCTCGTCAAGGACCAGGATCTCCGGCTCCATGGCGAGGACGGTCGCGACGGCCACCCGGCGGCGCTGCCCGAAGGAGAGGTGGTGCGGCGGCCGGTCGGCGAAGTCCGCCATGCCGACCCGCTCCAGGGCCGTACGCACCCGTTCCTCCAGCGCGGCCCCCTTCAGCCCGGCCGCCGCCGGGCCGAACGCCACGTCCTCCCGCACGGTCGGCATGAACAGCTGGTCGTCGGGGTCCTGGAAGACGATGCCGACCTTCTGCCGGATCTCGGCCATGTGCTTGCGGCCCACCGGCAGCCCGGCCACGGCCACCGTCCCGGCGCCGCCGCCCAGGATGCCGTTGAGATGCAGTACGAGCGTGGTCTTGCCGGCGCCGTTCGGGCCGAGCAGCGCGACCCGCTCGCCGCGCGCGACGCAGAAGTCCACGCCGAACAGGGCCTGGTGGCCGTCGGGGTAGGCGAAGGCGAGGCCGGAGACCTCCAGGGAAGCAGTAGTCACAGGACCCATCCCAGCAGACAGACGACGAGGGCGGCCGAGGGGAGGGCGAGGGCGTACGACCACTGCGCCCGGGACGCGGTCACCTCGTCGATCACCGGCATGGAACCGGCGTACCCGCGGCTGACCATGGCCAGGTGCACGCGCTCGCCGCGTTCGTAGGAGCGGATGAACAGCGCGCCGGCCGACTTGGCGAGCACGCCCCAGTGGCGCACGCCCCGCGCCTCGAAGCCGCGCGACTCCCGGGCGATCCGCATACGGCGCATCTCGTCGGTGATGACGTCGCCGTAGCGGATCATGAAGGAGGCGATCTGCACGAGCAGCGGCGGGAGCTTCAGGCGCTGCAGGCCGAGCAGGAGTTCGCGCAGTTCGGTGGTGGCCGCGAGGAGCACGGAGGCGGCGACGCCGAGGGTGCCCTTGGCGAGCACGTTCCAGGCGCCCCACAGGCCGTTCACGCTCAGCGAGAGCCCGAGGACGTCGATCCGCTCGCCCTCCGCCACGAACGGCATGAGCACCGCGAAGGCGACGAACGGCACCTCGATCAGCAGCCGCTTGAGCAGGAACCCGGCGGGCACGCGCGCGAGGTACGCCACCCCGCCGAGCAGGACGGCGTACAGCCCGAACGCCCACATCGCCTCGCGCGGGGTCGACACCACGACCACCACGAAGGCGAACGCGGCGGCGAGCTTGGTGTGCGGCGGCAGGGCGTGCACGGCGGAGTGCCCGTGCCGGTAGAGCCGGTGCGCGTGGCCCGCCCCCATCTCAGGCGGCCTCGGTCGGTTCGCCCGTGCGGCGCCTGCGGGCGACCACCCAGAACACCGTGCTGCCCGTGACGACGGTGACGCCGACGCCGATCACCCCCGCGAGCCCGCCGGAGAGGCGGGAGTCGGAGATGTCCTTGACGCCGTAGTCGGCGAGCGGGGAGTCGGAGTTGGTGTGCTTCTCCGCCTTCTTGTCGATGCCCTTGTCGTGGGCGACCTTCTCCAGGCCGTCGGGATCGGCGGAGGCGTAGAAGCTGACGAACCCGGCGAGCACGAGGGAGGTGACCAGGCCGGTGATCCACAGCCCCCGGCGCGAGGTCCGGGCGGCGACCGGTGCCGGGGTCGCGGGCGCGTCGACCAGTTCGCCGTTCACCCGCAGCTTGAGCTTCTGCTCCAGACCGCGCGCCCCGTACACCAGGTCCGGCCGTACGGCGATGACCGCGCCGACCGTGAGCGCGGTGATCGCGGCCTCGCCGATGCCGATGAGGACGTGGACGCCGATCATCGCGGTGGCGACCTTGGAGATGGCCACGTCGGTGGTGCCGCCGACGGCGTAGATCAGCGTGAAGGCGACCGCGGCGGCCGGTACGGAGACGAGCGCGGCGGCGAAGGAGGCGACGGTGACCGAGCGCCGCGTGCGCGGCAGCACCTTCACCAGGCCGCGGAAGACGGCGTACGCGACGACGGTCGTGACGATCGCCATGTCGGTGATGTTCACGCCGAGCGCGGTCAGTCCGCCGTCCGCGAAGAGGATGCCCTGCATGAGCAGGACGACGGAGACGCACAGGACACCGGTATAGGGGCCGACGAGTATCGCGGCGAGCGCCCCGCCGAGCAGATGGCCGCTGGTCCCGGCCGCGACCGGGAAGTTCAGCATCTGCACCGCGAAGATGAACGCGGCCACCAGTCCGGCCAGCGGCGCGGTGCGCTCGTCGAGTTCCCGCCGCGCGCCGCGCAGGCTCACGGCGAGGGCACCGGCGGCGACCACGCCGGTGACCGCGGAAGTGGGGGCGTCGATGAATCCGTCAGGTACGTGCACCGTTTGATTTTAGTGGCTTGTTGCGAACCTCTTGCAAGAGCGAGGGCGTCGTATATCTCACCGGCGGACCATCCCGGCGAGGTGAGCGTAATCCGCGGAATATGCGACATTGGAGAGGAGGCGGATGCATGGCTTCCGCACAGGCAGTACACCGTTAGGGGTCGCCTGATGTCTGTAGTCGAGCAGTACGCGCGAGCCCACATAGTCACCGACGAGGACATCCCGGAGGATCCCGCGGTCCGGGCGGTCCTGAGCTACGACCCCGATACCGACCCGCGTTCGGTACGGGTGGGCCTGCCCGGCCCGCACGAGTGGACGTTCTCGCGGTCACTGCTCGAGCAGGGGCTGCGGGCGCCGGCCGAGAGCGGGGACGTACGCGTCTGGCCGTGCGGGCGGGTCCAGGCCGTGGTGGAGTTCCACGACAAGCGGGGCGTCTCGGTGGTGCAGTTCGAGTCCAAGGCGCTCATCCGGTTCCTGCGCCGGACCTATATGGCCGGGGAGCCCGTGCGGCGCTGATCAGCCGCCCATCCGCAGCAGCGACGCCACGATCGGTCCCGCCGTGTCACCGCCGTGGCCGCCCGCCTGCACCACACCGGCCGCCGCGAGGTCGCCCCGGTACGCCGTGAACCAGCCGTTGGGCTTCTTCTGCCCGTCCACCTCGGCCGAACCGGTCTTCGCACCGTAGTCGGGGCCCAGCCCCGACATGGCCTCGGCCGCCGTGCCGTAGGCGGCCGTGTACTGCATCAACTCCCTGAGCTGGGACAGCGTGCCGGAGGACAGCGTGCGGGAGGCGGTGGCCGTCTTGCGGTGGTCGACGTCCGGGGAGACCAGGTAGGGCTGGTGGAAGACGCCCGCCTTCACCGTCGAGGCGACCGACGCCATGTTCAGCGGGTTCATCCGCACCCCGCCCTGGCCGATCAGCGAGGCCGCCATCTGGGCCGCCGACTGCACCGGCACCGAGCCGTCCATGGACGGCACGCCGATCGCCCAGTTGTTCATGCTCAGCCCGAACACCTGCTGGGCCTGCTTGGTCAGGTCGTCGTCGTCGAGCTTCTTCGCCTGGCTGATGAAGGCCGTGTTGCAGGAGCGGGCGAAGCTCGCCTTGAACGTGCCGCCCTTGATCTGGAAGTCGTCGTCGTTGTGGAACTTCCAGCCGCCGTAGGTGGACGTCTTGGGGCAGGGGTGCGCCTTGTCCGCCGACGCCAGGCCCTTCTCGATCAGCAGCGAGGAGGTGATGACCTTCATCGTGGAGCCGGGGGCCAGCGAGCCCTGGAAGGCCGTGTTGAAGCCGTGGTTGGTGTTGGCCACGGCGAGGATCTCGCCGGTCGAGGGGCGCATGAGGACCACGGACGCCCGTGCCCGCTTCGCGACCTGCCGCTCGGCCGCCGCCTGATAGGCGGGGCTGAGCGTCGTCTTCACCGTGCCCGGCGTGCCCTCGCTCAGCTCGACCAGCGTCTTGTCGGAGAGCTTCGCCGCCGCCGAGGCCTTGCCGCGCACCACGCGCAGCTCCACCCCCGCCTTGCCGCCCGCCGTCTTGCCGAACTTCTCGCGCAGCCCGTCCAGGACCGTGCCCAGGGACGGGTACTTGGCGGCGGTCAGCTCCCCGCCGTCGCGGTCCAGCGCCTTGACGGGCGGGGTGCCGGAGGCGCCGGTGACCAGCTTGTCGCCGTCCTTCAGGTCCGGGTGGACGACGGAGGCGTGCCAGTCGACCAGCGGTTTGCCGTCACTGGCGCGGCGGACGACGGTGAGCGTGCTGTCGTACGTCAGCGGCTTGCTCACACCCTTGTACGAGACCGTCCCCTTCACGGCGAAGGGGACCTTGGCGCCGGTGCGGGTGCCCGCGGTGAGCGTGACGTCCTTGACGTGGGCGTCCTTGGCGTAGCCGGTGAGCAGCGCGGCGGCGGCCGAGGAGTCGTCGGTGGCGGCCGCCGCCCGCGTCACCTTGCCCTGCTGCCAGGCGGTCAGGAAGGACTCGGCGGTGGTGCGCACCTCGGTGGCGGACAGCGGGCCGGTCTTCACCCGTTTGTGCTCGGAGGCGGACGTGGAGTGCGTCCGTTCGTCGGCCGCCGCGCCGCCGCCGTACAGCGCGTAGACACCGAACCCGGCGCCGCCGACGACCACGGCGATCATCCCGCCGAGCATGGCGGGAGAGGTCTTCCGTCGCTCGGTCACGCGTCTTCTCTTGCCCACAGCTTCCGAATCCTCCGCGATTCCCCAGGGTCCCCGTTGCCCTCGTAGCCCTCACGCTCCCCAACGACGGCAACCACCCTAGAGTCCCGACCTTTGTACGTGACGTCAGCCACCTGTCCGTAGCACGCTTGCGACAATCGGACCGGCCGCGTCCACGCCGTGGCCGCCGTCCTGGGTCATCGCGGCGGCGGCGATGTCATCGCGGTAACCGGTGAACCAGCTGTTGGACTTCGCCTGCCCGTCGACCTCGGCGGAGCCGGTCTTGGCGCCGATGCTGCTGCCGCTGCCGCCCAGCCCTGACATCACGCCGGCCGCGGTGCCGCTGACGGCGGTGCGGTTCATCATCGAGCGCAGCTGCTGGACGGTGGCGGCGGACAGCCCCCGGGCCTTCGCGGGCTCGCGGTCGTCCAGGCGGAGCGGCACGATGACCGGCTGCCGGAAGGTGCCCGTCATGGCGGTCGCCGTGACCGACGCCATGTTCAGCGGGCTCATCTGGACCTGGCCCTGCCCGATCAGGTTGGCGGCCGTGTCGGGGCCGCCGGAGGCCGGGATCCGGCCGTCGAAGGAGGGGATACCGACCTTCCAGTTGTCCTGCCCGAGCCCGAAGCGCTCCTCGGCCTCCTTGGTCAGTGAGTCGACCTTCACCTCGTCCGCGAACTTCACGAACGCCGTGTTGCAGGAGCGGGCGAAGCTGTCGGCGAGGGTGGCGTGCTCGTCGGGGGCCAGGCCCTTGAGGTTGGTGAAGGTCTGGCTCTCCGAGACGGCGGACGGCGGGCAGGGCGCCGGGCCGTTCGCCGTGGTGATGCCGTTGTCGATGAAGGTGGCGGCACTGACGATCTTCATCGTGGAGCCGGGGGCCAGCTCGCCGAGGAAGGCGGCGTTGAAGCCGTCGTTGCGGTGGTTGGCGACCGCCAGCACCTCGCCGGTGCTCGGTTTGACGGCCACCACCGACGACTCGGCGTACTTCTGCACCGCCTTCTCGGCCGCCGCCTGGGCGCTCGCGCTCAGTGTGGTCGGAAGCTTGCCCGCCTTCCCCTTGGCGAGGGTGAGGAGTGTGGTGTCGGCGCTGTTCTGGTCGGCGTGCTTGATCACCAGCTCGACGCCCGGGGTGCCGCCCGCCTTGTCGCCGTACCGGCTGCGCAGCTCGTCCAGGATCGGCCCGAGGGACGGGTACTTCTCCTTCGTCAGCACCTTCCCGGCGCGGTCCACGGCCTCGATCGGCGGGCTCGCGGCCTCACCGGTGGTGAGGGTGTCGCCCTTGCGCAGCTCCGGGTGGACCACGGACGGCTGCCAGTCGACGAGCGCGCGGTGCGTGGTCTGGCCGCGCACCACCCGCAGGCTGCTCTTGTAGTCGAGGGGCTTGGACTTCCCCTCGTACGACACGGTCGCCCGCACCGTGAAGGGCACGGTGGCTCCGGTCGCGGCGCCCGGCGTGACGCGCACCCCGGTGATGTGCGCGTCCTTCCCGTAGGCCGTCAGCAGCGCCTTCGCGTCCTCGGGGAAGTTCGTGTACGACGCCGCCGTCCCCGCCTGCCCCTTCTCCCAGGCGGCGAAGAACTTCCCGGTCGTCTCCTTCACCTCGTCACGGGACGGGGGCCCGGTCTTCACCGCCGAGGCCCCCGTCCCGCCGTCCTCGTTCAGCGCCGACAGGATGTTGTAGGCCCCGTACCCGGCCCCGCCCACGAACACCGCGAACACCCCGCCTATGACGGCGGCCTTGGCCCCCTTGCGCATGGCGCGCTCCCTCCCCCGTTCCCCGTTTCGGTGCTCGCACTGTAAGTGGCGTGTGGGGCGGCTGTGAGGAGAGTTTTCGGAACAGTGTCCGAACGGAGATCAGGAATGTGCCCGAACGTGCTCCTATACCCAGGTGTCCAGCCACATACGTGAACGCCAGGAGTCGATCGGGATCGCGGTGCCCGTGTACAGCGGCCAGAAGTAGATGAAGTTCCACGCGATCAGCAGGACCAGTACGCCCGCCCCCGCCGCGCCGATCACGCGGCGGGTGTCGGTGGAGCCCGGTGGGCCGATGATGGCGCCGATGAGCATGGCGACGGCGAGGCAGAGGAAGGGGACGAAGACGACGGCGTAGAAGAGGAAGATCGTGCGCTCCTGGTACATGAACCAGGGGAGGTAGCCGGCCGCGATGCCGCAGGCGATGGCGCCGGCCCGCCAGTCGCGGCGGAAGAGCCAGCGCCACAGGACGTAGAGGACGGCGAAGCCGGCCGCCCACCACAGCAGGGGCGTGCCGAGGGCGAGGACCTCGCGGGCGCACTTCTGGCCGGCGTCGGCGGGGCAGCCGTCGGTGCCGGGGGCGGGGGACTCGTAGAAGTACGAGACCGGGCGGCCCAGCATGATCCAGCTCCATGGGTTGGACTGGTAGGTGTGCGGGGACGACAGGCCGACGTGGAACTCGTACACCTCGTGCTCGTAGTGCCACAGGCTGCGCAGCCAGTCCGGCAGGAAGGTCCAGTGGCCGCCCTTGCCGTCGGTGGCCGCCCAGTTGCGGAAGTAGCCGCCGGAGCCGTCGGCCGGGGAGAGGATCCAGCCGATCCAGGACGCGAGGTAGACGGCGATCGCCACCGGGACCGTCGCGAGGAAGGCCAGGCCCGTGTCGTACTTGAGGACGGCCCGGTACGGGCGCCGGGCCCCGGCCACCTTGCGGGCGCCGACGTCCCACAGCAGGGTCATCACGCAGAACGCGGCCAGGATGTACAGGCCGTTCCACTTGGTGCCGATGGCCAGGCCCAGCAGGACACCGGCCGCCCAGCGCCAGGGGCGCAGACCGAAGCGGAAGGTGCCGGCGATCCGCTCGTCGGGACGCAGGCGGCCGTCCGCGTCGGCGGGCAAGGCCGCGGCCAGTCTCGCGCGCGCCTTGTCCCGGTCGATCAGCAGGCAGTCGAAGGCGCCCAGCACGAAGAACATCAGCACGCCGTCGAGCAGCGAGGTGCGGCTCATCACGAAGGCCAGGCCGTCCACCGCCAGCAGGGCGCCCGCCAGGCAGCCCAGGAAGGTGGAGCGGAACATCCGTTGCCCGATGCGGCACACCAGCATCACGGACAGCGTGCCCAGGAAGGCGGTCATGAAGCGCCAGCCGAACGGGGTGAAACCGAAGAACTGCTCGCCCAACCCGATGACGTACTTGCCGACCGGCGGGTGCACGACGTACGCGGCGTCCGCCGGGATCGTGAGGTGGCCGTGCGTCTGCAGGATCAGGTCGTTGGCGTTCTTGTCCCAGTTGACCTCGAAACCGCGGTGGATCAGCGCCCAGGCGTCCTTGGCGTAGTACGTCTCGTCGAATATCACCGCCTTCGGGCTGCCCAGGTTCCAGAACCGCATCGCGCCCGCCATCAGCGTCACCAGCAGCGGACCGAGCCAGCTCGACCAGCGGGTGATGCGCGCGGACAGGTTCGGCGGCACGCCCAGAGCCAGCCACAGACGCGGACTGGGCTCGGCGTACGGGGGCACCAGGCGGTCGCGGAGGTCGCTTCTCGGCCCCGCCGTGTAGCCGAATCGGCGCAGCCGCTGCTGCCACGCCGGCCGCTCGTCGTGCGGGGCCCGGCCCTGCCGGATGTCCGTGGAGGACGCGGTACTGGTCACCGCGCCATCGTAGGGAACCCTTCTGTGTGAGTCCCGTGCATGGGCGGTACCGATGGGCATGCGTCCGCCCCGGCGGGCCTCCCCGTCGGCCCCTGAGAGGATGACAGGGTGACTGGAACCCTTGTTTTGGCGGGCACCCCCATCGGCGACATCGCGGACGCGCCGCCCCGGCTGGCCCAGGAGCTGGCCGGCGCGGACGTCGTCGCCGCCGAGGACACGCGCCGGCTGCGGTGGCTGACGCAGGCCCTCGGCGTGACGCCCAAGGGGCGGGTGGTGTCGTACTTCGAGGGCAACGAGGCCGCCCGGACGCCGGAGCTGGTCGAGGAGCTCGTGAACGGCGCCCGTGTGCTGCTCGTCACCGACGCCGGGATGCCGTCGGTCTCCGACCCCGGGTACCGGCTGGTCGCGGCGGCCGTCGAGAAGGACATCAAGGTCACCGCCGTGCCCGGCCCGTCCGCGGTGCTCACCGCGCTGGCGCTGTCCGGGCTGCCCGTCGACCGGTTCTGCTTCGAGGGCTTCCTGCCGAGGAAGGCGGGCGAGCGGCTGTCGCGGCTGCGCGAGGTCGCCGGGGAGCGGCGCACGCTGGTCTACTTCGAGGCCCCGCACCGCCTCGACGACACCCTCGCCGCGATGGCCGAGGTCTTCGGCGGCGAGCGGCGGGCCGCCGTCTGCCGGGAGCTGACCAAGACCTACGAGGAGGTGCGGCGCGGCCCGCTGGCCGAGCTGGCGGAGTGGGCGGCCGAGGGGGTGCGCGGCGAGATCACCGTCGTCGTGGAGGGCGCCCCCGAGCGCGGGCCGGAGGAACTGGACGCCGGGGAGCTGGTGCGCCGGGTCCGGATCCGTGAGGAGGCGGGGGAGCGCCGCAAGGAGGCGATCGCGGCGGTGGCCGCCGAGGCCGGTATCCCCAAGCGCGAGGTGTTCGGCGCGGTGGTGGCGGCGAAGAACGCCGGGGGGTTGTGAGACGGCGCACACCCGCTCTGAGCAGGGCTCTTCTCCCATGAGCGTGCGCCCCATGGGTGGGCAAAAGGCTCCCGCCGAAGGCAAAGCGCAGACCCGTCGCCGGGGGCGGTACGGCAAGGAACGCCCAAATCGCCTCCAACACTCGACAGGCCTGGTGCATTCACGTCGGCGCAGGCGTCCACTGGTCGAAGGGACGCACGTCCCTCGCCCTGAGGGGAGAGCTGGCATGAGTGAGATCGCTGGGCAGACCGGCCCGCGCGGTACGGCGACCGCAGTCGTTCACGAGTCGTATTCCTTCGCCTGCATGCGCTGCGGGCACGGCTGGGAGCAGTCGTACGAGATAGAGCACCACACGGACGCCGACGGCAACGAGTTCGTCATGTACGTGACCGGCGGCCAGGTCGTACCGTCCCCGCTGAGCCGGCCCGTGTGCCACAACTGCGACGGACACGTGGTGCGGATCATGCGGGCCGGTCAGGTCTCGTCGGTGCGCGACGCGGCCGAGCGGCACCACGTGCCGCAGGCCGGACCGGTCGAGGCGCCCAAGGCACCCGCGGAGACCGAGGCGGCCGGGGGGACCGGGGAGCACCACCACTGGCATCTGTCCGATCTCCTCCATCCCTTCCAGCGCAAGGCGAGCTGAGCCCCTCGCCCGTCGGCCCGGGCATGCCCCTTTCGTAGGATCGGGGCATGCCTTCGAACGCCTCCGCCGCGGGCGGCCAGCACGAGAAGAACGCCGCGCCGCCGCTCCCGGAACCCCTCCGGGTGCCGGTCGCCGACTCCCACACCCACCTCGACATGCAGTCCGGCACGGTCGAGGAGGGCCTCGCGAAGGCCGCGTCGGTGGGGGTGACGACGGTCGTCCAGGTCGGCTGCGACATCAACGGCTCGCGGTGGGCCGCCGAGACCGCGGCGGCGTACGAGAGCGTGCACGCGACGGTCGCCCTGCACCCCAACGAGGCCCCGCGCATCGTCCACGGCGACCCCGACGGCTGGTCGCGGCAGGGCGCCCGGGAGCCCGGCGGGGACGCCGCGCTGGACGAGGCGCTCGCCGAGATCGACCGGCTGGCCGCACTGCCCCAGGTGAAGGGCGTGGGCGAGACCGGACTCGATTACTTCCGCACCGGGCCCGAGGGCAAGGCGGCGCAGGAGAGGTCCTTCCGCGCGCACATCGAGATCGCCAAGCGCAGGGGCAAGGCACTCGTCATCCACGACCGCGACGCCCACGCCGACGTGCTGCGCGTGCTGAAGGAGGAGGGCGCCCCCGAGCGCACCGTCTTCCACTGCTACTCCGGCGACGCCGAGATGGCCGAGGTGTGCGCCCGCGAGGGCTACTTCATGTCCTTCGCCGGGAACGTCACCTTCAAGAACGCCCAGAACCTGCGCGACGCCCTCGCCGTCGCCCCGCTGGAACTGGTCCTCGTGGAGACCGACGCGCCCTTCCTGACCCCGACGCCGTACCGCGGAAGGCCCAACGCGCCGTACCTCGTCCCCGTCACGGTGCGCGCCATGGCCGCCGTACGCGGTATCGACGAGGACACCCTGGCGGCGGCCCTGGGCGCGAACACCGCTCGCGCCTTCGGTTACTGATCGCACGTTCGAGGCGCGACAGTCCGTGGTCGCGTCGCTTTGGAGAGTGACGAACGCTCCGCTAGGTTCTGGGGGCCCGATCCGGACCCCTCCCCTGGAGCGTGTCGGCGTGAGCGATTCGCAGTACGAGACGTATGGCTCGTACGAGACCTACAAGCCGTACGAGCCGTACGAGCCGTACACGTCGTACGGGCCTTACGCGTCGTACGAGCCCTACGCGCCGTACGCGTCGTACGAGCCGTGCGGCTACGACGCCCCCGCGCACAGTGCGCAGACGGGGCCGTACGCCGGGTACGAGGACACCTACCGGCCCGCCTACGAGGCCGAGGCGCACTTCGTCGCCGAGCCGGTGTCGCTGCCGCGGCAGATGGCGAGCGCGCCCGACGAGGGGGCGCCCGAGCCCGGCGCACGCGCCGAGGCGGCAAGGCACGGCGCGCGGCGGCGCAGGGCGCGCTACACCGAGCGCCCGGAGTCGGCCGTGCGCCGGCTGCTGCCGCAGGCGCTGGTCGTCGCGTTCCTCGCCGGCGGCACCACCGCGTTCGTCGCCGAGGACAAGGCGATCGAGCTGAGCGTCGACGGCAAGCCGCGCACGCTGCACACCTTCGCCGACGACGTGACGGAGCTGCTGGCCGAGGAGGGCGTGGCGGTGGACGCGCACGACTCGGTGGCACCCGCCCCCGGCACGGCACTGGCCAGCGGCGACGAGGTCACGGTGCACTACGGGCGCCCGGTACGGCTCACGCTCGACGGTCACCGGCGCGAGGTGTGGACGACGGCGCACACGGTGGACGGGGCACTCCGGCAGCTGGGGGTGCGTGCGGAGGGCGCGTACCTGTCCACCTCGCGCTCCCAGCGCATCGGGCGCGCCGGGCTCGCGCTCGACGTGCGCACCGAGCGCGCGGTCACGGTCATGGCGGACGGCCGGGCCCGCACCATCCGCACCAACGCGGCGACCGTGCAGGAGGCGGTGGCGGAGGCCGGGATCACCCTGAGCGGCCAGGACACCACCTCGGTCCCGCCCGCCAGCTTCCCGCGCGACGGGCAGACGGTGACCGTGCTGCGGGTCACCGACACCAAGGAGGTCCGCGAGGAGGCGATCGACTTCGACGTGCGGCGGACGGACGACCCCTCGCTGTTCAAGGGCACGGAGGTCGTCGAACAAGCCGGACAGCCGGGGGTGCGGCGGATCACGTACCGGGTGCGGGCCGTCAACGGGGTCCGGCAGGAGCCGCGCCGCGAGAAGTCCGAGGTGGTGCGGGAGCCGCAGCCGCAGGTGGTGAAGGTGGGCACCAAGCCGCTGCCCGCCTCCGTGCAGGGTGCCGACGACCTCGACTGGGACGCGCTGGCGGCCTGCGAGTCCGGGGGACGGCCCGGAGCGGTCGACCCCTCCGGCACGTACGGCGGCCTCTACCAGTTCGACACCCACACCTGGCACAGCCTCGGCGGCACGGGCCGCCCCCAGGACGCCCCGGCGGCCGAGCAGACGTACCGGGCGAAGAAGCTGTACACCCGGCGGGGGGCGAGCCCCTGGCCGCACTGCGGGGGGCGGTTGAAGGGATAGGCCGGGCTGGACCGCCCGGCGTGGGCCGTACCCGGCGCCCCGTACCCTTGTCCCGTGAGCAGCCCCAGCCCAGACGCCCTCCTCGGTCCCGCCGACATCCGTGAGCTCGCGGCAGCGCTGGGCGTGCGCCCCACCAAACAGCGCGGCCAGAACTTCGTGATCGACGCGAACACGGTCCGCCGTATCGTCCGCACCGCCGAGGTCCGCCCCGAGGACGTGGTCGTCGAGGTCGGCCCGGGGCTCGGCTCCCTCACCCTGGCCCTGCTGGAGGTCGCCGACCGCGTCACCGCCGTCGAGATCGACGACGTCCTCGCCGCCGCGCTGCCCGCGACCATCGCGGCCCGGATGCCCGGACGCGCGGAGCGGTTCGCGCTGGTCCACTCCGACGCGATGCACGTCGCCGAGCTGCCGGGCCCCGCCCCGACCGCGCTGGTGGCGAACCTGCCGTACAACGTGGCCGTGCCGGTGCTGCTGCACATGCTCGACACCTTCCCGACCATCGAGCGCACCCTCGTGATGGTGCAGTCCGAGGTCGCCGACCGGCTCGCCGCGCCGCCCGGCTCGAAGGTGTACGGCGTGCCGTCCGTGAAGGCCAACTGGTACGCCGAGGTGAAGCGGGCCGGGGCCATCGGGCGCACCGTCTTCTGGCCCGCCCCCAACGTCGACAGCGGGCTGGTCTCGCTGGTCCGCCGCACCGAACCGGTCAAGACCACGGCGTCGAAGGCGGAGGTCTTCGCGGTGGTCGACGCGGCGTTCGCGCAGCGCCGCAAGACCCTGCGGGCGGCGCTCGCCGGATGGGCCGGGTCGGCGGCGGCGGCCGAGGCGGCCCTGGTCGCGGCCGGTGTCTCCCCGCAGGCGCGGGGGGAGTCCCTGACGGTGGAGGAGTTCGCGCGGATCGCGGAACACAGGGAGAACGGCAAGTGAGCGTCACGGTACGCGTCCCCGCCAAGGTCAACGTACAGCTCGCGGTGGGCGCCGCCCGCCCCGACGGCTTCCACGACCTGGCCAACGTCTTCCTCGCGGTCGGCCTGTACGACGAGGTCACGGTCACCCCGGCCGACGAGCTGCGCGTCACCTGCGCCGGGCCGGACGCCGAGCAGGTCCCCCTGGACCGGACGAACCTCGCCGCGCGTGCCGCCCTCGCGCTCGCCGAACGCCGGGGCGTCGAGCCCGCCGTGCACATCCACATCGCCAAGGACATCCCGGTCGCCGGCGGCATGGCGGGCGGCAGCGCGGACGGCGCGGGCGCGCTCCTCGCGTGCGACGCGCTGTGGGAGGCGGGCGCCTCCCGCGCCGAACTCCTCGCGATCTGCGCCGAGCTGGGCAGCGACGTGCCGTTCAGTCTGGTGGGCGGGGCGGCGCTGGGCACCGGGCGCGGTGAGCGGCTCACGGCGCTGGAGGTCGGCGGCACCTTCCACTGGGTGTTCGCGATGGCCGGGCGCGGGCTGTCGACGCCGGCCGTCTTCCGGGAGTTCGACCGGCTGGCCGAGGACCGCGACATCCCCGAGCCCGTCGCCTCCGACGACCTGCTCGACGCCCTCGCCAAGGGCGATCCCGGCGCGCTCGCCGCCGCCGTCTCCAACGACCTGCAGCCCGCCGCCCTCTCCCTTTTCCCCGAGCTCGCCGACACCCTCGCCGCGGGCCGCACGGCCGGCGCCCTCACCGCGCTGGTCTCCGGCTCGGGCCCCACGACGGCGTTCCTCGTCCGCGACCCGGAGGCGGCGACCGCGGTGGCCGAGGCCCTGCGCGCCTCGGGCACATGCCGGACGGTGCGCGTCGCGACGGCGCCCGCGCCGGGGGCGACGGTGGTGTCACCGGCGACCGTGGCGTAAAACGACCGCCCCGCGCTGCTCGGCACACCTAGGCTTCCCCTTCGCGCACAAAGGGGGAACCGCTTGAGCACCGACGAACTCGTCACCGCCGTACGCCGTGGTGACGCGTACGAGGCCCGCAGGCTGCTGGACACGGCCGATCCCGAGGCCGTCGACCCGGAGACGGGGCTGCCCCTGCTCTGCCTGGCCGTCGCGGCCTACGACGAGGAGACGGTCGAGGCACTGGTGGACGCGGGAGCCGATCCGCTCCGGCCGCTGCCGGACGGCTCCACCCCACTGCTGCGGGCCGTCGACGGCGGTTCGGCGGAGATGGTGGACGAACTCCTGTGCGACCCCGCCCGGATCCCCGCACCCATGCGCGCCGAACTGCTGGCGCGCGCCCGGCACTGGGCCGAGACCGGGGTGGAGGCCGAACTACGGCACCGCATCGGGGAGAGCGGGCCGGTGCGCCGCGAGGTGGTCACGGACCGCCGGGAGTACGCGTGGTACACCCAGGTCACTCTCGGCGGACTGACCGCGCGCGACGGGCACCACGGGATCCTCACCGTCCTGGAGGACGGCTTCGGGGTGCCGGCGCCGTTCGACGAGGTGCTCGCGCGGGCGCTGGCCCGGGGTGACGGGGACCACGCGGTGTGGGGGCACGCCACTCTCGTCCTGGCCCGGCGCCAGAGCGAGGAGACCTGGCAGAGCGCCGTGGCGCTCAGCCGCCACCCCGACCGCCTGCACCGGCTCTTCGCCGCCCAGATACTGCTCTTCCTCGCCATCGGCACGGGCCTGGAGGCCTCGCCCTTCGACGGACGCGGCGCCGCGATCCTCCTGCCCTGGGCCCGCGAGGAGCGCGACCCGCAGGTGCTGAGAGCCGTGCTCAACGCGCTCACCGAGGACGCGCAGGGCCCCGAGATCGAGGCGCTCGGGCTGTCGTACCTCGCCCATCCCGACGCCGGGGTGCGCGGCATGGTGCACCACACCCTGGAACGGTCGGCGGACCGGCCCCATCTGCTGGTCCGGCCCGAGAGCCTCGCCGCGGTGCTCACCCTGGCCCGCGACCCGGACCCGAACGTCCGGGGCAAGGCGGGCTGCTGGCTCGCCGAGTACCCGGGACGCGAACCCGCCGTCGCCGACGCGCTCGCCGGGCTGGTACGGGAGGAGAACCAGCTCGTCCGCATCCATGCCGTCTACGGCCTGGCCGAACGCGACGACCCGCGCTGCGTGGAGGGCAGAAGGCACATCGGGCCGGTCGACTGGAAGCCGGGGACGGACACCTGGATGCTGGACGCGACGGACCGGTATCTGAGGCGCCGGGCCGAGGCGTCGGGGGCCGCCTCCGCCGCGCATTAGGCTGGGAGGCTGACCCACGCGGCGGAGCCGCATGCCGATACAGTCCCGCCCGCAGGAGTGAAATGGCCGTCAATCTGGTCAATGTCGAGAACGTCAGCAAGGTGTACGGCACCCGTGCGCTGCTGGACGGTGTCTCGCTCGGCGTGTCCGAAGGGGACCGGATCGGGGTCGTCGGGCGCAACGGCGACGGCAAGACCACCCTGATCCGGATGCTCGCCAAGGTGGAGGAGTCCGACAGCGGCCGGGTCACGCACTCCGGCGGGCTGCGCCTGGGGGTGCTCACCCAGCACGACTCCCTCGACCCCGCGGCCACCGTGCGGCACGAGGTCATCGGCGACATGGCGGACCACGAGTGGGCCGGGAACGCCAAGGTCAGGGACGTACTGACGGGGCTGTTCGGCGGGCTCGACCTGCCGGGCTTCCCGAAGGGGCTCGACACCGTCATCGGGCCGCTGTCCGGTGGCGAGCGGCGGCGGATCGCGCTGGCCAAGCTGCTCATCGAGGAACAGGACCTGATCGTCCTCGACGAGCCCACCAACCACCTCGACGTCGAGGGCATCTCCTGGCTGGCCCGGCACCTGCGGGAGCGGCGCTCCGCGCTGGTGTGCGTCACCCACGACCGCTGGTTCCTCGACCAGGTGTGCACCCGCATGTGGGACGTCCAGCGCGGAACCGTGTACGAGTACGAGGGCGGCTACTCCGACTACGTCTTCGCGCGCGCCGAGCGCGAGCGCATCGCCGCCACCGAGGAGACCAAGCGGCAGAACCTGGTCCGCAAGGAGCTGGCCTGGCTGCGGCGCGGCGCGCCCGCGCGTACGTCCAAGCCGCGCTTCCGCGTGGAGGCCGCCAACGAGCTCATCGCGGACGTGCCGCCGCCCCGGGACAGCAGCGAGCTGATGAAGTTCGCCTCCTCCCGGCTCGGCAAGACCGTCTTCGACCTGGAGGACATCACCGTCCAGGCCGGGCCCAAGGTGCTGCTCAAGCACGTCACCTGGCAGCTCGGCCCGGGCGACCGCATCGGCCTGGTCGGCGTCAACGGCGCCGGGAAGACCTCCCTGCTGCGGGCCATGGCCGACGCGGCGCGGACGGAGGGCGAGGCGCAGCCGGTGGGCGGGCGGATCGCCGTCGGCAGGACGGTCAAGCTCGCCTACCTCTCCCAGGAGGTCGGCGAACTCGACCCGAACCTCAGGGTCCTGGAGGCCGTGCAGCGGGTGCGCGAGCGCGTCGACCTCGGCAAGGGGCGCGAGATGACCGCCGGGCAGCTGTGCGAGACGTTCGGCTTCAACAAGGAGAAGCAGTGGACGCCGGTCGGCGACCTGTCGGGTGGTGAGCGGCGCCGGCTGCAGCTGCTGCGGCTGCTCATGGACGAGCCCAACGTCCTCTTCCTGGACGAGCCCACCAACGACCTGGACATCGAGACCCTCACCCAGCTCGAGGACGTCCTCGACGGCTGGCCCGGCTCGATGATCGTCATCTCCCACGACCGGTTCTTCGTCGAGCGCACCACCGACCGGGTCTACGCCCTCCTCGGCGACGCCACCCTGCGGATGCTGCCGCGCGGCATCGACGAGTACCTGGAGCGGCGGCAGCGCATGGAGGAGGCGGTCGCCGCCTCCACCGCCGCGGCGGCACCGAAGGCCGCCGCCCCGGAGAAGAGCGCCGCCGACCAGCGCGCCGCCAAGAAGGAACTCCAGAAGATCGAGCGGCAGTTGGACCGCGTCTCCGAGAAGGAGGCCAAGCTGCACGCCCAAATCGCCGACAACGCCACCGACTTCGCCAAGGTCGCCGAACTCGACACCCAACTGCGGGACTTGGCCGGGGAGCGGGAGGAACTGGAGCTGCGCTGGCTGGAACTCGCCGAGGACGCGTAAGCGGGGCGCGCGCCGCGTGAAGAGGGCGTGAAGGCGCGTAACGACGGCATCACGGGCCGGTCCTCCCTTGGGAACAGGGGTTGGTCCGGCCCGGTGTGCTGTCGGACCCGAGTGATAGAAAGAGCGGTCCGAGAACAGTCTGAGTACGACCTTTGGATCCGTGAAGGAACCTCGGGGCGTGGCTAAAAATCAGTGAACGAGGGGGAGACGCGCTGATGACCCAGCCGCCCGACCAGCCGCCGCAGCAAGGGGGCTTCGGCCCACCGCAGCCCCAGCCCCAGCCGGGATACGGCTACCCGCAGCAGAGCGGACCCTACGCCCAGCCCGGCCCGTACGCGGCGCCGGGCACCCCCGGCCCGTACGGGCAGCCGCAGCAGCCGGGGCCGTACGGGCAGCAGCCCGGGTACGGCTACCCGCAGCAGCCGCAGTACCCCGGCGCGCCCGGTACCCCGCCGCCCGGCGGTCCGCGCGGCCCCTTCAAGGGGAAGCCCGCGCTGGTCATCGGGGCCGCGGTGGCGGCGCTGCTGGTCATCGGCGGCACCGTGTACGCGGTCACCAGCGGCGGCGACGACGGCAAGAAGCCGGTCGCCCACCAGAGCGACGACGCCAAGCCCTCGGGGTCCTCCACCACCGACGCCCCCGTCAACCCCGGTGACGGCAGCGGTGACGGCGACTCGGACCAGGAGGACCTCAACGCGGGCCGCGCGCCCGGGGAGGCCAAGGTGCTCTGGTACAAGACGGCGCCGGACGCGCCCGGTTCCGGCGCGGACGCACCCGGTATGTGGATCACCGGCAAGACGGCGGTGAAGGCGGCGTACAAGCAGGTGTTCGGCTACGGGGTGGGTGACGGAAAGCCCGCCTGGGCCCCCATCACCTTCCCGCAGAAGATCTGCGCGGCCACCCCGCGCAAGTCGGCCGACGACAAGATCGTCGTCGCGTACATGAGCGGCACCAGCGACCGCGCCAAGTGCAACCAGCTCCAGCAGATCGACCTGAACACGGGCGACAAGGGCTGGAGCGGCACGGTCGCCGACGGCGGGCTGTTCGACAGCGCGCTCAACGTCGAACTGACCATCAGCGGCAAGACGCTGATGGTGGGCCGCTCGCAGTCCGGCACGGCGTACGACCTCGGCAGCGGCAAGAAGCTGTACGACAAGAAGAAGTACGGCACCGACTGCTTCCCGACCGCGTTCGCGGGCGGCACCGGCCGGCTGATCTCCGTCGCCTCCTGCGACGCCACCGGCAGCAACGAGCACGACGAGATCCAGTCGCTCGACCCGGCCACCGGCAAGGTCAAGTGGACCCAGAAGGTCAAGAAGGGCTGGACGGTCGCGCGGACCTACTCCGTCGACCCGCTGGTGGTCTACCTGACCAACGAGGACAAGAAGGTCTGGAACATCTCCACCTTCACCGCCTCCGGCAGCTTCCGCTCCGAGGTCAAGGTCGACGAGAAGTTCGCCCCGCAGTGCGGCTGGACCATCCTCGAACGCGACCTCCAGGGCTGCCAGGGCGTGGCGGCCGACGCGGACACCCTCTACCTGCCCACCGACACCAGCAGCGGCGCCAACGAGATCGTCGCGATCAGCCTCGCCACCGGCAAGGCCAAGTGGCGGGTGAAGTCCCCGACGGACGAGTCGATGACTCCGGTCAAGGTCGAGGGCGGCAAGCTCGTCGCCTATGTGCACCCGTCGTACGACACGGGCGGCCAGGTCGTGTCCGTCCCGACCGGCGGTTCGAGCCACAAGGCCACCAAGCTGCTGCAGCACCCCAGCGGCACCGCGGAGATCGAGGACGGCTTCTACGACGGCGCCGTCGACTGGGTCGACGGGCGGTTCTACATCTCCTCCACCCGGCTGACCGGGAACGACGACGCGAAGGAGAAGCTGATGCTCGCCTTCGGCGAGTGAGACCGGTTCCCTCTCGTCGCCTTCGTCCCGCCTCCCCGCCCCTCCGTCTTCCCGAGCCTTCTGCCGAGGTACACCAGCCATGACCCAGCCGCCGCCTCCGCCGCCCCACCAGCCCCCGCAGCAGGGCGGCTTCGGTCCGCCGCAGCCGCCGCAGCCGCCGCAGACCCCGCCGCCCCCGCAGGCACCCCCGCAGCCCCCGGCCCAGCAGCCGCAGCCCGGTTACGGCTACCCCCAGGCGCCCCAGGCGCCCCAGCCTCCACAGCCGCCGCAGGGCTACGGCTACCCCGGCCAGCAGCCGAACCCGTACGCCCAGCCGCAGGCCCCGTACGGCCAGCCGCCCACCGCGTACGGCCAGCCCGGCTACGGCTACCCCGGCCAGCCGACCATGCCGATGCAGCCGCAGCCCGGGCAGCCGGGTGGCGGCGGGCGCAAGCCGAACAGCTCGCTCGTCATCATCGTCTCGGCGCTGGTCGCGGTCGCCCTGATCATCGGCGGCGGCGTCTGGTACTCCAAGTCCTCCTCCGGCGACGACAAGAAGAAGGACACCGCGAGCAGCAGCGGCGGCACCGGCGGTAGCGAGGACAAGGGCGGCACCGGCGGCACGTCCTCCGGCGGCGAGGAGAAGGTGCCCGCCGACACCGCCTCCGAGCTCCTCTTCGACGTCCCGCTGCCCAAGGCCGACGACACGGTCGTCACCGCGGGCTCCTGGCTCACCGACAAGGTGTACGCCAAGAGCGGCATCGCGCAGATCACCGGCTACGACCCCGACGACGGCGGCAAGGTCTGGACGATCAAGCTGCCCGGCCCGGTCTGCGCCGCCACCGAACACGTCACCTCCGACGGGAAGACGGCGGTCACCTTCCAGCCGAGGATGCCCAAGAAGAACTCCTCCGAGGGATGCAGCCAGGTCGCCGCGATCGACCTCGACGCGGGCAAGAAGCTGTGGACGAAGTCGGTCGACTCCGGTGACTACCCGATCAGCTTCGAGAATGTGACGGTCGCGCAGAACACCGTCGCGGTCGGCAGCACCAGCGGCGGCGCCGCCTTCGACATCACCTCCGGCAAGGTGCTGTGGCAGCCCAAGGCGGCCGACACCTGCTACGACGCCGGGTACGGCGGCGGCGAGAAGCTGGTCGCGGTGCGCAAGTGCGGCGACTACGACAACCGGCAGCTGCACATCCAGACCATCGACCCGAAGTCCGGGAAGGTGATCTCCGAGTACAAGATGGCCGAGGGCATCGACTACGCCAGCGTCGTCTCCACCGACCCGCTGGTGGTCGCCGCCGACGTCGGCGACAGCGCGGGCGACGGCAGCGGTATCTCCGACTACTTCTCCATCGACAACAAGACCGGCAAGCTGCGCACCCGGATCTCCGCACCGGGCGACTCCTACGCCGGCCGCTGCGACGGCATCACCCGCATCGAGTACTGCAAGGAGATCGTCGTCGGCAACGACAGGCTGTACCTGCCGACCGAGGAGCACGACGGCACCGGCGACTACAGCAAGACCAACGAGGTCGTCGCGTTCGACCTCGGCACCGGCAAGCAGACCGGCCAGCGCGCCGTCGCCGGCGACGGCTACACGATCTTCCCGTTGCGCATGGACGGCGGCAACCTGATCGCGTACAAGCACCCGCCGTACGACAAGGGCGGCCAGATCGTCAGCATCGCCGGCGGCTCCTTCAAGCAGACCAAGCTGCTGGAGAACCCGGCCACCGACGCGGTGCACGACGCGGAGACCAGCATGCTGCCGGATTACGCGGAGATCCGGTACGCGCAGGGCCACCTGTACATGTCGGCGATCTACGCACACAAGTCCGACTCCTCCTACGGCAAGGAGTACCTGGTGGTCGCGTTCGGCGCGGGCGGCTGATCACCGATCCGGGCGCTTCTCACCGGTAGGGGCAGCGCGACGTCGAACAAGCGTGTAGCTTCCGGGGGCATGAAGGGCGGGGTGCCGGGGGGCCCTCTGTCCATGTGGACCGTGGGCATCCATAGTGGGGCATCCATGGGGGGGACTGGGGGGTTGCTCTATGGGAGTGCGGCTCATCGTGGTCGACGACCACCGATTGCTCGCGGAGGCGCTGGCCTCGGCGCTCAAGCTGCGGGGGCACCGGGTGCTCGCGGCGGCGGCGCCGGCCGCGGGCGCGGCGGACCTGGTGATCAGCCGGGCGCCGGAGGTGTGCCTGCTGGGCACGGCGGCGCCGGCCGAGCCGGGGATCTTCGACCCGGTGGTGAAGATCAAGCGGGAGCGCCCGCAGGTGGCGGTGCTGGTCCTCGGGCCGGTGCCGTCGCCGCGCGGGATAGCGGCGGCCTTCGCCGCGGGCGCCTCCGGCTACGTCCGGCACGACGAGCGCATCGAGGGCGTCGAGCGGGCGATCATGAAGGCCAGGGCCGGGGAGGCGGCGGTGGCCCCGCAGCTGTTGCAGGGGGCCTTCGGTGAGCTGCTGAACCCCGCCGCCCAGCCCGACGACGAGGGCCAGCGCCTGCTGCAGATGCTCACCCCGCGCGAGGTCGAGGTCCTGGTCCGCGTCGCCGACGGCGAGGACACCCGGCTGATCGCGGCAGGCATGGGCATCGCCCCCTCGACGGCCCGGACCCACGTCCAGCGCGTCCTGATGAAGCTGGGGGTGGGCTCCCGTCTGGAGGCGGCGGCGCTGGCGGCACGGACCGGGTTGCTGGACCGGGCGGCGACGGGGCCGGAGTGAGGCCCGGGCCCCACGGCCTCACGGCGCCGGTGACTCCTTTTCCTCCGGCAGCGGCGGCACCGGCGGCGGTGTGGGCCGCAGCTTCAGCCAGGCCAGGAAGAAGATCCCCAGCAGCAGCATCCCGATGCCGGTCCACAGGTTGATGTTGATGCCCTGCGCCTTGGCGATCTCGGCGTCGGAGTCGGTGATCCCGGCGATCGTGATGATGATCCCGTACACGACGAACAGGCCGCCGATGATCCGCCGCAGGTCGAAGATCCGCGCGGCGGTCGCGGACTTGTGCTCCAGCTCGGTGACTTCCCGCTGGACGTCTTCCTCGGAATACCCGTGGTACTCGGACATGGTTCCTCCATCCTCCCGCGGTCAGAACGAGAACGGGATGTAGCAGGCGGCGGCCAGGATGACCGCGCCCCAGCCCAGCAGCGCGGGCCTGCGGTACCAGGCCTCGTCCCCGGGCGCGGCCGGCTCGGCCATACCGGGGGAGCGGGTGCCGTAGACCAGGCCCTGGAGTTCGTGCTCCGGCTTGGGCGCGGTGAACAGCGACACGGCGACCATGACGACCGCGCCGGCGACGAATCCGGCGATGGCGGAGACGAAGTTGGCTCCCTGGTCGGTGGGGATGCCGATGATGTCCTTCTTGTACAGCACGAAGTAGTTGACCATCGCGGTCACCGTCCCGGCGAGCAGCCCCCAGAAGCCGGACTTCACCGACGCCCGCTTCCAGAACATGCCGACGATGAAGACGACGAACATCGGCACGTTGAAGAAGGAGAACAGCGTCTGGAGGTAGGCCATGATGTTGGAGAACGAGGACGCCAGGAACGCCGTGCCGATGGAGGCGACGACACCGATCGCCGTGATCAGCCGCCCGAAGCCCACGTAGTACGCGTCCGGGCGGTGCCGGACCACGTACCTCCCCCAGATGTCGTTGGTGAACACCGTGTTGAAGGACGAGATGTTGGCCGCCATGCCCGCCATGAAGGCGGCGAGCAGACCGGTCACCGCGATGCCGAGCACGCCGTTGGGCAACAGCTCCTGCATGAGGTACGGGATCGCGTCGTTGTACTGGAGGTCGGAGCCGGAGGTGCCGATGTTCGGCACGAGCGCGGCGGCCACCAGTCCGGGGATCATCACCAGGAAGACGATGAAGACCTTCGGGTACGCGGCGATCAGCGGGGTGCGCTGCGAGGCGGAGAGGTTCTTGGCGGACAGGGCGCGCTGCACCTCGGCGAAGTTCGTCGTCCAGTAGCCGAAGGACAGGACGAAGCCGAGGCCGAGGACGATGGTCAGCCAGTTGGCGCCGAGCGGGTTGGCGTGGCCGATGCCGGTGCCGCCCCACGCGGTGGTGAAGTCGGGGCCGTGCAGCGCGGTGAGCTTGTCGGTCAGGCCGCCCCAGCCGCCGACCCTCTTCAGCCCGAGGACGGAGAGCGGGATGAGGGCCGCCAGGATCACGAAGAACTGGAGTACCTCGTTGTAGATCGCCGAGGACAGGCCGCCGAGGGTGATGTAGGCGAGGACGAAGAAGCCGGCGACCACGATGGCCACCCACTGCGGCCAGCCCAGCAGCGCCTCGACGACGATCGCGAGGGCGTAGAGGTTGACGCCGGAGATCAGGATGGCGGCGAACGCGAACAGGGCCGAGCTGAGCAGGTGAGCCCATTTGTCGAAGCGGAGCAGCAGGAACTCGGGGACCGAGCGGACCTTGCTGCCGTAGTAGAAGGGCATCATCACCAGGCCGAGGAAGACCATGGCCGGGATGGCGCCGATCCAGTACCAGTGGACGGTGTAGGCGCCGTACTGGGCGCTGTTGGCCGCCATACCCAGGATCTCGGTGGCGGCGAGGTTGGCCGAGATGAAGGCGAGGCCCGTGATCCAGGCGGGCAGGGAGCGCCCGGAGAGGAAGAAGTCGAGGCTCGTCTTCACCGACCGGCGGGCGGCGAAGCCGATACCCAGGACCACGACGAAATAGATCGCGAGGATCGTGTAGTCGAGCCAGTTGGTGGGGAGCCGGAGCTCGGCGGCCAGGTATGTGGGGGTTCGCATGCGGCGTTCACCTTGCTTGGTGTTCTTTGTTTGATTGTGATGGTGACTGTCGTGGGGGTTTGTGCTTTGATGTGTGCGGTTCTGTTTGGTGCCTTGCTGGGTGGACGGATGGAGAGTCGCGGTGAAGAAGACCTCGACCCGGTTGGCCGACGGTCGTGAGCTCATCTACTACGACCTGAAGGACGACGCGGTGCGCGACGCGGTGGACCGGCGCCCGCTGGAGCGCACGGTCACCACTTCGGAGGTACGACACGACCCGCTGCTCGGCGATGCGGTGGCCATCGCCTCGCACCGGCAGGGCCGCACCTACCACCCGCCCGCCGACGAATGCCCCCTGTGCCCCTCGCAGGGAGACCGTCTGAGCGAGATCCCGGACTCGTCGTACGACGTCGTCGTCTTCGAGAACCGTTTCCCCTCGCTGGCCGGCGACTCGGGCCGCTGCGAGGTCGTGTGCTTCACGTCCGACCACAACGCCTCCTTCGCCGGGCTGACCGAGGAGCAGGTCCGGCTGGTCCTGGAAGCGTGGACCGACCGGACCTCGGAGCTGTCGCATCTCCCCGCCGTCGAGCAGGTGTTCTGCTTCGAGAACCGGGGGGCCGAGATCGGGGTGACGCTCCAGCATCCGCACGGGCAGATCTACGCGTACCCGTTCACCACACCGCGCACCGCGCTGATGCTGCGTTCGCTGGCGGCCCACAAGGACGCCACCGGCGGGGAGAACCTGTTCGACGCCGTCCTGGAGCGCGAAACCGCCGATGAGCGTGTCGTCCTTGAGGGTGAACACTGGGTGGCCTTCGTGCCGTACTCCGCGCACTGGCCCTACGAGGTCCACCTGTATCCCAAGCGCCGCGTCCCCGATCTGCTCGCCCTGGACGAGGCGGCGCGCTCAGAGTTTCCCCAGGTTTATCTGGAACTCTTGAGGCGCTTCGACCGGATCTTCGGTGAGGGTGAGCCTCCGACGCCGTACATCGCCGCCTGGCACCAGGCGCCGTTCGGCCAGCTGGAGGACTTCGAAGGCGTGACGCGGGACGACTTCGCGCTCCACCTCGAGCTTTTCACCATCCGCCGCACCTCCGGCAAGCTGAAGTTTCTCGCGGGTTCCGAGTCCGGCATGAACGTGTTCATCAACGACGTGCCGCCGGAGCGCGCGGCCGAGCGACTGCGAGAGGTAGCGAGTTCATGAGCGGCAAGTATCTGGTGACCGGCGGCGCGGGCTACGTCGGCAGCGTGGTCGCCCGGCATCTGCTGGAGGCCGGCCACGAGGTCACCGTCCTCGACAACCTCTCCACCGGTTTCCGCGAGGGCGTGCCCTCCGGCGCCGCGTTCGTCGAGGGCGACATCCGCGACGCGGGCAAGTGGCTCGACCCCTCCTACGACGGCGTCCTGCACTTCGCCGCGTTCTCCCAGGTCGGCGAGTCGGTCGTGAAGCCCGAGAAGTACTGGGACAACAACGTCGGCGGCACCATGGCCCTGCTCGGCGCGATGCGCGAGGCCGGCGTGCGCAAGCTGGTCTTCTCCTCCACGGCCGCCACGTACGGCGAGCCGGAGCAGATCCCGATCGTCGAGACCGCGCCGACGAAGCCCACCAACCCCTACGGCGCCTCCAAGCTCGCCGTCGACCACATGATCACCGGCGAGGCGGCGGCCCACGGCCTCGGTGCCGTGTCGCTGCGGTACTTCAACGTGGCGGGCGCCTACGGCGCCCACGGCGAGCGCCACGACCCCGAGTCGCACCTGATCCCGCTGATCCTCCAGGTCGCACAGGGCCGCCGGGAGGCCATCTCGGTCTTCGGCGACGACTACCCGACGCCGGACGGCACCTGCGTCCGCGACTACATCCACGTCGCCGACCTCGCCGACGCCCACCTGCTCGCACTCGGGGCCGCGATCCCCGGCGAGCACCTGATCTGCAACCTCGGCAACGGCGAGGGCTTCTCCGTCCGCGAGGTCATCGAGACCGTCCGCAAGGTCACCGGCCACCCGATCCCCGAGGTCGTGGCGCCCCGCCGGGGCGGCGACCCGGCCGTCCTGGTCGCCTCCGCCGAGACCGCCCGCGAACGCCTCGGCTGGCAGCCGTCCCGCGCGGACCTCGCCGGTATCGTCGCGGACGCGTGGGAGTTCGCCCAGCACATCGCAAGGGAGCAGTAGTGGGGGCACAGCAGGTCCGCCAGGACTTCGTCGAGCTGTACGGGGCCGAGCCGGAGGGCGTCTGGTCGGCGCCGGGCCGGGTCAACCTGATCGGCGAGCACACCGACTACAACGACGGTTTCGTCATGCCGTTCGCGCTGCCCCACGTGGCGACGGCGGCGGTCTCGCGCCGTACGGACGGCGTGCTGCGCCTGCACTCGGCGGACATCGAGGGCGGGGTCGTGGAACTCTCCCTGGACGCGCTGGCGCCGCAGAGCGACCGCGAGTGGACGGCGTACCCGGCGGGCGTGGTCTGGGCGCTGCGCGAGGCCGGGCACCCGGTCACCGGCGCCGACGTCCACCTCGCCTCCACCGTCCCGACCGGCGCGGGCCTGTCCTCCTCGGCGGCCCTGGAGGTCGTGGTCGCCCTCGCCCTGAACGACCTGTACGAGCTCGGGCTGCAGCGCTGGCAGCTGGCCCGCCTGTGCCAGCGCGCGGAGAACGTCTACGTCGGCGCGCCCACCGGCATCATGGACCAGACGGCGTCCGCGTGCTGCGAGGAGGGCCACGCCCTCTTCCTCGACACCCGCGACCTCTCCCAGCACCAGATCCCCTTCGACCTGGCCGCGGAGGGCATGCGCCTGCTGGTCGTCGACACCCAGGTCAAGCACGCCCACAGCGGCGGCGAGTACGGCAAGCGGCGGGCCGGCTGCGAGAAGGGCGCGGCGCTGCTGGGCGTGGACGCGCTGCGGGACATCCCCTACGACGAGCTGGACCAGGCCCTCGATCGGCTGGGCGACGAGGAGGAGGTGCGCCGTCTGGTGCGCCACGTCGTCACCGAGGACCAGCGCGTCGAGCGGGTGGTGGCCCTGCTCCGGGCGGGCGAGACGCGGGCGATCGGCCCGGTGCTGACGGAGGGGCACGCCTCCCTGCGGGACGACTTCCGGATCTCCTGTTCCGAGCTGGACCTGGTGGTCGACACCGCGCTGGCGTCCGGCGCGCTGGGCGCCCGGATGACCGGCGGCGGCTTCGGCGGTTCGGCGATCGTGCTGGCCCAGGCCGCCGACGTCGACACGATCGGCAAGGCCGTCGAGGAGGCCTTCGCCGTGGCGGGCTTCACGGCTCCCCGGGTGTTCGAGGCGGTGCCGGCGGCGGGGGCGCGGCGGGTCGGCTGAGCCGGCTCAGCGAAGCGTCTTCGTCAGTGTGTACTCCGTGATCCCCGGCGGGTAGCCGGGGATCACGCCCACCACCTCGTAGCCCTGCTTCCGGTAGAACTCCGGCGCCTGGAAGTCCCAGGTCTCCAGGCGGGCGCTGCGGCAGGCGCGGTCGGTGCGGGCGATGCGCTCGGCCTCGGCGAGGAGGCGGGAGCCCAGCCCCGAGCCGCGGTGGCGGGCGTCGACCCACAGGTGGGACACGTGCAGCCAGGTCGCCCAGGTGTGCCCGACCAGTCCGCCCGCGAGATCCCCCGTCCCGCCCGAGGCCCAGACGTGCAGCGGACGCTGGTGTTCGCCGGGCGTGCCGCGCAGCGCGGCGAGGACGGGTGACGCGGCCGTGTCGCTGTCCCGCAGACGGGAGCGGAGCAGATCACGTCGGGCCTTGTCGACTTCCGCCTCAATACGAAACATGCGCCACACCATAAACGCGCCGGACGGCCAGTTCTGCAAATAGCCTTCCGCTGCCCGCCCCGGTCCGTACCCTGATGTGCAGCGCCGGTGGGGGCCGGTGCTGATCAGGGGGCGAGACACGCGGGTACGACACCCGCGGTGGGGGTAGCAGTGTCCGCACGGCGGCGGCCGTGCGGTTCGTGTTCCGTCAGCCGTGGGGTCGTACCCGCAAGGTCGTCGTTCTCCGGACCAGTGGGGGTTTCAGTGGTTCGCATCCGAGTCCTGGTCGTCGACGACCACCGCATCTTCGCCGAGTCGCTCGCCGCCGCACTGGCCGCCGAGCCCGACGTGGACGTCTCCGCGGCCGGCAGCGGCCCGGCCGCGCTGCGCTGCCTGGAGCGGGCGGCCGGCGAGGGCCGCCGGTACGACGTGCTGCTCGTCGACGCCGACCTGGGCGGCCGGCTGCCCGGCGGGCGCCCGGCCGTGCCGGTGCCGGAGGTCGGCGAGGACGGGCTGGTCGACGGGCTCTCGCTGGTCGCGGGCGTGCGGACGGCACAGCCGGGGGTACGGACCGTGGTCCTCGCCGAGAAGGACGACCCGCGCCGGGCCGCGCTCGCGCTGCAGGCCGGCGCCTCGGGGTGGGTCGCCAAGGAGTGCTCGCTGTCCCGGCTGCTGAACGTGATCCGGGGTGTCCTGCGCGACGAGACCCATCTGCCGCCCGCCCTGCTCACCGGGGTACTGCGGGAGCTGACCGCCGCGCGCAAGCACCGCACCGAGAGCGAGCGGCTGGTGGAGTCCCTCACCCCGCGCGAGCGGGAGGTACTGCGCTGCATGGTCGCCGGCCTCGGCCGCAAGGCGGTCGCCGAACGCCTGTTCCTCTCCCCGCACACCGTCCGCACCCACATGCAGAACGTCCTCGGCAAACTGGGCGTCCACTCCACCCTCGCCGCCGTCGCCCTCGCGCGACGGGCCGGGGTGGGGCCGGTGGATCTAGCCGGGGATGTTGTCGAACGGGGCGGTCAGCTGGCGTAGCAGGGCCGCCAGTTCGCTGCGCTGGGCTCGGGAGAGCTCGGCGAGGATCGCCCGTTCCTGGTCCAGCAGGCCCGCCAGGGCCTGGTCGGCGCGGTCCTGGCCCTCGTCCGTCAGCCGGACCAGTACGCCCCGCCGGTCGCTGGGGTCGGGCAGCCGCTCCACCAGGCCCTTTTTCGCCAGCCGGTCGATGCGGTTGGTCATGGTGCCCGAGGTGACCAGGGTCTGGGTCAGCAACTGTCCCGGCGAGAGCTGGTACGGCGTTCCCGCGCGCCGGAGCGCGGTCAGCACGTCGAACTCCCAGGGCTCCAGCTGGTGCTCGGCGAAGGCCAGCCGGCGCGCCCGGTCCAGGTGCCGGGCCAGTCTGCTCACCCGGCTGAGCACCTCGAGCGGTTCCACGTCGAGGTCCGGGCGCTCCCGGCGCCACGCAGCGACCAGCCGATCGACCTCGTCCTCCATGACGATCAGTGTAGTGGTTGTGTCGACATGAAGTCTCTTGACATGAAGCCTCTTGACATCAAGATATATCGCAGGAAAGGTATGGGTACATGACCACTCCTGCCTGGGACCCCGACCAGTACCTCCGGCACGCCGGCCACCGCGCCCGCCCCTTCACCGACCTCCTCGCCCGGGTCCTCGACCTCCCCGGCGACCCGCCCCGCATCGCCGACCTCGGCTGCGGCCCCGGCAACGTCACCGCGGTGATCGCCGACCGCTGGCCCACCGCGCACATCACCGGGTACGACAACTCGCGCGCCATGCTCGACAAGGCCGACGTCGAGCACGGCGGCCCCACCCCGGGCGGCGGCAGCCTCGACTTCACCTACGCCGACCTGCGCACCTGGGCGCCCACCCGGACGTACGACCTGATCGTCTCCAACGCCGCCCTGCAGTGGGTCCCGGGCCATCTGGACGCCCTGGCGGCCTGGCTCGACGGCCTCGCCCCCGGCGGCACCTTCGCCTTCCAGATCCCGAACAACATCGACGCGCCCCTGCACGCCCTGATGCGCGAACTCGCCGCCACCCCGCGCTGGAAGTCCCGCCTCGCCGACGTCCTGCGCCACGAGGACTCCGTGCACGCCCCCGGCGTCTACCTCGACCGGCTGGCCCGGCTCGGCTGCGCGACCGACGTGTGGGAGACGACGTACCACCACGTCCTCACCGGCGAGGATCCCGTCCTCGACTGGGTCAAGGGCACCGGCCTGCGCCCCGCCCTCACCGCCCTGGCCGACGACCCCGAGGCCAGCGACGCCTTCGTGGCCGAGTACCGCGACCTCCTCCGGCAGGCCTACCCGAGCGCCGAGTACGGCACCGTCCTGCCCTTCCGCCGTCTGTTCACGGTGGCCCGGAAGGGGCGCTAGAGCGCTAGGCCTCTTCGTGAGGGTCAGCTCTTGCGGTGCCCGATCAACCGCGGCTTCGGCTCCAGCCCGTCCAGGCCGTGCCAGGCCAGATTCACCAGATGCGCGGCGACCTCGGCCTTCTTCGGGCGGCGTACGTCCAGCCACCACTGGCCGGTCAGGGCGACCATGCCGACCAGGGCCTGCGCGTACAGCGGGGCGAGCTTGGGGTCGAAGCCGCGGGACTTGAACTCGCGGCCCAGGATGTCCTCCACCTGGGTGGCGATGTCGGAGATCAGGGAGGCGAAGGAGCCCGTGGACTGGGGGATGGGGGAGTCGCGGACCAGGATGCGGAAGCCGTCCGTGTACTCCTCGATGTAGTCGAGGAGCGCGAAGGCGGCCTGTTCGCACAGCTCACGCGGGTGCCCCGCGGTGAGGGAGCTGGTCACCATGTCCAGCAGGCGCCGCATCTCGCGGTCCACCACCACCGCGTACAGCCCCTCCTTGCCGCCGAAGTGCTCGTACACCACCGGCTTGGAGACCCCGGCCTTCGCCGCGATCTCCTCCACCGACGTGCCCTCGAAACCTTTCGCCGCGAAGAGCGTGCGACCGATCTCCAGCAGCTGCTGGCGGCGCTCGGCACCGGTCATCCGGGTGCGACGCGCACGCCGCGGCTTGTCATTGCTCGGGGTGCTGCTGGAGTCGGTCGCCACGGCGTCAATCATGCCGCCTCGGGCGTCTCCTTCCGGCGCCGAGAGCCGTCTTCCCCGGTGTTACGGCGCGAATCGATACGCGAGCGTGACGGCCAGCGCACGTCGTACGCCCACCCGAGCAGCTCGAACCAGCGGATGAAACGCGCCGAGGAGTCCACCTGGCCGCGCATCACACCGTGCCGCGCCGAGGTCGGGTCGGCGTGGTGCAGGTTGTGCCAGGACTCGCCGCAGGACAGCACCGCCAGCCACCACACGTTCCCCGAGCGGTCGCGGGACTTGAACGGGCGCTTGCCGACCGCGTGACAGATCGAGTTGATCGACCACGTCACATGGTGCAGCAGAGCCACCCGTACGAGTGAGCCCCAGAAGAACCCGGTGAACGCGCCCCACCAGGACATCGTGACCAGCCCGCCGATCACCGCCGGCAGGGCCAGCGACAACATCGTCCACAGCACGAACTGCCGCGAGATCGCCCGGATCGCCGGATCCTTGATCAGATCCGGCGCGTACTTGTCCTGCGGCGTCTGCTCCTCGTCGAACATCCAGCCGATGTGCGCCCACCACAGGCCCTTCATCAGCGCCGGAAGCGTCTCCCCGAACCGCCACGGAGAGTGCGGGTCCCCCTCGGCGTCGGAGAACTTGTGGTGCTTGCGGTGATCGGCCACCCAGCGCACCAGGGGCCCCTCGACCGCCAGCGAACCCATGATCGCCAAGGCGATCCGCAAGGGCCGCCTGGCCTTGAACGAACCA
Organism: Streptomyces sp. NPDC039424; assembly: GCF_055639495.1. Lineage (NCBI taxonomy): Bacteria > Bacillati > Actinomycetota > Actinomycetes > Kitasatosporales > Streptomycetaceae > Streptomyces > Streptomyces sp. NPDC039424. The sequence goes on from NZ_JBVKAI010000010.1 coordinate 162,176, forward strand.
TGCGTGAAGTACCGGTGGAAACCGATCGTGATGCCGTGGCAGCCCAGGAAGTAGAAGAACACCAGCAGACCGAGGTCCAGCCAGCTCACACCCCAGCCCCACGCCAGCGGCACCGCCGCGAGCAGGGCCAGGAACGGCACGGTGATGAAGAGGAGCAGCGTGATCTGCTCGATCGAACGCTTCTGCTCGCCGCCCAGCGTGGCGGAGGGGATCGGGGGGTCGGTCGACTGCGAGGCGTCTTCCATCACATCGGAAGTTGAGGTCATGCGCGTCCCCTGTGGGGTCGAGGGTCGAGACAGCTGCCGGGGGGAGGAACCGAGTGAGACCGAGCGGCACTTTCCTACGGTCCCGTAACCTACGGCGTCGTAAGTATGTCAGCGTGCAGTCCGGCGGCAAGAGCCCGACGGCCTGCGCGTCCGTGTGGACACCTATCCTTGATGTCGGTCGGACAGCGCGGTCCGCTCTGTTTTCTTCCCGGATGTCCGGCCCGTATGCGGCGCCCGCCGCGCGGCAGACGGCCCAGACGACGGGTCCCCTCCCAGACGAGCTTCAACACTGCAAGGAGCCGCACCTGTGAGCAGTGCCGACGACCAGACCACCACGACCAGCAGCGAGCTGCGCGCCGACATCCGGCGACTGGGTGACCTACTCGGCGAGACCCTTGTCCGCCAAGAGGGCCCCGAGCTGCTCGAGCTCGTCGAGAGGGTCCGCCACCTGACCCGCGAGGACGGCGAAGCCGCCGCCGAGCTGCTGCGCGGCACCGAACTTCAGACCGCGGCCAAGCTGGTCCGCGCCTTCTCCACCTACTTCCACCTCGCCAACGTCACCGAACAGGTGCACCGCGGCCGCGAGCTGCGCGCCCGGCGCGCCGCCGAGGGCGGCCTCCTCGCCCGCACCGCCGACCGCCTCAAGGACGCCGACCCCGAACACGTGCGGGAGTCGGTCGCCCACCTGAACGTTCGCCCGGTGTTCACCGCACACCCCACCGAGGCCGCACGCCGGTCGGTCCTCAACAAGCTCCGGCGCGTCGCCGCGCTCCTGGAAACCCCTGTCATCGAGTCCGACCGACGCCGCCACGACACCCGGCTGGCCGAGAACATCGACCTCGTCTGGCAGACCGACGAACTGCGCGTCGTACGCCCCGAACCGGCCGACGAGGCCCGCAACGCCATCTACTACCTCGACGAACTCCACGCCGGCGCCGTCGGCGACGTCCTGGAAGACCTCACCGCCGAACTGGAACGGGTCGGAGTCAAGCTCCCCGACGACACCCGGCCCCTCACCTTCGGCACCTGGATCGGCGGCGACCGCGACGGCAACCCCAACGTCACCCCGCAGGTGACCTGGGACGTCCTCATCCTCCAGCACGAACACGGCATCAACGACGCCCTGGAGACCGTCGACGAACTCCGCGGCCTGCTCTCCAACTCCATCCGCTACACCGGCGCCACCGAGGACCTCCTGGAATCCCTCCAGACCGACCTCGAACTCCTGCCCGAGATCAGCCCGCGCTACAAGCGCCTCAACGCCGAGGAGCCCTACCGGCTCAAGGCCACCTGCATCCGGCAGAAGCTCGCCAACACCAAGCAGCGCCTCGCCAAGGGCACCCCCCACCAGCCCGGCCGCGACTACCTCGGCACCGCCGAGCTCCTCCACGACCTGCGGATCATCCAGACCTCACTGCGCGCACACCGCGGCGGCCTCTTCGCCGACGGCCGCCTCGCCCGCACGATCCGCACCCTCGCCGCCTTCGGCCTCCAGCTCGCCACCATGGACGTACGCGAACACGCCGACGCCCACCACCACGCCCTCGGTCAGCTCTTCGACCGCCTCGGCGAGGAATCCTGGCGCTACGCCGACATGCCCCGCGACTACCGCACCAAGCTCCTCGCCAAGGAGCTCAGGTCCAGAAGGCCCCTGGCCCCCACCCCGGCACCCGTCGACGCGGCCGGACAGAAGACCCTCGGCGTCTTCCAGACCATCAAGAAGGCCCTGGAAGTCTTCGGCCCCGAGGTCATCGAGTCCTACATCATCTCCATGTGCCAGGGCGCCGACGACGTCTTCGCCGCCGCCGTCCTCGCCCGCGAGGCCGGCCTCCTCGACCTCCACGCGGGCTGGGCCAAGATCGGCATCGTCCCCCTCCTGGAGACCACCGACGAGCTCAAGGCCGCCGACACCATCCTCGAGGACATGCTCTCCGACCCCTCCTACCGACGCCTCGTCGCCCTGCGCGGAGACGTCCAGGAGGTCATGCTCGGCTACAGCGACTCCTCCAAGTTCGGCGGCATCACCACCAGCCAGTGGGAGATCCACCGAGCCCAGCGCCGCCTGCGCGACGTCGCCCACCGCTACGGCGTCCGGCTCCGCCTCTTCCACGGCCGCGGCGGCACCGTCGGCCGCGGCGGCGGCCCCTCCCACGACGCCATCCTCGCCCAGCCCTGGGGCACCCTGGAAGGCGAGATCAAGGTCACCGAACAGGGCGAGGTCATCTCCGACAAGTACCTGATCCCCTCCCTGGCCAGGGAGAACCTGGAACTGACGGTCGCGGCCACCCTCCAGGCCTCCGCCCTGCACACCGCCCCCCGCCAGTCCGACGAAGCCCTCGCCCGCTGGGACGCCGCCATGGACGTGGTCAGCGACGCCGCCCACGCGGCCTACCGTGCCCTGGTCGAGGACCCCGATCTGCCGACGTACTTCCTCGCGTCGACGCCGGTGGACCAGCTCGCCGACCTGCACCTGGGCTCCCGGCCCTCCCGTCGCCCCGGCTCCGGCGTCTCGCTCGACGGACTGCGCGCCATCCCGTGGGTGTTCGGCTGGACCCAGTCCCGGCAGATCGTCCCCGGCTGGTTCGGCGTCGGCTCCGGCCTCAAGGCCCTGCGCGAAGCCGGCCTCGACACCGTGCTCGAAGAAATGCGCGAACAGTGGCACTTCTTCCGCAACTTCATCTCCAACGTCGAGATGACCCTCGCGAAGACCGACCTGCGCATCGCCCAGCACTACGTGGACACCCTCGTCCCCGACGAGCTCAAGCACGTCTTCGACACCATCAAGGCCGAACACGAACTGACCGTCGCCGAAGTCCTGAAGATCACCGGCGAGAAGGAACTGCTCGACGCCACCCCGGTCCTCAAGCAGACCTTCGCCATCCGCGACGCCTACCTCGACCCCATCTCCTACCTCCAGGTCACCCTCCTCAAGCGCCAGCGCGACGCCGCCGCCGCCGGCGAACAGCCCGACCCGCTGCTCTCCCGCGCCCTGCTGCTCACCGTCAACGGCGTGGCGGCGGGCCTGCGCAACACCGGCTGACCCACACAGAAAAGTGCCCCCGGGATCGACACGAACCCGGGGGCACTCCCATGCTCCACCTCAGACAGTCACGAAAGCCGCCGTGAGCAGCGCCACCCCCGACCCCGCCAGCACCCACGCCACCCGCGTCAGCCGCAGACCACCCGCCACCACCACAGACGCCAGCAACAACGCACCCGCGAGCGGCACCCACGCATAGAGGATCCCCGCCGGCCCCGAACGCACCACCTCGTCCGAACCCGGCTTCACCACCACCGAGTACGTCCCGCCCTCGCGCACCGCCACCGACTGGGCGATCACCACCCGGTTCCGGGCCCTCGACCCCTGCGACACCGGCGCGTACGACCCCGTACACCCGTCGTCACCGCACTCCGTCACCCGGACCGTGCCGCTCTCCCGGCCCTTCGTCAGCATCACGTGCTGCGCCGTACCCCAGGACGCCCACACCCCCGCGATCAGGATCAGCGCCGCGACCGTACCCATCGCCGCGACCCGCCCGAACCGGAGGGCGGCATACGAGGCCTGGCGGGAACGGGCGGCTGTGGCAGGCATGGCCGGGATCATTGGCCATACCCCCACGACCGGTCAACTCCAGCGGGCTCCGGCGGGCGACAAGTCAGGAGTTGTACGTGCTTTGCGCCCGCTCCAGCCCCTCGATCACCAGACACTCCACCGCGTCCGCCGCCCGGTCCACGAAGTAGTCCAGCTCCTTGCGCTCCGCCGACGAGAAGTCCTTCAACACGAAGTCCGCCACCTGCATCCGCCCCGGAGGCCGCCCGATCCCGAACCGCACCCGGTGATAGTCCGCCCCCATCGCCTTCGTCATCGACTTCAGACCGTTGTGCCCGTTGTCCCCGCCCCCCAGCTTCAGCCGCAGCATCCCGTAATCGATGTCCAACTCGTCATGCACCGCCACGACATTCGCGAGCGGCACCTTGTAGAAGTCCCGCAACGCGTTCACCGGACCACCCGACAGATTCATGTACGACATCGGCTTCGCCAGAATCACCCGGCGGTTCCCCGGCCCCGGCGGCCCGATCCGCCCCTCCACGACCTGCGCCTGCGCCTTGCCCGCCCGCTTGAACCTCCCCCCGATCCGCCCGGCCAGCAGATCGGCCACCATGAAGCCCACGTTGTGCCGGTTCATCGCGTACTCGGGCCCCGGATTGCCGAGCCCCACCACGAGCCAGGGGCCACCTGCGGGAGTGGTCACGTCCATCTCTCCTTGATACGCGCCAGCCGCTGTCCCCCACGGGAACAGCGGCTGACGAAACGATGATGAGAAACGAGGATCAGGCCTCGGCGACCTCTTCGCCCTCGGTCTCGCCCTCGGTGGTCTCCTCCGCCTGCGCGGCCAGCACCTGCAGGACGACCGTGTCCTCCTCGACGGCCAGCTTGGTGCCGGACGGGAGCGGAATGTCCTTGGCCAGGATGGAGGCGCCGGCCGCCAGACCCTCGACGGACACCGTGACGGACTCCGGGATGTGCGTGGCCTCGGCCTCGACCGGCAGCGCGTTCAGGACGTGCTCCAGCAGGTTGCCACCCGGGGCCAGCTCGCCCTCGGTGTGGACGTAGATCTCCACCGTGACCTTCTCGCCACGCTTGACCAGCTGCAGGTCCACGTGCTCCAGGAAGCCCTTGATCGGGTCACGCTGCACGGACTTCGGGATCGCCAGCTCGTTGGTCTTGCCGTCGATGTCCAGGGAGATCAGGACGTTCGGCGTACGCAGCGCCAGCAGCAGGTCGTGACCCGGAAGGGTCAGGTGCAGCGGGTCGGAACCGTGCCCGTACAGCACACCGGGAACCTTGTTGTCACGGCGGATACGACGGGCCGCACCCTTGCCGAACTCGCTGCGCGTCTCGGCGGTGATCTTCACCTCGGACATGTTCACTCCTCGTAGAACTAGGAAACGGACGTGGTCACCCGGCCACGAACGGCCTGCTACGAAGAGCGCGTCGATAACGGACAGCCGCACATCCGCCGAAACGGACACGGCCTCCCTCGCCGAGCAACTGCAGCAGTCTACTCGGCGAGGGAGGCCGCGGAAAAATTGACCTTGAGCGCCCTACGGGCGCGGGCCATCAAGCAGGGATCACTGCTCGTCGAACAGGCTCGTCACCGAACCGTCCTCGAACACCTCGCGCACCGCACTCGCGATCGTCGGCGCGATCGACAGCACCGTGATCTTGTCCAGCTCCCGGTTCAGCTCACCCGGAGTCGGCAGCGTGTTCGTGAACACGAACTCACTCACCCGCGAGTTCTTCAGCCGGTCCGCCGCCGGACCCGACAGCACACCGTGCGTCGCCGTCACGATCACATCCTCCGCACCGTGCGCGAACAGCGCGTCGGCAGCGGCGCAGATCGTGCCACCCGTGTCGATCATGTCGTCGACCAGGACACACACCCGGCCCTTGACCTCACCCACGACCTCGTGGACGGTCACCTGGTTCGCCACGTCCTTGTCACGCCGCTTGTGCACGATGGCAAGAGGCGCGCCCAGCCGGTCGCACCAGCGGTCCGCCACCCGCACCCGCCCGGCGTCCGGCGAGACGACCGTCAGCTTGTCCCGGTCCACCTTCGCACCCACGTAGTCCGCGAGCAGCGGAAGAGCGAAGAGATGATCGACGGGCCCGTCGAAGAAGCCCTGGATCTGATCCGTGTGCAGATCCACCGTCAGGATGCGGTCCGCGCCCGCCGTCTTCATCATGTCCGCGATCAGACGCGCCGAGATCGGCTCACGCCCACGGTGCTTCTTGTCCTGCCGCGCATAACCGTAGAACGGCACGATGACGGTGATCGAACGAGCCGACGCACGCTTCAACGCGTCGATCATGATCAACTGCTCCATGATCCACTTGTTGATCGGAGCCGTGTGGCTCTGGATCAGGAAACAGTCCGCACCACGCGCCGACTCCTGATAACGCACATAGATCTCGCCGTTCGCGAAGTCGAAGGCCTTCGTCGGGACGACCCCGACACCCAACTGCTGGGCGACCTCCTCGGCAAGCTCGGGGTGGGCGCGGCCGGAGAAGAACATCAACTTCTTCTCGCCGGTCGTCTTGATCCCGGTCACAGCACTGTCTCCTCAGAGGTGTCTCAGCTGGTGGCGTGCGGGTGTGCACTTATCACGGTACGCCGTGTTTGACGCACTCGATTCCGGTCAGTCTTCGCCCGAGCCCCCGCCGGAAGCCGCCTCGGCCGCCTTCGCCGCCGCGCTCCCCGGACGCTTACGAGCCACCCAACCCTCGATATTCCGCTGCTGACCACGGGCCACGGCCAGCGAACCGGGCGGCACATCCTTCGTGATCACGGACCCCGCGGCGGTGTACGCACCGTCCCCGACCGTGACAGGAGCCACAAACATGTTGTCCGAACCCGTACGGCAGTGAGAGCCCACGGTCGTGTGGTGCTTCTCCTGACCGTCGTAGTTCACGAACACACTCGCCGCACCGATGTTGGTGAACTCACCGATCGTCGCGTCACCGACATACGAGAGATGCGGGACCTTGGTCCCCTCCCCGATGGACGCGTTCTTCGTCTCCACGTAGGTGCCGATCTTGCCCTTCGCGCCGAGACGGGTGCCGGGGCGCAGGTAGGCGTACGGGCCGACACTCGCCTGCGGCCCGATACGGGCGCCGTCCGAGACCGTGTTGTCCACCCGGGCCCCCGCGCCCACCTGCGTGTCCCTCAGTCGGCTGTTCGGACCCACCTCCGCGCCCTCACCGAGGTGGGTGGAACCGTGGAGCTGCGTACCCGGATGCACGACCGCGTCCTGCTCGAAGGTGACGGTGACGTCGACCCAGGTGCTCGCCGGGTCGACGATCGTCACCCCGGCCAGCATCGCGCTCTCCAGCAGACGGTCGTTGAGAATGCGACGCGCCTCCGCGAGCTGCACACGGTTGTTGATCCCGGCGATCTCCCGGTGATCACCCGCGACGGAGGCCCCGACCCGGTGCCCCGCCTCACGGAGGATCCCGAGCACATCGGTCAGGTACTCCTCGCCCTGACTGTTGTCCGTCCGCACCTTCTTCAGAGCGTCCGCGAGGAGCTGCCCGTCGAACGCGAACACCCCCGAGTTGATCTCACGGATGCCCCGCTGGGCCTCGGTCGCGTCCTTGTGCTCGACGATCGCGGTGACGGCACCGGTGGCCTCGTCGCGGACGATGCGGCCGTATCCGGTCGCGTCCGGGACCTCGGCCGTCAGCACGGTGACCGCGTTGCCGTCGGCGTGATGCGTCCCGGCGAGCTGCTTCAGGGTCGCCCCGGTGAGCAGGGGAGTGTCCCCGCACACCACGACCACGGTCCCGTCGCCCCCGCCGCCCAGCTCCTCCAGACCCATCCGTACGGCGTGTCCGGTGCCCTTCTGCTGCGCCTGCACCGCGGTGCGGACGTCCGGGTCGATCTCGCCCAGGTGCGCGGTGACCTGCTCCCGGGCGTGGCCCACGACGACGACCAGGTTCTGCGGGTCCAACTCGCGTGCGGCGGCCAGCACATGACCGACCAGGGAACGGCCGCAGATGTCGTGCAGGACCTTCGGAGTGGCCGACTTCATACGGGTGCCCTCACCCGCTGCGAGAACGACGACGGCTGCCGGGCGAATGGCGCTCACGGAGTTGCCCTTCGGCTCTGATGGGTGGGGTGACATCCGCAGGATACCGGGGCGTTTCTTGGGGGACACGAGAGTGGGCCCTGACAGTGCTGTCAGGGCCCGAACTGAGTATGTGCTCCCCCGCCAGGACTCGAACCCGGACAGATGGCACCAAAAGCCACAGTGCTTACCAATTACACCACGGGGGATCAAGCTTAACTAAACCAGACATTCAGTCAGGTCGTTGAGCGACGCCTCCTACTATGCCGTACAGGGCGCCCTCCAGGAACACCGTCCAGCCGGAATGCCCGGTTCCGGCCTCGAACGGGCGTGGTTCAGCAGTTCGAGGGATACCGGACGGTTTCACTGTTATTCGATTACGGAGTGTGGTGTAGGCCAGTCCGCGAAACTCACCGGAAAAGCGGCACCTGCCGACCGTAGGCTGGACGCATGACCACGACGGGGGAAGAGGACGCCAGGGCCCTGACCGGCCCATGGTGGTGGGCCAGGTGGCGCAGCGCGGTGCTCGACGGGGGTCTCGCGCTGGTGTCGGCTGTGGAGTGTGGGGCGGAGGGGATCCCGTTCGCCCGGGATGCGGGGATCCCGCTGGCGGTCGGGATCGTGTTCGGGTTGATCGCCGGGTCCGTGTTGTTGCTCCGTCGTAAGTGGCCGATCGCGGTCGTGCTGGTGGCGATCGCGATCACGCCGGCCCAGATGGGCTTTCTGATGGGGATCGTGGGCCTGTACACGCTGGCGGCGTGTGAGCTGCCGCGCCGGATTCTGGTGGCGTTGGCGGGGATGTCCCTGGTGGGGACGATGATCGTGACGTTCGTGCGGGTGCGGCAGGACATGGCTCGGGGTGATTTGACCCTGGGTGACTGGTTCGTTCCGTTCGCTGCCATCACGACGTCTCTCGGGCTGACGGCGCCGCCGATCCTCATGGGGCTGTATGTCGGTGCGCGGCGCCGGCTCATGGAGAGTCTCAGAGAGCGGGCCGACAGTCTGGAGCGGGAGCTTCAGTTGCTGGCGGAGCGGGCGGAGGAGCGGGCCGAGTGGGCGCGGGGTGAGGAGCGGACGCGGATCGCCCGGGAGATGCATGACGTCGTCGCGCATCGCGTCAGTCTGATGGTCGTGCACGCAGCCGCGCTCCAGGCGGTCGCGCGGAAGGACCCCGACAAGGCGGTGAAGAACGCGGCGCTGGTGGGGGACATGGGGCGTCAGGCGCTGACGGAGTTGCGGGAGATGCTGGGGGTGTTGCGGTCGGGCGCGCCGGTGCCGGTGGCGTCGGTGAGCGTGGTCGCCGCTGCGCGGTTGGTGGAGGAGGAGGCGGGGGCGGAGGGTCCGTGCCTGTCGGAGCTGGATGAGTTGATCGGGCAGTCGGCCGCCGCGGGGATGGTGGTGGATCTGTCGGTCGAGGGCGATGTGCGGGACTACGCGCCGGAGGTGGAGCAGACGGCGTACCGGGTGGTGCAGGAGGCCCTCACCAACGTCCACAAGCACGCGGCGGGTGCGAAGACGCATGTGCGGCTGGCGCATCGGGTGTCGGAGATCGCGATGCAGGTGGAGAACGGGCCGCCGCCGGAGCCGGGGTCGGCGTCGGCGGCGCGGTTGCCTTCGGGGGGTAACGGTCTGCTGGGTATGCGGGAGCGGGTGGCGGCGCTGGGTGGTGTGTTCGTGTCGGGGCCGACGGACGCGGGGGGTTTCCGGGTGTCGGCGGTGATTCCGGCGGCGTAGCGGGGTCAGACCGCGGTGAGCCGTACCGGTTCTATGCCCGCGACGAGTGCGGTGAGGGCGTGGTCGATGTCGGGGCCGAGGTACCAGTCGCCGGTGTGGTCGAGGGCGTAGACGCGGCCGGTGGCGTCGATGGCGAGGAGGGAGTGGGTGTCGCTTTCCTCGCCGAGGGGGCAGACGTCGGTGTCGAGGGCGCGGCCGAGGTCGCCGAGGGTGCGGGCGAGGTGGAGGCCGTGCAGAGGGTCGAGGTGCAGGGTGGCGGGGGCGACCTGGCGGCCGGGGCCGGTGGGGGTGATGTGCAGGCCGCCGAATTCCGCCCAGGCCTCGACGGCGGCGGGAAAGACGGTGTGGCGGTGTCCGGCGGGTGAGGTGTGGTCGCGGAGGGCGTCGGCCCAGTATTCGGCCTGCTTTATGTCCCAGCGTCCGGGTTGCCAGCCGGCGGCGCGCAGGGCGGCGTCGACGGGTACGGCGAAGCGTGTGGTGGAGGAGCGGTCGGTGTGCATCTGCCCTTCGTTCGTCGTGCCTGTGCGGGGTGCTGTGGCGGTGGGGGCCGGTCGTCGGCTCGGTCGGCGGCTCAGTCGGCGGCCGTGGCGGGGTCGACGATGCGGACGCCGAAGTGGGCGCTGAGGGCGGTGCAGGCGCGGCAGGGGGTGGCGAAGCTGCCGTGGAGGGGGTCGCCGTCCTCGCGTATACGGCGGGCGGTGAGTTTGGCCTGTTTGAGGGCTTTGCGGGCTTCGCCGTTGGTCATGGGCTTGCGGGCGGCGCGTCTGCTGCGGGCGGCGTCGGCGGCGGCGAGTTGGCGGGAGATGAGGATGGTTTCGGCGCAGCGGCCGGTGAAGCGGTCGCGTTGGGCGCTGCTGAGGGTGTCGAGGAAGTCCTGGACGAGGGGGTGCAGGGGCGGGGGCTGATCGCCGCGGGCGGCGGTGCCGGTGAGGGTGGTGCCGCGGACGGAGAGGGCGGCGGCGACGGTGGGCAGGATGCCGTCGCGGCGGTGCAGGAGGGTGGGGGTGTGGAGTGTTTCGGTGCTGCTCCAGCCGATGCGGGGGTCGCCGGCCCGCATGTTTCCACCGCCTCCGGCCTGCATGGTGTTCATGGTCATCTTCCCTCCCGGGCTTCACCCGAAGGACACAGAGTGCCAAATGCCGTGGCTGGTGGGGAAGCTGGGGCGGCGCGACACGCCCGGGTTTGGGCTGGCTGTCACGGCGGGGTGACGGCTGGTCACGGAAGTGGAGGCCCGGTGACCGGGGTCGATGTACCGCATAGGCTGTCGGCGTCCGCGATCGAACACCGCCGTACAGGCCAGAGATGACGCCGCAGGGGGCTACCGCCATGACGACAGGTCGGCTCGGGCAGCAAGCCGCGCCGCCGAATGCGGCCTATGCCGGGCAGGTCGTGCATTTCCCGGATCCGGTCCGGGCGGCACGTCACCCGAGAGGGGTACGTGTTGACGAGGGCGGGTACCCCGATTTCTCGTCCTATGCGCGTGCGGCGGCTGAGGTCGCCGATCCGCCCGAGGGTTTCGGTGTCGATGAGTTGCGGCTGACGGACTATGTGTCGGCGAACGCGGCGTTGGCGGCGTCGGGGCACGAGCTGTGGGACACGGTGCCGGATGTGGCGACGCCGCATGGGTGGACGTGGCATCACGTGGTGGGTTCGCGGCGGCTGGAGCTGGTTCCGGTCGAGGTGAAGGCGTTGCTGCGGCATCACGGTGGGGTGGCGACGGCTCGGGTGGATCAGGGGAAGCGGGGGACGCGGCCGTTGCAGGAGACGCGTCCGGCGCATTTCGGGTTGCCCAAGTCGGGTGTGGCGGTGACGGAGCAGCAGGTGCAGGGGGTCGAGGAGGACCTGGGGTACCGGCTGCCGGGCGCGTACCGGTCTTTTCTGAAGGCGGCCGGCGGGTGTGCGCCGGTGGGTACGGCGTTGGACGCGGAGTTGGGCTTGCTGGTGGACCAGCCGTTCTTCACGGTGCGGGACGAGGCGGCGGTCAATGACCTGGTGTATGTGAACAAGTGTCTGCGTGACCATCTGACGAAGGATTACCTGGGGGTGTCCTTCGTGCAGGGTGGGTTGCTGGCGGTGAAGGTGCGCGGCGAGCGGGCCGGTTCGGTGTGGTTCTGCGCGTACGACGATGTGCGGGACGTGGATCCGGGGTGGTCGCCGGCCGAGCGGGTGGAGCGGTTGCTGTTGCCGTGCGGTGATGACTTCGATGCCTTCCTGTCGCGGCTGGCGGGCAGTCCGCCGGAGCTGGAGACGGTGGCGAACCTGATGGTGGACGGCGGTTTCGCGCGTGCCGTTCCGGTTTCTTCCGTGGGGGAGTGAGCTTCGGCGATGGTGACGTTCGCGCAGGCGCAGGAGCGTGCGGAAGAGTGGATCAACGGGGATGTGCCGGTGTACCAGCACCGTGAGGTGCGGGTACGGGAGTTCGAGCTCGGCTTCGTGGTGTGGGGCGAGGACCGTGCGGAGGGTCCGCGGTCGGACGCGGGCGGGCAGCGGCTGGTGATCGCGCGGGACAGCGGTGAGGCGACGCTGTGGCCCGCGTTGCCGGTGGGTGAGGTGATCCGCCGGTACGAGGAGGAGTACGGCCGTGAGGACGAGGTGGCGGACGCGGTGCCGGCGCCCGCGGCGCGGGTGGATCTGAATCAGACGTCGTTCTTGTTGAGTCCGCCGGAGTGGTTGCAGGAGGCCGCGGACAAGCTGGGGATCCCGGACCGGCGTGCGGGCAATGGTGCGCTGCCGGAGACGCAGGCGGGGGTGCCGGTGCCGGCTGCCGAGCCTGAGGATGCTGTGCCTGGTGGACCCGGTGGACCCGGTGGCCGGGGTGGTTCGGATGCGCCGGAGGTGCCTGTGGGGGCGACTCCGTGGGCAGGGACGGACACGAACGCGGACGCGGGTGAGGATCGTTCCGTTCCGTTGCCCGCGACGGTGTTCGCGCCGCCGCTGAGCGATTCCGACGACGGTCCGCAGACTCCGCCGGACGCGAAGACCGCGTTGCTCTCGGGGGGCAGTCAGCTGCCGCCCACGGCGGTCGAGCCGGTGGCGGACGCTTCGGTTCCGCCGCCCGCGCCGCCGTACGGCTATCCGCAGGTGCCGGGAACTCCTGGTACTCCGCCGCCCGTGCCGCCGGTTCCCGGTGTGCCGCGGGGGAGTGCGCCGCCTCCGCCTCCTCCGCCGCCGGTTCCGGGTGGCCCGCAGGGTGCGCCCGGTTATGGCTATCCGCAGGCTCCGGGGGGTGCCCCGGGTGCCCCGGGTGTCCCGGGTGCTCCGGACGCGCCTCGGCCTCCGGTCGGCGGTCCGGGTGGGCCGGGGCGGCCGTTGGCGCCGAACGCGGGGGACATCGCGGACGCCGCGACGAGCAAGGCCGCGCCGCCGCCGCGCCGGGCGCGCGGGGGGATGGGTGCGCCGCCGCCTCCGCCGGGTGCCCCTGGGACGCCGGGTGCGCCGCCGCCTCCGCCGGGTGCGCCTGGGACGCCGGGTGCGCCGCTGCCTCCGCCGGGTGCGCCTGGGACGCCGGGTGCGGCGGGCGGGTATGTGCCGACGCAGATGGTGTCGGCGCTCGGACCGGACGGGCCCGAGGGGCCGTCCGCTCCCGGTGTGCCGACGCCTCCGGGCGGTCCGCAGCCGCCGGGGGTCCCGGGCGGTACGCCTCCCGGTGAGGCCCACCACGCGGCGACCATGCTGGCCGGCCCGAACCCGATGAGCGGGGGCGCGCCGCAGCCTCCGGGTGCGCCGGGTGCTCCCGGTGTGCCCAACGCGCCTGGTGTTCCCGGTGCCCCGGGGGCCGGGCGTGGGGCCGTGCATCACGCGGAGACCGTGCTGGCGGCGCCTCCGGTGGCCGGTCCCGGCGCGCCTCCGCCTCCGCAGGCGCCGGGCATGCCCGGTGGCCCCGGTGTGCCGGGCGCCCCGCAGCCGATGCCGCCCGGGGCCATGCCGCCGCCCGGTGCGATGCCGCCCCCGGGTGCCATGCCGCCGCCGGGTGCCATGCCGCCGCCCCCGGCCGGTGCGATGCCGCCGCCCGGTGCGATGCCCCCGCCCGGGCAGCCTCCGGCGTACGGGTATCCGCAGCAGGGGCAGCCGATGGTGGGCCCCGGTTATCAGGCGGTGCTGCGCTACCGCGCGCAGGACGGTTCGGAGCAGCAGCTGATCCGGCGTTCGGCGCCGGGCACCCCGCATCCGGAGTGGCAGATCTACCACGAGCTGCGCGCCATGAACGTTCCGCCGAACCAGGTGCTGGAGCTGCACACGGAGCTGGAGTCGTGCGAGCTGCCGGGTGCGTACTGCTCGCGGATGATCCGGGAGCAGTGGCCGCAGGCGCGGATCGCGAGCATCGCGCCGTACGGGACGGATCACGCGAGCCGGCAGCAGGGCATGCAGCAGTTGCTGGCGCACCAGGGCGAGTTGCACCAGGTCGCGGACGGTCCGGCGCGGCCGGCGCCGGTGCGGGCGCCGCTGCCGCAGGTGCAGCCCGCGCCGCCGATTCCGCCCGAGGCGATCGCGCAGGAGCTGGCGGCGGCGTTCGGGCCGGGTGTGTTCCGGTTCGATCAGGCGGCGGTGTCGCGTCAGGGGGTGCCGCCGATCGTGGCGCACACTCTGGTGGTGGCGGGGCTGCCGGCGGACATGGGCCCGTTCTTCTGGGCGCAGACCCAGCAGAACCGTCCGGTGCCGACGCTGGCGGAGCTGGCGCAGGAGCGTGGGGTGCGGCCGGCGCCGGACGCGGGGTCGTACCTGGTGATGGGTACCGACTTCGGCAAGGCGCTCTGTGTGCAGTACGGGACGGCGAACATCGTCGCCGTGCCGGTGGAGGCGGGGCCGGACGGTGGGCCCGTGCCGCCGCAGTTCGTGAACACGGGGCTGCCCGAGTTCGCGCGCTGTCTGGCGCTGCTGGGCCGGATGTGGCGGCTCAGGTTCGGTCTGAATCCGGAGCAGGCGGGTCGCTGGACCGTCGACTTCCAGGCGCAGTTGGCGTCGCTGGACCCGGCGGCGCTCGGGTCGCCGGAGAGCTGGTGGTCGGTGCTGCTGGAGCAGATGTGGGACGGGTTGCTGTAGCGCGCGTTCCGTAGTTCGTGGGGCCGGGCCCGGGTGACGGGTCCGGCCCTTTCGTGTGTCGCGTTAGGGACACTTGCGCCCGATCCATCAAGATATGCCCGAAATCATCATTTCGTGTGTGTCCGGCGGAGAGGGGTCACAGGATGAGCAGCGCACCGGTGTCGCCGCACGGCTTCGGCGCCGTGCGGGGGCGCGGCTACCGGCCCGACCAGGTCGACGCCTTCGCCGAGGCGCTCTCGCGGGATCGGGACGCCGCCTGGGAGCGGGCCGCCCGGCTCACCGTGCTCGCCAAGGACATGGAGGCGGAGGCGGCCCGGTTGCGCGAGACGGTGGCGGGGCTCGCGCCGCAGACGTACGAGACGCTCGGGGAGCGCGCACGCGGTCTCTTCCAGCTCGGGGTGGAAGAGGCGCGGGCCGTACGGGAGTCCGCGCGGTGCGAGGCGCAGGAGGAGCTCGCGCGGGTGCAGGCGTATGCCCTGGGTGTGCGCCGGGATGCCGAGGAGTGGGCTCAGGTGCTGCTGGCGGAGGCGGAGGAGTGGGCCGGGCAGCGGCTTGCCGCGGCGCGCGCCGAGGCCGAGGAGATCCGGGTCGGCACGCGGCGCGAGGTGAAGGCACGGCGCGGTGAGGCGCTCGCGGCGTTGCGGGAGGTGCGCCAGCGGACCTCCGGGATGCTGGCCGAGCAGGTCCGGGAGCACGCCGAGCGGTGGACGGCTCTGGAGCGGGAGGAGGCCGAGCGGTCGGTCGCGCTCGACGCGCTCCACGTCGAACTGGTGGCGCGGGCGGAGGCGGCGTTGTCGGAGGCGAAGCGGGAGCTGGGGGAGGCGGAGGAGGTGGCGCGGCGCTGCCAGGAGGAGGCGCATGTGCGGGCCGCCGAGATTCTCGTTCAGGCGCAGACGCGGGCGGAGCGGATCGCCCGGGAGACGGAACGGGTGCTGTGCGAGCACGGGGAGACGTGGGACGACATGCAGACGCAGATGGACCATGTGCGCAGCAGTCTCATCTCGTTGACGGGGCGGCCGGTCGAGTAGCCGGGGTGGCCGGTCGGGCAGCCGGGACGAGGCCCCGGCTGTCCGTCAGGTTCCCTCGCGTGCCGTTCCCGCGAGGATCCGGCTCTCCACGGCCTCGTACCGGCGCCGCTGTTCCTCCGCGTTGCGCCGGCCGCTGGCGATCGTGCCGAGCCAGCCGAAGAGGAAGCCCGCCGGGATGGAGACCAGGCCCGTCGTGGTGAGGGGGAACCAGTTGAAGTCGGCGTGCGGGAAGGCGGCGGTGGGGGAGCCGGAGACCAGCTTGGTGCCCGGCATCAGCAGGAGGACGGTGAGGGAGCCGCCGATCAGGGTGCTCAGCAGGCCGGTTCGGGTGTAGCGGCGCCAGAAGAGGCCGTAGACCAGGGCGGGGGCGATGGCGGAGGCGCCGAGGCAGAAGGAGAGGATCACCAGGGGCTGCAGGCTGTGGTGCTGGACCAGGGTGGCCAGCAGGATCGTGGGGATGCCGATCGCGAGGGCGGAGAGCCGGGCCAGCGCCATCTCGCGGGGGGCGGGCATCTCCTGTACGCGGGCGGCGAAGACGTCGTGGGCCAGGGAGTTGGCGCAGGCGAGGATCATGCCGGCGACGGAGGCGAGCAGGGTCAGGAAGATCGCGGATGTGACGGTGGTGAACAGCAGGGTCTCCGCCGTGGAGACCTCGGTTCCGAACGCCGCCCGTGCGCCCAGCAGGTAGGCGGTGTTGCCGTGCGGGTCGGCCGCCGCGATGGCGCCGCGGCCGGCCAGGGCCGTCGCACCGGTCGCCACGACCATGATGACCAGTACTAACAAGGTCACGCAGGACACCGCCCAGGACATCGAGCGGCGTACCTGGCGGACGCTGGAGGCGGTGTACACGCGCATGGTGATGTGCGGCAGGCAGGCACCGCCCAGCACGATCGTCAGCTGAGACGTGATCATGTCCAGGCGGGGTGCGGGGCCGCCCGCGAACTGCAGTCCGGAGCGACGGAAGGCCTCTCCGGCGCCGCTCTGCCGGGCTGCGGCGTCGAACAGTGCGCCCGGGTGCCAGTCGAAGCGGTGCAGGATGAGGACGGCGACGACGGCGCCGGAGCCGAGCAGCATCACGATCTTCAGGATCTGGATGAGGGCGGTGCCCTTCATCCCGCCGATCGCCGCGTAGCTGATCATCAGGGCGCCGATGCCGATCACGCAGCCGGTCTTCAGCGACTCGCCGGAGAAGCCGAGCAGGAACGCCACGAGCTGTCCGGCGCCGGCCAGTTGGATCAGCATCATGGGCAGCAGCGCGGCGATGGTGACCGCGCAGGCGGTGATCCGTACGCAGCGCCCGGGCATGCGGCGGGCCAGCACGTCGCCCATGGTGAAATGGCCCGCGTTGCGCAGGGGTTCGGCCAGCAGGAACATAAGCAGCATCAGTGACAGGGCGGTGCTGAGCGCCAGCACGATCCCGTCGTAGCCGCACAGGGCGATTACTCCGCCGGTGCCGAGCACGGTCGCCGCAGAGATGTAGTCGCCGGCGATGGCGAGGCCGTTGCGCAGGGGGGAGAGGGAGCCGTAGCCGGTGTAGAACTCGTCGAGGTCGTTTCCGCCCGGGCCGGTCATCACGCACAGCAGCAAGGTGATGGTGGCGACGACGCTGAAGGCGACCAGGGACATCGCCTGCGCCGAGTCGCTGAAGCCGGTCATCGTGCCGCCCCTCGTCTGGCGTCCAGTTCCGCCTGCTTGCGGATGCGGTCGGCGAGCGGGTCGACGAGGCGGCGCGCGGTGTGCTCGTACAGGGCTATCGCCAGCCAGGTGACCGGGAGTTGGAGCAGGGCGAGCAGCAGGCCGGTGGGGATGCCGGGGGAGACGGTGCGCGCCATGAGGTCCGGTGCGAACGCGGACAGCACCAGGAACAGGGTGAAGTAGCCGAGGGCGGTGAAGGTGGCGGTGCGGCGCTGGCGGCGGTAGGCGCCGCGAAGGATGCGCAGGTCGCTGTGGTGGCCGAGCGGTTCGCGGCGGGACCCCTGCCAGGGGCGGGGCGGTGCCGGGAGTGGCGGCTGCCAGGGGTAGGTGGCGGGCGGTTGGTCGGTGAGGTAGGTGGGGTTGGGGCGGGGCGAGGGGCGGGGCGGGTACGGGTCGTGGGACATCCCGTGGCTCCTTGCGTGGCTCGGGCCCGTGGCGGCGGACCGCAGGGAGGGGTGGGGGAGCGGGTCGGCACGCTACTCGCAGGCTTCCGGCTCGCGCGGCGTTTTCACCAAACTGGACGGTCGGTATGCGCTTACTACGCGGCAGACCGTCTGACCTGGGGTGTTACCCGCGTTAACCCGGGGGCGTACGACCGGGGTCTGACGCGCGGGCCCTGCGGTCCGCCCGTGGGCGGGGCCTTCGTGCGCCCACAGGACCAGCAGCCCGTACGCCCCTGAGGCGATGTCAGGCCCCGAGCGGCCGCCTACCGTCCTGGGCATGAACAGATCCCGTGGAGCCCACCACTTAGCCGCTGTCACCGCCACCGCGCTCGCGCTCGCCCTGTCGCTGCCGGTCCTCGCCGCGGCCCCCGCCTCCGCCGCCCCCGCGCCCGCCGTCGCCTCGGCCGCGCACCGGGCCCCGGCCGCGCTGCCCCGCCCGACCGGTCCGCACGCCGTCGGCCGCGGCACGCTGCACCTCGTCGACACCCACCGCCGGGACCCCTGGGTGCCGTCCGCGGGCCCCCGGCAGCTGATGGTGTCGATGTACTACCCGGCCCGGCGCGGAACGGGCGGCCCGGCGGCCCCGTACATGACCGAGGAGGAGGCCCGGCTCCTGCTGGCGGCGAAGGTTGCGGACTCCACCGTGCCCCCCGAGGTGATCAGCGGGGTACGGACCTGGGCGCACCCCGGTGCCCGCCCGGCGCACGGCACGTTCCCGCTGGTGGTGCTCTCGCCCGGCTTCACGCTGCCGCGCGCCACGCTCACCGGCCTCGCCGAGGACCTCGCGAGCCGCGGGTACGTCGTCGCCCTCGTCGACCACCTCTACGAGACCACCGGTACGACCCTCCCCGACGGCCGGACCCTGCCCTGCGCCATCTGCGACGAGCCCCCGGCGGGCGGGCCCGCGGCCATCGCCGAGAGCCGGGCCGCGGACGTCTCCTTCGTGCTGGACCGGCTCACCGGCCGGCATCCCGCGTGGCGGTACGCGCGCATGATCGACCCCAAGCGGATCGGCATGGCCGGGCACTCCATCGGCGGCGACGCGGCCGCCGCGACCATGGCCGCCGACGACCGGGTACGGGCCGGCGTCAACATGGACGGCACCTTCTTCGCCCCGGTCCCCGACACCGGCCTCGACGGCCGCCCCTTCCTGCTCTTCGGGCAGCCCAGGACGGACAAGACCTGGGACCGGGCCTGGGAGCACCTGGACGGCTGGAAGCGCTGGCTGACGGTCGCCGGATCCGACCACGGCACCTTCACCGACACGCCCCTCCTCGCGGAACTGATCGGCGCGGCGGACCCCGACGTCCTTCCCTCGGGACGCTCGGAAGCGATCACCCGAACGTACGTGGCCGCCTTCTTCGACCTGCACCTGAAGGGAACCCCCCAGCCCCTCCTCGACGGACCGTCACCGCGGAACCCGGAGGTGTCGGTCCGGCTGCCTTGACGGGGTGGGGGCCACTCTGTCGTCGAGCCGGACATGCTGGGGCGGCTCACTCGTCGAGGACCGGGAACCGTCGTGGCGCCAGTACCAGCAGCACCAGGAACGCCAGTGCCGCCGCGCACGCGGCGCCCAGGTAGACCGCGTGGACGGCGTCGGCGATGGCGTGCCGGGTGGACTGCGGGGCGGTGCCGGCGGCGAGGGCCCGGGTGACCGAGTCCAGGTCGCCCGCGCCGCCCAGCCGTGCGGCCAGCACGCCGTTGGCCACCGCGCCGAACACGGACGCGCCGACGGTCTGCCCGGTCTGGCGGCAGAAGAGCACCGACGCGGTGGTGGTGCCGCGCTCCGCCCAGCCGACCGTCGACTGCACCCCGACGAGCAGCGGCAGCTGGAACAGGCCCAGCGCGCCGCCCAGCAGCAGCATGAGCAGCGCCGGCTGCCAGGCCTGGCCCGGGTAGGGCAGGAAGGGGAAGGCGAGCAGGACCAGCGTCGCCGCGCCGATGCCCAGCAGCGCGGTGTCGCGGAAGCCGATGCGCCGGTAGACATGCTGACTGAGCGCCGCCGACAACGGCCAGCTCAGCGTCCACACGGACAGCACGAACCCGGCGGCCACGGGGGCGAGGCCGAGCACCGACTGCGCGTACGTCGGCAGGAACACCGCCGGCGCCACCATCAGCAGGCCCAGCGCCCCGAGCGCCAGGTTGACGGCGGCGATCGTCCGGCGCCGCCACACCCACCCGGGGATGATCGGCTCCGCCGCCCGCCGCTCCACCCCCACCACGACCCCGACGAGGAGGAGTCCCGTGCCGAACAGGAAGAGCGACGGCGCCGACAGCCACGCCCAGGCCACCCCGCCCTGCACCAGCGCGGTCAGCAGGACGCCGCCGCACGCGAAGACCGCCAGCGCGCCGGCCCAGTCGACCCGGCGGCGCACCGCCGAGGCGCGGACGGGTTCGTGCAGATGACGGACGATCAGCCACAGGGCGGCGGCCCCTATGGGCAGGTTGACCAGGAAGATCCACCGCCAGTCCGCGTACGCGGCGAGCACCCCGCCGAGCCCGGGACCGGCGACCGCCGAGACCGCCCAGACCGTGGACAGCCTGGACTGGATCCGCGGCCGTTCGGCGAGGGGGTACAGGTCGGCGGCGACGGTCTGCACCGTGCCCTGCAACGCGCCGCCGCCCAGGCCCTGCACGATCCGGAACGCGATCAGCGCGGCCATGTTCCAGGCGGCGGCGCACAGCAGCGAGCCGAGCAGGAACAGGGCGGCGCCCGCGACCAGGACCGGCTTGCGGCCGAAGGTGTCGGAGAGCTTGCCGTAGACGGGCAGGGTGACGGTGACGGCGAGCAGATAGCCGGAGAACAGCCAGGAGAAGACGGAGAACCCGCCGAGGTCGCCGACGATCTGCGGTACGGCCGTGGAGACGACCGTGGAGTCCAGCGCGGCCAGCGCCATCGTGAGCATGAGGGCGGCCACGACCGGGCCCCGCCGCCTGGTTCCGGAGTGCTGTGCGGTGTCCCGTGTCGCCGGTTCCGTACCGCCCACCGGAAACCCCCCTGGTCTCTTGTCCCTTGCACCTATCGCCGGACGACAGCTTCCCACTTGACCCTCACGTGACGGCAGGGTGCAGCCTGACTGGGCCGTTGGGTGGAGGCGCACCCCGAGACCGGCTCCACCTGTGGGTGGACCACCCCTAGGGGTTCCTCCGTACAACGGCTCGGGGAGGTTTCGTACCGCCGGAGGACGAGACGGCACGGGGGTCGTCCTTAACCTGGCTTTACGCCGCTGGGGGGCGGCCGACCGAACCGGCGGGGTGGGGTTATCCCCCCTTGCAGGACGGGGCTCCGCACCAGCGCGCGGCGGCCCCGCCGCCCGCGAGACTCATCGACGTACCACCTCGCGACTGATCGACGCACCACTTCGCGATCCGACCGCTGACCGACAGAGGAGACGTACCGTGACATCGGCTGTGACCATTCCCAGGCACGGGGGCACTGGAGGGCGTACGGCCGTTGCCGCGCGGGCGCGGCAGGTCGTGAAGGCGTACGGGTCCGGGGAGACCCGCGTGGTCGCCCTCGACCACGTCGACGTGGACATCGCCCGCGGCCAGTTCACCGCGATCATGGGCCCCTCGGGGTCCGGCAAGTCCACCCTGATGCACTGCCTCGCCGGCCTGGACACGGTGACGAGCGGTCAGATCTACCTGGACGAGACCGAGATCACCGGCCTGAAGGACAAGAAGCTCACGCAACTGCGCCGGGACCGGATCGGGTTCATCTTCCAGGCGTTCAACCTGCTGCCGACGCTGAACGCGCTCGAGAACATCACGCTGCCCATGGACATCGCCGGGCGCAAGCCCGACAAGGCGTGGCTGGACCGGGTCGTGGAGACCGTCGGCCTCGCCGGGCGGCTCAAGCACCGGCCCACCCAGCTCTCCGGCGGCCAGCAGCAGCGCGTCGCCGTGGCCCGCGCCCTGGCCGCCCGCCCCGAGATCATCTTCGGTGACGAGCCGACCGGAAACCTCGACTCGCGGGCCGGCGCCGAGGTGCTCGGCTTCCTGCGCACGTCCGTGGACGAGCTGGGCCAGACCATCGTGATGGTCACCCACGACCCGGTGGCCGCCTCCTACGCGGACCGGGTGCTGTACCTCGCGGACGGCCGGATCGTCGACGAGATGCACCAGCCGACGGCCGATCAGGTACTGGACCGCATGAAGGACTTCGACGCCCGGGGGCGCACGTCATGACCGTCCTGAAGACCTCGATGCGCAACTTCTTCGCGCACAAGGGCCGGATGGCGCTGTCGGCGATAGCGGTGCTGCTGTCGGTGGGCTTCGTCAGCGGGACCCTGGTGTTCACCGACACGATGAACACCACCTTCGACAACCTGTTCCAGGCGACGTCGTCCGATGTGACGGTCAGCGCCAAGGCGGCCTCCGACAGCGGTGACACCACCTCCGGCACCGGCAAGCCGCCGGTGATACCCGCCTCGGTGCTCGGCGAGGTCCGCGGGGCGAAGGGCGTGCGGTCGGCCGAGGGCACGGTGTTCTCCACCGCGGCCACCGTCGTCGACGCCGACAAGGACAACCTCTCGCCCAGCAGCGGCGCGCCGACCGTCGTCGGCAACTGGAACGGCAACGACGCCCGCACCATGAAGATCACCTCCGGTACGGCGCCGAAGAACTCCGGCCAGGTCATGGTCGACGCGGACACCGCCGACAAGCACCATCTGAAGCTCGGCGACGAGATCGGCGTGATCACCGCCGTCGGCACGCACACCACGCGCGTCTGCGGCATCGCCACCTTCACCGTCACCAACCCCGGCGCGGCGATCTTCTACCTGGACACCCGCACCGCGCAGCGGACGCTCGTCGGAAAGACCGGCGTCTACACCGACGTCAACGTCACCGCCGACAAGGGCGTGAGCGACGCCCAGCTGAAGAAGAACCTCACGGCCGAACTCGGCGGCGCCTACAAGGTGCGCACCGCCAAGGAGGTCGCCGACGCCAACCAGAAGAACGTCGAGAGCTTCCTGAGCGTGATGAAGTACGCGATGCTCGGCTTCGCCGGGGTCGCCTTCCTGGTCGGCATCTTCCTGATCATCAACACCTTCTCGATGCTGGTCGCCCAGCGCACCCGGGAGATCGGCCTGCTGCGGGCGATCGGCTCCTCCCGCAAGCAGGTCAACCGTTCCGTGCTGGTCGAGGCCCTGCTGCTGGGCGTCTTCGGGTCCGTGCTCGGTGTCGGCGCGGGCATCGGCATCGCGGTCGGCCTGATGAAGCTCATGGGCAAGATGGGCATGCACCTGTCCACGGACGACCTGACCGTCGCCTGGACGACCCCGGCGGTCGGCCTGCTCCTCGGCGTCGTGGTCACCGTCCTGGCCGCCTACCTGCCCGCCCGGCGGGCCGGCAAGGTCTCCCCGATGGCCGCGCTGCGCGACGCGGGCTCGCCCACCGACGCCAGGGCCGGCTGGGTCCGGGCCCTGATCGGCACCCTCCTCACCGGCGCCGGTGCCTGCAGCCTGTACGTGGCCGGCACGGCCGACGACGCCAAGGACGGCTCCGCGTGGCTGGGCCTGGGCATCCTGCTGACCCTGATCGGCTTCGTGGTCATCGGCCCGCTGCTCGCCGGCGGCCTGGTGCGCGTGCTCGGCGCCGTCCTGCTGCGCGTCTTCGGCCCGGTGGGCCGGATGGCCGAGCGCAACGCCCTGCGCAACCCGCGCCGCACCGGCGCCACGGGCGCGGCCCTGATGATCGGCCTGGCGCTGGTCGCCTGCCTGTCGGTGGTCGGCTCCTCCATGGTGGCCTCCGCCACCGACCAGCTCGACAAGACCGTCGGCACCGACTTCATCATCCAGAACGACCAGCAGCAGCCGATCATCCCGGCGGCGGTGAAGGCCGTGAAGTCGGCGCCCGGACTGGAGCGGGTCACGGAGTACAAGGTCCTGGACGCGAACCTGACCACCCCCGACGGCCGCACCACCAAGAAGGAGACGATCAACGCCGCCGACCCGACGTACGCCGAGGACCTGCGGTCCAAGACGGTCGCGGGCAGCCTCGCCGACGCCTACCGCCCCGACTCGATGTCCGTCTTCGAGGGCTTCGCCAAGGAGCACGGGATCAGCGTCGGCTCCAAGGTCGAGGTCGACTTCAAGGACGGTACGACGGCGAAGCTGACCGTCCGCGCGATCACCAGCGACGACGCCGTGATCGACAAGGGCGCGATGTACGCCTCGATCGCCACGGTCGCGAAGTACGTGCCCGCCGACCGGATGCCGCTGGACGTCCTGGTCTTCGGCACAGCCGAGGAGGGCCAGCAGACGGCCGCCTACAAGGCGCTGAAGTCGGCCCTGCACGACTATCCGCAGTACAAGGTCCGTGACCAGACCGACTACAAGGAGGCGCTGAAGGACCAGATCGGCCAGCTGCTGAACATGATCTACGGCCTGCTCGCGCTGGCCATCATCGTGGCGGTCCTGGGCGTGGTGAACACCCTGGCCCTGTCGGTGGTGGAGCGCACCCGGGAGATCGGCCTGATGCGGGCCATCGGCCTCTCCCGCCGCCAGCTGCGCCGCATGATCCGCCTGGAGTCCGTGGTCATCGCCCTCTTCGGCGCCCTCCTCGGCCTCGGCCTGGGCATGGGCTGGGGCGCCACCGCCCAGAAGCTGCTCGCCCTGGAAGGCCTGAACGTCCTGGAGATCCCCTGGCCGACCATCATCGCCGTCTTCATCGGCGCGGCCTTCGTGGGCCTGTTCGCCGCGCTGGTCCCGGCGTTCCGGGCGGGGCGGATGAACGTACTGAACGCGATCGCGACCGAGTAGCCGCGCGGACAGGACGACCGTACGACCACCGCACACGGGGGTTGCGGGGGAGAGCCCGGTGCCGGGAAGTCTTCGGACTTCCCGGCACCGGGCCGTTCGATGCCGGGAAGCGGTGTTGTCCACAGCCCCCGGCACCCGCGAGCGCAGCGTCGTACGCTGGAGACCCCCGGCCCTCACAAGGGTCGGGCTATTCGCGTTGCCCACCCCAGGACGGAAAGCCCCTCCATGAGCCTGCACGGTCTGCTCGACGCCGTAGTCAAGGACCCCGCCCTCGCGGAAGCGATCAGGGCGGCCGCGGACGGCAACCGCATGCACGTCGACCTGGTCGGCCCCCCGGCGGCCCGGCCCTTCGCGGTCGCCGCCCTGGCCCGCGAGGCCGGCCGCCCCGTACTGGCGGTCACGGCGACGGGACGGGAGGCCGAGGACCTGGCCGCCGCCCTGCGCACGCTGCTGCCCGCGGAGGGCGTCGCGGAGTACCCCTCCTGGGAGACGCTGCCCCACGAGCGGCTCAGCCCGCGCAGCGACACCGTCGGCCGCCGCCTCGCCGTCCTGCGCCGCCTGGCCCACCCCACCTCCGACGACCCCGAGACCGGCCCGGTCTCCGTCGTCGTCGCCCCCGTACGGTCCGTGCTCCAGCCGCAGGTCAAGGGCCTCGGCGACCTGGAACCGGTGGCTCTCAAGACCGGCCAGACCGCTGACCTGAACGCGATCGTGGAGGCCCTCGCGGCAGCCGCGTACGCGCGCGTGGAGCTGGTGGAGAAGCGTGGCGAGTTCGCCGTGCGCGGCGGCATCCTCGACGTGTTCCCGCCCACCGAGGAACACCCCCTGCGCGTGGAGTTCTGGGGTGACGACGTCGAGGAGATCCGCTACTTCAAGGTCGCCGACCAGCGCTCCCTCGAAGTCGCCGAGCACGGCCTGTGGGCACCGCCCTGCCGTGAACTGCTGTTGACGGAAGACGTCCGCACACGCGCGCGTGCCCTCGCCGAACAGCACCCGGAGCTCGGCGAGCTGCTCAACAAGATCGCCGAGGGGATCGCGGTCGAGGGTATGGAGTCCCTGGCCCCGGTGCTCGTCGACGACATGGAGCTGCTGCTCGACGTGCTGCCCAAGGGCGCCATGGCCGTCGTCTGCGACCCGGAGCGGGTACGCACGCGTGCCGCCGATCTCGTCGCCACCTCGCAGGAGTTCCTGCAAGCCTCCTGGGCGGCCACCGCCGGGGGCGGCGAGGCGCCCATCGACGTCGGCGCCGCCTCCCTGTGGTCCATCGCCGACGTCCGCGACCGCGCGCGCGAGCTGGGCATGATGTGGTGGTCGGTCTCGCCGTTCGCCGCGGACGAGGAGCTCGACGCGGACACCCTGAAGCTGGGGATGCACGCGACCGAGACCTACCGCGGGGACACGGCGAAAGCGCTGGCCGACACCAAGGGCTGGCTCGCCGACGGCTGGCGCACCGTCTTCGTCACCGAGGGCCACGGCCCCGCCGCCCGCACGGTCGAGGTGCTCGGCGGCGAGGGCGTCCCGGCCCGTCTGGACATCGACCTCGCGGAGATCTCCCCCTCCGTCGTGCACGTCTCCTGCGGCTCGATCGACTACGGCTTCGTCGACCCGGCGCTACAGCTCGCCGTCCTGACGGAGACCGACCTGTCGGGGCAGAAGGCCGCCGGCCGCGACGGCACCCGCATGCCCGCCCGCCGCCGCAAGACCATCGACCCGCTCACCCTGGAGACCGGCGACTACATCGTGCACGAGCAGCACGGTGTCGGCCGCTACATCGAGATGGTGCAGCGCACCGTCCAGGGCGCCACCCGCGAATACCTGGTCGTCGAGTACGCCCCCGCCAAGCGCGGCCAGCCCGGCGACCGCCTGTACATCCCCACCGACCAGCTGGAGCAGATCACCAAGTACGTCGGCGGCGAGGCCCCCACCCTGCACCGGCTCGGCGGCGCGGACTGGACGAAGACCAAGGCCCGCGCGAAGAAGGCGGTCAAGGAGATCGCCGCGGACCTCATCAAGCTGTACAGCGCGCGGATGGCCGCCCCGGGGCACGCCTTCGGCACGGACACCCCCTGGCAGCGCGAGCTGGAGGACGCCTTCCCCTACGCCGAGACCCCCGACCAGCTCACCACCATCGCCGAGGTCAAGGACGACATGGAGAAGTCGGTCCCCATGGACCGCCTGATCTGCGGCGACGTCGGCTACGGCAAGACGGAGATCGCGGTCCGCGCCGCCTTCAAGGCCGTCCAGGACGGCAAGCAGGTCGCGGTGCTGGTGCCGACCACCCTGCTGGTGCAGCAGCACTTCGGGACGTTCTCCGAGCGCTACGGCCAGTTCCCGGTCAACGTGCGGGCGCTCAGCCGCTTCCAGACCGACACCGAGGCCAAGGGCGTCCTGGAGGGCCTGCGCGAGGGCGCGGTGGACGTCGTCATCGGCACCCACCGGCTGTTCTCCTCCGAGACGAAGTTCAAGGACCTCGGCCTGGTCATCGTCGACGAGGAACAGCGCTTCGGCGTCGAGCACAAGGAACAGCTGAAGAAGCTGCGGGCGAACGTGGACGTGCTGACCATGTCCGCCACGCCCATCCCGCGCACCCTGGAGATGGCGGTCACCGGCATCCGCGAGATGTCGACGATCACCACCCCGCCGGAGGAACGGCACCCGGTGCTCACCTTCGTCGGCCCCTACGAGGAGAAGCAGATCGGCGCGGCCATCCGCCGTGAACTGCTGCGCGAGGGCCAGGTCTTCTACATCCACAACCGGGTCGAGTCCATCGACCGCGCCGCCGCCAGACTCCGGGAGATCGTCCCCGAGGCCCGCATCGCTACCGCGCACGGCCAGATGTCGGAGTCGGCGCTGGAACAGGTCGTCGTCGACTTCTGGGAGAAGAAGTTCGACGTGCTCGTCTCCACCACGATCGTCGAGTCCGGCATCGACATCTCCAACGCCAACACCCTGATCGTCGAACGCGGCGACACCTTCGGCCTCTCCCAGCTGCACCAGCTGCGCGGCCGGGTCGGCCGGGGCCGCGAGCGCGGGTACGCGTACTTCCTGTACCCGCCGGAGAAGCCCCTGACGGAGACCGCCCACGAGCGGCTCGCGACCATCGCCCAGCACACCGAGATGGGCGCGGGCATGTACGTCGCCATGAAGGACCTGGAGATCCGGGGCGCCGGAAACCTCCTCGGCGGCGAGCAGTCCGGCCACATCGCGGGCGTCGGCTTCGACCTGTACGTCCGCATGGTCGGCGAGGCGGTCGCGGACTACCGGCGCCAGCTGGAGACCGGCGAGATCGAGGAGGAGCCGCCGCTCGAGGTCAAGATCGAGCTGCCCGTCGACGCGCACGTCCCGCACGACTACGCGCCGGGTGAGCGGCTGCGCCTGCAGGCCTACCGGGCCATCGCCTCCGCCAACACCGAGGAGGACATCAAGGCCGTACGGGAGGAACTCGTCGACCGGTACGGCAAGTTGCCCGAGCCGGTGGAGAACCTGCTGCTGGTGGCGGGCCTGCGGATGCTCGCGCGTGCGTGCGGCGTCGGCGAGATCGTGCTGCAGGGCACCAACATCCGCTTCGCTCCGGTGGAGCTGCGCGAGTCGCAGGAGCTCAGGCTCAAGCGGCTGTACCCGGGGACCGTCATCAAGCCGGCCGTGCACCAGGTGCTGGTGCCGCGACCGAAGACGGCCAAGGTGGGAGGAAAGCCGCTGGTCGGGCGGGAACTGCTCGGCTGGGTAGGGGAGTTCCTCGCGTCCATCCTGGGGTCCTAGCCCGCGGCACCACGAGGGCCCGGGGTGATCACCTCCGGGCCCTCGCCGGGCGCCCTGCGTTCCCGGACTCCCGGCCGCTACGGTGGGACCAGGAGCGGTCCGCCCGTGCGGGGGCGGAACAGGGCAGGCGAGGGGGGCGCGCGTGAGGCGTCTGAGGGGTGGGGCGGTCACCGCCGCGGTCATCGTGCTCGGCATGACCGGGTGCACCGAACAGCAGACCGAGGGCTCTTCCGGGCCCGCACCGACAGGGAGCGGGGGCGCGGCCTTCGCCGCCGCGGAGTCACTGACCGTCAAGGGGCGCGCCCCGAAGACCGGTTACTCCCGCGACCGGTTCGGCACCGCCTGGGCCGACACCGACTCCAACTCCTGCGACACCCGGGACGACATCCTCAAACGCGACCTGAAGGAGGTGAAGTTCACCGGCGGCACCTGCAAGGTCTCCTACGGCCTGCTGGACCCCGACCCCTACACCGGCAAGGACGTCACCTACCGGCGCGGCCGCAGCCAGGTCGACATCGACCACGTCGTCGCCCTCTCGGACGCCTGGCAGAAGGGCGCCAAGTACTGGGACGCCGGCAAGCGCATAGCCCTGGCCAACGACCCCCTCAACCTCATCGCCGTCGACGCGAGCACCAACCGCCGCAAGAGCGACGGCGACACGGCGACCTGGCTGCCGCCGAACAAGGCCTACCGCTGCACCTACGTCGCCGCCCAGGTCGCCGTGAAGAAGAAGTACGGGCTGTGGGTCACCGCGGCGGAGAAGTCCGCGATGGAGAAGGTCCTGCGGTCCTGCCCCAGCCAGAAACTCCCCACCGGCGGCAACCCCACCGAGGCTCCGGAGCGCTTCAGCGCGCGATGAGCTCCTCGGCCCCGCGGCCCGAGCCGCGGACCGGGCTCAGCCGCCCAGCGCGTCCAGGTCGATGATCTTCCCGGTGGGCTTCTTCGCCGGGACCGGCTGGTCGTAGTCGCTGAAGGCCAGCTTCACCGGGTCCTTGGCGGAGGAGCCGTCGACCCGCAGCAGATACGGCTTGCCCTCGGTGGCGACGTACAGCGTGTAGCGGTCCTTGCCGTCCTTCTCGTGCAGCACGATCGCGGGGGTGCCGTCGACGCTGGTCGTCTTGCCGCGAGTGGCGTCGGAGTTGCCGTCCTCGGCGCCGCCGAGCACCGTGCCCAGGTCGCAGAAGGCCGCGATGTCCTTGGCGTCCTGGCCCTTCGCGGACATCTTGGTCCACTTGCCGGCCAGCATCGACACGGCCGCGTCGGTGTCCTCCTTGGACTCGCCCTCGCTCTGCGCGCGCAGGAACGCCTCGTCGTACTTCATGTAGACGGTGCTGCCGGTCTTGACCAGGTCGGCCTTGCCCTGGCCGCCCATGCTCATCGTGCCGGCGCACTCGCCCTTCTTGTTCAGGGCCATGTCGATCTGGATGGTGCCGCCGCTGCTCTCGTCGTCGGCTATGTCGCCCTTCATCCGCAGCGACGAGGCCCCGGTGGTGGCCTTCATCGCCCGGTCGGCGATCTCGCCGCCGCTCTGCCCGGCGAACGGGCCCTTCGGCTTGCTGTCCGCCTTGTCCTGCCCGGGCAGGCAGCCGGTGAGTCCCGCGGCGGCCGTGGCGGCGAGGCAGAGAGCGGCAAGTGCGGTGCGACGCATGGGAATTCCTTGGTGAGAGAGATGGTGAGCGGTGTTGGGGTTGGGTGGTGTGCGGGTGTGGGGGTGAGGTGGGCGGTGTGGGATTGAGAGGTGCGGGTGGGCGCGGGGCGGCGGGTCGCCGGACCGCCGCGGTCAGCCGGTCTTCTTCCAGTTCCCGCAACCGGTGGTCTTGAAATAGGCGTCGGTGGAGCGGATGGTGACGACGGCCGTACCGGTCACGTTGTCGTTGGCGATGATCGAGTCGAGCCCCTGCTCGGCGTCCTTGGTGCGCTCCCAGTAGCAGGAGTCGTCGGCGTTGCCGGTCGACTTGTACGTCCCCGGGGCGATGTCGGTGCCCACCTTGAACATGCCGCCGTCGCCGGCCATCGTCGAGGCGGGTGAGCCCTTCGCCTTCGGGTCGACCGCCTCCCAGTGCTTGCAGCCGCTGGACTTGAAGAGCTTGTCGGTGGCGTTGATGGTGACGTAACTGGAGCCGGTGACGTTGTCGTTGGCCAGCAGCGAGTCGGTCTCGCCCGACGCGTCCTTGGCCCGCTCCCAGTAGCACATGTCGTCGGTGTTGCCGGTGGTGCGGTAGGTGCCGGGCTTGACGTCCTTGCCGACCTGGAAGTCGCCGTCCCCCGAGATCGCGGCCTTCCTCGTCTTCGCTTCCGGTCTGCCCGTGTCCTTCTTGCCGCCGGGCTTGTGCCGGGCGGAGGCGGAGGACTCCTTGCCGTCGTTGCCGGACCCCGCGTTCTTGCCGTCACCGCCGGCGTTCGCCGACACGACACCGATGACGACGACGCCCACGACGGCGCCCAGCGCGACCTTGCCTTTCATGCCCATGGAAATCCCCTCCCCGACGTGGCGACCGCCTCCGTCCCGGCAGTCGCTCGTTTCGCTGGGTCAATAAGATCAGAGCCTGTGAACCGAGTCAACACGGTTCACAGGGTTGAGTGTGTACACGGGCGTGAATGCGTGGATCATGTGTACGCCGCTATGCTCGGCGTCACACACAGCACGAGGGGAGCGGGGCGGGTGCAGGACAACGCGACAGAAGTGACCGCCGCCGGAATCGCACGGCTCGCAGGCGTCGGCCGCGCCGCCGTCAGCAACTGGCGCCGCCGGCACGCCGACTTCCCCAAGCCCGTCGGCGGCACCGAGACCAGCCCGTCCTTCGCGCTCGCCGAGGTCGAGGCCTGGCTGCGCAAGCAGGGCAAGCTCGCCGAGGTCCCCTTGCGGGAACGCGTCTGGCAGCAGCTCGCCGGGCACCCCGAGGGCCCGGTCACCGCCCTGGTGCACGCGGGCTGCGTCCTGCTGCTCATCCACGAACGCCCCACCGTCTGGCTGGACGTGAGCGCCGGGTCCGACGCGCGCCTGGCCGCGATCCTGCCCGGCGCGCTGGAGCAGGTCCTCACCCCGCGCCTCGGCGCGACGGGCGACCGCCGTGTTCACACCCGGCGCGGGGCGGGCGGGGCGGGCGGGGCGGCGGCTGTGAACGCACTGGGCGCTGTGAACGCTCCGAACGCCGTGAACACCCCGGGCGCCGGGAACACCCCGAGTGCTGTGAACACCTCGGCCTCTGTGAACCCTCCGGCCGCCGCGAACGCCTCGACGGCGGCTCACACCTCCGGCGCTGTGAACTCGCCGGACCCGGCGCACACCCCGCCCCGCGTTCACAGCCCGGGGGCTCACAGCCCCGGAGTTCACGCCTCACCGGCGGTGCACACCCCCACCGGCCCCGAACTCCTCCCCTCCGCCCCCCTGCTGCGCGGCGCCGCCGAGCTCGCCGCCGAGATCGGGGCGCGGCAGGCCTTCGAGTTCCTGCTGGGACGGCATCTGGACGCCAACCCGCGCCAGTACACGCTCACCCCGGCCGAACTCGCCCGGCTCATGGCCGAGCTCGCCGGTCCCGTCCGCACCGTGCTCGACCCGGCCTGCGGCACCGGCGCCCTGCTGCGCGCCGTCGACACCCGCCCCGGCCAGGAGCTGTACGCCCAGGACAGCGCCCCCGAGCTCGCCGCGGTCACCGCGCTGCGGATCGCGCTGCACGCGCGCGTGACGGTGCGCGGTGCCGTCGGCGACACCCTGCGCCAGGACGCCTACCCCGAGCTGCGCGCCGACGCCGTCCTGTGCCATCCGCCGTTCAACGAACGCAACTGGGGGCACGACGAGCTCGCCTACGACGCCCGCTGGGAGTACGGCTTCCCGGCCCGCACCGAGTCCGAGCTGGCCTGGGTGCAGCACGCGCTCGCCCGGTTGCGGGAGGGCGGCACCGCCGTGCTGCTCATGCCGCCCGCCGCCGCCTCCCGCCGCTCCGGCCGCCGAATCCGGGCCGACCTGCTGCGCCGGGGCGCGCTGCGCGCCGTCGTCGCGCTGCCGGTGGGTGCGGCGCCGCCGTACAACATCCCCCTGCACGTATGGGTGCTGCGCCGCCCGGACCGGGCGCCCGCGCAGCCCGAGGTGCTGCTCGCCGACACCGGGCGGTTCGCCACCGAGGGGCGCGGCGGGCCGGACTGGCAGGCCGTGCGGGACGCGGTGCTGGACGCCTGGCGTGGCTTCGAACGCGACGGGCGGTTCGAAGAGCGGCCGGGGCTGGCCCGTTCGGTGCCCGTCATCGAACTCCTCGACGACGACGTGGACCTCGCCCCCGCCCGCCACCTGCCCCCGCCCGCGGCGGCCGACGGCGCGGAACAGCTCGCGGCCGTGCGCGAGCGCCTCGGCGAGACCCTGCGCCTGACCGCCGACCTCACCCCGCCCCCGCCCGACTCCGCGCGGCCCGCGCGCTGGCCGCTCACCACCATCGGCGAACTCGCGCGCGGGGGTGCCCTGGTGCTGCGCACGGGCGGACACGGCGGCCACGCGCGCGTGCCCGTCCTCACCGACCACGACGTCCTCGCCTGCACGGCCCCCTCGGGGACGCTTCCCGAGAGCGACGAGGAGGCCGTGCTCATCGAGCCGGGCGACGTGGTCGTCCCGGTGATCGGCGGCGGCTCGGTGACGCGTGTGATCGACGAGGCGACGGCAGGTGCCGCCCTGGGCCGCAACCTCGTGCTCCTGCGCCCCGATCCCACCGCCCTCGACCCGTGGTTCCTCGCCGGGTTCCTGCGCGGCACCGCCAACAACCGCCAGGCGAGCAGTTACGCGTCCACCGCCACCCGGCTGGACGTGCGCCGCCTCCAGCTGCCCCGCCTCCCGCTCGACGAACAGCGGCGCTACGGCGCGCGCTTCCGCGACCTCGACGAGTTCGAGCGGGCGCTCAGACACGCGGGCCGCCTCGGGGAGCAGCTGGTGCGCGGGATGTACGACGGGCTGACGGACGGCACGGTGGCGCCGGGCTGAGCGAAGTGATCAGCACACAACGGTTCGGTACAACCCGTGACCGCTTGTCCGTGTCGGCCTATACGCTCGAAGCGACAACTGCACGCCCTCTTCAGGCAACAGGAGCAGCCATGCAAGGCCACGGCTACGCACAGCCGGTGAAGCAGCCGCCGCACATCGGGTGGCTGGTCTTCCTGCGTGTGCTGTTCGTGGTGATCGCGTTCTTCAGCATCGGGTTCTTCACCTGCGCGATGCTGCTGCGCCTGGCCATCGTGACGCGCAGGTCGCTGGACTGGGGGCTGTTCGTGGCGGTGCTGGCCCTGGACACCCTCAGCATCGTGCTGCTGGCCAGCGAACCGGGCGACGAGATCCACACCCCCGGCGGCTATCTGGGCCTCACCCTGCTCTTCGGCACGCTGGTGGCCGCGATCGCGTACTACCTCGCGGCCGACATACGACACTTCCACCAGCTCCGCCACGCCTTTGACGCGCAGCGGGCCATGGCGCCGGCGTACGGCTATCCGGCGCCGCCGTTCACCGCCGCGACCGTGCCGACCATGCCGACCGTGCCGCAGACCCCGCACACCCCGCACACGCCGCCCCCGATACCGCACACGCCGTTGCCCCAGCCGCCGATAGCCACCCCGCCGCCGCCCCAGCGCCCGGCGCCCGCCCGTATCGACCAGGTGCGCGCGGAGCTCGACGAACTGAGTGACTACCTGCGCAACCACGACGGCAACCACGAGGGCGGAAGGTGAGCGTGGCGCAGGGACGCGTCGTCGCCTCCCGTTACGAACTGTCCACGCTCATCGGGCAGGGCGGCATGGGCCAGGTGTGGACGGCCTACGACCAGCGGCTCGACCGGCGCGTGGCGGTGAAGCTGCTGCGCCCCGACAAGGTGGCCGGCCAGGAGGCCGACGAGCTGCGCCGCCGGTTCGTGCGCGAGTGCCGGGTGACCGCGCAGGTCGACCACCCGGGGCTGGTGACCGTGCACGACGCGGGCAGCGAGGGCGAGGAGCTGTTCCTCGTCATGCAGTACGTGGACGGCGCCGACCTCTCCGACCACCTGGCCGAGCACGACCCGTATCCGTGGCAGTGGGCGGTCGCGGTGGCCGCGCAGCTGTGCGCCGTGCTGAGCGCCGTGCACGCCGTGCCGATCGTTCACCGCGACCTGAAGCCGCGCAACGTGATGGTGAAGCAGGACGGCACGGTCACCGTCCTCGACCTCGGCGTCGCCTCCGTCATGGACACCGACACCACCCGTCTGACGCACACCGGTTCGCCCATCGGCTCGCCCGCCTACATGGCGCCGGAGCAGGCGATGGGCGGCGCGGTGGGCCCGTACACCGACCTGTACGCGCTCGGTGTGCTGATGCACGAACTGCTCAGCGGCGACGTGCCGTTCGCGGGCTCCACGGCGCTCGGCGTGCTGCACCGGCACCTGTACGAGCCGCCGCTGCCGGTGCGCCGGATCCGTCCGGAGGTCCCCGAGGCGCTGGAGGCGCTGGTGCTGCGCCTGCTCGCCAAGGACCCGCAGCACCGGCCCGCGTCCGCGCAGGAGGTGTACGAGCACCTGGCGCTGCTCCTGCCCGCGCGCGGGACGCCCACCGGGGCGCCGCTCGACCCCACCCGCCCCTTCCTGCGTCCGCACGCCCCCTGGCCGGACCGCGCGCGCACGCCCGCGCCGCAGCCCGCGCCCGTGGCGCCCGTGCCGTCCGTCACCGAGAAGCCCGACGTCGCCGCCGCCGTCGACGAGGTCAAGCGGCTGCTCGGCGAGGGCCGTATCACCCAGGCCGTCGACATCCTGGGCGCGATCCTGCCCGCCGCGGCCGAACAGCACGGCGAGCACTCCCCGGTCGTACGCACCCTGCGCAAGCAGTACGCGGCCACGCTGATGGACGACGGCCAGTACCGGCGCGCGCTGCCCGAACTGCGCCGCCTGGCCGACGAACGCGCCGCCGAGGCCGGCCAGGCCGACCCGCAGTCGCTGCGGTTCCGCTTCGACGCCGCCCAGTGCCTGGAACAGCTCGGCGAACCGGCGGCGGCGCTCGCGGAGTACCGGGCGCTGCTGCCGTACTACGAGAACCAGTACGTCTCCGGCGACCCGCAGCTCGCCCACGACGTCCGCCGCCGCATCGGCCATCTGCTGCTCGCCCTCGGCGACCGGCCCGCCGCCCACGACACCCTCGCGCGGCTGCTGCTGGACGTGGAGCGCGTGCACGGCCCCGGGCATCCGCTGGCCGCCGAGATCCGGCGGACCCTGCAGTGGCTGGGGCAGGTGCGCGGCTAGGTTTTGCCGTTCCCTGAGAGATCCTTGTGACCCTCAGGGGGCGGAGTTTCCCGAACACGGGGGCGGCCCGGGATACGTTGCGCTCCGTTTCGCCAGGCACGCACTACAGGGGTGGGGTCTTCGTCCATGTCCAGCCATCGGCAGTCCAAGAAGCGCAGATACATCACGTGGGCGGTCGCCGGTGCCGCCGTGGTCGCCGGGGCGGGCATCGCCGCGCAGACCTCCATGGCCGCCACCGCCTGGCCCGCGCAGAAGACGTACACCGGCCGCGCCTTCGACACCTGCACCGCGCCCTCCCTCGCCACCATGAAGGCCTGGCACACCGGCTTCTACGGGGCCGCCGCCGTCTACGTCGGCGGCAAGAACCGCGGCTGCGCCCAGCCCAACCTCACCGCCTCCTGGGTGAAGTCGGTCAGCACGGTCGGCTGGAAGCTCATCCCGATCTACGTCGGCGCCCAGCCGCCCTGCCAGACCAGCTCCAACCCGGAGAAGCTGACCGCCGCCACGGCCGCCTCCCTCGGCACGAGCGACGCCTCCGACGCCGTCGCCAAGGCCTCGGCACTCGGGATGAAGGCGGGCAGCCCGATCTACCTCGACATGGAGCCGTACGACATCACGAACAAGGCGTGCAACGACGCCGTGCTGACGTACGTCCGCGCCTTCGACAAGCAGCTGCGCGCCAAGACGTACCGCAGCGGCTTCTACGGCTTCACCAGCTCCAGCGCCAAGGCCGTCGCGACCGCCACGGACGGGACCGACCTGCCGGGCAACCTCTGGTACGCGCTGTGGGACAAGCAGAACACCACCACCGCGGACTGGCCGTGGGGCTCCACCCGGTTCACGAACCACAGCCGCGCCCACCAGTACATGGTCAACAGCAAGGAGGCGCACGGCGGCGTCACGCTCACCGTCGACCGGGACGCGTGGGACGCCCCGGTGGCCATCACCGGCTGACCGTCCGCCCCCGGCGGAGGCGCGGCGGTGCCCGAAGCGCGCGCGAATCGTTGGTCGAATGGGTTGGCCAGAGCCTGCCCACTGCCTACCATCGATCACCGCAAGACTTTGTGCACCGTCGCACAATCTCCAACGGGAGGTTTCCTTGCACCGCCGCCGTCGCACCGCGCTCGTCCTGTCCGCCGCGATCGCCGCCGCGGCCCCTCTGCTCACCGCCTGCGGAAACGATGCGCACCCCGGCGCGGCGGCCGTCGTCGGCGGACAGCGGATCACCGTCGCCCAGCTGGAGAGCAGGGTCGAGGAGGTGCGCCGGGCGCAGAAGGCCGCGGTGCCGGACGAGACGCAGTACCAGCAGGTCCTCGCCTCCACCAGCAGTCTCACCCGCGACACCCTGCACAACATGGTCCTCGACCGGGTGCTGCACCGCGCCGCGCGGGACCAGGGCGTCACCGTCTCCCGCAAGGAGATCCAGGCCATGCGCACCCGCCTGGAGCAGCAGACCGGCGGCGCCGAGGGCCTGGAGGCGACCTGGCTGCAGAAGTACGGCATCGCGCCCGAGCGTCTTGACGACAACCTGCGCCTCCAGGTCGAGGCGACGAAGCTGGGCGACAAGCTCGGCACGGACCCCACCCAGCCCGCGTTCTGGAAGGCCCTGTCCGCCGCGTCCGCGGAGCTCCACGTCGACCTCAACCCGCGCTACGGCACCTGGGACGTGCAGAAGAGCAGCCGGGTCGACGCGAAGACGCCGTGGGTACGGGAGGTCACGGCGAGCGGGACGCAGCAGACGGCGTAAGCCGGTCGCGTCGCACGGGTCGCACCGCACAGGTCAGTCCCCAGCAAGTCATACGAACCGATCATCGCCCCTGTCCTGTGGACAACCCGCGAGGTCGGCGGCGGGTGTGCGTTACGTTCGAAGCGTGAACACCACCAGCCTCGAAGACGCCCAGGTACCGGGCCCGGACGCGGCCCCGGGCCGGATCGTCCTGCTCACCACCAGCCACCGTGTCGCGCCCGGCCTGCTGTCCTGGCCCGCCTGGCAGGCACTGCGCGCCGCCGACCGCGTGCTGTGCGCGGACGGCGCGCATCCGCAGCTGCCGTATCTGCGTGAGGCGGGTATAGCGGTGGACGAGGCGTCCCCGACGGCTCAGGAACTCGTCGACACCTGCGCTGGTGGCCACACGGTGGTGGTCGTGGCGACGGGCGAGGGCGAACCGGCCCTCACGGACGGCCTGGCCCGCCTCGCAGGCACCGGCCGGATCAGCATGCCGGAACTGGAGCTGCTGCCCGCCTCCTACGACCTGCCCGGCGCCCGCCTCCTCGACCTCGTCCAGGTCATGGACCGCATCCGCGCCGAGTGCCCCTGGTCCTCCCGGCAGACCCACGAGGGCCTGGCCAAGTACGGCATCGAGGAGGCGTACGAACTCGTCGAGGCGATCGAGGAGGGCGACCGCGAGGAACTGCGCGAGGAACTGGGGGACGTGCTCCTCCAGGTCGTCTTCCACGCCCGCATAGCCGAGGAGGACACGGAGGCCCCCTTCTCCATCGACGACGTGGCGGGCGGCATCGTCGCCAAGCTCATCCACCGCCACCCGCACGTCTTCGGCGACGAGACCGCCGAGACCCCCGAGGAGGTCAAGGAGCACTGGCTGCGCACCAAGGCGGTCGAGAAGCAGCGCACCTCGGTGACCGAGGGCATCCCCCTCGGCCAGCCCGGCCTCGCGCTCGCCGCCAAGCTCGCCTCCCGCGTGCGCACGGCCGGCCTGGAGGTGCCCCTGCCCCAGGGCGAGGGCATCGGCTACCACCTGCTCGACCTCGCCATACGCGCCGAGGCGGACGGGGTCGACCCGGAGGCGGCCCTGCGGGCGGCGGCGCGGGCCTACCGGGACGCGGTGCGGGCCGCCGAGGGGTGGACGCCCGGGGCGCAGGCTCCGGATACCGTCGGGGAGTGACCGACCAGCCCGCCGCCAAGCCGCCCGCGCCCGACCTCTTCACCTGGGAGTTCGCGAGCGACCCCTATCCCGCCTACGCCTGGCTGCGCGAGCACGCCCCGGTGCACAGGACACGACTGCCCAGCGGAGTGGAGGCATGGCTGGTCACCCGTTACGCCGACGCCAAGCAGGCCCTCGCCGACCAGCGGCTCAGCAAGAACCCGGCGCACCACGACGAGCCCGCGCACGCCAAGGGCAAGAC
This sequence comes from Streptomyces sp. NPDC039424, assembly GCF_055639495.1. Lineage (NCBI taxonomy): Bacteria > Bacillati > Actinomycetota > Actinomycetes > Kitasatosporales > Streptomycetaceae > Streptomyces > Streptomyces sp. NPDC039424. Next base: position 200,913 of record NZ_JBVKAI010000010.1, read on the forward strand.
CGGGATCCCGGGTGAGCGCAAGGCCGAGCTGATGACCCATCTCCTCAACATCGACCCGCCGGACCACACCAGGCTCCGCCGGCTGGTCAGCAAGGCCTTCACCCCGCGCCGGGTCGCCGAGTTCACCTCCCGTGTCCAGGAGCTCACCGATCACCTCATCGACCAGTTCGCCGCCAGGGGAAGCGCCGACCTCATCCACGAGTTCGCCTTCCCGCTCCCCATCTACGCCATCTGCGACATGCTCGGCGTCCCGCGCGAGGACCAGGACGACTTCCGGGACTGGGCGGGGATGATGATCCGTCACGGGGGCGGGCCGCGCGGCGGGGTGGCGCGGTCGGTCAAGAAGATGCGGGGCTATCTCGCCGAACTCATCCACCGCAAACGGGAGGCGCTGCCCGCCGAACCCACCCCGGGCGAGGACCTCATCTCCGGGCTGATCCGCGCCTCCGACCACGGTGAGCACCTCACCGAGAACGAGGCCGCCGCCATGGCGTTCATCCTCCTGTTCGCGGGTTTCGAGACCACCGTCAATCTCATCGGCAACGGCACCTACGCCCTGCTCACCCACCCCGAGCAGCGAACCCGCCTCCAGAGGTCCCTCGCCGAGGGGGAACGCGAACTCCTGGAGACCGGCGTCGAGGAACTCCTGCGCTACGACGGCCCGGTGGAACTGGCCACCTGGCGGTTCGCCACCCGGCCGCTCACCATCGGCGGACAGGACATCGCAGCCGGCGACCCCGTCCTCGTCGTACTCGCCGCCGCGGACCGGGATCCGCAGCGGTTCGCGGACCCGGACGTCCTGGACCTCGGACGCCGTGACAATCAGCACCTGGGATACGGCCACGGCATCCACTACTGCCTCGGCGCCCCCCTCGCCCGGCTGGAGGGCCAGACCGCGCTCGCCACCCTCCTCACCCGCCTTCCCGACCTCCGACTCGCGGTGGATCCGGCCGATTTGCGCTGGCGTGGGGGACTCATCATGCGTGGACTGCGTACGTTGCCCGTGGAGTTCACCCCCGTCCGGTAATCGACCGGAACCGGACCTTCCGCTGACATGAAGGTGACACGCGCTCAAGTCTGTGATCTTCACGTGATCTGCGCGGCATTAACTTGTGACAAGTGATCGTCAGCCGATACGTTCACCGGCAGCGCGGCGCCTCACCGCAGCCGCCGCGCTGGTCACTGCTGTCTTGCGAAAGGTCACCGCATGCTCTCCGGGAACGGTCGACACCGTCGCCCCCGTCAGGCTCCGGCTCTCCTCGTCGCGGCCGGCGTGACCGGCTCCGCCATCGCCATCCCGCTCCTCGGCGCCACCGCCGCGAACGCGGCCGACGGGACCACATGGGACAAGGTGGCCGAGTGCGAGAGCGGCGGCTCCTGGAGCGCCAGCACCGGCAACGGGTACTACGGCGGCCTGCAGCTCTCCCAGGACGACTGGGACGCGCACGGTGGACTGGAGTACGCCACCAGCCCCGACCAGGCCAGCCGCTCGCAGCAGATCGCGGTCGCCGAGAAGATCCTCGACGACAAGGGCACCACCCCCTGGGCCACCTGCGCCCTGCTCTCCGGACTCACCTCGGACTCCGGTTCGGTCGATGTGGACACCGGCGTCGGGGACTCCGATTCATCCGATTCCGGCAACTCCTCCGGTTCTTCCAATTCCTCCGGTTCGTCTGACTCTTCGAAGCCTTCGGACTCCTCGTCCGGATCATCCGGTAAGTCCGGTTCGGGCTCGTCGTCCGACTCGTCCTCCAGTGCCTCCCCGTCGCCGAGCGCGGGCAAGGGCAGTGGTGCCGATGCCAAGGACGGCTCCTCCGATGCCACCGAGTCGGACAAGTCGGCATCTTCTGACTCCGGAGGCACTCAGGGGAGTGGCGACTCCTCCACGACTGCCCCCGAAGCCGACGACTCGGACAATTCATGGCAGACCGGGGGTTCTTGGAGTCTTGTCGACACCGGGGCCGTCAATAGTGGCCGCCATCGGGGCGACAGTGCGGACGAAAGCGTGACAAACGGTCAAACCGCCGCTTCTTCCGGCCGTCACGCCGCACGCGGCTACACCGTCCACTCCGGTGACACCCTCGCCTCCATCGCCGACTCCCTTGACCTCGAGGGCGGATGGCGGGTGCTCTACGATGCCAACAAGGACGCCATCGGCACCGACCCGAACAACATCGCCCCCGGTCAGACCCTCGAAGTTGGTACCGAAACGGGCGAAAAGTAGGCGGAGTTGGCGCCCCACTTCACACCCAATGTCCTGTTTGGTGAAAGTGTGGGATGAGTCTCAGAAGCCCTGATCGTCTTTGAAATTCCGTCGGCCGCGTGTCTACGGTCGTGACCGCTCGTCACCACGAGCCCCGGCTGCCGCAACGCCGAATCCTGCCAGTGGCCGCCCGGGAACAGTCGTCGCGTAAAGCGCCGTAGGCAGGAGCGGGGGACCCAAGGTAAGCGCCGGGCCCGGGAGTTCAGACGACCGGGAACGGCTTGGGGTGAAGCCGCGCCTCGCACGAGAACCACGCGAGGTGCGGCCGGGCAACTCAACCGGCCCGAACCCGACAGCTCACCTCGCAGGCGTCGGTGAGGGGATCGATCCATGCTGTTTTCCAGCAAGGGCAAGCACCGCCGTCCGTCCAAGGCCGTCCGCGCCATCGCCGTCGCCGGTGTCACCGGCGCCGCCGTCGCCGCCCCGCTGATGGCGGCCGGCAACGCCTCCGCCGCCACCGCCTCCGAGTGGGACACCGTGGCCCAGTGCGAGTCCGGCGGCAACTGGTCCATCAACACCGGCAACGGCTACTACGGCGGTCTGCAGTTCTCCGCCTCCACCTGGGCCGCGTACGGCGGCACCCAGTACGCCCCGCAGGCCAACCAGGCCTCCAAGGCCCAGCAGATAGCCGTCGCCGAGAAGGTCCTCGCCGCCCAGGGCAAGGGCGCCTGGCCGGTCTGCGGCAAGGGCCTGTCCAGCGCCGCGTACACCGGCTCCTCCGCCGGGTCGAGCAACAGCTCCTCGAACTCCTCCAGCTCCTCGGACTCCGCGGGCTCCACCACCACCCGCTCGACCGACCAGCAGGCCGCCTCCCGCTCCAGCGAGCGTCCGGCCGCGAGCAAGACCGTCACCACCCCGACCGGCAAGAAGGTCAAGAAGGGCGACGGCGAGTACAAGGTCGTCGCCGGTGACACCCTCAGCTCGATCGCCCAGAAGCAGAACGTCGCGGGCGGCTGGCAGAAGCTGTTCGAGCTGAACAAGGACATCGTCGAGGACGCCAACCTCATCTACCCGGGCCAGCAGCTGCACCTGAAGTGACACGCTGCTTGTAGCCGAACCACAGCGCCCTCCTAGGCGGGGCCTCCACAGTGGAGGCCTCGTGAGGGTCACCCCCCGTCCCCACGGGCTCCCCGCCCCGGTGCGTCCTCCCCCGTACGCACCGGGGCGGGGTTTTTTCTGCGCCCCCTTTGTTCCGTCAGGGAACAATGTGTACCGTCAGCCTGTCGTCACCGTGTCCACGGGACGGTCGGTCGGCTGCCGACGCCCCGGGGACGGTTAGGCTCTAGTCGCAAGGCACACCAGCCCCGCACTTCCAGCGTCACATCCAAGAAGGAGATGCTCGTGCCGTCCATCGACGTCGTCGTAGCCCGGGAAATCCTGGACTCCCGAGGCAACCCCACGGTCGAGGTCGAGGTCGGCCTCGACGACGGCAGCACCGGTCGTGCCGCCGTCCCCTCCGGCGCCTCCACGGGCGCCTTCGAGGCCATCGAGCTCCGCGACGGTGACCCCAACCGCTACCAGGGCAAGGGCGTCGAGAAGGCCGTCCTCGCCGTCATCGAGCAGATCGGCCCCGAGCTGGTCGGCTACGACGCCACCGAGCAGCGCCTGATCGACCAGGCGATGTTCGACCTGGACGCCACCGACAACAAGGGCTCCCTCGGCGCCAACGCGATCCTCGGCGTCTCGCTCGCCGTCGCCCACGCCGCCTCCGAGGCCAGCGACCTCCCCCTCTTCCGCTACCTGGGCGGCCCGAACGCGCACCTGCTGCCGGTGCCGATGATGAACATCCTGAACGGCGGCTCGCACGCCGACTCCAACGTGGACATCCAGGAGTTCATGATCGCCCCGATCGGCGCGGAGTCCTTCTCCGAGGCGCTGCGCTGGGGCACCGAGGTCTACCACACCCTGAAGAAGGTCCTGAAGGGCAAGGGCCTGTCCACCGGCCTCGGCGACGAGGGCGGCTTCGCCCCGAACCTCGGCTCCAACCGTGAGGCCCTCGACCTCATCCTCGAGGCCATCAAGGAAGCCGGCTACGCGCCGGGCGAGCAGATCGCGCTCGCGCTCGATGTCGCCGCGTCCGAGTTCTACAAGGACGGCAAGTACGAGTTCGAGGGCAAGTCCCGCTCGGCCGCCGAGATGACCGAGTACTACGAGGAGCTCGTGGCGGCCTACCCGCTCGTCTCCATCGAGGACCCGCTGTTCGAGGACGACTGGGCCGGCTGGAAGGTCATCACCGACAAGCTCGGTGACAAGGTCCAGCTCGTCGGCGACGACCTGTTCGTCACCAACCCCGAGCGCCTCGCCCGCGGCATCGAGGAGGGCACCGCCAACGCCCTGCTCGTCAAGGTCAACCAGATCGGCTCGCTCACCGAGACCCTGGACGCCGTCGAGCTCGCCCAGCGCAACGGCTTCAAGTGCATGATGTCGCACCGCTCCGGCGAGACCGAGGACGTCACCATCGCCGACCTGGCCGTCGCCACCAACTGCGGCCAGATCAAGACCGGCGCCCCGGCCCGCTCCGAGCGCGTCGCCAAGTACAACCAGCTGCTGCGCATCGAGGAGATCCTCGACGACGCGGCGGTGTACGCGGGGCGCAGCGCGTTCCCCCGGTTTCGCTCCGCGAACCAGTAGGCACAGCGCTCCGCGAACCAGTGGGCATGGCAAGGGCTGAGCCGCAAAGCCGTAAATAGGCAAGGCCTAGCCAGTCGTACGTACGTCCCCGTACCCGGTCCCGTACCGTGTCCGGGGACGTACGCACGTAGGAAGCACGCAGGGGAGGCGGAGAGCCAGATGGCCGCGAAGGAACGGGACCGTTTCTCCACCGCGACCAGGATCCGGCTGCTCGGCGAGCAGACCGCGGCCCGGGTCTACCGCTCCCAGACCAAACGGCAGGCCCACCGCTCCCGGCTGACCAGCCGGGCCGCGCTGCTCGCGCTCGTGGTCTGCTCGCTGGTGGTGGCGCTGGCCTACCCGATGCGGCAGTACGTCTCCCAGCGCGCCCAGATCGCCGACCTGCAGCGGGAGAAGCAGCAGGCCAGGGAGCGGGTCGAGCAGCTGCGCGACCTCAAGGCGCGGTGGCAGGACGACGCGTACGCCGAGCAGCAGATCCGGCGGCGGCTGCACTACGTGATGCCGGGGGAGACCGGATACATCGTGGTCGACCCGAACGCGGCCAAGCCGGCCCGCGCCGACCTGGGGGCGGCGGACCGCCCCTGGTACGCGAACGTCTGGGACGGTGTCGACAAGTCCGACGCCTCCGACCAGTGAACCGACAGAGAGACTTTCGTACAGGCATGGAAACGCCCCCGCCCCAGACCCCGCGCACCGAGCCCACCGAGGCGGATGTCGAGGCCTTCAAGCAGCAGCTGGGCCGGCCGCCGCGCGGACTGCGCGCCATCGCGCACCGGTGCCCCTGCGGGCAGCCGGACGTCGTCGAGACCGCCCCGCGGCTGCCCGACGGCACGCCCTTCCCGACGCTGTACTACCTGACGTGCCCGCGCGCCGCCTCGGCGATCGGCACGCTGGAGGCCGACGGCGTGATGAAGGAGATGACGGAGCGGCTGGCCACCGACCCGGAGCTCGCGGCCGCCTACCGCGCCGCGCACGAGGACTACGTCCGGCGCCGGGACGAGATCGAGGAGCTGACGGGCTTCCCGAGCGCGGGCGGCATGCCGGACCGGGTGAAGTGCCTGCACGTGCTCGTCGCCCACTCGCTGGCCGCCGGACCGGGCGTCAACCCGCTGGGCGACGAGGCGATCGCGATGCTGCCGGAGTGGTGGCGCAAGGGGCCGTGCGTGACGCTTCCCGGGGCCCCGTCCGGAGAGGGCTGCCAGGTGGAGACGGCTCAGGACGGCAAGGGCCACTTCGCCGCCAAGCCGATCGAGGGAGACGCCCAGTGACCCGGGTCGCCGCCGTCGACTGCGGTACGAACTCCATCCGTCTGCTCGTCTGCGACGTGGACCCGGAGACGGGCGGACTCGTCGAGCTGGACCGGCGTATGACCATCGTGCGGCTCGGGCAGGGCGTCGACCGCACCGGCCGGCTGGCGCCCGAGGCGCTGGAGCGGACCTTCGCCGCCTGCCGTGAGTACGCGGCGATCATCAAGGAGCACGGTGCCGAGCGGCTGCGCTTCGTCGCCACCTCCGCCTCCCGGGACGCCGAGAACCGGGACGAGTTCGTGCGCGGGGTCGTGGACATCCTCGGCGTCGAGCCCGAGGTCATCTCCGGTGACCAGGAGGCCGAGTTCTCCTTCACCGGCGCCACGAGGGAACTGACGGGACGTGACCACCTCGCCCGGCCCTTCCTGGTGGTGGACATCGGCGGCGGCTCCACCGAGTTCGTCGTCGGCGACGACCATGTGCGCGCCGCCCGCTCCGTCGACATCGGCTGTGTGCGGATGACCGAGCGGCACCTGGTGCGCTACGGGAAGGTGAGCGACCCGCCCACCGAGGAGCAGATCGCCGCGATAAGGGCGGACATCGAGGCGGCCCTCGACCTCGCCGAGGAGATGGTTCCGCTGCGCGAGGCGCGCACGCTGGTCGGTCTCGCCGGGTCCGTCACCACCGTGTCGGCGATCGCGCAGGATCTGCCCGAGTACGACTCGGAGGCCATCCACCACTCCCGGATCCCGCTGGACCGCGTACGCGAGATCGCGGGCGCGCTGCTGCGTGCCACCCACGCCGAGCGCGCGGCGATCCCGTCCATGCATCCGGGACGGGTCGACGTCATCGGCGCCGGCGCCCTCGTGCTGCTGGCGATCATGGAGCGGATCGGGGCCGAGGAGGTCGTCGTGAGCGAGCACGACATCCTCGACGGCATCGCGTGGTCGGTCGCCTAGAGCGGTGGCCTGGGTCTCACTTGTTACCGATCGGTAGCCGTCGAGTGAGCAGGTCGGATAACGTTTGAGCACTCTCGGGGGGCCTTCGCGGGCCCCCCGCCGACGCTCCGCCGGAAAAGTTCGTGAAGTTCTTCACAAGGAATTCGGCCCGGTAGGGGGATCAATGAGGTTCTGTTGAGCCGTTCGGGGGTCCAACGGGCCCGAGAGCGTGCTCAGGAGGGCGTCGCGGGGCGGTGTCCGGCAGTGCTCCGGGAGGGGTGTTTCCGAGCTCTCACAGGGGGCCCGAACGACCGGAGAGGCAGCTCACGCGGCATTGACAACGGGTCGCGGGCCCGGCCGGTTCCCCCACGCAATCATGACCTGCGTCACGCGGGCCGCGGAGTTTAGCACAGGCCCTCAAGAACCTTGTGAAGGGGCGCACGAGCGACCCCCCTGGGGCGGGTGGATACTCGATGCCATGAGCACCACGGAGCGTCCCAGGATCCTCGTAGTAGGCGGTGGGTACGTAGGCCTGTACGCAGCTCGGCGCATCCAGAAGAAGATGCGCTACGGCGAGGCGACCGTCACGGTCGTCGACCCCCGGTCGTACATGACCTACCAGCCCTTCCTGCCCGAAGCCGCCGCCGGCAGCATCTCCCCTCGCCACGTCGTCGTCCCGCTGCGGCGCGTGCTGCCGAAGGCGGAGGTCCTCACCGGCCGGGTCACCACCATCGACCAGGACCGCAAGGTCGCCACGATCGCCCCGCTGGTCGGCGAGGCGTACGAGCTGCCTTTCGACTACCTCGTCATCGCGATGGGCGCGGTCTCCCGCACCTTCCCGATCCCCGGCCTCGCCGAGCAGGGCATCGGCATGAAGGGCATCGAGGAGTCCATCGGCCTGCGCAACCACGTCCTCGAGCAGCTCGACAAGGCCGACTCCACGACCGACGAGGAGATCCGCCGCAAGGCGCTCACCTTCGTCTTCATCGGCGGTGGCTTCGCGGGTGCGGAGACCATCGGCGAGGTCGAGGACATGGCCCGGGACGCGGCCAAGTACTACAAGAACGTGTCCCGTGAGGACATGCGCTTCATCCTCGTCGACGCCGCCGACAAGATCCTCCCCGAGGTGGGCCCGAAGCTCGGCCAGTACGGCAGGGAGCACCTCGAGGGCCGCGGTGTCGAGGTCTACCTGTCCACCTCCATGGACTCCTGCGTCGACGGCCACGTGGTGCTGAAGAACGGCCTCGAGGTCGACTCCAACACCATCGTGTGGACCGCCGGCGTCAAGCCGAACCCGGCCCTCGGCCGCTTCGGCCTCCCGCTCGGCCCGCGCGGCCACGTCGACTGCGAGCCCACGCTCCAGGTCAGGGGCACCGACTACATCTGGGCCGCGGGCGACAACGCCCAGGTGCCGGACGTCGCCGCCCGCAAGGCCGGCGTGGAGAACGCCTGGTGCCCGCCGAACGCCCAGCACGCGCTGCGCCAGGCCAAGGTGCTCGGCGACAACGTGATCTCCGGCATGCGGGGCTTCCCGCAGAAGGAGTACAGCCACGCCAACAAGGGCGCGGTGGCGGGCCTCGGCCTGCACAAGGGCGTCGCGATGATCGTCATGGGCAAGATGAAGATCAAGCTCAAGGGCCGTCTCGCCTGGTACATGCACCGTGGCTACCACGGTCTGGCCATGCCGACCTGGAACCGCAAGATCCGCGTCTTCGCCGACTGGACGCTCGCGATGTTCCTCAAGCGCGAGGTCGTCTCCCTCGGCGCCATGGAGAACCCGCGCGAGGAGTTCTACGAGGCCGCCAAGCCGGCGCCGGTCGCCGCCGCGAGCAAGGCCGACAAGACCGGGGAGAAGGCCAAGGCCTCCTGACCCCAGGTCACCTCGACAGCCCGAAGGGGCCGCCCGCCATCCGTGGTGCGGGCGGCCCCTTCGGCATGGCGGGAGTGTGACGAAACGGGCCCCGTGCAGGTTGGGGTGTGCGGCGGGGAAATACGTCCCCGTACGCGACCGTTGTCCCGGGAGACGGGATCAGACGGGCCCATTCCTTGCACGGAGGTGTGCGCCATGGCCGACGCCGCGTCGCGGCTCAAGAGCCTGCTCGAACAGATGCTGGAAGACCCGCTCTCGCTGAGCATCCGCGCCTGGGACGGTTCGCTGGCCGGTCCGCCGGGCGCCCCGACCCTGGTCGTGCGCAACCGCCGCGCCCTGCGCCGGCTGCTGTTCAAGCCGGGCGAACTGGGCCTGGCCCGCGCCTGGGTGTCCGGCGACCTCGACATCGAGGGCGACCTGTACACCGCCCTCGACGCGCTGGCCGGGCTGATGTGGGAGCGCGGGGAGGACGCCCGCACCCTCGCCCAGGCGCTGCGCGACCCCGAGGTCAGGTCCGCCGCCCGCGGGCTGCTCCGGCTCGCCGGGCCCCCTCTCCCGCCCGCGCCGCCCCGCGAGGAGGTCCGCCGGCGCCACCATCTGCACACCAGGCGCAGCGACAGACGCGCCATCAGCCACCACTACGACGTCGGCAACGACTTCTACGAGATCGTCCTCGGCCCGTCCATGGTGTACTCCTGCGCCTACTGGGAGAAGGGCGGCACCCTCGAATCCGCCCAGCGCGACAAGCTGGAACTGGTCTGCCGCAAGCTCGCCCTGGCGCCCGGCCGACGCCTCCTGGACGTCGGCTGCGGCTGGGGCTCGATGGCGATGCACGCGGCCCGTGAGCACGGCGTGACCGTCGTCGGCGTCACGCTCTCCCAGGAGCAGGCCGCGTACGCCCGCAAGCGCGTCGCCGACGAGGGACTCACCGACCGGGTGGAGATCAGGGTGCAGGACTACCGGGACATCACCGACGGCCCGTACGACGCGATCTCCTCCATCGGCATGGCCGAACACGTCGGCGCCGAACGCTACCTGGGGTACGCCAGGGACCTGTACACCCTGCTGAAGCCCGGCGGGCGGCTCCTGAACCACCAGATCGCCCGCCGACCGCAGCGCGACGAGACGACGTACCACGTGAACGAGTTCATCGACGCCTACGTCTTCCCCGACGGCGAGCTCGCCCCCCTCGGCACCACGGTGACCCAGCTGGAGCGGGCCGGTTTCGAGGTCCGGGACGTGGAGTCGATCCGCGAGCACTACGCCCTCACCCTGCGCCGCTGGGTCGCCAACCTGGAGGCCGACTGGCCCCGCGCGGTCCGGCTCACCAGCCCCGGCCGGGCCCGCGTCTGGCGGCTGTACATGGCGGCCTCCGCCCTCGCCTTCGAACACAACCGCATCGGCGTCAACCAGGTCCTGGCGGTACGCACCCCCGACTCCGGCGAGTCCGGTCTGCCGCTGCGCTCCCGCACCTGGAACTGAACGCGCGAGGCCCCGTTCCCTCCGGTACGCACCCGGAAGAAACGGGGCCTCGCGGCCCTGCGGCTACTCCGACTTGATGGCGGTCAGCATGTTCAGGCGGGCCGCCCGCCGGGCCGGCCACAGGGCGGCCAGGACGCCGACCGTGCCGGCCAGCAGCAGGAAGACCGCCATCCGGGCCCACGGCAGGACCAGTTCGTACGTCGCCATCCTCGTGCCGAGCAGCTCACCGGCCGCCCAGCCGAAGAACACGCCCAGGCCGATGCCCAGCACCCCGCCGAAGACGGAGATGACCAGGGACTCCAGACGGACCATCCGCTTGATGGCCCTGCGGTCCAGGCCGATCGCGCGGAGCATGCCGATCTCCTGGGAGCGTTCGAAGACCGACATGGCCAGGGTGTTGACGACCCCGAGGACCGCCACGATCACCGCCATCGCCAGCAGGCCGTAGACCATGTTCAGCATCAGCGTGAACATCTGCGCGATGGAGTCGGACAGGTCCTTCTTGTCCTGGACCTTGATCGCCGGGTTGTTCCCCAGCGCCTTCTCCAGCTTGTCCTTGGTCGCGTCGGAGGCGCCGTCCGCCGTCTTGACCATGACCTGCATGTCGGCCGGGTCGGTCACGTGCGGGGTCAGGGCCCTGTTGTCCAGCATGATGCCCTGGATCATGTCGTTGCCCTCGTAGACCCCCGCGACGGTCAGCTTCTGCGCCTTGCCGTCCTCGTAGTGCACGGTGAAGTCCGAACCGGCCTTCCAGCCGTGCGACTTGGCGGTCTCGTCGTCGACGACGACCTGCGAGCCGCCCACCTTGAACGAACCGTCGTCGACCTTGAGGTCGGTCAGCCTGCCGATCGCCGGGCCGTTGACGCCGGTCAGGTACTCGGACCGCCCGTCGATACGGGAGGCCGCGTTGCGCAGCGGGCTGGTGGCGGTGACGCCGTCGGTGGCGGCGAGCTTCTCGTCCACGTCCGGGGAGAGTTCGTTGCCGTTGGCCATCGACACCACGTAGTCCGCGCGGATCGCCGCGCTCGCCATCTTGTCGATCGACTTCTGCAGGCTGCCCGCCATCACCGTCATACCGGTGATCAGGGTCAGGCCGATCATCAGCGCGGAGGCGGTGGCGGCCGTACGGCGAGGGTTGCGCACCGAGTTCTGCCGGGCCAGCTTGCCGGAGACCCCGAACACGCGCAGCACCGGGGCGGCGGCCGCGATCAGCGGGCGGGACAGCAGCGGGGTGAGGATGAAGACGCCGATGATCAGCAGCACCGCGCCGAGCCCCATCGGGGCCTGCCCGTCCGAGCCCTCCATCGACGTGGCGGCCAGGACGACGGCGACGCCCGCCGCCGAGAACAGCGCGCCCAGCGTGTTGCGCAGCACCAGCGACTTGGTGGTGGCCTGGGCGTGCAGGCTGCTCATCGCCGCGACCGGCGGGATCTTCGCGGCCCGGCGGCCCGGCAGCCAGGCGGCGAGCATCGTGACGAGGATGCCGACCGCGAGGGCGGAGCCGACCGTGCCGGGGGAGATCACCAGCGGCCCGTCCGGGACCGTGGCGCCCAGCGAGCCCATCAGCGAGCGCAGTCCGGCGCCGATGCCGATGCCCGCGACCAGACCGGCCACGGCGGCGACCGCGCCGACCACGAACGCCTCGACGAGCACCGACCGCGTGACCTGCTTGCGGGAGGCGCCGACCGCGCGCAGCAGCGCCAGCTCCTTGGTGCGCTGGGCGACCAGCATGGTGAAGGTGTTGGCGATGATGAACGTGCCGACGAAGAGCGCGATGCCCGCGAAGACCAGCAGGCCCTGCTTCAGCCCGGACATCTGGGAGGAGATCAGCTCCGCCTGGTCGTCGGCGAGTTCCTTCCCGGTGGTGGTCTCCACCAGGTTCTTCGGCAGGGCGGTGTCCAGCGCGGACTTCAGCGCGGCCTGGCTGGTGCCCGCCTTGGCCCGCACGTCGATCTCGTCGTACGTGCCCGGCTTGCCGAACAGCTTCTGCGCGGTCGCCGTGTCGAACAGGGCGAGGCTGCCGCCGGCGGCGACGTTGCCGTCGTCGGTGGTGAAGATGCCGCTGATGGCCGGGGTGAGCACGGGTCCGTCGACCGAGATGCGCACGCGGTCACCGATCTTGTAGCCGGCCCGCTCGGCGGTCCTGGAGTCGATCAGCACCTCGCCCTTGCCGCGCGGGGCGTGACCGCCGACCAGCGGGTACCGGGCGTCCTTGGTGCCCCAGTAGTTCCCGCCCTCGGACTGCCAGCCGCCGCCGACCAGCTTGCCGTGCTTGTCGGCGATGGCGGTGAAGCCGGTCACGACGCCGGTGGCGGAGGCGGCGCCCGGGACCTTCGCGCTCCGGTCGAGCAGCGCCTGGGTCAGCTTGGGCGTCTTGCCGATCGTGTTGCCCTTGTCCTCCTGGCTCTCGGCGGTGACGGCGACGTCGACCTGGTCGAATCCCTTGGCGGAGCTCTTCTGGTAGGCGTCGGAGATGGTGTTGGTGAAGACCAGCGTCCCGGACACGAACGCCACGCCGAGCATGACGGCGAGCACGGTCATCAGGAGCCGGGCCTTGTGCGCGAGTACGTTGCGCAGGGCGGTGCGGAACATCAGCTGGTACGGCCCTTCGAGTCGAACCGCTTCATCCGGTCGAGGACGGAGTCGGCCGTCGGGCCGTACACCTCGTCGACGATCTGCCCGTCGGCCAGGAACACCACCCGGTCCGCGTAGGCCGCGGCCACCGGGTCGTGGGTGACCATCACCACCGTCTGGCCCAGCTCCCGCACGGAGTTGCGCAGGAAGCCCAGCACCTCGGCGCCGGAGCGCGAGTCGAGGTTTCCGGTGGGCTCGTCGCCGAAGATGATGTCGGGCCGGGAGGCGAGGGCGCGGGCGACGGCCACGCGCTGCTGCTGGCCGCCGGAGAGCTGGGACGGCCGGTGGCTCAGCCGGCCGGACAGGCCGACCATCTCGATCACCTTGTCCAGCCACTGCTTGTCCGGCTTGCGGCCCGCGATGTCCATCGGGAGGGTGATGTTCTCCAGCGCCGTCAGCGTCGGCAGCAGGTTGAACGCCTGGAAGATGAACCCGATCTTGTCCCGGCGCAGCTTGGTCAGCTGCTTGTCCTTCAGGGAGCCCAGCTCGGTCTCGCCGATCCGCACGGACCCGGAGGAGAAGGTGTCCAGACCGGCCACGCAGTGCATCAGCGTGGACTTGCCGGACCCGGACGGTCCCATGATCGCGGTGAACTCGGCCTGCCGGAAGTCGACGGAGACCTGGTCCAGGGCGACCACCCGGGTCTCACCCTGCCCGTAGATCTTCGACAGCTCCGTGGCGCGGGCGGCCACGGCGGTGGTCCGGTCGGCGGTGGGTGTGGTGGTCACGGAAACGTGCTCCTGTCGGGACGACGGCGTTCGAGGGGACGTGCTCCATCGTCTCCGCCGCTCGCCGCCCTGGAGTCACCCCCTGTTCCGGTTCCGGGGGCCGACTCCGGTCGGACGGGCCGACGCCACGTCATACCTGGGGATGACGGCGGACCCCGAGAAGGGTGGAGGAGGTGTCGAGAACAGGTGGAGCCCCCTCGTTCGTACGGTGAAATTCCGTCATTCCGCGTACGTGGCCGCCCACCGCACGTCACGCTACTGGCAAGTGCGGATGGCGTGTTCCGTGGGCTGATGCACCCTCAGACCTCAATAAAATAAGACAACATCGGTCCGCCCGCCCGCTGTTCGGGGGATGCATCCCGATAGGGTCAGAACCTCGAAAGCGGAGCCCATGGCCTGCCCGGATGGTGGAATGCAGACACGGCGAGCTTAAACCTCGCTGCCCCTCGCGGGCGTACCGGTTCAAGTCCGGTTCCGGGCACATCCCGCTTCACGGCTTGGAGCCGGTTCTCTCACCCCTCACCCCTCACCCCTCGTACACCGTCAGCTCGGGCGCTGACCGGCGCGCTGCTGGGCTGTCTTCCGGCTGACCGACCACTCGGCTCGGGAGCGGGTCGGCCGCCTTCGTAGCCCGCCTCTTGCCGGACGCGAAAGCCTGAACGGTGCGGCTTCGTTTCGCAGTTCGATGTGCCGCGCAACCGTTGACAGCGGGCGTACGCGGTCGGAGACTCACGCGGAGAAGTTGGTGAAGAAAACTTCACTACGCGAACAGAGTGAGTCGCCCCGCGACCGTCGAACGAAAGGGAACGACCGATGCGCACCACCGTCGGCATCATCGGAGCCGGGCCCGCCGGGCTGCTTCTCGCGCGGCTGCTGCGCGCCGCGGGCATCGACTCGGTGGTTCTGGAGAGCCGCGACCGCGAGTACGTCGAGCACCGGCAGCGGGCCGGGATCCTGGAGCAGGGGACGGTGGACGTGCTGCGGGCGGTCGGGGCCGGGGAGCGGATGGACCGGGAGGGGCTGCGGCACGACGGGATCGAGCTGCGGTTCGACAAGAGGCGCCACCGGGTCGACTTCCCCGCGCTGACCGGCGGCCGGTCCGTGATGGTCTACGCGCAGACCGAGGTCTGCAAGGACCTCATCGCCCTGCAGCTGAAGGACGGCGGTCCGCTGCTGTTCGAGGCGGAGGCGCTGGCCGTGGAGGGGGCCGGCACCGACCGGCCGCGCGTGCCCTTCCGGTACGAAGGGCGTGAGGACGTGCTGGAGTGCGAGTACGTCGTCGGGTGCGACGGGTTCTGGGGCGTGTCCCGCAAGGCCGTCCCCGTCGAGCTCTCCCGGGTCTTCGAGCGGACCTACCCGTTCGGATGGCTCGGCATCCTGGCCGACGTCGCCCCCTCGCACGACGAGCTGGTCTACGCCCGCCACGACCGCGGCTTCGCCCTGCTCTCCATGCGCTCCCCGTCCGTCTCCCGCCTCTACCTCCAGGTGCCCGCCGGTACGGAGGCGGAGAGCTGGGGTGACGAGGAGACGTGGGACGAGCTGGAGCGCCGGTTCGAGACCGCCGACGGCTGGCGGCTCGAGCGCGGGCCCATCACCCAGAAGTCGGTCACGCCGATGCGCTCCTTCGTGCACGAGCCCATGCGGCACGGCCGCCTCTTCCTCGCCGGGGACGCCGCCCACATCGTGCCGCCGACCGGCGCGAAGGGGCTGAACCTCGCCGTCGGCGACGTCGTCACCTTCGCGCGGGCGCTGGCCCACCGGCGGGAGACCGGCTCGCCGGAGCTGCTCGACGCCTACTCCGCGACCTGTCTGAGCCGTGTCTGGCAGGCCGAGCGGTTCTCCTACGACATGACGACCCTGCTGCACCGCGCCCCGGACGCCACCCCCTTCGAGGACCGTCTCCAGCGGGCCCGCCTGGAGCGGATCGCCTCCTCCCGGGCCGCCGAGACGGACCTCGCCGAGGCCTACACCGGGTTTCCGCTGGACTGACATCCTCGTCCGGTTCCGGCCATGTACCGGTTCGGTCAGGAATGGATCCCTCCGTGGCCGGGAATCACGCATCCGCGTAGCGTGTTGGCCAGCACAGACAGGGAAAGATCCAACTGAGGAAGATCCACCCGGATCCGGGAAAGATCCTCCCCAGGTACTAGGGTCGATCTTTTGCCAATCCATTACTCTTGAGCCAAGGCCACGCAGGGTGGCCATGGAGGAGTGAAATGAGGAGCAGTAACCCGGTCTTCTCGCGACGGGGGTTCAGCCGCGACAACGGCTACGCGGGCTTCAACACCGCGCCGCAGGCCGGGTACGCACCGGGCAACCCCTACGCCCAGGGCAACCCGTACGCCCAGGGCAACCCCTACGCGAACAACCCGTACGCCCAGCAGGACCAGCAGTACGGCGCCCCGCCGCAGGCCCCGGTCTCCACCGGCCGGATGACGATGGACGACGTCGTCATGCGCTCGGCCATGACGCTCGGCACCGTCGCCGTCGGCGCGGTCCTCGCCTGGGCCCTGCTGCCGGTCTCGGCCGGCAGCTGGGGCCTGGCGATCGGGGCCGCCCTGGTCGCGATGGCCCTGGCGCTCGTCCAGAGCTTCAAGCGCACCCCCTCGCCCGCGCTGATCCTGGGATACGCCGCCTTCGAGGGCGTCTTCCTCGGCGTGATCAGCGAGATGTACAACAGCGAGTGGAGCGGTGCCCCGTTCCAGGCGGTGCTCGGCACCATGGCGGTCTCGGCAGCCACCCTGCTGATCTACAAGGCGGGCTGGATCCGCGTCACCGCCCGGTACGCCCGGATCGGCCTGGCGATCGCCATGGCGTTCATCCTGGTCATGGCCGTCAACCTGCTGCTGGTGGCGTTCGGCGTCGCCTCGGACGGCGGTCTGCGCAGCTTCGGCCCGCTGGGTGCGGTCGTGGGCATCATCGCGGTGGTCATCGGCGCGTTCTTCCTGACCCTCGACTTCAAGCAGATCGAGGACGGCATCGCCTACGGCGCCCCGCGCCAGGAGGCCTGGCTGGCCGCGTTCGGCCTCACCATGACCCTGGTGTGGATCTACGTGGAGATGCTGCGGCTCGCGGCGATCTTCAGCAGCAGCGACTAGTCACCGCCCAGCGGTGACGAGAAGGGCCCCGGGTTCTCCCGGGGCCCTTCGGTCGTGCTGGACGGTTCCGGGTGTGCGCGCCTAGAGCAGCTTGCGCGCGGCCCTCCTCAGGTCGTACTCATGGACGATCGCCTTGGCGTGGCCGTACGCGAGGTTGTGCTCGTGCCGGAGCCAGCTGACCTTCTCCTCGAAGCGGAAGAGAGCGGGGCCTTCTTCTACGGCGCGAAGCCAGTCGGAGACTTCGCGGCCGGTGCAGTGGGGGATGCGGGCGAGCAGGTTGCGGTGGGTCTCCTCGGAGAAGAGTTGGGACATCGGCGCCTCCGTGCGCAAAGGGGATGTAAGCCGGTCCTTCAGGTCACCGTGCCCTAGCTCCCGCGTGTTGGCAACAGTCCCGCTGGGACGCGTTACGCTCACCGCGTGGTTGATACGACGCCCCTGACCCATGCCGTGGATCACTTCGCCGACCGGTTGCGGGCCGCGCCGCAGAGTCGGCTCCAGCGGAGCGCTGCCGCCGAGGCGCTGGGACTGGCCAGGGAGTTGGCGCTGTGGGCCCAGCGGATCGAGGATCCTTCGGGAAAACCCCGGGAGATGCCGGACGCGGGGATGTTCGCGGCCGCCGATCAGATCACCGTGGCCGGGCACGACCTGGCGATCGTGCTGGAAAGCGACGCCGAGGTCGAGGAGGCGGTCCGGCTGGTCGCCCAGGCGCAGAAGAGGGCGGGGGTCTGACCCTCAGAGCGAGGCGATGACCCGGTCCGCGAGGATGTAGACCGTCTCCTCGCCGCACGTGAACGTCAGGGTGTACGCGCCCGAGATGCCCGAGCCGCCCAGCAGGTGGGGGTGCTCGCCCGCGCGCAGGGCCGCTGCCAGGCGTTCCGCCGTCTCGCGGTGGCCGGGGGTCATGCACAGGGTGGTGCCGTCGGCGAAGACGTAGACGTCGAGGGTGCCGAGGGGGCCCGGGCGGACGTCGGTGAGCTCGGTGCGGGAGTCCGCGAGCTGTTCGAGGATGGTGACCGTGCGCTCGTGGTCGTTGACGACGGGCGACTGGACGGGCACGAAGTCGGGATGGGAGGGGTGGCGGCGGCGGGCCGCGGCCAGCTCCGGGGACTCCCCGGCGAACTCGTCGGCGTCCGCGCCGGACTCGGTCACCGGCTCCAGGCCCGCGAAGTCGGTCTGCCGGGGGAGGAACATCTCGCTGTCGGCCAGACCGAGCAGGGTGGGCGTGTCGGAGGCGTCGCGGGCCTCCTGGGCGGCCCAGAACGCCCGCGCCTCGGCCAGCTCGCGCTCCCGCTCCTCGGCGAGCGCCTCGGCCACGGCCGCGCGTATCTCAGTGGTGTCGGCCGCGGCTCGGGCTGCGGGCAGCAGGGCGCGCATCGCGGCGGCCTGGTTCTCGGCGAGCTGCGTGTGCAGGGCCGCGACCTGCCTGCGCAGCACCAGAAGGGTGCGCAGGACGGCGACGCCCACGGCGCCGGTGGCGGCCGTGATGAGCAGCAAGACGATCGGCATGGCGCTCACTGACGTACTCCCGGTTCAAAGTCGACCCCCGACTTCCTACATCAGCTTGAAGGGCGGACTAACCAGCTGTCAGTGCGTAACGTCACGAAACGGACAGGACTTTGGCCCCGGGGTTTGCTCGTTTGTCGCTCTGACCTGCGTGAACACCTCCACTGAGGGAGATGCGTCACATCCTGGGGGAGATTGGATCACAAATCGGCCCGGAGTTCGATGTTTCTCCGAACTCCGGGCCAAACGGTCACCGTAGGTCCCGCGGCGGTTACCGTACGGGAACCCGTGCGGGACCTCGTTCAAAACTCAGCTGAGGCGCTCGATGACCATGGCCATGCCCTGGCCGCCGCCGACGCACATCGTCTCCAGGCCGAACTGCTTGTCGTGGAACTGGAGGGAGTTGATGAGCGTGCCGGTGATGCGGGCGCCGGTCATGCCGAAGGGGTGGCCGACCGCGATGGCGCCGCCGTTGACGTTCAGCTTGTCGAGGTCGATGCCCAGGTCGCGGTAGGAGGGGATCACCTGGGCGGCGAAGGCCTCGTTGATCTCGACCAGGTCGATGTCGTCGATGGTGAGACCGGCGCGGCGCAGGGCCTGCTGCGAGGCCTCGACCGGGCCGAGGCCCATGATCTCCGGAGAGAGGCCGGAGACGCCGGTGGAGACGATGCGGGCGAGCGGGGTCAGGCCGAGCTCGCGGGCCTTGGTGTCGGACATGATGACGAGCGCGGCGGCGCCGTCGTTCAGCGGGCAGCAGTTGGCGGCGGTGACCAGGCCGTCCGGGCGGAAGACGGGCTTGAGGCCCTGCACGCCCTCCAGGGTGACGCCGGCGCGCGGGCCGTCGTCCTTGCTGACGACCGTGCCGTCGGGCAGGGTCACCGGGGTGATCTCCCGCTCCCAGAAGCCGTTCTTGATGGCTTCCTCGGCGAGGTTCTGCGAGCGGACGCCGAACTCGTCCATCTCCTGGCGGGTCACGCCCTTCCAGCGGGCGAGGTTCTCCGCCGTCTGCCCCATCGTGATGTAGGCGTCGGGGATCAGGCCGTCCTCGCGCGGGTCGTGCCAGGTGGTGCCCTCCTGCGTGGCGACGGCGGCCGTACGGCCCTCGGCCTCGGCGAACAGCGGGTTGTGGGTGCCCGGCATGTCGGAGGTGCCGTTGGCGTAGCGGGAGACCATCTCGACACCGGCCGAGATGAAGACGTCGCCCTCACCGGCCTTGATGGCGTGCAGGGCCATGCGGCTCGTCTGGAGCGAGGAGGAACAGTAGCGGGTGACCGTGCAGCCGGGCAGGTGGTCCATGCCCATCTGCACGGCGACGATCCGGCCGAGGTTGTGGCCCTGCTCGCCGCCGGGGAGGCCGCAGCCGAGCATCAGGTCGTCGATGTCCCTCGGGTCCAGCTCGGGAACCTTGGCGAGCGCCGCCTGGACGATCGTCGCGGCCAGGTCGTCCGGGCGCAGGTCCTTGAGGGAGCCCTTGCCGGCGCGGCCGATGGGGGAGCGGGCGGTCGAGACGATGACGGCTTCGGGCATCACGGCTCCATTGGCGTACGGGGAAGTTGGGTGGGCTCCTTGGGAAGTTACCCGTACGTATGGCCAGGGTCACTGGTGTCACGGTGTGACCCTGGCCGCACTTTCTAAGCGCTTGCTTTGTCAGCTGGGCGGTGTCGAAGGCGTGGGCTCGGAGACCGGCGCCGGCTCCGGCACCCTCCTCCGGCGCCTGCGCTTCAGCAGCGCCCACGGTCCCCGGGGCCCGGTGGGCATGGCCGCCGTGACCTCCGTACCGGCCTCGGACGCGGCCTCCGCCGCCGCGCGGGCCACCGGCAGGAACCCCTCGCGCCGGGAGACGTCCGGACGCTCCTCCTCCGCCGGCCACAGGCCCAGGGCGGCGCAGACCGTCGGCAGGACCGCCATCGCGGCCGTGGCGTAACCCTCGGCGGAGGGGTGGTAGTTGTCGGGGCCGAACAGCTCGCGCGGATTGGCGGCGAACTCGGGGCCCAGCAGGTCGCCCAGGGACACCGTCCGGCCGCCCTGCTCGACCGCCCCGATCGTCTGGGCCGCCGCCAGCTGCCGGGAGGCGCGGCGGGCCAGCCAGCGCAGCGGCTGCTGCACCGGCTCGATGGTGCCGAGATCAGGGCAGGTGCCGACCACCACCTCGGCTCCGGCCGTGCGCAGCCGCCGTACCGCCGCCGACAGATGACGGACCGAGCGGGTCGGGGGCATGCGGCGCGTCACGTCGTTCGCGCCGATCATGATCACGCAGATGTCGGGGACGGTGGAGGGGTCGGCGAGGACCAGGGACACCTGGCGGTCCAGGTCGTCCGACTGTGCCCCGGGAAGAGCGACGTTGCGCAGCTGCACCGGGCGCTCCGCCACCGCCGACAGGCCGGAGGCGAGCAGCGCGCCCGGCGTCTGGCCCGCCCGGTGCACGCCCTGGCCCGCCGCTGTGGAGTCGCCCAGCATGGTCAGGCGGAGCGGGGGTTCGCCGGGGATGTCGTACGCGCCCCCGTACAAGCCGTCGGCCACCGGCACCCGGCCGCCTCTCGGGCCGTTTCCCACGTGCCGTCTGGCCATCCGCAGCTCGGCCAGCACCACACCGACGGCGGCCGCGCCGACCAGCCCGACCCCACCGCCGCCGTAAGCCGCGCCGGCCGCGATCCGCCTGGCCACCCTCGCCCTCGACATGCTCGTCATGCGTCGCCGCCACCTCCTCGTACCCGTACACCCACTCCTTGCCCCGTACAGGCCGTCGCCCAATCTCCACGCGGAGTGAACGCCCACCGCACCGGGACTCAGGGCCGTAGGCTGACGGAACCAATCCCGAACACATCTTTTGCAAGCAACCGGAGACAACGGTGCGATTCCACGACTCGATGATCAGCCTCGTCGGCAACACCCCGCTGCTGAGGCTCAACAGCGTGACCAAGGGCATCCAGGCGACCGTCCTGGCCAAGGTGGAGTACTTCAACCCGGGCGGTTCCGTGAAGGACCGCATCGCCCTGCGCATGATCGAGGCCGCCGAGCAGAGCGGGGAGCTCAAGCCGGGCGGCACGATCGTCGAGCCGACCAGCGGGAACACCGGCGTCGGTCTGGCCATCGTGGCCCAGCAGAAGGGGTACAAGTGCATCTTCGTGTGCCCCGACAAGGTGAGCACCGACAAGATCAACGTGCTGCGGGCGTACGGGGCCGAGGTCGTCGTCTGCCCGACCGCCGTGGCCCCCGAGCACCCGGACTCGTACTACAACGTCTCCGACCGGCTGGTGCGCGAGACGCCCGGCGCCTGGAAGCCCGACCAGTACTCCAACCCCAACAACCCGCTCTCGCACTATCACTCGACCGGCCCCGAGCTGTGGGAGCAGACCGAGGGGCGGATCACCCACTTCGTGGCGGGCGTCGGCACCGGCGGCACCATCTCCGGCACCGGCCGCTATCTGAAGGAGGCCAGCGACGGCAGGGTCCAGGTGATCGGCGCCGACCCCGAGGGCTCGGTGTACTCCGGCGGCTCCGGACGGCCGTACCTGGTCGAGGGCGTCGGTGAGGACTTCTGGCCGACCGCCTACGACCGGACCGTCGCCGACGAGATCGTCGCCGTCTCCGACAAGGACTCCTTCCAGATGACCCGGCGCCTCGCCAAGGAGGAGGGCCTGCTGGTCGGCGGCTCCTGCGGCATGGCCGTCGTGGCGGCTCTGGAGGTCGCCGAGCGGCTCGGCCCGGACGACGTCGTGGTGGTCCTCCTGCCCGACAGCGGGCGCGGCTACCTCAGCAAGATCTTCAACGACGAGTGGATGGCCGACTACGGCTTCCTCGAGGACGAGGGTCCCAGCGCCCGCGTCGCCGACGTCCTCCAGGACAAGGCGGGCGCCACCATCCCGTCCCTGGTCCACATGCACCCGGACGAGACCGTCGGCCAGGCCATCGAGGTGCTGCGCGAGTACGGCGTCTCGCAGATGCCGGTCGTCAAGCCGGGCGCCGGTCACCCGGACGTGATGGCCGCCGAGGTCGTCGGGTCGGTCGTGGAGCGGGAGTTGCTCGACGCGCTGTTCAACAAGCGGGCCTCGCTGGAGGATCCGCTGGAGAAGCACATGTGCGCCCCGCTGCCCCAGGTCGGCTCCGGCGAGCCGGTCGAGGACCTGATGTCCGTGCTCGGTTCGGCGGACGCGGCGATCGTCCTCGTCGAGGGCAAGCCGACCGGTGTGGTCAGCCGGCAGGACCTGCTGGCCTTCCTGGCCAAGGGCGGGAAGCAGTAGCGAACGTCCGGTGAACGGCCGGTATCCGCGCGGAACTTGCGGTGTCCTACCGGAGTGGTGGACTTCGCGGAAGTGGTACGAGCGCGTCACGTGCGCGCAGCACCCGCTTAACACGCGTCCGGCACAGTAGTGGGTGTCGGCAGGGCGGGAGCGGCTCCCCGCCCCGGCCGGCGCCGAACGGCGCCAAGGACCTCCGGAGCGGCTCCCGGACCTCCATGGACGCCACGGACGCGTAAGCCCGGCCCTGACCCGGCCCGCGTCCCTCGCGGGGACCGCCGTCGTCCCGCCCCCCGGCAACGGGGGTGCGGCGGTCCCCGCGCATACCTTTGGCGGCCCGCTGTCTCAGCGGGCGGGGCTCGACTCCCAACTGCCCAGCAGCGCAAGGCGTTCGGCTGTCTCCGAGCCCGGCTCCGGGGTGTACACCACGAGGGTCTGCTCCGGGTCCGCCGGGACGGTCAGGGCCTCGTACGGGAGGGTCAGCAGACCCACCACCGGGTGCCGGATCTTCTTCACGCCGTACGCGCACTCCGCGACCTGATGGTCGGCCCACAGGCGCCGGAAGTCCTCGCTTTTCAGGGAGAGTTCACCGACCAGGGCGCACAGCTCGGGGTCGTCGGCGTGCAGGCCCGCGTTCAGGCGCAGGTAGGCCACCGTCTGCGCGGCCACCGCGGACCACTCCGGGTAGACGTCCCGGCCCGCGGGGTCCAGGAAGACATGACGGGGGATGTTCCGCTCGCCCGGGGCCATGCGGCTGAAGCCGTTCACCGCGTCGCCGAGGGCGTTCCAGGCCAGGACGTCCATGCGGCGGCCGATGACGAAGGCCGGGCTGCGCTCCATGCCGTCCAGCAGCAGCTGCACGCCGGGGCGCACGCGGGGCGCCGGCGCACGCCTGCTCGCCTTCTGCCGTGGGCGGGCCACCGTCCGCAGGTACTCGTGCTCGGTCTCGTCCATCCGCAGCACCCGCGCCACCGCGTCCAGCACCGCGTCCGAGACGCTCGTCCCGCGGCCCTGTTCCAGCCGGATGTAGTAGTCGACGCTCACCCCGGCCAGCTGCGCCACCTCCTCGCGGCGCAGCCCCGGCACACGGCGCCGGCCGTACGAGGGCAGCCCCACCTCCTCGGGCTGGATGCGGGCGCGGCGTGAGCGAAGGAAGTCTCCGAGGTCCCCGTCCATGGGTTCGATCGTAGGGGAACGGCCGGCCCCGATCCTGGTACTGGCAGACCCAGGAAAGACGCATCCCTGGGTACGGCCGGGACGGCGGCGCAGGGTGGTGAGTGCCGCCGGGGAGACGCCCCGGCCGCGAACCGAGGGAGCCACCCATGTCGTACGAGAACCTTTCCGGCCGTACCGCCGTCGTCACGGGCGCCGCCAGCGGGATCGGCGAGGCCGTCGCCGTGCTGCTCGCGGCCCGGGGCGCCCGGGTGGCGCTGCTCGCCCGGCGCGGGGAGCGGCTGGAGGAGATCGCCGCGAAGATCCGGGCCGACGGCGGGCAGGCACTGGCGGTCGTCGCCGACGTCACCGACGACGCGTCCGTGGGCGCCGCCAAGGAGCGGATCCAGCAGGAGTACGGGCCCGTCGACCTGGTCGTCAACAACGCGGGCGTCATGCTGCCGAACCCGGTCGGCGACGGCCGCATCGACGAGTGGCAGCGGATGCTCGACACCAATGTGACCGGGGTGCTGCGGGTGATCCGCGCCTTCACCGACGACCTGGTGGGGGCCGCCGACGAGGGCCGCACCGCCGACCTGGTGAACATCTCCTCCATCGGCGCCCACATCACGTTCCCCAACTACGCGGTGTACGGGGCGACCAAGGCCGCCGTCACCTATCTCTCCCAGTCGCTGCGCACCGAGTTCGGGCCGCGCGACGTACGCGTCACCAACATCGAGCCGGGGCTGACGGAGACCGAGCTCGCCACGCACGTGGACAGCGCGGAGCTTTCCGGGCAGCTGGACGGCATGCTCGAGGCGATCGGCGCTCTGACGTCCGAGGAGGTCGCGGACGTCATCGCCTACGCGGTCGGCCGCCCCCGGCACGTCAACCTCCGCCAGATCATGGTGCTGCCGACCCGGCAGGCCTGAGCGGGGTCACTCCCCGTCGCCGTCCTGGGAGGACATACGGCGCCGTCCCCGGAACAGGTCGGGGGTGCGCGCCGCCTGCACCAGGTTGACGCCGACGATGCCCGCCCACGCGGTCAGCAGGCCCGGCAGATGGGCGACGCCGCCGATCGCGGACAGCGGGATCGCCAGCACCAGCGAGACGATGCCGAAGCCGAAGCGCTCGCCCCAGGAGTCGCCGGTATCCGGACTCCGGCCGCCCCGGGCGGCCCGGAGCTGCCGCTCGGCCAGCTGCCGGCGCACCCGGCGCTCGACCGCGCCGTCGATGCGCTGGTCCACCTTCTCCAGGAACGAGTCGACCAGCGCGGACTCGTACTCCTCGCCCAGTTCCCCGCGCGCCCGCAGCGTGGCGTCGAGTTCCTTCTTCAGATCGGCGTCCCGCGCCTCGATCTGAGTCATGCGGGCCACGTTAGGCAGCGGGGGCGCCCGCCCGCACTGGGGACAGCCCCCCTCTCGACGGGGGGATCGCCGGGCGGATACCGCGTAACCGCTTGCTGGGCTGCATATGCTCATGCAGAATCCTCAGCTACTGAATAGGTGAGGGGGAGCGCGTCATGAGCGTGACCGACAGTCCTGCCACCCGGTTGCAGGCGCTCTTCGAGGGGCACCGGCTCACGCCGACCCAGCGGCGCATCGCGCACAGCATGGTCCGGCGGGCCGCCGACGTGCCGTTCCTGTCCAGCGTGGAGCTGGCCGAACTGGCCGGGGTCAGCCAGCCCTCCGTGACCCGCTTCGCGGTCGCCCTCGGCTTCGACGGCTACCCGGCCCTGCGCAGGCACCTGCGCGAGGTCGTCCCCGCCGAACCGGCGGCGGGCTCGGCGTCGTACAACGAGTACCAGCAGGCCGTGGAGGCCGAGATCGAGAACCTGAGGCATCTCGCGGAGCTGCTGGCCGACCCGCGCCCCGTGCGGAAGGCCGGCCGGATCCTCGCCGCCTCGCGCCCCCTGCCGGTCCTCGGGCTGCGCGCCGCCGCCTCCCAGGCCTACGGCTTCGCCTACTTCGCCGCCAAGGTCCACCCGGACGTCCGGCTGCTCAACGAGGGCGGCACGATGATCCACGACCGCATCGACGCGGCCGTCCGGGCCGGCGCCTCCGCCCTGCTGTGCTTCGCGCTGCCCCGGCATCCGCGCGAAGTCGTCGACACCCTCGTCTACGCCCAGGAGGCCGGCCTGACCGTGGTCACGGTCGCCGACTCGGCGTTCGCGCCGGTCGCCAAGGCCTCCGACCTGCTGCTGCCGGCCGCCGTCGGCACCGGGCTCGCCTTCGACACCGCGTGCGCGCCGATGCTGCTGGGGCGGGTGCTGCTGGAGGCCATGTGCGACGACCTGCCGGACGCCCAGGCGCGGCTGGAGGAGTTCGACGCGAAGGCGGCGGCCCGGGGGCTGTTCGTCGAGTGATCCGGCGCGCTCTTAAGACTCGTCTCACGTTGGCCGGTTAACGTGCCTGCGCACAGGCGCACGGATCGACGTGACACGGGAGGGTGACGTGGCGCGCGGAGGACAGGGACTGGCGCGGGTGGCCGTCGTCGTACGGGCGGGGGCCGCGCCGCTGTGGTGGCTCGGGGTGTTCGCGGCGGGCATCGGGGTGCTGCCGCCCGGGGTGACAGGACGCCGGATCGGCGTCCTGGCCGGGGCCGCGCTCTTCGTCATCGGTACGGCCGTGGTGGCCTGCGCCCACCGCCGGCGCTATGCCGCCCTCACCCACGGTGTCGCCCGCGCGGGCAAGCACGATGTGCTCCAGGACCGCGCGGTGACCGTGCGCAACTGGCGCCGGGGTCACCGCTGGTGGCTGCTGCTGGCCTTCGCCGCCGCGCTGGGCAGCTCCTTCGCGGTGCCCGCGGCCGGCGGCCTGCTGCTGGCCGGGGCCGGCACCGGGCTGCGGCTGAAGGCGGCCTGGCTGGGCCGGCGCGAGCGGGCCCTGGAGACGCTGCTGTGGGTGCGGGTCGACTGGCTCGGCAAGCGCGGCGGCCGGCCCGCGGGCAAGGCCGTCAGGGCCTACCGCGGTACCGGCATCGCGGCGGGCGACGCGGCCCCCGGCGGGACCCGCCGCCGCACCGCGGCGCTCGTCTGACCCCGGATCGGGGCGTCGCTCAGACCTCCAGCTCCTCCTCGATCCTCTTCAGCTGGTGCCGGGCCATCGCCAGGTTGGCCCGGTTGGCGTCCAGCACCAGGTAGAGGAAGAGGCCGTTGCCGCCGCAGCCCTTGAGCAGCCGGATCAGGTGGTAGGCGTTCGACAGCGTGATCAGGATGTCCTCGATCTCGCCCTTCAGGCCGAGGTGCTCCATGGTGCGCATCTTGGCCCGGATGACGTCGGTGTTCCCGGCGGCGGCCACGTTGAGGTCGAAGCTCTTGCTGCCGCCCATCGTGCCCAGCGCCATACCGCTGGTGTAGTCGACGAGGGCGACGCCGGTGGCGCCCTCGATGGAGGTGAGGGCTTCCTTCAGTGCGGTCTCGGTGTTCGCCATGGTTTCTGGTGTCCTCTCAACTGTCGGTTGCGGTGCGCGCGTCGGTGGCGGCGGCGCGTGGCGTACGCGTGGTTCGGGGGGTTCGTGCGGTGGTGGTCCGGGTGGGTGGCCGGGTGGCCTGGGCGGCGGCCTCGATGGCGTCGACCAGCTCGCCGATCCGGGCCCCGGCCCGGCGGCCCTCCAGGTGCAGCCGGCCGACGTTCACGCGGTCCTGGGCGAGCAGGGTCAGGACGGCGGTGCGGCCGGCCGCGTAGGTGGCGACATAGCCGTGCGCGCCGCGGACCAGCAGCTCCCGGAAGTCGCCCTGGCCGGTGGCGTCCGCGACCCGTACGGCGACCCCGAGCGCTGCCGCGGTGAGCGCCGCCAGGCCCTCCGGGTCGATGCCCGGGGTGTCCTCGGCGACGACGAGACCGTCGACGCCGGCCGCCAGGGCGCCGGTGAGCTGGGGGACGCGGCTGCGCAGCCGGCGCAGTTCGTCCAGGATGGCGTTGATCTCTGGCTCGGCCGCCATCAGCTGTCTCCTCTCGGCGGGTCGGTGCCGTTCAAAGGGCCTCCAGCGCATCCCTGAGCCTCTTCAGCAGCGCGATGTCGGGGTCGGTGACCGGGGGTGGGGGCGGCGGGTGCGCCGGTGGCGCGGGCACCGCCGGGTCCGTCGACACCAGGCCCGCCGCCGCCAGGCGCCGTATGTCCACCAGGGTGTGGAACGCCGGCCGGCCCAGCTCCCGCGCTATGCCCGCCGCCGTGCGGACGCCGTCCACCCGGGCCAGGACCGCCCGCTGGCGGGGCGTGACCGGCGGGGCCGCGACCGGGTCGGCGCGGATCAGCGGCGCGCTGTCGGTCGCCGGGTCCGGCCAGAGGCGGTGCAGCAGCAGACGGCGGCGCAGGGTCTCCCGCTCCAGCGTGGTGACCGGGACCGGGTGCAGGGCGGCCGGGGCGGACACGGGCCCGTAGCGGAAGTGGCCCGGGGTGCTGCTGGGCGCCAGGGCGAAGTACCCGGCGTCGTACACCGCGCCCAGGTGGCACAGCTCCAGCGTGCCCGCCGCCAGCTGCCCGGCGCCGAGCAGCAGACGGGCGGCGCCGGGTGCGTCGCCCGCCCGTTCGGCGGCCTGCCGCCAGGTGGCGGCGGCCAGGGTGCCGTGGGCCGTGAGGAGCAGGTCGAGGCCCGGGGCGAGGGGGCTCTCGGCGTGCACCACGCGGCCCTCGGCGAGGTGCAGCGTGCCGTGCTCGCGGACCAGGACGCCGGTGGCCCGCTCCTCGGCGAGCCGGGTCAGCATCGGTGAGAGGGCGACGCGGTTCCATTCCCGCGGGGCCGCTCTGTCCCGCACGGGCAGCGGGGGCGGCGTAGGTGTCCCGACCATGGTCATCCCAGCACCAGCCGGTCGGCCATCTCGCCGAGCCGGATCCGGGCGAGGGCGAGGTTGCCGTCCGCGCGGGCCAGCCACAGGTGCAGCAGCACGGTGCTGTCGAACGACGTGTCCACGAACCGCAGCAGGTGATAGCTGTCCCGGTTGCTGATGATCAGGTCTTCAAGTGGCGGGTGCTCCCCGCCGGCGTCCCCGGCGGCGTTCCCGGCGGTGGCGAACGCCCCGTGCTCGGCGGCCAGCCGGGCCAGTTCGGCCGCCTCGGCGGCGGTCGTCTCGTGGTCACCGCCGGGGGAGTCCCCGACCGTGCCCAGGGCCAGCCCGCTCGTCCAGTCCACCAGCGCCGCGCCCCGGGCACCGGGCAGGCGCATCGCTTCCAGTAAGCACTCGTCGATTCCGGGCACCGTTGGGCTCCCCTCCCGCCTGGACTCCGGCTGAGTGACGCCGACACTACGCAACGTGTGCGTGGGAGGTGAGGCTTCTGGCATTTTCCAGTGGAACATGCGTCCGGAGGACTAATGTGGGTCAACTTGCCTTGATGTCAGCCCACTTGATCGAGTGAAGGAGGGGGTGCGTCAACGGCTCCCGGAGGCGCCGAGGGTGGTGAGTGCTGTGACGTGCGCCCCTCCGGATTCGGCCACGATCTCGTCCGGCGTCTGCGCCTCGCGCACGGTTGCGAACGCGACGCCTCCCGACCCGTCCGGCGTGAACCCGAAAACCCCCGGTCGCACGAGGGAGTTGTACGCGTAGTGGTGCGCGAAGCAGTACGCGCCGGTGTCCAGCGCCGCCGCGTGGTCCCCCTGCTCCAGCAGCGGCAGCGCGCGCCCCTGGGCGAGCAGGTCGCCCGCGAAGCAGGCCGGCCCGGCGATGTCCTGGACCACCTCCGGCCCCGCCTTCGGCCGCCCCTTCGCGTCGTACGCGGCGATCCTGAGCGGCCACGCCTCCGGCACGTACACCGTCCGCGCCGCCACCTGCACGCCCGCGTGCGTCACCGCCACCCGCCGTCCGCCCGCGCTCTTGGCGTACTCCACCCGGGCCACCACCGTCCCGTGCTTGGCCAGCAGCGACCGCCCGAACTCGGTCACCAGCCCGTACCGCCCGTCGAACAGCCCCGGCACCACCTCGCCCAGCAGCCGTGCGTACTGCGCGTACGTCGGTGTCGTCGCGTCCGAGGCGAAGTTCACCGGCAGCCCGCCGCCGATGTCGAGCGTGTCGACCTGGCGCCGCCCCGCGCGGGCGTTGATCTCCTCGGCGAGCGCGTACGTCTCGGCCACCCCCTGCGCCATCAGCGACAGCGGGATGCCCTGCGACCCGGTGTGCGCGTGCAGCCGGGTCAGCCACGGCCGCTCCAGATACGCCCGTACGACCCACTCCCGGGCACCCTCGTCGCGCAGCGCCACCCCGAACTTCGAGGTCGCCGTCGCCGTCGAGGTCGCCTCGATCGACCCCCCGCCGACCTGCGGGTTGACCCGGATCCCGAGCGGGGAGCGGCTGGGCGCGGCCCGCAGCAGGCCGTCGACGCGCGCCAGCTCCTGCGGGTTGTCCGCGTTGACCGCGATCCCCAGCTCCAGCGCCTCCCGCAGTTCCTCGGGCGTCTTGGCGGGCGAGTCCAGCACCGTCCGCTCCGGCGGCACCCCGGCCGCCCGCGCCAGGGCCAGCTCGCCCGGGCTGGCCACCTCCGCGCCGACGCCCGCCTCGTCCAGCAGCCGCAGCACCGGGACCAGCGGGGTCGCCTTCACCGCGAAGGTGTGCAGCACCGGCGTCCCCGGCGCCGCCACCGCCGCGAACGCCGCGCGCAGCTCCGCGGCCGACTCGCGGATGCCGGTGACGTCCAGCAGCCCCACGACGGGTGTACCGGGGCCGAGCAGCCCCTGCTCCACGGCGGCCCGCACCGCCTCGTCGCGCCGGGCCGCGCGGCCTTCCGCTGTGCTGTCGGTGCCCTGCTGCACGGTTTTCCCGCCTTCGTCGGTGTGCGTACCTGTTCCTCCGGTACTTCAGCCATACACCCATGCGACGCCGACTTGGCGCACCGATGTATTGACTAGCTCTATTCAGGCGGACATGATTTGAATAGACGTAGTAACAGGAGGAGGCAGACCATGTCGGGACCCCGCCCCGTACGAGCCCCGCGCGGTACGGAACTGAGCGCCCTGGGCTGGCAGCAGGAAGCCGCCCTGCGGATGCTGCAGAACAACCTCGACCCCGAGGTCGCCGAGCACCCCGACAAGCTCGTCGTCTACGGCGGCACCGGCAAGGCGGCCCGCGACTGGCGCTCCTTCGACGCCATGGTCCGCACGCTGAGGACCCTGAAGCAGGACGAGACCATGCTCGTCCAGTCCGGCCGCCCCGTCGGCGTCATGCAGACCCACGAGTGGGCCCCGCGCGTCCTCATCGCCAACTCCAACCTCGTCGGCGACTGGGCCAACTGGGAGGAGTTCCGCCGCCTGGAGGCCCTCGGCCTGACCATGTACGGCCAGATGACCGCCGGCTCCTGGATCTACATCGGTACCCAGGGCATCCTCCAGGGCACCTACGAGACCTTCGCCGCCGTCGCCGCGAAGAAGTTCGGCGGCACCCTCGCCGGAACCATCACCCTCACCGCGGGCCTCGGCGGCATGGGCGGCGCCCAGCCCCTCGCGGTGACCATGAACGACGGCGTGGCGATCTGTATCGACTGCGACCCGCGCGCCATCGAGCGCCGTATCGAGCACCGCTACCTCGACGTCAGGGCCGACTCCCTCGACCACGCCCTCCAGCTGGCCACCGAGGCCCGCGACGCCCGCCGCCCGCTTTCCATCGGCGTCCTCGGCAACGCGGCGGAACTGGTCCCGCAGCTGCTCGCGATGAACGCCCCCATCGACATCGTCACCGACCAGACCTCGGCCCACGACCCGCTGTCCTACCTCCCGGTCGGCGTCGCCTTCGAGGACATGGCCGACGCGGCCGCGAAGGACCCGGCCGGCTTCACCACCCGCGCGCGCGAGTCGATGGCCCGGCACGTCGAGGCCATGGTCGGCTTCCAGGACGCCGGCGCCGAGGTCTTCGACTACGGCAACTCCATCCGCGGCGAGGCCCAGCTGGCCGGATACGACCGCGCCTTCGCCTTCCCCGGCTTCGTCCCCGCCTACATCCGCCCCCTCTTCTGCGAGGGCAAGGGCCCCTTCCGCTGGGCGGCCCTGTCCGGCGACCCCGCCGACATCGCCAAGACCGACCGGGCGATCCTCGACCTCTTCCCGGAGAACGAGTCCCTGGCCCGCTGGATCAAGCTGGCCGGCGAACGCGTCCACTTCCAGGGCCTGCCCGCCCGCATCTGCTGGCTCGGCTACGGCGAACGCGACAAGGCCGGCGAGCGCTTCAACGACATGGTGGCCAGCGGGGAGCTGGCGGCGCCCCTGGCCATCGGCCGCGACCACCTCGACTGCGGCTCCGTCGCCTCCCCGTACCGCGAGACGGAGGCCATGCTCGACGGCTCCGACGCGATCGCCGACTGGCCGCTGCTGAACGCCATGGTCAACGTGGCCTCCGGCGCGTCCTGGGTGTCCATCCACCACGGTGGCGGCGTCGGCATGGGCCGGTCCATCCACGCCGGTCAGGTGACCGTCGCCGACGGCACGAAGCTCGGCGGCGAGAAGATCCGCCGGGTGCTCACCAACGACCCGGGCATGGGTGTCATCCGGCACGTGGACGCGGGGTACGACAGCGCGGAGTCGGTGGCGAGCGAGCGGGGCGTGCGGGTGCCCATGCGCGAGGGTGACCAGGCGTGACCTTCCACAGCATGTGGGCGGAGCTGCTGCCGATCGGCCGCAGCTCCGCCTCCGGCGGCTACCGTCGCTACGCCTGGACGGGAGCCGACGCCGACTGCCGCGCCTGGTTCAAGGAGCAGGCGGAGGCGCGGGGGCTGACGTACGAGGTCGACCGCAACGGCAACCAGTGGGCCTGGTTCGGTGACCCCGCCCAGGGGGACGCCGTCGTCACGGGCTCGCACCTGGACTCCGTGCCGGACGGAGGGGCCTTCGACGGGCCCCTCGGGGTCGTGTCCTCCTTCGCCGCCCTGGACGAACTGCGCGGGAGGGGAGCGCGGTTCACCAGGCCCCTCGCCATCGTCAACTTCGGCGACGAGGAGGGCGCCCGGTTCGGGCTCGCCTGCGTCGGGTCGCGGCTCACCGCCGGACAGCTCACCGCCGAGCAGGCCCACCGGCTGACCGACGGCGACGGGATCACGCTGCCCCGGGCCATGGAGGCCGCCGGATACGACCCCGACGCCATCGGAGCGGACCCGGAACGGCTCGCCCGGATCGGCGCGTTCGTGGAACTGCACGTCGAGCAGGGCCGGGCCCTGGACCTGTCCGGCGACCGGATCGGCATCGCCAGCGCCATCTGGCCGCACGGACGCTGGCGGTTCGACTTCCGGGGCGAGGCCAACCACGCCGGCACCACCCGGCTGGCGGACCGCCGTGACCCGATGCTGTCGTACGCCGAGACAGTGCTCGCCGCCCGCCGGGAGGCCGCACTCGCCGGCGCCGTCGCCACCTTCGGCAAGATCGCCGTGGAGCCCAACGGCGTCAACGCCATCCCCTCCCTGGTGCGCGGCTGGCTCGACTCCCGCGCCGCCGACCAGGAGACCCTCGACACCGTGGTCACGGGGGTGGAGAAGGCCGCCCGCGAGTACGCCGCCGCGCACGGCGTCGACCTCGACGTCGTCCGCGAGTCCTTCACGCCGGTCGTCGAGTTCGACCACGCCCTGCGCGACGAACTCGCCCGCGTCCTCGGCCGGGACACCGACTTGCGGGTGCCCGTGCTGGGTACCGGCGCCGGACACGACGCCGGAATCCTCTCCGGGAGCATCCCGACCGCCATGCTGTTCGTGCGCAACCCCACCGGCGTCTCGCACTCCCCGGCCGAGTTCGCCGCCGAGGACGACTGCACGGCCGGGGTGACCGCGCTCGCCGACGTACTGGAAGGGCTGGCCTGCAGGTGACGACGACTCAGCCGACGCGGACGTACTGGCTGGAGCACGCCTGGCTCGACACCCATGTCGAGCCGGGGGTGCTGGTGGAGGTGGCCGACGGCCGGATCGCGGCCGTCCGCACGCGGACCCCCGCCCCGCCCCCGGGCGCCGAGATCCTCCGGGGCCTGACCCTGCCGGGGCTCGCCAACGCCCACAGCCACGCCTTCCACCGCGCCCTGCGCGGCACCGTCCAGGTCGGCTCCGGCACCTTCTGGACCTGGCGCGAGGTGATGTACTCCTTCGCCGACCGGCTGACCCCGCAGACCTACCACGCCCTCGCCCGCGCCGTGTACGCCGAGATGGCGCTGGCGGGTGTCACCGCCGTCGGCGAGTTCCACTACGTGCACCACGCGCCCGGCGGCACCCCGTACGCCGACCCGAACGCGATGGGCGAAGCCCTGATCGAGGCCGCCGCCGAAGCCGGCATCCGCATCACCCTCCTCGACACCGCCTACCTGTCCTCCGGCTTCGGACAGCCTCCCAACACCCACCAGCTCCGCTTCTCCGACCGAACGGCCGAGGCCTGGGCCGAACGCTGTTCAGTTCTCAAGGAGCGGGATCACGCACGGATCGGGGCGGCCATCCACTCCGTACGGGCCGTGCCCGCAGAGCAGTTGGCGACAGTGGCACGCTGGGCTCGGGAGCGGCGGGCCCCGCTGCACGTGCACCTGTCGGAGCAGACCGCCGAGAACGACGCCTGCCTGCGGACCCACGGGTGCACCCCCACCCGGCTGCTCGCCGACCACGGCGTCCTCGGGCCGCGCACCACCGGCGTGCACAACACCCACCTCACGGACGAGGACATCGCCCTGATCGGCGGCTCGGGCACCGGCACCTGCATGTGCCCGACGACGGAACGCGACCTCGCGGACGGCATCGGCCCGGCCGTGGCCCTCCAGCGCGCGGGCTCCCCCCTCTCCGTCGGCTCCGACAGCCACGCCGTCATCGACCTGCTGGAAGAGGCGCGCGCGATGGAGCTGAACGAGCGGCTGCGCACCCGCGCCCGCGGGCACTGGACGGCCGCGGCACTGCTGCGCGCGGCTTCGGCGAACGGTCACGCGGCCCTGGGCTGGGACGACGCGGGCCGTCTGGAGGCAGGCGCACTCGCCGACTTCACGACGATCGCCCTCGACTCGGTCAGGACAGCGGGACCGCTGCCCAGGCTCGGTGCCGAGACGGCCGTATTCGCCGCGACGGCGGCGGACGTACGCCACACGGTCGTCGCGGGGCGCCATGTCGTACGAGACGGCGCGCACACCCTCGTACCCGATGTGCCGTCGGCGCTGGCAGACGCGATCGAAGCCCTGCGCGGCTGAGCAGACGCCGAACCCCCATCACCCCTGAGGACGCCATGAGCAGCACCGCCATCACCAACATCGCCACGCTGGTCACCAACGACCCCTCCCTCGGTGACGGATCCCCTCTCGGTCTGATCCAGGACGCGGCCGTCGTCATCGACGGCGACCGTGTCGCGTGGACCGGTGAATCCAGCAAAGCACCCGCCACTGACAATCGGGTCGACGCCGCCGGCCGGGCGGTGCTGCCGGGCTTCGTCGACTCCCACTCGCACCTCGTCTTCGCGGGCGACCGCACCGCCGAGTTCAACGCCCGCATGTCCGGCCGCCCCTACAGCGCCGGCGGCATCCGCACCACGGTCGCCGCCACCCGCGCCGCCACCGACGGGGAACTGGAGGCCAACCTCACCCGCTTCCTCGCCGAGGCACTCCGCCAGGGCACCACCACCTTCGAGACCAAGTCCGGCTACGGCCTGACGGTCGAGGACGAGTCCCGCGCCCTGCGCCTCGCCGCCCGCCACACCGACGAGGTCACCTACCTCGGCGCCCACATCGTCTCCCCGGACTACGCCGACGACCCGGCCGCCTATGTCGCCCTGGTCACCGGCGAGATGCTCGACGCCTGCGCCCCGCACGCCCGCTGGATCGACGTCTTCTGCGAGAAGGGCGCCTTCGACGGCGACCAGGCCCGCGCCATCCTCACGGCGGGCAAGGCGAAGGGCCTGCACCCCCGCGTCCACGCCAACCAGCTCTCCTACGGCCCCGGCGTCCAGCTCGCCGTCGAACTCGACGCGGCCAGCGCCGACCACTGCACCCACCTCACGGACGCGGACGTCGACGCCCTCGCGAACAGCCGTACGGTCGCCACCCTGCTGCCCGGCGCCGAGTTCTCCACCCGCGCCGAATGGCCCGACGCCCGCCGCCTCCTGGACGCCGGCGTCACGGTCGCCCTCTCCACCGACTGCAACCCCGGCTCGTCCTTCACCTCCTCGGTGCCCTTCTGCGTCGCCCTCGCCGTACGGGACATGCGCATGACCCCCGACGAGGCGGTCTGGTCCGCGACGGCGGGCGGTGCGGCGGCCCTCCGCCGCACCGACATCGGCCGCCTCACCCCCGGCGCCTGCGCCGACCTGACCCTCCTGGACGCCCCGAGCCACGTACACCTGGCCTACCGGCCGGGGGTGCCGCTGGTCGCCGGGGTCTGGCGGCGCGGCGCACGCGTGCTCTGACCGGGCGCCGCCGCCTCAGACGGCCCCCGCCCGCCACCGCTGCCCCGTCCCCCCGGTCAGCGGCTCCAGTGCCAGCCGACCGCCGCCGTCCGGGGTGAGCGCGGTCTCGATCGCGATCGCCGGGCGGATCACCCCGTCGGTGTCCACGGTGAAGCGCAGGTTCCGGCCGTGGTCGCCGTCGACCGAGTCGCAGTCCCAGATGCCGACGCCCTTGTCGACGGAGCCGCGGCTGTCGAGGCAGTAGCCGGGGTTCGCGGAGGACTGCACGACACCGCGGGCGGTGTCGACGCGCCAGCGCTGGGTGGGGGAGGCGGTGCAGGGGGCGGTGACGACGTCGGTGCCGTCATGGAAGTCGCCGGAGACGTCCAGACAGCGGCCCGAGGCGGTGTTAACGACCTGGGCGTAGGAGCCGTCCGGCGCGTGGGCCGCGGGCGTGGGCGAGGGCGTCGGCCGGGGCGAACGGCTCGGGGAGCGCCTCGTGGGGCTCGGGCTTCTCGTGGGCGAGGGGGATCTGGAGGTCGCGGACGGGGACGGCGTCGCCGGGACCGTCGCCGTCACCGTGACCCGCGGTGCGGTCGTGGGGGTGGTGGCGGCGCCCGCCGAGCGCTGGTCCGGGGAGCCCTCCGAGGGCAGCAGGAGGAACAGCAGCGGGACCACGGCGACGCCGAGGGCCGCGGAGGCGAGCAGGAAGCGGCGGGACGAGGGAGGGCGCCGGGCCCCGGAAACGAGAGGGGCGGGGGCGGAGCTCCGCTCCGGGTCGCGCCGGGCCGCGTACGCCGCGCCGGCCCACGGCAGCAGGCCCTCCGCCAGGGCGGCGCGCGGGGTGTCCCGCAGGGCGGTCAGGTCCTCGTGGGCGGCCGTGCAGTGCGGGCAGCGGGCCATGTGGGCGTGCAGATCGACGCTGTGGCGGGGGGTGTCCGAGCGGGCCGACTCCTCGATCAGGCGGCGGAAGTCACCGCAGCGCGGGTCGTCGGAGGCGGCCAGGCGGGATCTCAGACAGGCCTGGGCCATGGCCTGGAGCGCCCGCGGGGTGTCGTACGCCACGTCCTGGAGGGTGAGGCCGAGCAGCGCGGCCGTGCGGTCCTCGGGTTCCCGTTCCACGACGCCGTACCAGAGCAGGCCCTGGTCACGGGCGGGCAGGGTGTGGAAGGCCGCCAGCAGGGGCGGCAGGGGGCCCTCGGGGGCGCCGGTGGTGTTCAGGACCAGGAGCAGGCCGGGGTCGAGGCCCGCCGACCGTTCGTCCCGGGCCCGGGCGGCGGCCAGGCGGGCCGTCAGCAGGAGCAGGTGGTGGCGCAGCGGTACGAGCGGCTCGACGCCGCGTGCCGTCTCCCGGGCCGCCTCGGTGAACGTCTGCGCCGCCAGCTGCCGGGCCGACGACTCGCTCGCCGCGCACAGCCGGGCGTAGCCGAGGACCGACGGCCGGTGACGGCGGCGCAGCTCCTGGAGCGCCGCGTAGGCGGTGGTGGTGTCGGCGCGCAGCAGATCGGTCAGCCGCGCGTCCGGCGTGGCCGTGTGCAGCACCGCGTCGTCGGCCCGGTCGCCGCCCTGAACCATCCTCGCGCCTCCTCGCACCCAGCGCGGCCGCCCGCGACTGCCCCGGCTGTCCTGACGTACCAGCCGGTTTGGAGTGACCAGAGTGACGGAGAAGGGCGCTTGCGAAAAGAGGCAGGCAGGAAGAGGGAGGTGAGGTTTCCCCGGGGCGGCGGAGAAACCTCGCGAACCTCACTCGTCCACGGTCAGCCCCTTGCGCAGCCGTACCAGCGTGCGCGACAGCAGCCGCGACACGTGCATCTGCGAGATGCCGAGTTCGTCGCCGATCTCCGACTGGGTCATGTTGGCCACGAACCGCAGGGAGAGGATCTGCCGGTCGCGGGCCGGGAGTTCGGCGATCAGCGGCTTCAACGACTCGACGTACTCGATGCCTTCGAGCCCGTGGTCCTCGTAGCCGATGCGGTCCGCGAGCGCGCCCTCGGAGTCGTCCTCCACCGGCTGGGCGTCCAGCGAGGAGGCGGTGTACGCGTTCGAGGCGGCCATGCCCTCGATCACCTCGTCGGTGGAGATGCCCAGACGCTCGGCGAGTTCCGCCGGGGTCGGCGCCCGGTCGAGCCGCTGGGCCAGCTCGTCGCCGGCCTTGGCCAGGTCGAGCCGGAGCTCCTGGAGCCGGCGCGGGACGCGCACGGACCACGAGGTGTCACGGAAGAAGCGCTTGATCTCGCCGATGATGGTTGGCATCGCGAACGTGGGGAACTCCACGCCGCGGGAGAGTTCGAAGCGGTCGATCGCCTTGATCAGGCCGATGGTGCCGACCTGGATGATGTCCTCCATCGGCTCACTGCGGGAGCGGAAGCGGGAGGCGGCGAACTTGACCAGGGCGAGGTTGAGTTCGACGAGGGTGTTGCGGACGTACGAGTACTCGTGCGTCCCCTCCTCCAGCGACTCCAGCCGCTCGAAGAGGGTCTTGGAGAGGGCCCGTGCGTCGACGGGGGCGATCTCGTCGTACGGAGGGATCTCGGGGAGCCCTTCGAAGGGATCGATGGGATCCAGTTGTTCCGGTGGGGGTGTCGACGTCGCCGTCCGGGTATGCGATGCGTCGAGCCGGGGTGACATGGGTGTCCTCCATCGTTCTCGGCATAAGGCTGCCGAAGCCGTGCGTGCACTGTCGGAGTGCGGCGCCTCCAAAGCCGGCCGTGTCGGTTACGTGTCCTTACTAGCCCTACCCGCTCAACCAAGGCCATCGCAAGTGCATTCTGAGGGGATATGTCCGTTTGTGTGGGGTTGTTCGGGTGTCGGAGTGCGTATAGAAGGCGTAGTGTTCGAGGGCATCGGCCTGGCCTCGGTCAGGATCAGCAGACAAGAGACAGCAGCCACGACCTCGGGAGAGAGACGGCATGGACCGCGGGACGGTCGGCAGCGCACAGTCGGGCCGGCTTCTGGTGGAGGTGCGGGAAGAGGGTTCCAGCGCCGTAGTGACACCGGCGGGTGAGCTCGATCACCACACCGCCGATCTACTGCGTGAACCCCTCGACGACCTCCTCGACAAGGGATTCTCGCGACTCGTCGTGGACTGCTCGCGGCTGGAGTTCTGCGACTCCACGGGCCTGAACGTGCTGCTCGGCGCGCGATTGCGGGCGGAGGCCGCCGGGGGTGGTGTACATCTGGCCGGGATGCTGCCGGTGGTGGCGCGCGTGTTCGAGATCACAGGGGCGGAGGCGGTCTTCACCGTCCATGCCTCCGTCGAGGCTGCGCTGGCGGACGAGTCGGGCTGAGCCGCGACCCGTCCGCGTTCGGCGCGCCGAACCGGGGGGTGTCGCCCTGGTTCGCCCGGGCAGGAGACATCCTGGACCTGTCGGCCCCGAGGCGTGGGGAAACGCCGTGGAACCGACGAACGGCCCGTGCGCGACGTACGTATCGAAGGGCACCGGAGGATGCGGTGGGCCGCCGGCCGGGGCCGGTGGGTGCGGACGGAAGCCGAAGGAGCCGACCGGAACCGGCCGGAACTTGCCGGTGTCAACCGGCATTGATCGGTGCCGATCGGTAAGCCGTCGGTATGGATCGACACTGAACGACTTCTGAATGGTGAATCGGTGAGGTGAAGCGCTGATGAGCACCACCCGGCCTTGCTCGCCGGGCGACCGCGGCCCGGAGCCCAGCGGCGCTTCCGGGGCGTCCGAGGGGGGTGCGCCGGAGTCCGGCGTGTCCGCGGGGGCAGCGGCCGTGCCGTCCGGGACGGCGGAGGGGGGCCGCCGGGCCCGCCAGGAACGCCGGCTGCGCCTCGACGGCGAGAGCGGTGTCGTCCCGCTCGCCCGCGACTTCACCCGCCAGGCGTTGTACGCGTGGGGCTGGCTGCCCGCCGCGTCCGCCGACCAGCGGGCCGCGGCGGAGGACGTACTGCTGGTCGTCTCCGAGCTGGTCACCAACGCCTGCCTGCACGCCGAGGGACCCGAGGAACTGGTCCTCGCCTGCGACAACAAGGTGATCCGCATAGAGGTCACCGACCGCGGCACCGGCCAGCCCGCCCCGCGCACCCCGCACCGCGCCGGCCGCCCCGGCGGCCACGGCATGTTCATCGTCCAGCGCCTCTGCCTGGACTGGGGCGTCGTCCGCACCCCGGGCGCCTCGGGCAAGACGGTCTGGGCGGAACTGGGCGCCCCGGCGTAGCCGGGCCGCCCCAGCGCTTTGCCGCCGGGGTTTGCGCACACCGCCGACCCGGCGCGCCCCCGGGCCTGCCGCCCGCCGCCGTGTCCGGCGGTCGGCTGTCGCCGCGATCTCGCTGACGCTGGACTTTTCCGGCGCGTGGCGGCTCGCCGTGCCGCCCACCTGCCGCCGCTCGCCCGCCGCCGCCACGACCCGTCGGCCCGCGGTGCTGGGCCGTGCGGCCGAAGGCGACCGACGGCCCCTCCTTCCGGCTCCGCTCCTCGTCCGGTGACCGCCCCTTCCGGCTCCGTCCCTCACCCCCGGCGGCGCCGCCCCGCGTGCTGTCGTGTGCCCCATTCGGCCATCGGTTACCCACGGTCACCCTCTCCACTCGACCCCCTCCGCGCGCACGCCGGATCGTCACAACTCAGGCGTGCGCCGTGTCTTCCTTCCTCGCGACCCCGGGCGTACCTTGACGGCCGATCTGATGTGCCGTCAGGAATGAGGTGGGCCGTGTACCCGAAACGCACCGCCGCGCTCGCGTCCGCCGCGGCCCTGGCCGGCTCGGCGGTGCTGCTGGCCGCCCCGGCGGCCCGTGCCGAGGTCGTCGACGTCAACTACCAGTGCAAGACGCCCATCGGAGACAAGAGCGCCGTCTCGCCGATCGACATCAAGGGCGTCAAGAGCGGCGGCGGCTACAAGATCACCATGTCCTGGCAGAAGGGTGTCTCCTCCAGCCCGGTGGAGCTGGGCAAGGGCGCGATGAACCCGAGCGCCACCGTCGAGCTGGGCGGCGCCGACAGCGGCACCCTCACCGTGACCGGCCCCGCCAACCAGGCCGCGATCCCGGCCAACACCCCCATCAAGATCAGTGACTTGAGCGGCACCTACACCCCGAAGAGGACCGGCAAGGTCACCTTCACCGCGGGCGTGCTCACCATCAAGGCGCTCGGCACGACGACCACGTGCACCCCGAGCAACAGCCCCAAGCCGTCCCTGGCCCTCGACGTCACGGCGAGCGGCGGCTCCGCCTCCACGGCAGGATCCGGATCCGGTTCCTCCGGGTCGCAGAGCGGCTCCGGCTCGGCCGGTCAGCTCCCGCAGACCGGCCCCGAGGACTCCGCGATCGCGCTCGGCACGCTCGGCGGCACCGTCCTCCTCGCGGGCGCCGCGGGCGCGCTGTGGCTGACCCGCCGGAACCAGGCCGTACGCCGCTGAACCCCGGGCTAGACCGCTGGAGCCGCCCATGCCGTCCGCCACCCGCGTCCTGAGCCCGCCGATCCTGGCCCTCCTGACCCTCCTCACCCCGCTCACCACCGCCCCGCCGGCCGCGGCGGCCGGCGGCTGGTCCCTCGCGCCCCTGGGCGGCGACCGCCCGTCCGTCTACGCAGAGGGCGCCCCCGGAGCGGTCCTGCGGGACACGGTGTCGGTGACCAACCGCGGCCGGAAGCCGCTCCGGGTACGGCTGACCGGCACCGGCGTCCCCGTCGCCTTCGCCCAGACCCGCGTGCGCGTCCCCGCCCGCACCCGCGCCGACGTGCCCTTCACGGTGACCGTCCCGGCCGGCACCGCGCCCGGCGACCGCGCCGGCACGATCGCCGCGCGGGACGGCGACGGGCGTACGGCGACGGTGGGCCTGCGCCTGCGGGCCGTCGGGCCGGCGCTGTCCGCGCTGACCGTCGAGCACCTCGCCGTGCACGGCGACCGCATCTCGTACGAGCTGGTCAACCGCGGTACGACGGTCCTCGTACCGCGGCTCGCGGTGCGCGCCGACGGCCTCTTCGGACGGGTCCTGGACCGAGCCCCGCGCACCCTGCCCGTCCGGCTGCCCCCGGGCCGCCGGCTGCGGCTCGACGAACCGTGGCCCGGCCGGCCCGCGCTGGACGCGGTCGACGTACGGCTGACGGTGACCGCCCCGGGCGGGGCGCACGCCACGGCGGGCACGTCGGCACGGTTCGTGCCCCGGGGCGCGGTGATCGGGGCGGCGGGCGCGGTGTCCGTCGCGGTCGCCGCCCTGGGGCTGTGGCGGGGCTGGCGCCGTACGACGCGGGCCGAACTCCGGGCCGGACGGCCCGAGTCGACGGGGGCGACGCGGTGAGCGGCGGAAGACGGATCCCGGCGCTGGTGGCGGTTCTCGCGCTGCTCCTGGCGCCTCTTGCGAGCAGTGCGTCGGCGGCTTCCGGACCGACCGTGCAGGTGTCCAAGTCCCAGGCGGGTACGGGCGGTTCGGTCACCGTCAGCGGCAGCGGCTGGCGCCCGCACGCGCTGCTGATGGTGCTGATCTGCGGGCAGGCCACCCCGTCCCGGGGGGTGATCGGTGGCACCAACTCCTGCGCCAACGCGGACGGCCGGGCGGTCACCACCGACGCCAAGGGCGGCTTCAGCAGGAAGCTGCCGGTCGCCGAACCGCCGGCGCCGTGCCCGTGCGTGGTCCACGTGGCCACCGTCACCGGGGCGAAGGCCGACGCCGACGTGGTCCTGAAGGTCGCCGGGCACCCCGTCGAGCCGCTGCCCGCCGAGTCCTTTGGCGGCCGGCTGTCCCTCCTCAGCGACACCCGGCTCGCCGGGTCCGGCGGGCTGCTCACCTGGTTCGGGGCGCCCCCCTCCCGCACCCTGGTCTTCACCGTCGGCAACGTCGGCCAGGCCGCCATCAAGGATCCCGTCTTCCAGATCGGCACCGCACACGGCGTGTTCGCCCCCCAGTGGGACGAGCAGCAGTGGCGCGGCACCCTCGCGCCGGGGAAGAAGGCGCAGATCAAACTGCCGGTCGAGCTGGCCGCCGGGGCGCACGGCGACTACACCGTCTCCCTGCGGTACCGCGGCAAGGTGCTCGCCGAGCAGCCCTGGGGCGTGGGCCGCCCCTGGGGCGTGACGCTGTTCTGGCTGCTGCTCTGCCTGGTCGTCCCGGCCGCGCTCTTCCGCGCCGGGATGGCGGTGGTCGACCGGATCCGGCCGCGCGGGCCGGGCGGCGGGCGCCGACGCGGGCCACGCCGTACCCCACGGACCCCGCGGCCGCCGGTCTCCCGCACCCCCCAACCGCCGCCCGCCCCTGCCTCGTCCCCCTCGACCCTGCCGTGGTTCACCCCGGACTCCGCTCCGGGCACGGCCGGCGGCCGGCTCTCCGCACCGCACGACGACAGTCCGACGAGTCCTACGACTCCCACCTGAAAGGGACCCACGTGAGCAAGCGAAGGAGAGTGACACCGGCCGACGGGCCCGGCGTGCGGCGAGCGGGCGCGGCGGCTGCCGCGCTGGTGCTCTGCTCGGCCGGCGTGCTGCTCGGCGTGAGCGCCGGGTCCGCCGAGGCCGCCGAGGTCTCGTACGCCACCCACTGCGTGCCGCCCGCGGGCATCGACCCCGTCGACGGCACCACGAAGGTCGAGATCACCGCGCCGGCCACGGCGAAGGTGGGTGACACGGTGGACGTGGTGTGGAAGTTCACGCAGGCCGCGTCGAAGAACCCCGACATCATCGACCTGCCCGCGAACTCGGTCCAGCCCTCCGGCACCCTCAAGGCGGCCGGTGCGCAGAGCGCCGACATCGCGATGCAGGGCCCGCGCGAGAACCCGGCGATCCCCAAGGGCGGCGCCATGGTGCTGTCCGACATGAAGGGCACGCTGAAGCTGACCACGGCCGGTGAGGTGAGGCTGACGCCGGACGCGTACACCGTCAACGCCATGTCGACGGACACCAAGTGCACACCGACCGAGACGGTGCGGCCCGCGGCGACGATCCAGGTGACGGCGGGCGGCGGAACCGGCACCGGCACGCCCACCAACACCGCCAGCCCCACCAAGACGCCGACCGCGACGCCGACGAGGACGAGCACGCCGACCGGCACCGGCAGCCCGAGCGACGGCACCGGGCAGACCGACTTCACCGGCAAGGAGGTGCGGGTGCCGTACGCGTGCAAGACGCCCATCGGCGACAAGAACGCGACCTCGCCGGTGCAGATCAACGCCAAGAAGGACGGCGGGAGCTTCGGCCTCACCGTGCAGTTCAAGAAGTCGGTGATGGACAGTCCGGCCGACATCCCCAAGGGCTCGGTGAAGCCGTCGATGGAGGTGGTCCTCGGCGGCGCGGACAAGGGCACGGTGCACGTGGAGGGCCCGACGAACGCCTCCGACATCAAGTCCGGTGACCCGATCGCGATCCCGGACCTGACGGGCACCTACAAGCCGGGCGCCGGCGGCGAGTCGACCCTGTCCCCGGGCGTGCTGACCA
The DNA here is from genome assembly GCF_055639495.1 of Streptomyces sp. NPDC039424. Lineage (NCBI taxonomy): Bacteria > Bacillati > Actinomycetota > Actinomycetes > Kitasatosporales > Streptomycetaceae > Streptomyces > Streptomyces sp. NPDC039424. Next base: position 245,380 of record NZ_JBVKAI010000010.1, read on the forward strand.
TCAACGCCCTCGGTACGACGACGACCTGCACCCCGACCAGGACGGAGGTCTCCCTCACCCTCGACACCACCGAGCAGGCCAGCGGCGCGTCCGGGGGCTCCTCGACCTCCGGCGGCACCTCCTCCGGCGGCTCCGCCTCCGGTAGCGGCGGCGACAGCGGCGGCCTGGCCGACACCGGCTCCGGCGACCACGGCGCCCTCAAGGCCCTCGGCCTGGTCGCGGGCACGGCGATCCTGCTGGGCGGCGCGGTGTTCACGTTCCTGCCGGGGCGGCGCACCCGCTGAAACGACCGGAGGGCCACCGCACCCCGTCACCGGGGACGCGGTGGCCCTCCGCGGAGCCGGGGCGTGCGTCAGTGCACGGCGCCCATGCTCTTCTTGACCTTGCTGCGGTACATCCACACCGCGAAGCCGGCGATGACGGCCAGAACCGCCTCCAGGGCCACGAAGCCCATCCGGTCGAGGTTCACCCCGCCGACGGCCGGGTTGGACAGCAGGGCGGTGACGGAGTCGCCCGCGGTGACCGCGAGGAACCAGACGCCCATCATCTGGGAGGCGTACTTCCGCGGCGCCATCTTCGTGGTGACGGACAGACCCACCGGCGACAGCGTCAGCTCACCGATCGTCTGGACGAAGTAGATCGCGACGATCCACATCGCCGCGGCCTTGTGACCGCCCTCGGCGATCGACAGCGGAGCGAGGAAGAGGAAGAAGGAGGCGCCGACCAGGACGAGCGCGGACGCGAACTTCACGATCGTGCTCGGCTCCTTGCCACGCCGGTTCAGCCACAGCCACAGCCAGGCGAAGACGGGCGCGAGAGCCATGATCATGACCGGGTTGACCGACTGGTACCAGGAAACCGGGAACTTCCAGCCGAAGATCGTGTTCTCGGCCTTGCCGTCCGCGAAGAGCGACAGGGTCGAACCGCCCTGGTCGTAGATCATCCAGAAGACGGCCGCGGCGACGAAGAACCAGACGTACGCCGACACCTTCGACCGCTCGGCCGAGTCCAGCTCCTTGTCACGCCGGATCCGGCCGATGACCACGATCGGCACGATCAGACCGATGAGGGTGAGCGGGATCAGCGCCCAGTTCAGGGTGAAGTGGCCGGAGAAGCCGACGACGCCGTAGAAGACCACGGCGACGGCCAGCCAGATCAGGCCCTTGCGCAGCGTGGCGGTCTTCTCCTGGGCGGACAGCGGCGTCGGGACGACGTCGCTGCGCTCGCTCAGGTGGCGGCTGCCGAGCAGGAACTGGACCAGACCCAGCGCCATGCCGAGCGCGGCCAGCGCGAAGCCGAGGTGCCAGTTGACGTTCTCACCGACGGTGCCGATGACCAGCGGCGCGGCGAAGGCGCCCAGGTTGATGCCGATGTAGAAGAGGGTGAAGCCACCGTCGCGGCGCGGGTCCTCCGGGCCGTCGTAGAGGTGACCGACCATCGTGGAGATGTTGGCCTTCAGCAGGCCCGAGCCGACGGCGACGAGACCGAGGCCGACGAAGAAGCTGGCGGCCACCGGCAGCGCCAGGCTCAGGTGACCGAGCATGATGATCACGCCTGCCGCGGCGACCGTCTTGCGGGGGCCGAGGAAGCGGTCCGCGATCCAGCCGCCCGGGAGGGCGAGCAGGTACACGAGCGACACGTACACGGAGTAGATCGCGGTCGCCGTGCCCGCGTTCATGTGCAGGCCACCCGGGGCCACCAGGTACAGCGGGAGCAGGGCCCTCATGCCGTAGTAGGAGAACCGCTCCCACATCTCGGTCATGAAGAGAGTGGCCAGTCCGCGGGGGTGGCCGAAGAAGGTCTTCTCGGAACCGGGGGTGCCCGGGCGGACCGAGTCCTTCGTCAGGCTGGACGCCATGGTCGTTCCTTGCTGGTCGGGACGCGATCGCAGGAGCGTTGCGCGCCCGGTGGGGGAGTCGGCCGGCACCGGCGGGATCGGTCGTCCGCCCCCACGCCCGAGGGGAGTCCGCCCCGGATCACGGAGCGGTGGACGGCGACCACCGGGATCCACGGCCAGAGGTCATTCCTTGGGCCGGCGCAGACCGGCCCGCACACAAAAGAGACCCCCGGCGCCAAGTCACCGCCAAAGGTCCCTGCATGCTACAGGCGTTCCAGGTCACCATACGGCAGGACACCGCCTGATATGGAAGGACTTGAGACACGGATCACAGGCATCGGTGGAACCGGGGGAGTGGTTTCGAAGGTGTCTCCTAGGATCGCACCTGTCAGCCATAGGTTCGTACCACTGTGCCCCAAGGTAAGAATCCCTCGCTTCGATCACACCCCAGCGGAACGCGCAACCGGACTACCATCACCTCATGACCCGTGTACTGCTCGCCGAGGACGACGCGTCCATCTCGGAGCCGCTGGCCCGCGCCCTGCGCCGGGAAGGCTACGAGGTCGAGGTGCGCGAGGACGGACCCACCGCGCTGGACGCCGGCATGCAGGGCGGCGTCGACCTGGTCGTGCTGGACCTGGGCCTGCCCGGCATGGACGGCCTGGAGGTCGCCCGCCGGCTGCGCGCCGAGGGCCACGCCGTGCCGATCCTCATCCTGACCGCGCGCGCCGACGAGGTGGACACCGTCGTCGGCCTGGACGCGGGTGCCGACGACTACGTCACCAAGCCCTTCCGGCTCGCCGAACTGCTCGCCCGGGTACGGGCCCTGCTGCGGCGTGGCTCCGCCGAGCCGCAGCAGCCGCCCGCGACGCACGGCGTGCGCATCGACGTGGAGTCGCACCGGGCGTGGATGGGCGACGAGGAACTCCAGCTCACCGCCAAGGAGTTCGACCTGCTGCGGGTGCTCGTGCGGGACGCGGGCCGCGTGGTCACGAGGGACCAGTTGATGCGCGAGGTCTGGGACACCACCTGGTGGTCGTCGACCAAGACGCTGGACATGCACATCTCCTGGCTGCGGAAGAAGCTCGGCGACGACGCGGCCAACCCCCGGTACATCGCCACCGTGCGCGGGGTGGGTTTCCGGTTCGAGAAGAGTTAGCCGGCTCCGCGCGTCCCGCCGTTCCGGCGGCTCGTCGTGAAGTCACCGCCCGGAGGGCCCCGTGCGTCGTCGTCTCATCCAGTCCACCCTCGCCGTCGTCCTGGTGGTGATCGCGGTCTTCGGCGTCTCGCTCGTCATCGTCGAGACCCGGACGATCAGCAACAGCGCCCAGGAACGGGTGGACTCCGAGGCGGTCCGGCTGGCCAGCATCGTGGACGGCCGGATCCTCGGCGCGGAGGACATCACCGCCGAGATACTGCGCGACCAGGTCACCAAGGACCAGTACGCGGTGATCCGCGTGCCGGGCCGCAAGCCGATCGAGATCGGCACCAAGCCCCAGGGCGACGTCATCCACTCCACCCAGTCGGGTGAGGAGGGCGAGACGGTCATCGTCCAGGAGCCCCGCTCGGCGGTGACCCGGGAGGTCGGCCGCACGCTGCTGATCATCGGGCTGGTGGCGCTGCTCGCGGTGGTCGCCGCCGTGCTGCTCGCCGTGCGCCAGGCCAACCGGCTCGCGTCCCCGCTGACCGACCTGGCGGAGACCGCCGAGCGCCTCGGCTCGGGCGATCCGCGTCCCCGGCACAAGCGGTACGGCGTCCCCGAGCTGGACCGGGTCGCGGACGTGCTGGACTCCTCCGCCGAGCGCATCGGCCGGATGCTCACCGCCGAGCGCCGGCTGGCCGCCGACGCCTCCCACCAGCTGCGCACGCCGCTGACGGCGCTGTCGATGCGGCTGGAGGAGATCACCCTCACCGACGACCCGGACACGGTGAAGGAAGAGGCGAACGTCGCGCTGACCCAGGTGGAGCGTTTGACGGACGTGGTGCAGCGGCTGCTGACGAACTCCCGCGACCCGCGCACCGGCTCCGCCGTCACCTTCGACCTCGACGAGGTCATCCAGCAGCAGCTCGCCGAATGGCGCCCCGCCTACCGGGGCGTGGGCCGGGCGATCGTCAGCTCGGGCAAGCGGCATCTGGAGGCGGTCGGCACTCCGGGCGCGGTGGCCCAGGTGCTGGCGGCGCTGATCGAGAACTCGCTGATGCACGGGGGCGGCACGGTGGCCCTGCGCACCCGCGTCACCGGCAACCAGGCCGTCGTGGAGGTCACCGACGAGGGCCCCGGCGTCCCGGCCGACCTGGGCGCCCGTATCTTCGAGCGCACGATCAGCGGACGCAACTCGACCGGTATCGGCCTGGCCGTGGCCCGCGACCTCGCCGAGGCCGACGGCGGCCGTCTGGAGCTGCTCCAGGCCCAGCCACCCGTCTTCGGCCTCTTCCTGTCCCGGACACCACCGTCCCGGAAACCGTCCGAGGACAGCGGCCCGACGGTCCGCTAGGAGCCCCCGGGCCCAGAACGCGGGACCTACGGCACCCGCTGGGTCGGCCGCGGCTTCTTCGACTCCTCGGCGAGGAACGATTCCGCGTGGGCGACGGCCTCCCGGGCCGGCAGCGCCTTGAACACCCAGGTGCGGTAGGACCAGAAGCGGAACAGGGTCGCGACCCCGATGCCGACGAACTTGAAGATGTTGCTCTGCAGCGGGCTGTCCCAGCCGAAGCCGTAGGTGGCCAGGTAGAGCACGCCGTTCTCGATCACCAGGCCGACCGCGCTGAACAGCAGGAACAGCGTGAGTTCCCGGGTACGGCCGCTCTTGTCGCGGTCGCGGTAGGCGAAGTAGCGGAAGCCGATGTAGTTGAAGGCGATCGCCACCACGGTGGCGATCACGCTGGCGCGGACGACCTGCAGATCGGTGACGTGCCGTACCAGGTTGAACACACCGAGGTTGACGAGGATGCCGACGCCGCCCACGGCGCCGAACTTGGCGACCTCGCGTACGAGACGTTGCAGCCCCGAGGAACTAGGTTCCATGGTCGTGCAGGCTCCCGTCCGTAGGTTTCGTCAACCCCGCCATGCTATCGACCCCCCGGCGGAGTTTCCTGTGGACCAGCTCTCAGGTCGGAAAGAACCCGGAAAGTACGGGGTAAGAGGCGCGGAATCCGGCGGCCCCGGCACGGCCGATACCCTAGGGGCGTGACGTTCCCGGTAGTCGGCATGGTCGGCGGTGGCCAGCTCGCGCGTATGACGCACGAAGCGGGCATCCCGTTGGGCATCAGGTTCAAGCTCCTCAGTGACACCCCTCAGGATTCCGCGGCGCAGGTCGTGAACGATGTCGTCATCGGCGACTATCGCGACCTGGACACGCTGCGTGAGTTCGCGCGCGGTTGCGACGTGATCACCTTCGATCACGAACACGTACCCACCGAGCACCTCAGGGCTCTGGAGGCGGACGGTATCCCCGTGCGCCCGGGGCCCGACGCGCTCGTGCACGCCCAGGACAAGGGGGTGATGCGCGAGAAGCTCGACTCGATCGGCATCCCCTGCCCACGGCACCGGATCGTCGGCGATCCGCAGGACGTGGCGGCCTTCGCCGCCGAGGGGGACGGCTTCCCGGTCGTCCTGAAGACCGTCCGCGGCGGCTACGACGGCAAGGGCGTCTGGGTCGTGGACTCCGTCGAGGAGGCCGCCGACCCCTTCCGGGCCGGTGTCCCGGTCCTCGCCGAGGAGAAGGTCGACTACGTCCGGGAGCTCGCCGCCAACGTCGTGCGTTCCCCGCACGGCCAGGCGGTCGCCTACCCGGTGGTCGAGTCCCAGCAGGTGGGCGGCGTCTGCGACACGGTCATCGCCCCCGCCCCGGACCTGGAGGAGTCCCTCGCCCTCAAGGCCGAGGAGATGGCCCTGACCATCGCCAAGGAACTCGGCGTCGTCGGCCACCTCGCCGTCGAGCTGTTCCAGACCCGCGACGGCCGCATCCTCGTCAACGAGCTGGCGATGCGCCCGCACAACTCGGGCCACTGGACCCAGGACGGCGCGATCACCTCGCAGTTCGCCAACCACGTCCGCGCGGTCCTCGACCTGCCCCTCGGCGACCCGCGCCCGCGCGCCCCGTGGACGGTCATGGTCAACGTCCTCGGCGGCGACTACCCGGACATGTACTCCGCGTACCTGCACTGCATGGCCCGCGACCCCAAGCTCAAGATCCACATGTACGGCAAGGACGTGAAGCCCGGCCGCAAGGTCGGTCACGTCAACACCTACGGCGACGACCTGGACGACGTTCTCGAGCGCGCACGTCACGCTGCCGGTTACCTGAGAGGCACGATCACCGAATGAGCCCTGTTGTAGGCATCGTCATGGGGTCGGACTCCGACTGGCCCGTCATGGAGGCCGCCGCCCAGGCCCTGGACGAGTTCGAGATCGCGTACGAGGTCGACGTCGTCTCCGCGCACCGTATGCCGCGCGAGATGGTCGCGTACGGCGAGCAGGCCGCCGACCGCGGGCTGAAGGTGATCATCGCGGGTGCGGGCGGCGCCGCCCACCTGCCCGGCATGCTGGCCTCGGTCACCCCGCTGCCGGTCATCGGCGTGCCCGTGCCGCTGAAGTACCTGGACGGCATGGACTCGCTGCTGTCGATCGTGCAGATGCCGGCCGGCGTGCCCGTGGCCACCGTCTCCGTCGCCGGGGCCCGCAACGCCGGTCTGCTCGCCGCCCGGATCCTCGCCGCGCACGACGAGGACCTGCTCGCGAGGATGCGTGACTTCCAGCAGGACCTGAACGACCAGGCCACCGAGAAGGGCAAGCGCCTGCGCTCCAAGGTCGAGGGATCCGCCGGCGGCTTCGGCTTCGGGAAGTGACCGCGGTGAGTTCCGTGGAGGCAGCCCGGGAACTGCTCAGCGAGTTCCCGGTCGTCGACGGGCACAACGACCTGCCCTGGGCGCTGCGCGAGCAGGTCCGCTACGACCTCGGTGCCCGCGACATCTCCCGGCCCCAGAACGCCCACCTGCACACCGACATCCCGCGGCTGCGCGAGGGCGGGGTCGGCGCCCAGTACTGGTCGGTGTTCGTCCGCTCCGACCTGCCCGACGCGGTCCCGGCGACGCTGGAACAGATCGACTGCGTACGGCAGTTGCTGGCACGTCACCCGGCGGACCTGGCCCCCGCCGTGACCGCCGCCGACATGGAGGAGGCGCGCCGGGAGGGCCGTATCGCCTCCCTCATGGGCGCGGAGGGCGGCCACTCGATCGCGAACTCCCTCGGCACCCTGCGGGGGTTGTACGCGCTCGGCGTCCGCTACATGACCCTCACCCACAACGACAACGTGGCGTGGGCGGACTCCGCGACGGACGAGCCGGGCGTCGGCGGCCTGTCGGCCTTCGGCCGCGAGGTGGTCCGGGAGATGAACCGGCTCGGCATGCTGGTCGACCTCTCCCACGTGGCGGCGACGACCATGCGGGACGCGCTGGACACCTCGTCCGCCCCGGTGATCTTCTCGCACTCCTCGTCCCGGGCCGTGTGCGACCACCCGCGCAACATCCCCGACGACGTCCTGGAGCGGCTGCCCGCGAACGGCGGCGTGGCGATGGTGACGTTCGTACCGAAGTTCGTGCTCCAGGCGGCCGTGGAGTGGACGGCCGCGGCCGACGAGAACATGCGCGCCCACGGCTTCCACCACCTCGACACCACCCCCGAGGCGATGAAGGTGCACCGCGCCTTCGAGGAGCGCACCCCGCGCCCGGTCGCCACGGTGGCCACGGTGGCCGACCACCTCGACCACATGCGCGAGGTCGCGGGCGTCGACCACCTCGGCATCGGCGGCGACTACGACGGCACGGCCTTCACCCCGGACGGCCTGAACGACGTCTCCGGCTACCCGAACCTGATCGCCGAACTGCTGGACCGCGGCTGGTCGAAGTCCGACCTGGCCAAGCTGACCTGGCAGAACGCGGTACGGGTGCTGGGGGCGGCGGAGGACGTGGCCCGCGGCCTGCAGGCGACGCGGGGGCCGTCCAACGCGACCATCGAGGAGCTCGACGGCTGATCCCCCGGTCAGTCGTCGCGGCCGTCGGTCAGCCGTGCTCGATCCGGCACAGGCAGAACGGATGCCCGGCCGGATCGGCGTACACCTGGAAGTCCTTCTTCTCCCGGTCCTCCAGGTCCAGTGGCCGGGCCCCCAGCGCCAGCACCCGCTCGTGGGCCGCGTCGATCTCCTCCCAGGTGGACCCGGCGTCGAGGTCGAGATGGAACTGCTGCGAGTTCCGGTCGGCCCGCGGCCACTGTGGCGGCACGTGATCCTCGGCCCGCTGGAAGGCGAGTCGGGGTCCGCCCGGGACCTCCAGGACGACCCAGTCGGCGGTGTCCTCACCCTCCTCGGCACGGGGCGTGCCGCCGACGATCTCGGCGTAGAAGGCGGCGAGCGCGTGCGGGTCGGGGCAGTCGACCACGACCGAACGGAAACGTACGACGGGTGCCATGGGCCCTCCTGGACGACCGGTCAGCAGGCGCAGAGGCAGAACGGGTGCCCGGCCGGATCCGCGTAAACCCGGAAGCCGCGCGAGCGGTCGTCCGTGTCCAGCGGTCGCGCGCCCAGCGCCAGGACGCCTTCCTCTGCCGCGTCGAGGTCGTCGACGGTCAGGTCCAGGTGGAACTGCTGGGAGTGGTCGGCGGCCGGCCACTTCGGCGGCACGAACCCGGGCGCGGCCTGGAAGGCCAGCGACGGGCCGCCGGGCAGCTTCAGGTCCACCCACTCTCCCTCCCCCTCGACGGTGCCACCGAGCACCTCCGCGTAGAAACCGGCGAGCGCGCGGGGGTCGGGACAGTCCAGGACCACAGGGCCCAGCTTGGCGAGAGCCATGACTTTCCTCCTCGTATCCGACTTTCTCCGGAGCGTTACCCAGGACGTGGCGTTACCCATAGAGGCGAGTAACCGGTAACGGTTACTGCATGCTCCCGCATTGGAGGTAACGTCGCAAGCATGAGTGAGAGATCGGCCGCACCGGGGGGCCTGGCGCTGGTCGAGTCCCTGGTGAACACGCTGGACATCGAGTCGGGCGCCGACGCGCTGGACACGGCGGACGGCCGCGCGCGCTTCGGGATCCCCGAGGACGAGCTGCCGTCGGCCCGGGAGCTGCGCGAGTCCCTGCGCGCCGCGCTGCTCGCCCACGCAGGCCACCCGCCGCACCGCACGGTGACACCCCTGGGCGACCTGCTGTCCCGGGCACCGCTGTATGTGGTGGTCGACGCGCGGGACGGCTCGGCGGCCCTCACGGCCGCCCCCGAAGGCCCGCTCCCGGCCCGCGTGGCGGCGGCCGTCGCCGAGTCCCTGGTCGCGGGCACCTGGCTGCGGCTCAAGGCCTGCGAGGCCGACACCTGCCACTGGGCGTACTACGACCGCAGCCCGGCCGGACGCGGCCGCTGGTGCTCGATGCAGGTGTGCGGCGCGCGCGCGAAGATGCGCCGATACCGGGCCAGGGAAGGATAAGCCCCCGTGATCCACAGGAAGTTCACCGGCCAGGTACCGGCCCGGTGGTGCAGAATGCGTGAAGACGCCGGTTCGGCCGACTGAGCCTCGGCCGAACCGGCGTCACCCGTATGTCCTCAGGCGGTCGGACGCCCCATCGCCCGGTACGTCCACCCGGCCCGCCGCCACAGCTCCGGGTCCAGGGAGTTGCGCCCGTCGAGGAGTACCCGGGCCGCCGTGACCTCGCCCAGCGTGGCCGGGTCCAGCTCCCGGAACTCCCGCCACTCGGTCAGGTGCAGGACGACGTCGGCGCCCCGTACCGCGTCCAGCGCGGAGTCGGCGTAGCCGAGCGTCGGGAAGACCCGGCGGGCGTTGTCCATGCCCTTGGGGTCGTACACGGTGACCTGGCCGCCCTGGAGGTGTATCTGCCCCGCCACGTTGAGCGCGGGGGAGTCCCGGACGTCGTCCGAGTCGGGCTTGAAGGTGGCGCCGAGGACCGCGACCCGCCGGCCCAGGAAGGAGCCGCCGCCCAGGGCCTCGCGGGCCATCTCGACCATCTGGCCGCGGCGGCGCATGTTGATGGAGTCGATCTCGCGCAGGAAGGTCAGCGCCTGGTCGGCACCCAGCTCACCGGCGCGGGCCATGAACGCCCGGATGTCCTTGGGCAGACACCCGCCGCCGAACCCGATCCCGGCCCGCAGGAACTTCTTCCCGATCCGGTCGTCGTACCCGATCGCCTCCGCCAGCCTCGCCACGTCGCCGCCCGCGGCCTCGCACACCTCGGCCATGGCGTTGATGAAGGAGATCTTGGTCGCGAGGAAGGAGTTCGCCGCGGTCTTCACCAGCTCGGCGGTGGGGAAGTCGGTGACCACGAACGGCGTCCCGTCGGCGATCGGCGTGGCATACACGTCCCGCAGCAGCTTCTCTGCCCGCTCGCTGCGCACCCCCACCACGATCCGGTCCGGGTGCAGCGTGTCCTCGACGGCGAACCCCTCCCGCAGGAACTCCGGGTTCCAGGCCAGCTCCGCGTCGCCGCCGGCCGGCGCGTGCTCGGCCAGGTAGGTGGCCAGACGCTCGGCGGAGCCGACCGGCACGGTGGACTTGCCGACGACGAGCGTGGGCCCGGTGAGGTGCGGGGCGAGGGAGGCGACGGCCGCGTCCACGTACGACATGTCGGCCGCGTAGTCCCCGTGCCGCTGCGGGGTGTTCACGCACAGGAAGTGCACGTCGCCGAACGCGCCGACCTCGGCCCAGTCCTGGGTGAACCGCAGCCGGCCCGAGGAACCCTCGAAGCCCGCGACATGCTTCCTCAGCAACTCCTCGAGCCCCGGCTCGAACATCGGGGCCTCGCCGCGCTCCAGCTTCGCGATCTTCTCCGGTACGACGTCCAGCCCCAGCACCTCGAAACCGAGCTCGGCCATGGCCGCGGCGTGCGTGGCGCCGAGGTAGCCGGTGCCGATCACGGTGATCTTGAGGCTCATGGATGCTCCTGGGGTACGCGGGCGGTGCGGGCCCGAGCATAGCCAAGGCGTGCCGCGGGGCTTCGGCGGGCGCCTCACCGGGCAGTCTCCGGGCTGTCGCCAAGCTCACGTAGGCGCGCCCCGAGCGGCCCCCTAAAATTTCAATTACTTAACGGTAATTAGCGTCAGTATCACTGTGTCTTTGGAGCGTGAGAGACCTTGGCCGGATCGGCTGACTTCGACCTGTACCGCCCGTCCGAGGAGCACGACATGCTCCGTGACGCCGTCCGCTCCCTGGTCGAGGCGAAGATCTCGCCGTTCGCCGCCGCGGTGGACGAGGAGGCGCGCTTCCCGCAGGAGGCCCTCGACGCGCTCGTCGCGAACGACCTGCACGCCGTGCACGTACCCGAGGAGTACGGCGGCGCGGGCGCCGACGCGCTCGCCACCGTGATCGTGATCGAGGAGGTGGCGCGGGCCTGCGTGTCCTCCTCCCTCATCCCGGCCGTCAACAAGCTGGGCTCGCTCCCGGTGATCCTCTCCGGCGGCGAGGACCTGAAGAAGAAGTACCTCTCCGCACTGGCCAAGGGCGACGGGATGTTCTCGTACTGCCTCTCCGAGCCGGAAGCGGGCTCGGACGCGGCCGGCATGAAGACGAAGGCGGTCCGCGACGGCGACCACTACGTCCTCAACGGCGTGAAGCGCTGGATCACCAACGCGGGCGTCTCCGAGTACTACACGGTGATGGCGGTCACCGACCCGTCGAAGCGCTCGAAGGGCATATCGGCCTTCGTCGTCGAGAAGTCCGACGAGGGCGTCTCCTTCGGCGCTCCGGAGAAGAAGCTCGGCATCAAGGGCTCCCCGACCCGCGAGGTCTACTTCGACAACGTCCGCATCCCCGCCGACCGCATGATCGGCGAGGAGGGCACCGGCTTCGCCACCGCCATGAAGACCCTGGACCACACCCGCATCACCATCGCCGCCCAGGCCCTCGGCGTCGCCCAGGGCGCCTTCGACTACGCCAAGGGCTACGTCCAGGAGCGCAAGCAGTTCGGCAAGCCGATCGCCGACTTCCAGGGCATCCAGTTCATGCTCGCCGACATGGCCATGAAGATCGAGGCCGCCCGCCAGCTGACCTACGCGGCGGCCGCGAAGTCCGAACGCGGCGACAGCGACCTCACCTTCCAGGGCGCGGCGGCGAAGTGCTTCGCCTCGGACGTGGCGATGGAGGTCACCACGGACGCGGTCCAGCTGCTGGGCGGGTACGGCTACACGCGGGACTACCCGGTGGAGCGGATGATGCGCGACGCGAAGATCACGCAGATTTATGAGGGCACGAACCAGGTCCAGCGGATCGTGATGGCGAGGAACCTTCCGTAGCGGGGCCCTTGCCACGATCACACAGCCCCCGGCGTCATGCCGGGGGCTGTCCTGCTTATTCGGCGGCGGCCAGGAAGCGTCGCAGGATCAGCCGCAGGGTGGGCAGCTGTTCGGCCGGCTGGAAGGCCGGGTTGGTCGCGGCGCTGGTGTAGAGGGCGGCGATGAGGGCCGCCACCCATGCCGCCGTGTCGTCCGGGGGCAGTTGTGGATCGATCTGCCCGGCGTCCGCCGCCCGGCGCAGCAGCGCGGCGATCGTCCGGTGTTCGGCCTCGTTCTGCTGGTCCAGCAGCGCGTTCAGTTCGGGATCGCGCTGGGCCTGGAGCATCGCCTCCATCACCAGCTTGGGCGTCAGCGGATCGGCCGCGGGCCCGGCCAGCAGGTCCACGACCTCCAGCAGTGCCGCCCACGGGTCCGCCGCCTCCCGGGCGTCCGCCAGCCGGCCGGCCTGGTCCTCGTCCTCCTCGAAGACCGCCCGGAAGACGGCGCGCTTGTTCGGGAAGTAGTGGAACAGGTTCCCCGAGCTGATACCGGCCGCCCGGCAGATCTCGGCGGTCGTGGCGCCCTCGAAGCCCTTGGTGGCGAACACCTCCGCGGCGGCGCCCACGATCTGACGGCGCCGCGCCCGGTGCTTGGCGGGGTCAACGGTTCTCATGCCGCCATCTTCCACGACCTTCGCCACTCCCCACCACAAAGATAGACCGAGCGCTCGGTTTATGATTTCCTGACTCCATGACCACGACGTCCGATCTCGCCCCGCCCCACAAGCGCCCGCGTCCGCGCTGGATACCGGTAGCGGCCCTGTTCCTCCTGTCGCCGATCAGCGCCGAGTACCTGATCGGGTACGACGAGACCATCGGCCACCCCTTACGGCTGCTGGCCGGGTTGCTGCTCCTGGGCCCGCTGTACGGCGCCATCGCCGTGCTCATCAGGGAGGCCGTCCGCCGGGCCGGGCGCGGCTGGCCCACCGTGCTGCTGCTGGGCGCCGCCTTCGGGCTGGCGCAGACGGGACTGATCGACCAGTCCCTGTTCCACCTGGAGTTCGACGAGAACGACCCCGACTGGGCCACCGCGGAGCCCGTCACGGTGATCCCCGGTCTGCGGGTCGACGCCCAGAACCTGCTGAACTGGGCCGGCGGCCACATGATCTGGACCTTCGCGGCACCGATCGCGATGGTCGAGTCCTGCGTGCCACGGCTGGCCGAACGCCCCTGGCTGGGCGGGCGTGGCCTGGCCCTGATGGTCGTGCTGTATCTGGCGGGCGCGGCCGTCATCGCCGGCGAGTTCTGGCGCTCCGAGTCGGCCGCCACCCCGGGCGAGCTGGCGGCCACCGGGGTGGCCGTGGCCGCCCTGGCCGGCGCCGCCTTCGCCCTGCCGCGCCGCGGACCGCGCCGGCCCGGACGGGTCCCGTCCGCGTGGGTGGCCGGGTGCGTCGCCGTGGCCGTCCTCGGCGCGCACCAGTGGCTGGACGCGCGGTCCTGGGCCGTCTTCGCGCTGGACCTCGTGCTGCTGGGAGTACTGGGCGCGCTGCTGCTGTCCTGGTCGGGGCGCACGGGCTGGGGCCGTACGCACGTGATGGCCGTGGCCGGTGGCGCGTTGGTCGCCTCGGTGGCGACGTCCTTCTGGGTCGAGCCACTGGGCCATCCCTCGTACGCCGTCAAGTACGCGGTCAACACCGCGCTCACCGCGGGCGTGTTGACGCTCATCGGCCTGGCGTACCACCGGCTGCGCCGGTTCCCGGCAGGAGATAGCGCATGACCGCGCGTGGGAAGCAGTTGTTGAAAATCCCGCCGTCCAAGGCGAGTTGTGTCTAATTTGGTGCGCATCCCGACAGTGATCGCCCGAAGGAGAGCAGTCGCCATGTCCGACATCGCAGCACCCGGTGACGAAGGCGTCGCGCGCATGGCCCGGCTGCGGACCGACGTGTCCCACTCGGCCCGCATCTGGAACTACTGGCTGGGCGGCAAGGACCACTACCCGGTGGACGAGGAGGTCGGCGAGCAGATCCTCGGCTTCGTACCGGCGCTGCCCCGTTCGGCCGTGGCCGACCGTGCCTTCCTCTCGCGGGCGGTGCGGTACCTGGCCGGGGACGCGGGGGTGCGGCAGTTCCTGGACATCGGCACGGGCCTGCCGACGGCCGACAACACCCACGAGGTCGCGCAGCGCGTCGACCCGGCGTCCCGGATCGTCTACGTCGACAACGACCCCCTCGTCCTGACCCACGCCCACGCGCTGCTGACCAGCACGCCGGAGGGGGCCACCGACTACATCGACGCGGACGTGAACGACCCCGAGCAGATCCTGCGGGGCGCGGCGCGGACCCTGGACCTCGACCGCCCGGTGGCGATCACCATGCTGGGCATCCTCAACTTCGTGATGGACACGGACGAGGCCGTCTCCATCGTCCACCGGCTCCTGGACGCCGTACCGTCCGGCAGTTACCTGGTGATCTCCCACCCCACCACGGAGGTCGACGGCGAGGCGATGACCCAGGCGGTCGAGTACTGGAACAGCCAGGGCTCGGCCCCCATGACCCTGCGCAGCCGCGCCGAACTGGTCCGCCTCTTCGACCGCGTGGAGGTACTCGAACCGGGCGTCGTCTCCTGCTCCCGCTGGCGCCCCGAGGGCGGCCAGGAGCCCGTGGCGGTCACCCACTTCGGCGGGGTCGGCAAAAAGCCGTAGTACGAATGGCAGTACCCGCGGGTCGGGCGTAGGACGGAAGCACACGGAGCCCACCCCCTCGGGCTCCCTGCCTCCGAGGAGGAGCCATGACCCAGCCCGGAACCCAGCCCGGCATGAGCACGATGAGCAAGGAGATGCAGGACTGCGTCGAGGCGTGCATGCAGGCCCACACGATGTGCGAGGAGTCGATGAGCTCCTGCATGCAGATGGGCGGTCAGGCCCAGATGCAGATCATGCGTGCGCTCATGGACTGCTCCGAGATGACCCGTATGTGCGCCGACATGATGATGCGGCGCTCCCCCATGGCCCAGGAGATGTGCGCGATGTGCGCCAAGGCCTGCGACATGTGCGCCGAGGCGTGTATGTCCATGCCGGACGACCAGCAGATGATGCGCTGTGCGGAGGCGTGTCGCCGCTGCGCGGAGATGTGCCGGACGATGGCGGGCGCCCGGATGTGATCCGGCCCTGAGCCGTGACCGAGGGCACCCGGACCACACCGGTGGGTGCCCTCGGTCGTTGCCCGCGACGGCCTAGTTGCCGGAGACGGTGACCTTCTCGTCGTTCTTCAGCTCGTTGACCAGCGTCTTGACCTTCGCCTTGTCCCAGACGAGGTTGCCGCCGCTCGAACCGGAGACCGGCATGTTCATCGACGTGCCGTCACCGCCGCTGACGCCCTTCATCGCCCAGAACATCGACGCCAGGTCCCACAGGCTCATGTCCTTGTCGACGGTGAGCGAGTCCAGGCCGGCGCCCATGGTCGGGTAGAACTTGAAGGGGTTCAGGACCGTCGACGGGGTGGCCACCTGGTGGGCCAGCGCGGACAGGAACTTCTGCTGGTTCTTGGTGCGCTGCAGGTCGGAGGCGGCGAACGCGTGCCGGGTGCGGACGAAGGCCAGGGCCTGCTCGCCGTTCAGTTCCTGCTTGCCCGCCTTGAAGTCGGCGCCCGAGTACTTGTCCTTGAAGCCCTTGTCGATGGTGATCTCGACACCGCCGACCGCGTCCACGATCTTCGCGAAGCCCGCGAAGCCGATCTCCACGTAGTGGTCGATGTGCAGGCCGGTGTTGAACTCGATCGTGCGGACCAGCAGCGTCGGCCCGTCCTCGGCGTAGGCCGCGTTCAGCTTCACGTGCCGGCCCGTGCCCGGGAAGGTCTTGCCGGACTCGGAGCCCTTGTACGTCGGTATCTCCACGTCCGAGTCGCGCGGCAGTGAGATCAGGGTGTCGCCGTTGTCGCCGACGTGCAGGATCATCATCGAGTCCGTGCGCTGGCCGTCGGCGGAGCCGGTGTGCAGCTTCTTCTTCTCCTCGGCCGACATGCCCTTGCGGCTGTCGGAGCCGACGATCAGGTAGTTGGTGCCCTCGCCCGTCTCCGGGCGGTCGACGACCGTCGAGAGGTCGACGTCGCGGTGCAGCTTGGAGTCGGCCCAGAAGTAGGTCGCCACCGAGGTGACGACCGTCACGGTCGCCAGGGTGATCGCGGTCCACTTGATGCGCCGCCGCCAGTTCGGCGCGGGGCGCGGGCCCCGGGTGGGCGCGCCCGCCGGTCCGCCCGGACCGCCACCGGGGGCGCCGTAGACCTGGCCCGTGTTGTAGCCGCTGTCGTACTCGTCGTAGCCGTCGTGTCCCTGGCCGTCGACGTACGACGGCTGCTGCGGGACCCCCGCGGCGTACGGCGGTGCCGCCGGGCCGGGATCGCCGTACCCCCCCTGCCCGGGCGCGGCCGGTCCGCGCGGGACCTGGCGCATCACGCGGGCGCCCTCAGGCTGCGCGCCGGCACTGCCGCGTCCGTACCGGGTGCGGCGGTTTTCGTCGGACCATCCCTCGGGCCAGTCATTCATGGGCCCCAGTGTGCCGGGTACGAGTACGTGCCTTACAAGGCTTGTCGGAAAATCAGGGCGCCGCTGTTGCGAACCCGACACAAATTCCGCGAATGTCGCCTCGGCATAAGGTGGGGGCCATGACAGACCAGGCCACCGCAGCGGAGTCGGGTACTCCGGACATCCCCGGCAAGCCCACGTCCGCGTCCCGGACCACGCTCAGCCACATCATGACCCACAACGACACCAACCTGCTGGGCACGGTGCACGGCGGTGTGATCATGAAGCTGGTCGACGACGCCGCGGGCGCGGTGGCCGGCCGGCACAGCGGTGGCCCCGCCGTCACGGCCTCCATGGACGAGATGGTCTTCCTGGAGCCGGTTCGCGTGGGTGACCTGGTTCATGTGAAGGCCCAGGTCAACTGGACCGGTCGGTCCTCGATGGAGATCGGCGTCCGGGTCCTGGCCGAGCGCTGGAACGAGTCCACCCCGCCCACCCAGGTCGGCTCCGCCTACCTGGTCTTCGCCGCGGTCGACGCCGACGGCAAGCCCCGCAGGGTCCCCCCGGTCGTCCCCGAGACCGAGCGCGACAAGCGCCGCTACCAGGAGGCCCAGATCCGCCGCACCCACCGCCTCGCCCGCCGCCGCGCGATCCAGGAACTCCGGGAGAAGCGAGCGGCGGAGGGCTACGAGGACTAGCGGAGGCTACGAGGGCCAGGGGACCAGGGGACTAGGAGCGGCACACCACCTCGTCCCCGCGGACCACCGTCGTCTCCGCCTGTCCGCCCGGTGCCTCCGGCTTGACCTTGCGTACGTTCCTGAAGTCCGACCCGGCGACCACCTTCAGCACCGGCCCCTGTCCCTTCACCGGCCGCAGCTCACTGCCGGGCAGGGCCGTGGCCAGGGACTTGGCGGAGCGGTCCCAGCGGGGGTCGAAGAGGACGACCGTGCGGCGCACGTCATGGACGGGCGCGTCGACGGGCAGGCGGGTGGTGGCGAAGCCGGTGGCCGCCAGGGCGGTGTCCACCCGCCGGGCGAGGCCCACCGTGCGGGTGCCGTTCTGCACCTGGACGCGGATCTGCCGCGGGGCCACCTCCACCGGGACCACCGGGTCGCGCCGCGGCCGTTGGGTGGCCAGCGGCTTGTCGTCGCGCAGGGACCGGAAGAGCTGCTCCGCCCTCGGCCCGTCCCACTTCAGCGTCGAGCCGATGCCCTTCACCGGATAGGCCATCTGGCCGATGGGGACGGTCGTGAACTCCGACGAGGAGGGGGAGAAGTTCCGCATCGCCCGCCCCAGGTCCAGCAGCTCGTCCGTGCCGAAGCCCTCGTCCGCCCGCACCGAGCCCAGCACCGCCCGGGTCACGTCCCTGAACCGCATCGGGTTCAGCAGCACCCCGGAGGAGGTCGCCCGCTCGATCAGCGCCGCGAGGAAGCGCTGCTGGCGCCTCATCCGGCCCAGGTCGCTGGCCGCGTCGACGTGCCGGGAACGGACGTACTGCAGGGCCTGCCCGCCCACCAGGGTGTGCGTGCCCGCCGGCAGGTCCAGGCCGGTGAACCTGTCCTTCAGGGGCAGCGGGGTGCAGACCTGGACGCCGCCGAGCACGTCCACGGTCTTCATGAAGCTGCTGAAGTCGACCTCCAGGTAGTGGTCGATCTTGACGTGCGTCATGTTCTCGACCGTGCGCACGGTCAGCTGCGGGCCGCCCTCCGCGTAGGCCGCGTTGAGCTTGAGCGGGTGCGGCGCGTGCCGCTTCCCGGTGATCTCGTCGGCGTGCTCCGGGGCCTCAGCGTAGGAGTCGCGCGGCAGGCTCACCACGCTCGCCCGCTCCCGGTCCTCCGAGATGTGCACGATCATGATCGTGTCGGTGCAGTGGCAGGGTGCTCCGCCCAGCCGGTACTTCCGCCGCTGCCGCTCGTCGACCTTGTCCCGGCCGTCGGTGCCGACCAGCAGGACGTTCATGCCGTGCCCGGCCCGCGGGCGGTTCTTCATGTCCTTGAACGCGTCGACCCGGGTGATGCCCGCGTCCAGGCTGCTGACCACCGCGTGCCCGATCCCGGCCGAGGCGAGCACCACCACCGAGAGCGTGGTCACCGCCCGCATGGCCCAGCGCGGCCGGCCACGCCGTACGGGCGGTCGCGGCGCCCGCCGCGGCTGGGGCGGGCGCGGGCGCTGCCTGGGCCGTGCGGGAGAGCGTGGCGGCGTGGCGGGCATGGGGACACCTCCGCTGGGGCTTCGGGCCCGGGGCCGTACGAGGGAACGTGAGCACCGTAGGCCCATACGATCTCCAGCCCGCGGCAGCGACCCGGCGGCGCGCACCGGTGTCCCCCGTTCGCGGTAACGTGAGCCCCCTATGAACGCCAAGCCCGACGTGCGGCTCCCCGCCGTTTCTGTGATCATGCCCGTCCTCGACGAGGAGCGGCATCTGCGCGGGGCCGTCCAAGCGATCCTCGCGCAGGAGTACGCCGGCGAGATGGAGGTCGTCATCGCCCTCGGTCCGTCCACGGACCGCACGGACGAGATCGCCGCCGAGCTCGTGGCCGAGGACCCCCGCGTACACACCGTCCCGAACCCCACCGGCCGCACGCCCGCCGCGCTCAACGCGGCGATCAAGGCCTCCCGGCATCCGGTCGTGGTCCGCGTCGACGGCCACGGCATGCTCTCGCCGAACTACATCGCCACCGCCGTACGGCTCCTGGAGGAGACCGGGGCGCAGAACGTCGGCGGCATCATGCACGCCGAGGGCGAGAACGACTGGGAGCACGCGGTCGCCGCCGCGATGACCTCGAAGATCGGCGTCGGCAACGCGGCCTTCCACACCGGCGGCGAGGCGGCCCCGGCCGAGACCGTCTACCTCGGCGTCTTCCGGCGCGAGGCGCTGGAGCGGCAGGGCGGCTACAACGAGGAGTTCATCCGCGCCCAGGACTGGGAGCTGAACTTCCGCATCCGCGAGGCGGGCGGGCTGATCTGGTTCTCGCCCGAGCTGAAGGTGTCGTACCGGCCGCGTCCGAGCGTGCGGGCGCTGGCCAAGCAGTACAAGGACTACGGCCGTTGGCGGCACGTCGTCGCCCGCTACCACGAGGGCTCCATCAACCTGCGCTACCTCGCCCCGCCGACGGCGGTGTGCGCGATCGCGGCGGGGATCGTGGTGGGCGCGGCCCTGACCCCCTGGGGCTTCGTGATCCCCGGCGGTTATCTCGCGGCGATCGCCGCCGGGTCCGTCCCCGCGGGCCGGGGGCTGCCGCTGAAGGCACGGCTGCGGATCCCGGTCGCCCTGGCCACCATGCACATGTCCTGGGGATGGGGCTTCCTCACCAGCCCCCGCTCCCTCGCGAAGAAGGTCATCGCCTCACGGCGTCCCGCGGTGCTCGGCACCGAGTAGGAACCGTCCGTGAGGCGCGGGCCGGCCCGGGTTACCAGACGTAGCCCGGGTTGACGTGCATGCACTGCGTCTTGTCCGAGCCGTTGATCACCTGCGCCGAGTCCGGGGTCGAGTCGTCATCCTTGGGCGCGCTGTACTTGGTGCCCGTGCGCCAGTCGGTGCCGACGATCAGCGTGATGCCGGAGACGCCCGTGGACTTCTTCACCGCGGACGTCGGGATGCCGAGGGCCTTGGCCACCCGCTGGGCGTCTCCCTCCAGGTCCGCGCTCGGATAGCGGATCACGGTCGTGGCCTCGCTGGGCGCCGCCGAGGAGTCCGCCAGCGCCTGGGTGAAGCCGTCGCCGACGAGGAGCTGGGCGATGGCGTTCGCCCGTCCGGAGACCGGAGCCAGCGTGTTGGACCGCGTGCCGTTCTGCACCTGTACGGCGATCTTGTCGTCGGCCGCGGCGGGGTCCGAACTCGCCTTCGGCTTGGTGGACTTCTTCTTGCCCTTGCCGTCCAGGGGGATGTCCTCGCGCACCAGCCGGAACAGCTTCGCCGCGTCACCCGGCTTGGGCAGCACATGGGTCTCGTCCGCGGAGTACACCCAGGGCATCGTCGTCATGGTGATGCGCTTGGTGGGGACCTTCTTGAGCTCCTTGCTCAGGTCGTACAGCTTCGCCACCGTCCCGAGCCCGGGGTCGACCGTCAGTGCCTTGGTGGCCGTCTCGGCGAGGCCCTGCAGCTTGCCCGGGTTGCTCAGCGTGGCGTTCTCGCGCAGCTGGCGGACCATGGCGTTCATGTACTGGTGCTGGGCCTTGGCCCGGGCTATGTCGGTGTTGTCCTCGAAGCCGTACCGGGTGCGCAGCCACTGCAGGGCCTGGACGCCCTTGACGTAGGTGGTGCCCTCTTTCAGCTTCAGGCCCGAGCCGTGGCCCTTGCTGTCCCTGGACTCGATGTTGGCGTCCACGCAGACCGGTACGCCGCCGATGGCGTCCGCCATCGACACCACACCCGCGAAGTCGATCATCATGAAGTGGTCGATGTGGATGTCGGTGAGCTTCTCCCAGGTCACCACCGTGCAGCCCGCTCCGCCCCGGCGCAGCGAGTCGTTCGTCAACTGCGGCTTGGTGCTGGCCGCGTAGACATGGCCGTCGTCGGGGTCGGTGCACTTGGGGATGTCCACCAGCGTGTCACGCGGCATGCTGATCACCGACATGCTGCTGCGGTCCGCCGAGACGTGCAGCAGCATCTGCACGTCCGCACGGGGCGGGGTGTTGAAGGTGTCCTTGGCGCCGCCGAGCTTCTGGTTCTCCTTGCTGTTACGGGCGTCCGACCCGATCAGCAGGATGTTCAGCGGCGTCTGACCGGCCGCGTTCGCCTTGGACTCGGCCGCCCTGTCCTTCTCGTCGCCGATGTTGAGGGCGTCCTTCTTGATGTTGCCGTTGAGGTGCTGGTAGTAGAGGTAGCCGGCGCCCGCCGTGCCCAGTATCACCACCGACAGGACGGTCGCCGACCAGCGCAGGGCGCGCCGTCTGCGCCGTCGCCGGTCGCCGCCCGGGCCGCCTCTGCGCCGCCCGCCGCCGTGCCGTGCGGAGCCTTCCGACGTGCTCGGAGCCTGCGGTGCGAGTGACATCGTGTCCTCGACCGCGGGCACCTCCCCCTGCACACTGCTCTGCGCCAACTCCCTGCCCTCCCCACCCTGCGCCTGACACGGGTCCGCCCCGCGTCCGGTTAGACGCGCGAGGGACCCATAGGGTTACCTACGAGGCGCACTTCACCTTGTCTGCCGTGGACTTGTCCACATCCGGAGCCTTTTCCGGAGTGGTCAGGGAGACCCCCGCTCCCTTGAAGTCCTTGCCCAGAGTCAGCGTGATCGCCGGCAGCCCCTGGGTGTTGGTCACGCTCTTGCCGGGCTTCATCGCGGATCCGGACAGCCCCATGATGGCGGCCAGCCTGCGTGCCTGGGCCGCTTGGTCGGGCGCGTACTCGAGCGTGGTCTTGCTCAGTGCGGCCGGGGCGTTGCCCGCGTTCTCCGACTTGGTCACGCCCTCATCATTCTGCAGCCAGTTAAGAGTCTCCTGTGCGCTGCCGGCCACGGCCCCGCCGTTGAGGATGCGCACCCGCACCTCGGAGGCGGCGGACTTGGTGCCCTTGAGACGGGCGGCCTGCGCGTCCTTCGCCGCCTTCTGCTTCTTCTTCACGTCGGTGAAGGAGACGTCGTTCTTGATCGCGTCGAAGACCTCGGGGGCCGTCGTCTTGTTGACGACGACCGTCGCGTGCACCTTCTCGGCCGGGTTGTCGACCACCGGCACGGTGGTGAAGGTGATGTTCTTCGGCGGCACCTTCTTCAGTTCGAGGGCCATGTCCTTGAGGGTGCTGACCTTGCCGATGGCGCTGTCGACGGTGAGCGCCTTGGTGGCCGCCTCGGCCAGCTTCACCAGCTTGGCCGGGTTGGTCAGCGTGTCGCTGGAGGCCATCTTGCGCATCAGGGAGCCCAGGAACTGCTGCTGCACCTTGATGCGGTCCAGGTCGCCCTGGTTGCCGAAGCTGTGCCGGGTGCGGACGAAGGCGAGGGCCTGCTCGCCCTCCACGACCGACTTGCCCGCGGGCAGCTTGAGGTGGGACTCCTTGTCGTTGACGGCGTGCGCGACACACACCTCGACGCCGCCCACCGCGGACGTCAGGGTCTTCACCGCGTTGAAGTCCGCCATCATGAAGTGGTCCACGTGTATGCCGGTGACCGACTCGACGGTGCGCATGGTGCAGCCCGGGTCGCGGCCGTCCTGGCCGAGGCTGGTGTTGAAGCGGACCTGCTCCGTGCCGGCGATGACCTTCTCGGTGCCGTCGGACTGCTTGGTGGGGCAGTCCGGGACGTTGACGATCAGGTCCCGCGGGATGCTCATCGCGGTGGCGTTCGTCCGGTCCTTGGAGACGTGCAGCAGGATGTTGGTGTCCGCGTGGCCCACGCTGCCGGCGTCGCCGTAGCCCTCGTTGCCCTTACCGGTGCGCTTGTCGGTGCCGATGATCAGCAGGTTGAAGGCCTCGTCCTTGCTGAAGCCCTTCGAGCCCGCGCTGCCGACGTCCGTCGTGGTGACATTGCCCTCCAGGTGCTTGAGGTAGAGGTAACCGGCCGTGCCGACGGCGACCAGCACGAACGCCGTGCCGCCGGCGGTCCACGCCAGGACCTTCTTCACCTTCGACTTCTTCTTCACCGGCCGTCTGGTACGCCGCCCGGGCGGCGGCTCGGGAGGCCCGCCACGGCGCCGGCGCTGTCCCGGGAGCTCACCCCCCGGCACGGCGGTCCGCTCGCGTCCGGTGCTTCCGCCCGCGCCACCCCGGCGGGAGGCGGATCTGCGCGGTCCCGGTACTGTTGACTGCGGTGCGGAAGGACTCAGTCGCAGTTCGTATTCGCCGGTGTTCGGATTGAGCACCCACTGGTCTGCGGGATCGATGTTCTCCGCCCGCCCACGGCCTTGCGCGTCCACGGTTGTCCGAATCCTCCGTCGGGGCCACGCGGCGCCTTCCCCCCACAAGGCGCTCGGGTCTCGGTCAATCAGTGCACGACCCCAGGACGGACCTCGCGGCCGGATGCACCGGATCGCTCACACTATCCGCCCAGTTCAGCGTCAAGCGACGCCCGTGACAAATTCCACCTTCCTACAACCGGGCAATCCGTCTCATTCTCCTGAACTGAAGTTCGTCGCCTTGGCGCTCGCTTTACCCGCAGGTGTCCTCGGCGGCGGTGTTCCCGCGGAAGGTGGGGGTGGGGGAGGGGGTGTTCGCACGGGAGTCCGCGCCCTCCCCGGCATGAGAATCGGGTGAGACTTCCGCGACATCCCGGGCGACCGCCACCGGCTGGTCCGCCCGAAGTCGCGCGAAGAGTTTCTCGGCTTCGGGTTCCACAAGCTGATCCCTATTGCTGTTATAAACGTACGACTCCCTCGGAACAGTCAGAAAACGCACATGTTCGATGGGGATGTCCCTTAGCCCGCGCACGAGTTGGTAAAGGCCGCGCAGACTCGCCAGTTCCGGATCCGTGGTGAGGGAGGAGGTGGCCGCGTCCAGTACCGGATAGAGCTTGACCGGGTTCAGCAGGACGTCGTTGCCGCGCACCTTGTTCACCAGCGCCCCGAGGAACCGCTGCTGCCGCTCCATCCGGTCGGTGTCGCTGCCGTCGCCCAGGGACTTGCGGGCGCGTACGTAGCCGAGCGCCTGCTCCCCGTCGAGGGTGACCTTGCCCGCCGGCAGCCGCAGCTTGGCGGCCTTGTCGTCGATGGGCCTGCGCAGGCACACCTCGACGCCGTCCACGGCGTCGACCATCTCCTTGAAGCCGCTGAAGTCGACGACGACGTGGTGGTCGATCCGGATGTCCGTCAGCTTCTCCACGGTCCGGATGGTGCAGGCCGAACCCCCCACCTGGAACGCGTAGTTGAACATCGCGAACATCGGCTCGCTGTGGCCGCCGTCCGCCTCCCGGCAGCCCGGCACGTCCACCATCAGGTCGCGGGGCAGGGACACGGCGGTGGCGCTGCGCCGGTCGGCGGCCAGGTGCAGCAGGATCGTGGTGTCGGACCGCTCGCTGCCCAGGTCCCGCCCGTACTCGTCGTTGCCGTTCCCCGAACGCGTGTCCGAGCCGATCAGCAGGATGTTCTGCGCGTCGCGCACCAGCGCCGTGGGCCGCTCCCGCTCGTACCGGGCGAGCTCGGCCGCCGCCGCGTCGTCGGCGGTGATGTTGGCGCTCAGCTTCGCGTACACCGCCCACCCGGCCCCGGCCGCCGCCATGACCAGGATCCCGGCCCCCAGCGCCGTCCCCCTCACCCACCGCTGCCGCCGCCGGCGTATCAGCCCGTCACCGGTGGCGGAGGCACCCGCGCCGGGCCCCAGGCTCCGTCCGGAGGGCGTACCTGCGGTCTCGGTCACGGCTGGGCCACCCCTCATGGCGTACGAGCGTCATGTCCTGCTCCTACGACCATGGCGTGGAGGGGAGGTCAGAGGGGGTTCTTGCTGCTCCGAACGGGTGACCGTGACGGCCCCGTCAGTGCCGCGACGCGGTCACCCGCTCGCTCTCGATCCGCTTGGCCAGCGCGTCCTCGCTCGACTGCTCCAGATGGCGGCACAGCACCACCGACCCCCCCGTGGCCAACGGCGCGTACAGCCCCGCGCTCAGCCCCTCCCAGGTGTCGTACGCCAGCCCGGACAGCAGCCGGGACCCCGGCCCCGTGAGACCCAGTTCCCCCGCGTCCGCACGGGCCCGCTCCACCACCTCCGCGCCCGTCAGCTCCGCGCCCGCGACGATCAGCGCCGGCTCCTCCGGGTCCACCGGCGAGAACGGCACGAACCGGTCCCCCTGGCTCGGCACCTCCACGGCGTAGTCCGCGAAGCCTTCCGGGGCCTGCGGGAAACGCCCGCCCAGCGGCCGGAGCGCGAGCGCCACCCGCTCCCCGCGGCACGCGCGCGCCGCCTGGAGCGAGTCCGGCCCGCTGACCACGACGTCGGCCGCCGCGGGGTCTCCGGCCATGTCCGCGACCGCGCCCACCGACGAGCAGGCCAGCAGCCACACCGCCGTCTGCCAGTGCGCGGGCAGCAGCAGTGCGACCCGGTCGCCGGGGCCGGCGGCGAGGTCGCCCTGGAGGAGGTTGGCGGTCTTGGCCACCCAATTGGCGAAGGTGGCCACGGAGAGTTCGACGCGTTCGCCCGTGGCGTCGTCGTAGAAGGTCACCAGGGGGCGTCCGGGATCCGCGGCGAGCGCGGATCGCAGCAGGTCGGCGGGGGTGCGATCGGTGGCGTTCACCCGCGCAAGGGTACGCGGCGGCACGGCCGTGCACCGAGCGGCGGGGCCACCGGTTCGGCGGAACGTCAGCCGACGGTCCGTCAAATCCGGGATGGACAGGTCTGCATGACTATGTCCAAGATCGGTGGCATGCGTGGATTCCTCACTTCCTCGATCGGCGCCTCCTCGATCGGTGTCACGTGCGCGACCGCCCTCGCCCTGCCGCTGACCCTGCCCGCGGCCGCCGCTCCCACGAGACCGACACCGACCGCGGAACGGGCCACGACCACCCCTGCCCGTACCGCCGAACCGGTCACCCCCGGCCGCACCCAGTCCCTGCCCCTGGCCCCCCTCGCCCGGGACCGCACCATCGGCGCCGCCCCCGAACAGGGCCTGTACCGCGAGGACGTACGGCACTTCTCGCTCGTCGGCGTCATCTGGGACAACCCCGACACCGAACTCCACGGCCGCGTCCAGGTCCGTACCCGGGCCGTCGGCGCCGGGACCTGGTCCGGCTGGCAGGACGTCGAGACGCACAACGCCGACCACGGCGCCGACCCCGGTTCGGCGGAGCGTGCCTCGGGCCGGGTGCGCGGCGCCACCGCGCCGCTGTGGGTGGGGGACTCGGACGCGGTCGACGTACGCGTCCGGGCGGACACCGAGGCCGACGGGGCCGACGGGGCCGAGGGAGCCCGGGGCAGCGGCCAGGCAGCCGGCCTCCGTTCCCCGCTCCCCTCCGGTCTGCGCCTGGAACTCGTCGACCCCGGCGACGAGGAGCCGCCCGCCGCCGGACCCCCGGACAGCGCCGCCCGGGAGGCGGCCGAGATCGAGGCCGCCAACGCCGACCTCGACCTTGCGCCTTTCGGCGTCATGGACATCCCCGCGCTCGGCAAGAAGGACACCGAGAAGGAGCTACTGGCCCTGCGCGGCGACGAACTGACCGAGGCCCAGCGGGCCAAGCCGTACATCGGGCCGCGCCCGCGCATCGTGACCCGGCGCGGCTGGGGCGCGGACGAGTCACTGCGCGAGAAGGGGTTCGTCTACACGAAGAAGGTCAAGGCGGCCTTCGTGCACCACACGGCCTCCGGCAACAAATACAGCTGCGCACAGGCCCCGTCCGTCATCCGCAGTATCTACCGCTACCACGTGAAGAGCATGGGCTGGCGGGACATCGGCTACAACTTCCTCGTCGACAAGTGCGGAACCGTCTACGAGGGCCGCGCCGGGGGCGTGTCCAAGGCCGTCAAGGGCGCCCACACCCTCGGCTTCAACGCCAACAGCATGGGCATCGCCGTGATCGGCAGCTATGGCTCCAGCAAGCCGTCCGCCGCCGCGGTGAAGGGCATCGCCCAGCTGACCGCGTGGAAGCTCGGGCTCTTCGGGGCCAATCCGAAGGGAAAGACATATCTGAAGTCGGGCGGTGGCAATCTGTACCCAAAGGGGAAGAACGTACGACTGAACGTGATCTCCGGCCATCGGGACGGATTCTCCACCGAGTGCCCCGGAAAGCGTCTCTACGCCAAACTCGGCACGGCCCGTTCCACGGCGGCGCGCTACCAGGGGCGCTGACGGGACGGGGCGCGCGTTCATCGCCGTCGGGGGGCAGTCGGGGGAATCCGCACGCCGATGCCGGGGGGCATCGCGCGGCCATCGAGGGCGTCGTCGCACGGTCTGCATACACTGGCCGGCCGAAACACACAGTTCGGCCGGTCCCGGCAGGAAGCAGAGACGACAGGTGACAGAAGCGATCCTCCTGGTCGGCGGCAAAGGCACCCGGCTGCGCCCGCTCACGGTGCACACGCCCAAGCCGATGGTCCCGGCGGCCGGGGTCCCGTTCCTCACCCACCAGCTGGCCCGGGCCAGAGCGGCGGGCGTGGAGCACATCGTGCTCGCGACGAGTTATCTGGCCGAGGTCTTCGAGCCGTACTTCGGGGACGGCGCCGCGCTGGGCCTGCACATCGAGTACGTCACCGAGGAGGAGCCCCTCGGCACCGGCGGAGCCATCCGCAACGTGGCCTCGCGCCTGCGCTCCGGGCCCGACGAACCGGTACTGGTCTTCAACGGCGACATCCTGACGGGGCTGGACATCAGGGCCCTGGTGCGCACGCACGAGGAGACCGGCGCGGACGTCTCCCTGCACCTGACCAAGGTGACGGACCCGCGCGCCTACGGCCTGGTCCCCACCGACGAGACGGGCCGGGTGCTCGCCTTCCTGGAGAAGCCGCAGACCCCCGAGGAGATCGTCACCGACCAGATCAACGCCGGCGCGTACGTCTTCCGCCGGTCGGTCATCGACACGATCCCGGCGGGCCGCCCGGTCTCGGTCGAGCGCGAGACCTTCCCCGACCTGCTGGCGGCCGGCGCCCATCTGCAGGGCATGGTGGACTCCACGTACTGGCTGGACCTCGGCACGCCGGCGGCCTTCGTGCGCGGCTCGGCGGACCTCGTCCTGGGCCGGGCGCCGTCACCCGCTGTTCCCGGCCGCTGCGGCGACCGCCTGGTCCTCCCCACGGCCAGGGTCGCGCCCGACGCGAAACTGACGGGCGGCACGGTGGTGGGCGAGGGCGCGTTCGTGGCGGAGGGCGCCCGGGTCGCCGGCAGCACCATCCTCCCCGGCGCCGTCATCGAACCCGGCGCCGTCATCACCGACTCCCTCATCGGCAGCCGCGCCCGCGTCGGCGAACGGTCCGTCCTCACCGGCACGGTCATCGGCGACGGCGCGGTCGTCGGGCCCGACAACGAACTGCGGGAGGGCGTCCGCGTGTGGTGCGACGCGCGGATCCCGGCGGGGGCGGTGCGGTTCTCCTCGGACCAGTAGCCGGGGGCGGGCCGCCGAGGAAGCCCACCGCGACGCCGCGCTCAGAAGCGGCCGATGTCCCCGGGCGTCATCCGCGGAGCCCTGCGCGGCGGCACCCGCCCGCTCAGCAGGATCAACCGGGCCGCCCGGTGCCGCTGCCCCGCGTAAGGCTCCAGCAGCTCCAGCATCGCGGCGTCGTCCGCGTCCCGGTCCCCGGCCAGTGCCCAGCCGATGATCCCGGGCAGATGCAGGTCCCCGACCGTCACCTCGTCCGCCGCCCCATGGCTGCGCTGCACCGTCTCCGCCGACGTCCACGGCCCGATCCCCGGCACGACCTCCAGCCGGGCCCGCGCCTGGGCCGGCTCCATCCCGACCGCCTCCTCCAGCCGCGCGGCCAGCCGTACGGCCCGCAGGATCGTCGAGGCCCGCTTGTCGTCGACCCCGGCCCGGTGCCACTCCCACGAAGGGATCAGCGCCCACGTCCGGGGCGCCGGCATCACGTACATCCGCCCGGGCGCGGGCCCCGGCGCCGGCTCCCCGTACTTCCGTACGAGCATCCGCCAGGCCGCGTACGCCTCGACGGTGGTGACCTTCTGCTCCAGGACCGACGGGATCAGCGACTCCAGCACGAGCCCGGTGCGCAACAGCCGCAACCCCGGCCGGAGGTGCCGGGCGAGCGCCACCAGCCGGTGCCGGGGCTCGAACGCGGACGGGTCGTCGGCGGCCCCGAGTAGCTCCGGCACCTGCTCGAGCAGCCATCCGGCCCCCGGCCCCCACGCCTGAGCCCGCACCGCGCCGTCGCACGGCGCCACGCGCAGCGTTCCCGGCCCGGCGGGTGTCCGGCTGGCCCGCCACACCGACCCGTCCGGCATCGCCCGGAACGTCGGGTCCCCCGGCCCGCGCCTGAGCGGCCCGAGCACCAGTCCGAGATCGAGCGGCCCGTCCGGCACCCACGTCCGCACCCGCCCCGGCCCGGCCGCCTGCCGCGGTACGCCCGCCTGGTCCCCGGGTGGTACGGGGACATGGCCACCGCGCACGGGCATGGGGGCCCCTCCCACGCCTTTGGGGCTGTGGGGGAGCGTGGGCCGCTGGGCGAATCGTCCTGCCACGGGTGGGGTCCTAGGGGTGCCGGAGGTGTTCTACGAGACTAGGGCAGGCCGCAGGAAACGGGCGGGACGGGTCACCGGACCTCGATGAACGTCCCCGCCTCCCGCGCCGGGCGCGGCCTCGGCTCCTGAGCCGGATGCCCGACCGCCACCGCCCCCATCGGATCCCAGTGGCCGGGAAGATCGAGCACCTCGCGCACCACGTCCCGGCAGAACATCGTCGACGACACCCACGCCGAGCCGAGCCGCTCCCCGGCCAGCGCGACCAGGAAGTTCTGCACTCCGGCCCCGGCGGCGACGACGAACATCTCCCGCTCGGCGCCGTCGCGCCGCGCGTCCCCATAGGTGTGCGAGCCGTCCATGACGAGACAGGGCACCACGAGATACGGCGCGTCGCGCAGGACGTCCCCGCGCCGCACCCGCTTGGCGATCGACTCCTCGGTCTTGCCGTCCCGGCCGAGGTCGGCGATCCAGGCGTCCCGCATGGCGTCCAGCAGCCGGGTCCGGGCCTCGGCCGACTCCAGCAGCACGAACCGCCACGGCGTCGTGTGGTGCGGCGCCGGCGCGGTCACCGCCGCGGCCACCGCCCGCCGTACCGCCCCGGGGTCGACGGGCTCGCCGGTGAAGGCCCGCACCGTACGCCGCTGGGTGACCGCCTCCCGGACCGCCTCGGAGGTGCCCAGCCGGAACATGTCGTCGCGCGAGTCGCGGACCAGGGCCCGCGCCCCTTCGCCGTGGTCGTCGGCGACCGTGTGCGCCAGCCCGCGCACCACGGCGACCGGCAGCCCGGCGGCCTTGCCCTTGACCAGGTCGCCCGCGGCGGCCAGTTCGTCGGCGGTGGCGACGACGGTGGCGCTGAGCGGATTGCCGTACGCGTCCGTGCCCCCGCGCAGGTCGTCCAGCACGCGCACGCCGGCGGCGCCGATCGCCACGTCCGTGAGCCCCGCGCGCCAGGGCCGCCCGAACGTGTCGGTGACGAGGACTCCGACGTTGACGCCGAGCGCGTCCCGCAGCCCCTCCCGGATGGCCCGCGCGGACGCGTCCGGGTCCTCGGGCAGCAGCAGCACGGTGCCCGCCGGTGTGTTGGAGGCGTCGACCCCGGCTGCCGCCATGACCAGGCCCTGCCGGTTCTCGACGATCCGCAGCGGGCCGCGCCGCGCGACCACCCGCACGGTCTCGGCGTCGATCGCGGCCTCCCGGTCGGCCGCCTCGACGACCCGGCCCTCCGCCTTGGACACGATCTTCGAGGTGACGAGCAGTACGTCCCCGTCGACCAGCCCCGGCTCTGCACCGGCGATCAGCTTCGCGAGATCGTCGCCGCGCTGGACCTCGGGGAGGCCGGAGACGGCCCAGACCCGGTAACCGTCCGCGGGTGCGCCGCTCATACCGCCCGCACCTCCTCCGCCAGGGCCAGCGCCTCCCGGGCCATCCGCGCCGCCGCGTCGAGGTCGGTCATCAGCAGCGGTACGGCCCGGCAGCGGATGCCGGCCGCCTCGACCCGCTCGACCACGCCCGCGTCCACGGTGTCCACCAGCCAGCCGTCCAGCAGCCCCGAGCCGTAGTGCTCGGCCACCGCCGCGGCAGTGGACTCCACGCCGACCGCCGCGAGCACCTTGTCGGCCATCCCGCGCACGGGCGCGTCCCCGACGATGGGGGACAGGCCCACCACCGGCACCCCGGCGTCGGCGATCGCCTCCCGGACGCCGGGCACGGCGAGGATCGTGCCGATGGAGACGACCGGGTTGGACGGCGGGAAGAGGACGACGTCCGCCTCGGCGATGGCCTCCAGCACCCCGGGCGCCGGCTTGGACTGCTCGGCGCCGACCGGCAGCACCGCGTGCGCCGGGACCGACGCCCGCAGCCGCACCCAGTACTCCTGGAAATGGACCGCCTTGCGCTCGCCGTCCACCTCGACCGCCACGTGCGTCTCCACACGGTCGTCGGTCATCGGGATCAGCCGCACGCCCGGCTTCCAGCGGTCGCACAGCGCCTCGGTCACCGCGCTCAGCGGATACCCGGCGCCCAGCATCTGCGTCCGCACGATGTGCGTGGCGAAGTCCCGGTCGCCGAGCCCGAACCACTCGGGCCCGACCCCGTACGCCGCGAGCTCCTCCTTGAGGTGGAACGTCTCGTCCGCCCGCCCCCAGCCCTGCTCCTCGTTGATGCCGCCGCCGAGCGTGTACATCACCGTGTCGAGGTCCGGGCAGACCTTCAGCCCGAAGAGGTGGATGTCGTCCCCGGTGTTGCCGATGACCGTGACGTCCGCGTCCGGCACGGCCCGCTTCAGACCGCGCAGGAACCGGGCACCACCGATGCCGCCTGCCAGAACCACAATGCGCATGAGGGCAGTCTTGCAGGCGGGTACGACAACGCGTCAGGCGGTTACGGCGTCCACCTCGTCGTAGGCGGCGGAGGCCGCGCACGTGGTGTGCATGGGCATCTCCGTCAGGCCCGGGTAGTAGACGTGCAGGCTGACGGCCGGCTCCAGCGCGTCGTTGACGACCTCGTGCGCGTAGCCGGGCGCGAAGACCCGCTGCGCCCCCTCGCCCAGCGCGCGCGTGCCCCGGTCGGTCCGCTCGGTCAGCGTGCCCTCCAGGACGGTCAGCACGCCGGAGGACCGGCCGTGGTCGTGCAGACCGGTGCCCTGGCCGGGCACCCAGGACAGCAGCCACACCTCGTAGCCCGGGCCGGTGCGCAGCCGGTGGTACCAGCGGCTCGTCGCGTCGTACCGGACGAGGTGCGCCCACTGGGAGCGGTCGGCGGCGATGTCACGGGCCAGGCCGACGAACTCGGCGACGGTGGCCGGGTGTTCGCGCGGGGCCTGGAGGAGGTGCGGGACTTCGAGGATGTCGCCGGCGATCTGGAGGTCGTTGTCGCTGTTCATGGGGTGCGTTGGGTCCTCGGCGAAAGAGGGGTCGGGGAGGGGGGACGCAGCCGAGTCGGGCGGACTCAGGCACGGCCGGAGCGATAGGGACCCCGCTCGAGTGGACTCGATGGCGGGGAGGGGCTCAACAGCCGGGACAGCAACAACAGCTACAGCGGGCGCGGGCAGCACCGTGGGACCCGGCGGGGCGGGTCGAGGCGAGTGCCAAGTGCGCGAGCATGCCCACAAGGACATCGGTTTACACCTGCACTGTCAACTCGGCGCCCGGTATGTGGGACATGTTTCACCTCATCCGGTTCATTCCTCAGGTGAAAGGTTTGTTCGGCCGGTTGCCGGGACACATGGCGTCCATCCGGGCGCACGAGCCTCGTCGGAACGCGATCGAACTCCCGGGCGTCCTTCTCCGTAGAGGTCTGTGTGCGGGTTCGCGCACGGAATCTGTGCGGCGTCGGAGGCCCTCCCGGGTCCCGTCTGCTTGTCAAGGTTTAAGGCGATTTGAACACTTTCCGCTTGGCCTTGGTTCCGCAGAGTGAATAACGGGCCCAATAGCAGATCTCGGCTTGACTCCCCCGGAGCGGCACACTTGTAATTTCACTCGTGTCGTTCAGCCGGAATCGGTAACGGCCACGACCACGGGGACGCGAAAGACAGACGAGGGGCGCACATGACCGAGCTGGTGCAGCAACTGCTGGTCGACGACGCGGACGAGGAACTCGGCTGGCAGGAGCGCGCGCTGTGCGCCCAGACCGACCCCGAGTCCTTCTTCCCCGAGAAGGGCGGCTCCACCAGAGAGGCCAAGAAGGTGTGCCTCGCCTGCGAGGTGCGCTCCGAGTGCCTCGAGTACGCCCTCGCCAACGACGAGAGATTCGGTATCTGGGGCGGCCTGTCCGAGCGCGAGCGGCGCCGCCTGAAGAAGGCCGCGGTCTGAACGGACGGCACCAACGGACGGCACAGAACCTTCACGTCCACACGTACACATGTCGTGAACGGCCCGTCGCGAGTGGGTTATCCACAGGCGGCGGGCCGCCGTCATGCCCAGCCGATAGTGTGGTCGCTCGTCCGAGACACCTCGCCGCCCCCAGCGGGCGCGGGTGTCCACCGCAGTCCATCGAACCGGGGCCCGTACCTCGATGTCCGTGCACAGCCACCCGGCAGCCCACCACGACGCTGCCACTCCTGAGTTCCCGCGTCATGTGGTGACGGCGGTGCTCGTCTGCCACGACGGCGCCCGCTGGCTGCCCGACGCGCTCGCCGGGCTGCTCGGCCAGGAGCGCCCCGTTCAGTACGCCGTGGCCGCCGACACCGGCAGCGCGGACGACTCCGCCCAGCTGGTCACCGACGCGCTCGGCGCCGACCGTGTGCTGCACCTGGCCCGGCGCACCGGCTTCGGCCAGGCCGTCGAGGAGGCGGGCCGCGCCGTGCCCGTCCTCACCCCGGACGAGCTGCCGTACCTCAAGCGCCCCAGCGGCTGGGACCCGGTCACCCGCAGCTGGCGCGACGACGCCCACAACCTGCCCGAGCTGCCGCACGGCGAGCCCGTCCAGTGGCTGTGGCTGCTGCACGACGACTGCGCCCCCGAGCCCGACGCCCTCGCCCAGATGCTGCGCGTGGTCGACAACGAAATGGAGCTGGGCCGTGACGACGTGGCCGTCGTCGGCCCCAAGCTGCGCGGCTGGTACGACCGCCGGCAGCTCCTCGAGGTCGGCGTCAGCATCGCCAACTCCGGCCGCCGCTGGACCGGCCTCGACCGCCGGGAACAGGACCAGGGCCAGCACGACCACGTCCGGCCCGTGCTGTCGGTGTCCACCGCCGGCATGCTCATCCGGCGCGACGTCTTCGAACAGCTCGGCGGCTTCGACCGGCGGCTGCCCCTGATGCGCGACGACGTCGACCTGTGCTGGCGCGCCCACGCGGCCGGCCACCGCGTCCTCGTCGCCCCGGAAGCGGTCGTCCGGCACGCGGAGGCCGCCTCCCGCGAGCGCCGCACCGTCGACTGCGTGGGCCGCACCGCCGCCTCCCCGCACAAGGTCGACAAGGCCGGCGCCGTCTACACCCTCCTCGTCAACGCCCGCACGGCCGCGCTGCCCTGGGTGCTGCTGCGGCTGGTGCTCGGCACGCTCCTGAGGACCGTCGCCTACCTCGTCGGCAAGGTCCCCGGACAGGCCGTCGACGAGATCCGCGGCCTGCTCGGTACCCTGCTGCGCCCCGAGCGGATCATCGCCGGGCGGCGCAGACGTGGCCGCCCCCAGGTCGACAAGGGCGAACTGCGGCCCCTGTTCCCGCCACCCGGCGCGACCGTACGGGCCACCGTCGAACAGGTCGCCGGCAACTTCTCCGGCGGCTCCGACCCGGAGGTGTCCTCGGCCGGACGGCACGGCGGCGCCGTCGAGTCCGGGCCCGGCGGCGACGACGCCGACTTCCTGGAGATCGAGCAGTTCGCCCGCCTCAAGCGCATCGCCCGCAAGCCCGGCCCGGTGCTCTTCCTGGCGCTGCTGCTGGTCTCCTTCGCCGCCTGCCGGAACCTGCTCGGCGGCGGCGCGCTCGCGGGCGGCGCCCTGCTGCCCGCCCCGGCCGGCTCCGGCGAGCTGTGGTCGCGCTACCTGGACGCCTGGCACCCCGTCGGCGCCGGCGGCACCCCGTCCGCGCCGCCCTACCTCGCCCTCGTGGCGATGCTGGCCTCCACGCTCCTCGGCTCGACCGGCCTTGCCGTCACCGTCCTCATGGTCTGCTCGGTGCCGCTGGCCGGAGTCACCGCGTACTTCGCCTCCCGCCCGCTGGTCACCTCCCGCCTGCTGCGCGCGTGGGCGGCCGTCGCCTACGCGTTCCTGCCCGCCGCCACCGGCGCCCTCGCCGGGGGCCGCATCGGCACCGCCGTCCTCGCCGTCCTGCTGCCGCTCATCGCGCGGGCGGGCATCGCCGCCGGCGGCCTGGCCAACGCCTCCGGCGCACGCGGCAGTTGGCGCGCCACCTGGGCGTACGCGCTGCTGCTGACCATCACCACAGCCTTCACCCCGATCGTGTGGCCCATCGCGCTGGTCCTCGGGATCGGCGTCCTGGCTCTGCGCCGCGGTGAGATCGTCGCCTACGGCCTGCGCTTCCTGGCCCAACTGGGCACCCCGCTGCTGGTCCTCGCGCCCTGGTCGCTGACCCTGCTCCCGTTCGGCTTCTTCAAGGAGGCCGGACTGGAGTACGGCTCCTCGGCCGCCTCCGCCGTCGACCTGCTCGGGGCGAGCCCCGGCGGGCCCGGCACGGTCGACGGGCTGATGCTCATCGGCATCGTGCTGGCCGCGCTGGCCGCACTGCTGCGCTCCGAGCGCCAGTCGGGCATCCGGACGGCCTGGGCGGCAGCCCTGGTGGGCCTTGTCTTCGCCGTCCTGTCCAACAGCTCCACCTGGGCCGGACCGGCCACCCTCGTCTACGGCCTCGCCCTCCTCGCCGCCGCCGCGCTCGGTGCCGACGGGGCACGCGCGCGCGTGGCGGAGCAGAGCTTCGGCTGGCGCCAGCCGGTCGCCGCGCTGATCGCCTTCGCCTCGGCCGCCGGCCCCCTGCTCGTCGCCGCCGGCTGGATGATCGGCGGCGCCGACGGGCCGGTGGAGCGGCGCGACCCCGTACAGGTGCCCGCGTTCGTCGCCGAGGAGAGCGGCACCCGCGACCAGGCCCGCACGCTGGTCCTCGACAGCGACTCCACCGCCCGCGTCCGCTACACCCTCGTCCGCGGCTCCGGCGCCCGCATGGGCGACGCCGAACTGGCCGCCGACGGCGAGAACGGCCGTCTCGGCAAGGTCGTCGCCAACCTCGTCGCCGGCTCCGGCGCCGACCAGGCCGACCAGCTCGGCAAGTTCGCCGTCCGCTACGTCCTCGTCCACAAGGGCGCGCCCCGCGAGGTCAGCCGCGTCCTGGACGCCACGCCCGGCCTGAGCCGCCTCAGCCAGAAGGACGGCAGCGCCCTGTGGCGGGTCGACCAGGAGGTCTCGCGCGCCGCCGTCGTGGCCGCCTCCGGCTCCGGCACCCCGCAGGCCGTCGCCGCCGGACCCGTCGAGATCCACACCACGATCCCGTCCGGTGCCGACGGCCGGATCCTGCGTCTGGCCGACTCGGCCGCCGAGGGCTGGACGGCCACCCTGGACGGCAAGCCGCTCACCCGCACCACGGTCGACGGCTGGGCCCAGGGCTTCCGGCTTCCCGCCTCCGGCGGGAAGCTGGACGTCACCTACGACGCCCCGATCGGCCACACCGCCTGGCTGTGGACCCAGGGCGCGCTCGCCCTGGTCCTGGTCGTGCTCGCCCTGCCCGGCCGCCGCCGCGACGTCGACGACGACCTCCCCGAGGAGCAGCCCGTCCCCGCCCAGGCCACCGCCGGCGAGGGCCGCCGCGCCCGCCGCCTGCGCGCCCAGGCGGAGGCGGAGGAGGCCGAGGAGGCCCAGGAGACCGCCCCGCGGGACCCGGACGCCGTGCCGGCCCCGCCCCAGGAGCCGGTCGCCGTACCCCACCAGCAGCCCTACGACGAGTGGGACCCCGCCACCTACTCGGGCGCCGAGTACGGCGGCCACACCGCCGACCAGTACCAGGGCACCGCACAGTACCCGGACGCGTACGACCAGCAGGCGTACCAGAACGACCAGTACCAGAACGAGCAGTACCAGAACGACCAGTACCAGGCCGACTCGTACCAGACCGGCCAGTACGACCCGTACGCGTACGGCGGTACGCCCCAGCAGGCGCCGTACGACCCGACGTACCAGCAGGGCTACGACCCGGCGTACGACCCGGCGCAGCACCACCCCCACGGCACCGGCAGTGAGCGCCCCGACGGGAGCCAGCAGTGAACCGCACCACCCTGTCCCTGATCGCCGGCACGGCCGCGCTCGCCGCCATCACCGGGTTCGCCGCGCTCAACCCGCCGGACGCACCCGGCGACGGCGCCGCCGAGGCGGCTGCCCGGCTGCCCGTGGAGCGCACGAGCCTGCTGTGCCCGGCGCCCAGCCTCTCCGACATCGCCGAGACGTCGTACACGTCCTTCACACCGGTCAGCAAGGGCGCGGCGAGCGGCGGCAAGGCCGAACTCCAGGCGGCCACCGAGCAGTCGGCGGACGGCACGGGCGGCAAGAGCGCGAAGAAGAAGACCGCCGAGCCCGTCCTGACGCCCAAGGATCCCGGAAAGACCGCGACCGGCGACACCTCCGGTGCCGACGCGCCCGCGCTCGTCGGCACCGCCGAGGGGAAGTCCGCGCCCGGCTGGACCGTCCAGGAGACCACCGAGGTCGCCGCGGGCACCGGCCGCGGCCTCCAGGGCGTCAACTGCACCGCCCCGGACACGGAGTTCTGGTTCCCGGGCGCCAGCACCGCCGCCGGCCGCACCGACTACGTGCACCTCACCAACCCCGACGACAGCGCCGCCGTCGTCGACATCGGGCTCTACGGCAAGGACGGCGCCCTCAAGTCCACGGTGGCGGACGGCATCACCGTCCAGCCGCACGCCGGCGAGCCGGTCCTGCTGTCCACGCTCACCGACGCGAAGCAGGACGATCTGACCGTGCACGTCAGCGTGCGCAGCGGGCGGGTCGGCGCGGCCGTGCAGGCCCTGGACGACAAGCTGGGCGGCGACTGGCTGGCCGCGTCCGCCGACCCGGCGGCCGACCTGGTTCTGCCCGGCATCCCGAAGGACGCCACCTCCGTCCGCCTGGTCGCCTTCACCCCCGGCGACGCCGACGCGGACCTGAAGGTGCGGCTCGCCTCCCCCGACGGCCTGATAACCCCCGCCGGGAACGAGACGCTGCACGTGAAGTCGGGCATGACCACCGCGGTCGACCTCGGCGACGTCACCCGCGGCGAGGCCGGCTCCCTGGTCCTGACCCCCACCCGCCAGTCGGTCCCCGTGGTCGCCGCGCTGCGCGTGGTGCGGGGCAAGGGCGCGAAGCAGGAGACGGCCTTCATCCCGGCCACCAGCCCCGTCGGTACGCGCGCGACCTCCGCCGACAACAGCGGCAAGGGCACGACCCTGTCCCTGACGGCCCCCACCGCCACCGCGCGGGTGAAGGTCACGGCGTCGGCGGGCAGCGAGGGCGGCACGCCGGTCTCCAAGACCTTCACGATCAAGTCCGGCACCACCCAGGACGTCACCGCCCCCGTCCCCAACGGCCTCAAGGGCACCTACGCCCTGACCGTGGAGCGACTCTCCGGCGGCCCCGTCTACGGCGCCCGCACCCTCGCGGCCACCGAGGACGGCATCCCCGGCTTCACCATCCAAACCCTCCCGGACGACCGGGGAACCGTATCGGTACCCCACACCGACCAGGACCTCGCGGTCCTGCAGAAGTAGCCCGACGCCAACCGGACCCGGCCCAGCCGCGGCCGGCGTCCCCTGCCGACGTAGCTGGGGCGGCACGGGTGGGCGCAGCGGCACCCCGTCAGCGCCGGGCCGCGCGACCCGCCCCGCCCGCACCAGCCTCCGGGCACCACGCAAAACCCCGGACCAGGGAAACGCCACCCGGACGCCACCAACGCCAGGGCCGCCCAGAACCCCCGCCTCATTCCTCCCCGTACCGAGGATCCACAGTCTCCGGAGTCAGCCCCAACAACTCCGCCACCTGCTCGACCACGACCTCGTGCACCAGCGCGGCCCGCTCGTCCCGCCCTTTGGTCCGGATCTCCACCGGCCGCCGGTAGACGACGACCCGCGCCCGCCGCCCGTCCCCCGCCGGCAGTACCCCACCCAGCGGCACCGCCTCATCGCTCCAGCCGTCCCCGGGCCGCCCGTCCAGCCGCGGCACCTCCAGCACCACGAAGTCGATCTCGGCCAGCTGCGGCCACCGCCGCTCAAGGCGCTCCACGGAGTCCTGCACCAGGTCCGCGAACACCTCGGCACGACTCGCCGCGAGCGGCACCTGCGGCGGCGCGATCGGCCCGCGCATGCCCCGTCCGTGGCGATCACGGCGACGGGGCCCGGGGCCGGTGGCACGGGGGGGTACACGGTTGTCCATCACTGGTGAAGCGTAGTCCCCGCGCGGTCCGCCCGCCCCGCCCCACGCGGCAACCACCACGGCAACCGGTCACCTCGCCCCGCCCCCCGTACGGCGTGTCGCCGGATGACCATTCCAGCCAAGATTGGGCTCGTTTCCGTATCTCTACAAGACCGACAAGCTCAAGGCATTTGACGGTGTTTGTATCGAGTCGTGATCGGACGCGGAACGGTCCGGGATCTCGGACACCCCCGTCCGTGCAGGTCAGCAAGGCGCGCTCCCAGGGTAGTGTGGGGCGTTTCACAGCACGACACGGTGGAGTGACCTGGTGGAGAGTCGTCGCGGCCCGCTCAAGAGTGCGGTACCGTCCAACCTCGTGAGCCCTGTACG
Organism: Streptomyces sp. NPDC039424; assembly: GCF_055639495.1. Taxonomy (NCBI): domain Bacteria; kingdom Bacillati; phylum Actinomycetota; class Actinomycetes; order Kitasatosporales; family Streptomycetaceae; genus Streptomyces; species Streptomyces sp. NPDC039424. The sequence continues at coordinate 285,268 of NZ_JBVKAI010000010.1, forward strand.
TCGCTGTTCGCGCACCGCCTGCGGCCGACCCGCCGTCGCGACGCTGACGTACGTCTACGCCGACTCGACCGCGGTCCTCGGCCCGCTCGCCACCTACGCCGAACCCCACTGCTACGACCTGTGCGCCGAGCACTCCGAGCGCCTCACCGCCCCGCGCGGCTGGGAGGTCGTACGCCTCCTCGACGGCTCCGCCCCGGCCCGGCCCAGCGGCGACGACCTGGAAGCGCTGGCCAACGCCGTACGCGAGGCGGCCCGTCCCCAGGAACGGGCGGCCGGCGCGGGCGGCGGCGCACGCGGCGCGGACCCGATGGAGGTCGCCCGCCGCGGCCACCTGCGCGTGCTGCGCTCCCCGGACAACTGAGGCCGCCCCTCTTGCGGTAACGGCCCTTCCAGGAACGATCCTTGCGGTAACGGTGTGTCGACGGCTCGGTTTCCGCGCCACGGACGGCCGACCGGGCCGGGTAGTTTGGGCGCACCTATAGGACATTCAGGAAGGTTGGGCCGTGGCAGCTGATCTGTCGCAGTTGGTGAAGGCGTACGACGTACGCGGAGTGGTCCCGGACCAGTGGGACGAGCCGCTGGCCGAACTCTTCGGCATCGCCTTCGCCCAGGTGACCGGCGCGGCCGCGATCGTCGTCGGCCACGACATGCGCCCGTCCTCGCCCGGCCTGTCCCGTGCCTTCGCGCGCGGGGCGGCATCGCGCGGCGTCGACGTGACCGAGATCGGCCTGTGCTCGACGGACCAGCTGTACTACGCCTCGGGCGCGCTGAACCTCCCGGGCGCGATGTTCACCGCCTCGCACAACCCGGCCCAGTACAACGGCATCAAGATGTGCCGCGCGGGCGCGGCGCCGGTCGGCCAGGACACCGGCCTGGGCCAGATCCGCGAACTGGCCGAGCGGTGGCTGGAGTCCGGCGCCCCCGAGCCGGTCGCGACGCCGGGAACCATCACCTCGCGCGACACGTTGGAGGACTACGCGGCGCACCTCCGCTCGCTCGTCGACCTGACCTCCATCCGCCCCCTGAAGGTCGTCGTCGACGCGGGCAACGGCATGGGCGGCCACACGGTCCCCACCGTCTTCGCAGGCCTGCCCCTGGCCCTCGTACCGATGTACTTCGAGCTGGACGGCACCTTCCCGAACCACGAGGCGAACCCGCTCGACCCCGCCAACCTCGTGGACCTGCAGAAGCGGGTCCGTGAGGAGGGCGCCGACATCGGCATCGCCTTCGACGGCGACGCCGACCGCTGCTTCGTGATCGACGAGCACGGCGACCCGGTGTCCCCGTCGGCGATCACCGCCCTGGTGGCCGCCCGCGAACTCGCCAGGCACGGCGGCAAGGGCGCGGTCATCCACAACCTGATCACGTCCTGGTCGGTCCCGGAAGTGGTGCGGGAGAACGGCGGCACGCCGGTGCGCACCCGCGTCGGCCACTCCTTCATCAAGGCCGAGATGGCCACGACGGGCGCCATCTTCGGCGGCGAGCACTCCGCCCACTACTACTTCAAGGACTTCTGGAACGCCGACACGGGCATGCTGGCGGCCCTGCACGTCCTCGCGGCCCTCGGCGGCCAGTCCGGCCCCCTGTCCGGCCTCGTCGCCCAGTACGACCGCTACGCCGGCTCCGGCGAGATCAACTCCACCGTCGCCGACCAGAAGGCCCGCCTCGCCGCGGTCCGCGCCGCGTACGAGGGCCGCGAGGACGTGACGCTCGACGACCTCGACGGCCTCACCGTCTCCGGCGGCGACTGGTGGTTCAACGTGCGCCCCTCCAACACGGAGCCGCTGCTGCGCCTGAACGCGGAGGCGCGCGACGAGGCGGTCATGGCGAAGGTGCGGGACGAGGTGCTGGGGATCATCCGCGGCTGAGCCCCGCCCGCACACCGGATCGAACGGGCCGGGCCTCCGCGAACGGCCCGCCCGACACCCCGCCGCGCCACCCCCACCGGCGGTACGCTGACCAGGCACATCCGCACAGCACCATCCGCCCCCGAAGGGAACCCTCATGCCGCTCGAAGCCGGCCTCCTGGAGATCCTCGCCTGCCCGGCCTGCCACGCCCCCCTCGAGGAGCAGGACACCGAGCTGATCTGCACCGGTCAGGACTGCGGCCTGGCGTACCCCGTCCGCGACGGCATCCCCGTTCTCCTCGTCGACGAGGCCCGCCGCCCCGCGTAACCACGAGGCGTTCCCACCCCCGCTGAACTGGACCCCGGCGTTCGGAGGCTGCCACCCATGCTCGACGAATCGCTGCTCGACTCCCCGGATGGGCTCGCCGACGCGGACCAGCGGGGCCTCCTGCGAGGCGCCGCGGAAGCCGGCGCCCGCGTCCGTACCGCCGCCCGGCACTCCGTCGAGGCAGGCATCCCCGACCTCAAGCCCGACGGCCGCCCCCGGTCCGTCCTGATCGCCGGTCCGGGCGCCGCCGCCACCCACGCCTCCGACCTCCTCGGCACGCTCGCCGGCCCCGGCAGCCCCGTCACCCGGCTGGCCCCCATCGGCGTCGCCCCGGCGGCCGGCGCCCTGCGCTGGGAGCTCCCTGGCTGGGCCGGCTCCGTGGACCTGCTGCTGATCGCCACCCCGGACGGCACCGAACCGAGCCTGTCCCTGCTCGCCGAGCAGGCCTACCGCCGGGGCTGCACCGTCGCCGCCGTCGCCCCCGCCGGCACCCCGCTCGCCGAGGCCGTCGCCGGCGCCCACGGCCTGTTCGTACCGATGGCGACGGCCCCCTACGACCAGGACGAGCCGCTCGCCGCCTCCTCCCCGGGCGTCCTGTGGGCGCTGCTCACCCCGCTGCTCGCGGTCCTCGACCGCATCGGCCTGCTCACCGCCCCGCCCGACGCCCTGGAGAAGGTCGCCGACCGCCTCGACCAGATCGCCGAACGCTGCGGCCCGGCCATCGCGGCCTACAGCAACCCGGCCAAGACCCTCGCCGCCGAACTCGCCGACGCGCTCCCCGTGATCTGGACGGAAGGCACCTCGGCAGGACCCGCGGGCCGCCGTTTCGCCGCCGCGCTCGCCGAACTGGCCGGCCGCCCCGCCCTGGTCGCCGAACTCCCCGAGGCACTCGCCGCGCACAGCGCCCTGCTGGCCGGCCCGCTCGCCGCCAGCGCCGACCCGGACGACTTCTTCCGCGACCGCGTCGAGGAGCCGGCCGCGCTGCACGCGCGCGTGGTGCTGCTCCGCGACCGCCCGATCGGCGGACTCACCGCCGCCCCCGCCGCCCGCGACCTGGCCCTCAGCCACGACACGCCGATCAGCGAGCTGGAACCGGAGGAGGGCGCCGAACTGGAGACGCTCGCGGAACTGATCGCCGTAACGGATTTCGCCGCCGTTTACCTGGCGCTCGCTTCGGGGGCCTGATCTTGCCTCACCGGGGCGTCCGACCCGCGACAGGCCAACCGGCCGATGGCCCCGGCTGAGCAGCGTACGTACGGAGACAGAGAAACGACATGGACCGCCTCGCCAACACCATCCGCCCCTACGCCTGGGGATCCACCACCGCCATCCCCGGGCTCCTCGGCGTCGAGCCGACCGGCGAGCCGCAGGCGGAGATGTGGATGGGCGCGCACCCGGGAGCGCCCTCGGGCACCGCGCGCGGCACGCTCGTCGAGGTCATAGCGGCCGGCCCGGAGCGCGAGCTGGGCGCGCGCGCCGTCGCGAAGTTCGGCCCCCGGCTGCCCTTCCTCCTGAAGATCCTCGCCGCGGGCGCACCGCTCTCCCTCCAGGTACACCCCGACCTGGAGCAGGCGAAGGAGGGGTTCGCCGACGAGGAGCGCCGCGGCATCCCGTTCGACGCCCCGCACCGCAACTACAAGGACGCCAACCACAAGCCCGAACTGATCTGCGCGCTCACCGAGTTCGACGGCCTGTGCGGCTTCCGAGCCCCCCTGGAGACCGCCCGCCTGCTCGACGGGCTCGGTGTCGACTCCCTCAAGCCGTACGTCGACCTGCTGCACGCCCATCCCGAGGACGCCGCCCTGCGCGAGGTCCTCACCGCCGTCCTGACGGCCGACCCCGAGGAGATGGCGCGTACGGTCGCCGCCGTCACGGCCGCCTGCACCCGCCTCGGCGGTGCCTACGCGCCCTACGCCGACCTCGCCCACCACTACCCGGGCGACCCGGGCGTCATCGCCGCCATGCTGCTCAACCACGTACGCCTGCAGCCCGGCGAGGCCCTCTTCCTCGGCGCCGGCATCCCGCACGCCTACCTCAGCGGCCTCGGCGTCGAGATCATGGCCAACTCCGACAACGTCCTGCGCTGCGGCCTGACGCCCAAGCACGTCGACGTCCCCGAACTGCTGCGCGTGGTCCGATTCGAGCCGAGCGACCCCGGTGTGCTGCGCCCCGAGGCGTCCCCGGACGGCGAGGAGGTCTATGAGACGCCGATCGACGAGTTCCGGCTGTCCCGGTACGTCCTCCCGGCGGGCGGCGCCACCCACGACCTCACCCTGGCGACCCCGCAGATCCTGCTGTGCACGGCCGGTTCGGTACGGGCGGGGGAGTACGAGCTGGCACCGGGCGAGTCCGTCTTCGTACCGGCGGGCGAGAAGGCCGAGGTGTCCGGCGCGGGCACCGTCTTCCGCGCCACTGTGATTGTCTGACCGCACCTGTGGATACCTGACGCGTCGGCGCCGCACGGGGCTGCAAGAATGGCCCACCGGCAAAGGACGGGCAAAGGCGACGGGCACCATGCCTGGACGGCGTACGTACGAAGGCGAAGGGACAACGCGGACACATGAGCGCGTCAGGCGGCACCAGGGCGATCGTGGCGGCACTCGGAGCCAACCTCGCGATCGCGGCATCGAAGTTCGTGGCGTTCGCGTTCAGCGGCTCGTCGTCGATGCTCGCCGAGGGCGTCCACTCGCTCGCCGACTCCGGCAACCAGTTCCTGCTGCTGGTCGGCGGCAAGAAGGCCGAGCGTGAGGCGACCCCGCAGCATCCCTTCGGCTACGGCCGCGAGCGCTACATCTACGCCTTCCTCGTCTCGATCGTCCTCTTCTCGGTCGGCGGCATGTTCGCCATCTACGAGGGCTACGAGAAGATCCGCCACCCGCACGAACTGGAGCACTGGTACTGGCCGGTGGGCGTCCTCGTGTTCGCGATAATCGCCGAGGGCTTCTCCTTCCGCACGGCCATCAAGGAGTCCAACGAGCTGCGCGGCAAGCTGTCCTGGTCGCAGTTCATCCGCCGCGCCAAGGCGCCCGAGCTGCCCGTCGTCCTCCTGGAGGACTTCGGCGCGCTGATCGGTCTCGTCCTCGCCCTCGGCGGTGTCGGCCTCGCCCTGATCACCGGCGACGGCGTCTGGGACGGCATCGGCACCGTCTGCATCGGCGTGCTGCTCGTCCTGATCGCCCTCGTCCTGGCCGCCGAGACCAAGTCCCTCCTGCTCGGCGAGGCCGCGGGCATCGAGGAGGTCAAGAAGATCGAGGCCGCGATCGTCGACGGCGACACGGTCACCGGCGTCATCCACATGCGCACCCTCCACCTCGGCCCCGAGGAACTCCTGGTCGCCGCCAAGATCGCCGTCCAGCACGACGACACCGCCGCCCAGGTCGCGACCGCCATCAACGCCGCCGAGGCCCGCATCCGCACCGCCGTCCCCATCGCCCGCGTCATCTACCTCGAACCCGACATCTACAGCGAGACCGAGGCCGCCAAGGGCCCGGACCCGGAGGCGACACCCGGGGGACCGAACCCGCACGCCACAGAGCACTAGAAGGGCGGCGCGGTGACCGCCCCGCGCGGGCCCGCACCCCTCAGGGCACGGGCCCGCCCGCTCACACGGTCACCCCACCTCGGCGAGCACTTCGAGGACCGCCCGCTCGTCCGGCGCCGCCAGCAGCCGCTCCCGGAACGCCGCGTCCATCAGCTTCCGTGACAGCAGCGCCAGAATGCGCAGGTGTTCGTCACCGGCGGCCGCCTCCGGCACGGCGATCATGAAGACGAGCCTGGCCTTCGTACCGTCCGGCGAGCCCCACTCGACGCCCTCCGCCGACCGCGCGAAGCCGACGACCGGCGCGGTCACCGCGTCCGTCTTCGCGTGCGGGATCGCGATCTCCTCCCCGAGCCCGGTCGTCCCCTGCTCCTCCCGCCGCAACGCGGTCGCCACGAGCCCGTCCAGGTCGGCGACCCTGCCGCTGCGCGCGAGCAGCCCCGCCATCTCCCGGATCGCGTCCTCCTTGCCGACCGCGTCGAGACGGACCTTGACGGTCTGCCCGGTGAGGTGTCCGGAGAGGGCGGCCGCGGGCGCCGGGTCGGCCGTGGCGGCGGTGGGGGTGTTCGTCCCCGCCCCCGGCCCGGCCTGCGCCGGTACGACGGCTGCGGCAGCCCCCGCTCCCACGCCCGCCCCGACCAGCGCGGGCTCGGCCCCCGCCACGATTCCGGCGCCGGACGGCACCCCGGGCCGCTTCCGCTCGACCAGGTCGACCAGCGTGACGGTCGTCAGCGCGGTGACCACCGTGCCGATCGCCACGGCCACGAAGAACATCGGCACGCCGCTCACCGCGCCCAGCACCGCCACGATCGGCCCGCCGTGCGGCACCGCGTCCTTCACCCCGGCGAGCCCGGCCACCGCACCGGCCACCGCGCCGCCCAGCATGTTGGCCGGGATGACCTGAGCCGGCCGCGCCGCCGCGAACGGGATCGCGCCCTCGGAGATGCCGAAGCAGCCCATGAACAGCGCGGCCAGACCCGTCTCCCGCTCCTGCTCGGTGTACAGCCGCTTGCGGATCAGCGTGGCCAGCCCCTGCCCCAGCGGCATGACCGGAATCGCGGCCGCGCACATGCCCATGACCGTCTGGTTTCCGGTGGCGATGAGCCCCGCGCCGAACAGGAAAGCCGTCTTGTTGACCGGCCCACCCATGTCGAACGCGATCATCAGCCCCAGAATCGCGCCGAGCAGAATCGCACTGGTCCCGGTCATCCCGCTCAGCCAACTGGTCAGGTGCTCGAACACCCAGGCGATCGGCTTGCCGATGACATAGATGAAGAACAGCCCCAGCGCCGTCGTCGCCACGATCGGTATGACGATGATCGGCATGATCGGCTGGGCGAACTTCGGGACCTTGACCTTCTTGATCCACCGCACCAGATACCCGGCGAGGAACCCGGTCACGATGGCCCCGATGAAGCCCGCGCCCGCCTTGGAGTCGTACAGCGCTCCGGTATTGGCGATCCAGCCACCGATCATGCCCGGCACGAGCGCGGGCCGATCGGCGATGGCGTACGCGATGTAACCGGACAGGATCGGGATCATCAGCTGGAAGCCGATGACACCGATCGCGTTGACATGCGCCCAGAAGGTGCCCTCCGGGATCACATAACCCTTGGCCGTTGCATCGCCCCCGAGCGCCAGCGACACCGCGATCAGCAGCCCGCCGACGACCACGAACGGGATCATGTACGAGACGCCGTTCATCAGCGCCTTGTACACCGCGCTCCGCTCCCTGCCGCCGCCACCCGGAGGCGACGACACGCCGGACGACCCGCCCGGCGTGTACACCGGCGCGGTCCGCACCCGCTCGATCAGCCGCTCGGGGTGACGGATGCCCTCGGCGACCCCGACGGTGAGGACCCGCTTGCCCGCGAAACGGCTCAGGTCCACATCCTTGTCGGCGGCGACGATGATGCCGTCCGCGGTTCTGACATCGTTGTCATCCAGGACGTTCTCCGCCCCGATGGAACCTTGCGTCTCCACCTTCATCTCGATGCCACGGCTCTCGGCGGCCTGCGCGAGCTTCTCCGCCGCCATGTACGTGTGCGCGATGCCGGTCGGGCACGCGGTCACCGCGAGCAGCTTCAACCGCTGCCGCTCGCCACCGCCGCTGCCCGTGGGGGGAGGGCCGGCCGGACTGGTCACGTCTGTCTCCTAACGCCTTTCGTCGCACGGACCGCCGTCCCGGACGCCCCGCACGTCGATCGGGGGTTCCCGATCGTGCAGGGCATCCTGCCCCACTCGACGGCAGGCTCAAAGACATCGGTCGATGACAGTCGACCCCCTCTCCTCACCCCGCGTGATCGGCGTGATCTCTTCGGACGTGGACTGGGGACGGCACGGTCCTGCGGTGTAGCTTGGGACGGAGCCAGACGTCGCTGCTGATGGCGGTCGGGCGGTCCCGAGCGGACCGGCCGAGGGAGAGAGGGCCTCCGACGGACTGCGCTGCGCGCACGTGGGCATGCCTGTGTCCTCTTTTTTCGGGCACCCCTGTGTCCGCCGCCGCGCAGACCAGCCCCATACCCACCTCGCCCCAACCCCGAGGAGCAGCTCGCAATGACGACTGTCGACAACCGACAGGACTTCAAGGTCGCCGACCTCTCGCTCGCCGAGTTCGGCCGCAAGGAGATCACCCTCGCCGAGCACGAGATGCCCGGCCTGATGTCGATCCGCAAGGAGTACGCCGAGGCGCAGCCCCTCGCCGGCGCCCGCATCACCGGCTCCCTGCACATGACCGTGCAGACCGCCGTCCTGATCGAGACCCTGGCCGCCCTGGGCGCGCAGGTCCGCTGGGCCTCCTGCAACATCTTCTCCACCCAGGACCACGCCGCGGCCGCCATCGCCGTCGGCCCGGACGGCACGCCCGACAACCCGCGGGGCATCCCGGTCTTCGCCTGGAAGGGCGAGACCCTGGAGGAGTACTGGTGGTGCACCGAGCAGGCGCTGACCTGGCCGGACAGCCCCACCGGCGGCCCCAACATGATCCTCGACGACGGTGGTGACGCCACCCTCCTCGTCCACAAGGGCGTCGAGTACGAGAAGGACGGCAAGGTCCCCTCGGTCGACACCGCCGAGTCCGACGAGCACCGCGTCATCCTCGAACTCCTGCACCGCACCATCACCAACGGCTCGCAGAAGTGGACCCAGCTCGCCTCCGAGATCCGCGGCGTGACCGAGGAGACCACGACCGGCGTCCACCGCCTGTACGAGATGCAGCGCGACGGCGTCCTCCTGTTCCCGGCGATCAACGTGAACGACGCCGTCACCAAGTCGAAGTTCGACAACAAGTACGGCTGCCGCCACTCCCTGATCGACGGCATCAACCGGGCCACCGACGTCCTCATCGGCGGCAAGACCGCGGTCGTCTGCGGCTACGGCGACGTGGGCAAGGGCTGCGCGGAGTCCCTGCGCGGTCAGGGCGCCCGGGTGATCGTCACCGAGATCGACCCGATCTGCGCGCTGCAGGCGGCGATGGACGGCTACCAGGTCACGACCCTCGACGAGGTCATCGACAAGGCCGACATCTTCATCACCACGACCGGCAACAAGGACATCATCATGGCCTCGGACATGGCCAAGATGAAGCACCAGGCGATCGTCGGCAACATCGGCCACTTCGACAACGAGATCGACATGGCCGGCCTCGCCAAGATCCCGGGCATCGTCAAGGACGAGGTCAAGCCGCAGGTCCACACCTGGAAGTTCCCCGACGGCAAGGTGCTCATCGTGCTGTCCGAGGGCCGCCTGCTGAACCTGGGCAACGCCACCGGCCACCCGTCGTTCGTGATGTCCAACTCCTTCGCGGACCAGACCCTGGCCCAGATCGAGCTGTTCACCAAGCAGGCCGAATACCCGATCGGCGTCTACACGCTGCCCAAGCACCTCGACGAGAAGGTCGCCCGTCTCCACCTGGACTCGCTCGGCGTGAAGCTCACGACGCTGCGCCCGGAGCAGGCCGCCTACATCGGCGTGGAGGTCGAGGGCCCGTACAAGCCGGACCACTACCGCTACTGAGCCACCGGTTCCGTAGCCCCGCCCACCGGGGAGAACGCGTCCGTGCACTGACGCACCCCCCACCGGCAGGTCCTCCGAGGCAGGCCCCCGCACCCCCGTGCCGGGGGCCTGCCCCTTTGGCGGGACCAGCAGCCCTGGCCGGACCGTCAGCCCGTCAAGACCCAGGACCCCCATGCCCCGCGGCCGTTATTCGCTCCACGATCCGCACGATCACACCCCCTTCGCAGAAGAACACTTCCAGTGCGCCCCGGGCCCGTCCGGCTGGCGCTACGTCTCCCGGCTGACCACCCCCTCGGGCGACCACAGCGGCTCCGTCGACCTCGCCCTCGACGAGCTCGGCCGCCCCATCCGACTCGAACTGCACGCGGGAAACTGGCAGGTGCGCGGCGCCGCCCTCGACGGCGTCACCTGGGTCCGCACCGACCCCACCGGCACTCATGCCACCGAAGGCAATGTGCGCGCCCACGCCTTCACCGGCACGTCCCCCGCGTTCCTGATCGCCACCGCCCGTCTGCTGCGCCTCACCCCTTCCGCCTCCGCGACCCGCGTACGCCTCGTCGCCTTCACGGACCCGGTCCTCGCCCCGCGCACCGTGGACCAGTCCTGGGCCTTGGTGGAAAGAGAAACACACGCCACTGACAACGGCCCTCTGACCGTGGACGAATACGAGGTCACAGCCCTGGACACGGGGGAGCGGCACACCGTTCACATCGCCGGGGACGTCGTCCTCGCCGCGCCCGGCATCGAGCTGGAGGACCTGGAGTCGCCGCCGTCGGTCTTCGGCTGAGCGGCCGGGCCGACCACTCGCTACGCCGGCGGCACGAAGCCGGTGGCCGGCCGCTCAACCGGGGCCGGGGCCTGAGCCGGGGCCGTGGAGGCGCCAGGGGTGTGGGCGGACTGCGGGGGCTGCGGCACAGGCGGCTGGGGCTGCTGGACCTGCGGCGCGATCGGCTGCGGGACCGGTGGGGCGTACACGCCGGGCACAGCCGCGGAGGCGACGGGCACACCTCCGGCGCCGGGCACGCCGCTCGCGACCGGACCGCTGCCGAAGGCCCGCCGAGCCTCACGGGCCTGCCGCTCGTGCAGCATGGCCGCCAGATAAGCGGCGGGCGGCACGCCCTGCGGCGCCGGAGCCCCCGTACGGGCCGCCAGATCGGTCGCGAGCCGCTCCGCCATGGCCCAGCCGACCTGCGGATCAAGCTGCTGCATCCGTGTCAGATACTGACGGACGGCAAGCCACAGACCATCGGGAACACCCGACAGATCAAGCCCCGAGAAGCGCCCGGCCAGCCAGGCAGGCGGCGGAGGAACGAAGTGATTCCTCCCGGCCGGCACCCGCTCCCGCACCACCAACGTCCCCGCGAAGACGTCCCCGAGCCGCCGCCCCCGCGCCGACACCAGCGAGGCGATACAGGCGACGACACCGAACGTCATCAGAATCTCGACCACGCCCACCGCACCCCGTACCAACGCGTGCCGGAACCGGATCGGCCCACCGTCGTCCCGCACCACACGGAGCCCGAGCGCCAGCTTCCCCAGCGAACGTCCGTGACTGAGCGTCTCCACCGCGATCGGCGCCCCGACCAGTACCAACAGGAAACTGGCGATGGTCAGCGCGACCTGCGCGGCCTCGTCCAGCGACGCCGTCGCCGCCACCAAGGCCGTGACCACGGCGATATAGGCGACCACGGCAACCACCAGGTCGAGCAACACCGCAAGCGCCCTGCTGGGCAGCCTCGCGGGGCGCAGCTCGAGCGCCACCGCCTCCCCTGTCACCAGCTCACTCACGCCCGTCGTCCTTCCCCTGGTCTGCCCCGAGAACCGCAAGTCTGCCAAGCTGAGGCGCATCGCGCCCCAGTACGACAAGCTGACAGCTATGACAAGTGGTCCATGACCGGCGAGTGGCCCCGAGACCTACGGACACCAGTGGTCCCGAGATCGACGGACGGTCGACGGTCGACGATCAGCCGAGGAGCAGACAGACCCGATGGACCTCGACGTCTTCGTCACCGCCCACCGAGCCGAGTGGGACCGCCTGGACGCGCTGCTCCGCCGTCAGCGCCGCCTCACCGGCGCGGAAGCCGACGAACTCGTCGCCCTCTACCAGCGCACCGCCACTCACCTCTCCCTGATCCAGTCCAGCGCCCCCGACCCCCAGCTCACCGGCCGGCTCAGCCAGCTCGTCGCACGCGCGCGCAGTGCCGTGACAGGAACCCGCCGCGCCTCCTGGCGCGATGTCACGCGGTTCCTCGGCTACGGATTCCCCGCCGCGGTCTACCGCTCCCGCCACTGGTGGGTGCCCACCGCGCTCGTGTCCACCGCGGTCGCGATCCTGCTCGGCTGGTGGATCGGTACCCACCCCGAGGTGCAGTCCTCCATCGCGGCTCCGAGCCAGCTGCGGGAGCTCACCCGCCCCGGCGGCGAGTACGAGACGTACTACTCGAGCCATCCCGCCGCGTCCTTCGCCGCCCAGGTGTGGACGAACAACGCCCAGGCCGCCGCGCTGTGCCTGGTTCTCGGCGTCTTCCTGGGCCTCCCGGTCCTGTGGATCCTCTTCGAGAACATGCTCAACCTCGGCGTCGGGTTCGGCCTGATGTCCTCGGCGGGTCGGCTCGACACCTTCCTCGGCCTGGTCCTCCCGCACGGCCTGCTGGAACTCACCGCGGTCTTCGTCGCGGCCGGCACGGGGCTGCGCCTCGGCTGGACACTGATCGACCCGGGCCCGCGCAGCCGCCGCACGGCCCTCGCCGAGGAGGGCCGGGCCGCCGTGGGCATGGCGATAGGCCTCGCCCTGGTCCTCTTCGTCTCCGGCGCCATCGAAGGGTTCGTCACCCCGTCCGGCCTGCCCACCTGGGCGCGCATAGGCATCGGAATCGCCGCCGAGCTGGCCTTCCTCATGTACGTCTACATCCTCGGCGGCCGTGCCGCCCGCGCCGGTGACACGGGCGACCTCGAGGCCGCCGAACGCAGCGCCACCGTCCCGACCGCCGCCTGATGTGCGAGCACGCCCCACGAGCTGCTAGTCTCCTCTTCGCCCCGCAAGAGCTGTTGACACAGCGCGAGCGGGGAGGTAGATTCAAACAGTTGCCTAGAACTGGACATGTCCAGAGGTGGCAGCTAGAATCTATCTGCTTCTCCAGGAATTGGATTCCCGAGAAGCCTCTCCCGATTACTCAGGAATGAGCGGCCGGTCAGACCGGCCAAGAACTTCTGATAAAGTCGGAACCGCCGGAAAGGGAAACGCGAAAGCGAGAACCTGGAAAGCACCGAGGAAATCGGACCGGAAACAGTCTGATAGAGTCGGAAACACCGAAGGGAAGCCCGGAGGAAAGCCCGAGAGGGTGAGTACAAAGGAAGCGACCGTTCCTTGAGAACTCAACAGCGT
>NZ_JBVKAI010000011.1:0-279327 GCF_055639495.1 Streptomyces sp. NPDC039424
TAGAAGAGGACCTGCTGGACCAGCGGGACGTCGCCGCGCTCCTTGGCCATGAGAGTCAGGGCGGCCGTCATGTTGCCGCCCACGGAGTCACCGGCGACCGCGATGCGGGTGGCGTCGAGGTGTGCCCGGCGCCGTCGGTGGCGACCCAGCGGGCGACCGCGTAGTTCTGCTCGATCGCGACCGGGTAGCGGGCCTCGGGCGAGAGGCCGTACTCGGGGAAGACGACCGCGGCGTTCGCACCGACGGCGAGCTCGCGCACCAGGCGGTCATGGGTGTGGGCGTCGCCGAAGACCCAGCCCGCGCCGTGGATGTAGAGGATCACCGGCAGTCGCCCGGTGGCCCCCGCCGGGCGGACGATGCGGGCGCGGACCTCGCCGGTCGGGCCGCCGGGCACGGTCACCCACTCCTCGTCGACCGCGGGCTTGGCGATCTCCCCGGACTGCACCTCGTCGACCGCCTGCGCCCCTCGGCCGGACCGAGGTCGAAGAGATACGGCGGGTTCGCGGAGGCGTCGGCGAAGGCCTGGGCGGCGGGCTCCAGGACGGGGCGGGTGGGGGTGGGAGCGGTGTCCGTCATGGCGATCTCCTCGGCCGCGCAGCTGTATTGTGCGCAATTAAGTCGTGGCGAATGATTGATGGGGCTCGGGGCTCGGGACGACAGAGCCCTCCCTCTCCATGAGAAACGCGTGGGGCGGGCGCCGCATCGCGGGACATCGGCACGCGGGCCGCCGGAGCCACGCCGACCTCCGTTCCCGACGGACTCCGGGCAGTGGGGCATCGGACGCCGTACTCGGGGCACCCGCTCGTCATGAACGACCGGAGTCACTCGGATGATGTCGAACTCACGGCCCACGAACGGATCGCCCTGCTCCGTATGGAAGCGGAGCTGCGGCGCGACCGGCGTCTCGCCCGCCGGATGACCGCCTCGCGCCCCCGGGTGTGGTTGCCCCTGGCGGCCGCCGTCCTGATGTGCGGGTCGGTCGTCCTCGGCGTCCTGGGCATCCGCACTTCGGACCCGGCCATGGTGTGGGGCTTCGCGGCGCTCTGGCCGCTCGCCCTGCTGACGGCCTTCCGGCTGGTCTCCCGGGGAAGCGGGAAGAGCGATCGCGACACCCCCTGGGCGTGACGCCGGACCGGCCGGGGCCGAGGGGCACTCAAGAGGTACCGCTCACGCGGCCACGTCCTGCCCGAAGGCGTCTCGCGGGCGCGGGGTCATCACCAGGGTCCGGGGCCGTACGGTGGCCCGGGCCACGGGCCGAACCGTCTGACCCGGGGCGAGTTCCAGCTTCCAGCGGCGCAGCATCGTGGCGAGGGCCGTGATCAGCTCGGTCATCGCGAACCGGTCGCCGATGCACTTGTGCTTGCCCGCGCCGAAGGGGACGAACGCGCCCGGCGGCAGCGTCTGGTCGCCGTCCAGCCAGCGGTCGGGGTCGAAGGTCAGGGGCGCCGGGTAGAACGCCGGGTCGCGGTGCAACGCGTGCTGGCAGTAGGCGAGTTCGGTTCCCGCGGGCAGGGTCCAGGCGCCCAGACGGGTCTCCGTCATCGTGCGGCGGGTGACGAGCCATCCGGTGTGGTGCAGCCGCAGGGCCTCCGTGATGACCCGCTCCAGAACGGGCAGGCGCGTGATGTCGTCGAAGGTGACCGGACGGCCGCCGAGCACCTCGTCGAGTTCGGCGAGGACCCGGGCTTCGACGTCGGGGTGGCGGGCGAGTTCGTACAGCACCCAGGACAGCACCGTGGCCGTGTTCTCGGTGCCGGCCAGCGCCAGGGTGAGGATCTCGGAGCAGACCTGCTCCTCGGTGAGCGGGCGGCCGGTCGTCTCGTCCTCTGCGCGCAACAGCATGGACAGCATGTCGCCGGTGTCGTGCCCGGAGGTCTGCAGGGCGGCGATGGCACTGCCGATCGTGGCCCGCACACCGTCGCGGGCACGGCGGAAGCGGCGGTTGAAGGCGAGCGGCAGGCGCTCCACCCAGTCCGGCAGCATCACCCGTACCCCGACACTGTCCAGCACCACGGACAGATCCTCGCGCAGCCGGCGGAACGTGGCCGCGTCCAGGCTGCCGGAGAAGACGGTCTTGACGAGCATGTCGAGGGACAGCTTGATCATCGACTCGCGGACGTCCAGGGGCCGACCGGGCGTCCATGCCCCGATGGTGGCCTCAACCTCGCCGCGCATGACCTCGACGTAGCGGGCGATCTCGGGACGTCCGAAGGCGGGCTGGAGCTGGCGCCGCTTGCGCACATGGTCCTGTCCGGCCACGGTGACCACCGACTCGCCGAGCAACTGGCCCATCTTCTCGAAGAACCGGCCCTTGTCCAGGCTCGGGCCGAGGTCCGTGAGCATCGTGCGGATCAGTGCCGGGTCCTGCACCACGATCGTGCGGGTGCCCGGCTGGAGGGTGATCTCGACCAGGGGACCGTACTTCTCGCGCAGCGACGCGATGAAAGCGAGGTTGTCCCGCCAGAGCTGTACGGCGTGACCCAGCAGCGGGAGCGAGCCCGCCGCCCTGGGGATGGGGGGAGGCGCAACGAGCGTCACGGGTGTCATGCTCCCTTCAAGAAGATCATGGCACGACTATGCCTTCCCTCCCCCGCCTCACCGGCAATCCGGGGCGATCTGTGTCCTGCGCCACGCCGCTCGGCGGGCGGCCCTGAGGGCACTCGGCCCGTCCCCCTCGGTCCGCAGCCGTAGGACCAGCGCCCGAGGCGGCGCGGCCCAGGGGTCGGTAGCGTCACCGTATGAAGATCACCGGGGAGCCGCGCGACGCCGGGCAGCGGCGGCGTGACGTGCTGGAGAAGCTGGGGACGGGGACGGACACCTGGGTGGCCACGGCCGGAGCGGACGGGCTGCCGTGCCTGGTGCCGCTGTGGTTCCTGTGGGACGGAGCGGCGGTGTGGCTGTCGACCAGGATCACCAATCCGACGGGACGCAACCTGCGCGACACCGGCCGGGCCCGCCTCGCGCTCGGTGACACCCAGGACGTGGTGTTGATCGACGCCTCCGTGGAGACCTTCACCGCCCAGCAGGTGCCGGCCGCCACCGCGGACGCCTTCGCCCGGCGGTGGGGCTGGGATCCGCGCGAGGACCACCCCTCCTACGCGTACTTCAGGGTGCTTCCGCAGGCGATCCAGGCCTGGCACGGGGAGCACGAGCTCAAGGGGCGGCACGTGATGCGCGCCGGGGAGTGGACCGGAGAACGAGCATGAGCCCGGCCTTGGCCGACATCCTGGACGCCGCCGCGCGGGGCCACTTCCCGCCGCCCGACGGCGGTACGACCGTGGTGCCGCAGCCCAGCCACCGCGATGCCGGAGTACTCGCCCTCACCGCGCACTCGGTCGTGTTCACGGACGAGGACCCCGAGTGGGTGTACGACACCCTGGCCGCCGTCGACTGCGACGCGCTGGCGGCCACGATGAACCCGCGGTTCCTCGCGGCGTTCCTGGAGCGCACCGGACGGTCCACGGACACCATCGACCTGCTCACCGTGGCGAGCGCGCTGCCCGGTGAACCACCGCTGGTGCTAAGGGAGTTGGCCGACCCCGGCCATCCGCGGGTGGCCCTGGCGCGCGAACGCCGGGACGACGTGCGGGTCTGGACGGCCGACGGCGGGACGGTCGTCCTCGGCCGGGGCGTGGCCGGTCGCTGGGAGACCGCGGTCGAGGTCGACGAGGACGCGCGCCACCGGGGACTCGGCCGGGCCCTGGCCACGGCCGCGCGGCATCTCGTACCGGACGGCCGGCCGGTGTGGTCGCAGCAGGCCGCGGGCAACGCGCGCAGCGTGCGCGCCTTCCAGGCGGCCGGGTACCGGCCGGTGGGTGCCGAGGCGCTGCTGATCGCGCCGTAGACACCGGCCGGCCGGCCCCGCCCGGGTCACGGCTTGCGGGCGACCGCCCCGTACATCGCGATGTCCTCGTCGCGGATGTCCTTGTCCCCCGTGCCGTCCGGGTGCCACTTGTGCACCTGGACGATGCCCGGCTCGACCAGTTCCAGGCCGTCGAAGAACTCGTGGGCCTCGTCGAGGGTGCGCAGCCGCATCGGCATGTTGCGGGCCGCGTACTCGCGGGCGACGCGGCCCACCTCCTCGGGCGCGAAATCGGCGGTACCGATGGACATGGCCAGGTAGCTGCCCGAGGGCAGCGGCTCCAGCAGGCGGCGCACGACGCCGACCGCGTCGTCCTCGTCGAGCATGAAGTGCACGATGGCGATCACCGTGAGCGCGACCGGCTTTCCGAGGTCGAGGGTCTCACGCAGTTCGGGGGC
This sequence comes from Streptomyces sp. NPDC039424, assembly GCF_055639495.1. NCBI lineage: Bacteria > Bacillati > Actinomycetota > Actinomycetes > Kitasatosporales > Streptomycetaceae > Streptomyces > Streptomyces sp. NPDC039424. The sequence continues at coordinate 4,261 of NZ_JBVKAI010000011.1, forward strand.
GTCCAGGATGGCCGCCGGGTCGCGGAAGTCGGCCTCGATGTACGAGGTCTTCCCCTCCGGCGCGCTGGCCAGCAGACCCTGGGAGAGGGTGAGGACGATGGGGTCGTTGTCCACATAGACCACCCGGGACTCGGGGGCCACCGACTGGGCGATCTCGTGGAGGTTCGGGGAGGTGGGGATGCCGGTGCCGATGTCCAGGAACTGGCGCATGCCCGCCTCCTCGGCGAGCCAGCGCACCGCGCGGTTCATCCAGTCGCGGTTGGCGCGCATATGGACGGGGAGGGCGGGCCACTCCCGGGACATGGCGTCGCCCGCCTCCTTGTCGGCGGGGTAGTAGTCCTTGCCGCCCAGGATGTAGTCGTAGATCCGGGCGGAGTGGGCGTTCTCGGTGTCGATGCGGTCGGCCGGCCATCCGTTGTCGGGCAACGCCGTGTCTCCCATTCGAGTCGGGGAAGTCATAAGGGTCCGGAGCGGATCCAGGATGCGGGGAAAACGGGGCAACGCTCGGCAGAACAAGGGGAGTTCACAGGAGGAAGTCCGCGTCACCCGCCTTCACGCCCGTCAGGAAGCGCGTCATCTCGCGCGGGGTGAAGACCAGCGCCGGCCCGTCGGGGTCGGTGGACTGGCGGACGGCGACACGGCCGTCGGCGAGCTTCTTCACTTCCACGCAGGCGCCCCCGGCGTCGTCGCTCCACGGCTTGGTCCAGCCGCGCGCGCCCAGGTCCCGGGACGGCATGCCGTTGCGTATGTGGTGGTGCACGTCAGAGCTCCTTGCGAATCGAACCGAGCAATGCCTCGGTCTTCTTGGCGGGCGCCGCCTGGGCGCCCAGCCGGTCCAGGGCCTCGCGGTACACCACGACGTCGTCGCCCTTGTCCAGGTAGACGGCGCCGACCAGGCCGCTGAGGTAGACGATGTCGGGCAGTTCGGGGGCCCGGAACCGGAAGACGTGGTACGCGCCGGCCCGCATCGCCGGATGCGGGCCGTTGGCGAAGGGCATGATCTGCAGGGTCACATGGGGCAGCCGGTTGAGGTCGATCAGGTGGTCGATCTGGGCGCGCATCACGCCGGCGCCGCCGACCGGCCAGCGCAGCACCGTCTCGTCCATCACCACCCACAACCGCGGCGGCGCGTCCCGCGACAGCAGTTCCTGGCGACGCATGCGCAGCGCGACCCGGCGTTCGGTGGCCTGGCCGGAGGCGTGCGGATTGCCCGCGCCCAGCAGGGCGTGCGCGTACTCCTTGGTCTGCAGCAGCCCGTGCACGAACTGGTTCTCGTAGGCGCGGATCTGCAACGCCGCCTGCTCCAGGCTGAGATAGGCGGCGAACCAGTCGGGCATGACGTCCCGGTAGGTGTGCCACCAGCCGCGCTTGTTGGCCTCGCGGACCGACTGCAGGAAGGTGTCGATCTCCTGCTGGTCCCGCACACCGTAGGTCTGCAGCAGCTTCTCGGCGTCCGCCAGCCGGAGCCGGGCCACCTTGGCGGCCTCCATCCGGCGGATGGTGGAGTGGCTGACCCCGATCGCCGCGCCCGCCTGCTCGTACGTCAGACCGGCCCGGGTCCGCAGCTCCTCCAACTGTCTGCCGAGGATCATGCGCAGGACGGAAGGGGCGCCGCCCCAGTCGGTCTCCGCGGTCACGCCTTACCCCCTCACACCGTCGGCTGCAGGGTCACCGTCTCACGTGATCGCTTTCACAGGCTCACTCGATCTTTTATCGCCGGGAGCAGCATGCACGTGGCTACTTGCAAATTTCAACTTGCCGGTTGCGAGCCGTTGTTGGCAGGTGCCACAGTGGACTCACTGCTCCGGCCGACGAAGGAGCAGGCGGAACAGCCCAGTCGGGGGAGACCGGGCTGGGGTCCGGCGCCGCCGCGCCCGGGTCGCCGTCTGCGTCCCCGCGCGGCCGGTGGACGCGAGACCAGCACCCCCCACGACGCGAGCCGGACGAAAGGCGTACGGCGATGCCCCCGCCCTCCCTCCCCCACCCCCTGCACCGACCGCGCTCGTCGCAGGCGGCGCGCTCCACCCGACCACCCGGAGGCGAGCACACCGGTCGACTCCCTGGGCCCGACGGCCCCGACCGGCTCGCCTCCGGGGCCGAACCGCCCCACCGGACGCACGCGTTCGTCCTGCCAGCCGTCCCCGCGTCGGTCGCACCGGCCCGCCGCAGCGTGCGCGAGGCGCTGACCGGCTGGGGCATCGACGGCGACGCGGCCGACGGCGCCGTCCTCGTCACCTCGGAGCTCGTCACCAACGCGCTCACGCACTCGGCCAGCGACCGGATCGTGTGCCGGCTGCACGCCACCGCCGGGCGGCTGCGGGTCGAGGTCGAGGACCAGGACCGCGGCTCCTCACGTCCGGCGCCCCGGCGACCGGGCCCCGACGACCAGAGCGGCCGCGGGCTGCTGCTGGTCGAGGCACTGAGCACCGACTGGGGAGTGACGGGCCTCCCCCACCGGTCCGGGCGCGTCGTCTGGGCCGAGCTCGCCACGGACCCTGACGCCCCCGGTAACACCCGCCCCGCGCCGGCCTCCCCTCCGGCGCCGTAGCCCCACGCTCGCCCGGCCCACCCCCACTCGGCCGAAGGACACCCCGCTGATGATCCGACCGCCAAGCACCGCCCCGTACACCCCCTGTTCCGCTCTCCTCCCCGTCCCCCCACCGCCCCCGGCGCACCCCGGCGTCCGCATGGCCGACCCGTCCTGGACCCGGACCCGCCCCAAGCCCGGCCCCGACCACCCCCAGCAGCGTTCCGGGCCCGCGTCCTGACAGCCGGACGGTGACAGCGCGTCAGCACGGCCGGGCGGGGTCGTACGGTGGAGGGCATGGCCCCTCCGATTCCGGGTCCCCTGGCCCACCTGGCGCCGCTGCTCAGCCACTACGGTTACTGGGCCGTCGGTGCCGTGGTCCTCGTGGAGGACTTCGGGGTCCCCGCTCCGGGCGAGACGATCCTGATCGCGGCGGGCGTGTACGCCGGGGCGGGCCGGCTGAACATCGTGGCCGTGGCGGTCATCGCGTTCGCCGCGGCCGTGCTCGGGGACAACGTCGGCTATCTGATCGGCAGGTCCGGCGGCCGGGCCCTCGTCCACCGGTGGGGCCGGTATGTGTTCCTCACCCCGGAACGCTTCCACGCGGCCGAGGAGTTCTTCACCCGGCACGGCGGCAAGGTCGTCACCGTGGCCCGGTTCGTCGAGGGGCTGCGGCAGACTGGCGGCGTCATCGCGGGGACCACCGGCATGCCCTGGCGGCGCTTCTCGGCGTTCAACGCGCTCGGCGCGGCCCTGTGGGTCGGCCTGTGGACGACCCTGGCCTACGTCGCGGGCACCCACATCGACACGATCTACGACGAGATCAGCCGCTACCAGCTCTACGTGCTCCTCGCCCTCGGGGTCCTGGCCGCCGCGTTCCTCGCCCGCCACCTGCTGCGCCGCCGGCACCAACGCTGACGCGGGCGGCGCTATCGTCGTCCCCGTGAGACTCCGTCCCCACCAGCGCGAGGCCGTGGACGCCGTGGTCCGCGCGCTCGAACCGCTGGCCGGCGCGTCCCTGCCCCCGCGGGGGCTGCGGACCCAGGTCGTCATGGCCACCGGCTCCGGCAAGACCCTCGTGGCGGTCCGCGGCGCCGAGGAGCTGCGCGCGGGCCGGGTGCTGGTGCTGGTGCCGTCGCTGGACCTGCTCACCCAGACCGAGGCCGCCTGGCGGGCGGGCGGACGTACGGGGCCGGTGATCGGCGTGTCCTCGCTGCGCGGGGACCAGGCCCCCTTCCCCAACACCACCGACGCGGGCGAGCTGGCCGCCTGGGCGCGGCCCTTCGACCGGGTCACCGTCTTCGCCACGTACGCCTCGCTCGGTCTCGGCACCCTGGAGCGGGCGCACGCGGCCGGGCTGCCGAGCTGGGACCTGATCGTCGTGGACGAGGCGCACCGGACCTCGGGACGGATCGGCAAGCCGTGGGCGGTCGTCCACGACAACGCCCGGATCCCGTCGCTGCGGCGGCTGTACATGACCGCCACCCCCCGGCTGTGGCAGCCCGACGAGGAGACCGGGCAGGGGGCGCCCGGCGAGCTCGTCGCCTCCATGGACGACGACCCCGAAGGCCCGTTCGGCGCCCGCTGCCACACCCTCACCCTGTCGGAGGCGATCGACCGCGGGATCTGCGCGCCCTACCAGGTGGTGTGCGTCGACGTCACCGACACCCAGCTGCAGGCCGCGCGGCTGCTCGGCATCGAGGGCCGCACGGACGAGATGCGGGGCGCGCGGCTCGCCGCGCTGCAGGCCGCGCTGCTGAAGGCGGCGCGCGAGGAGGGGCTGCGGCGCACGCTCGTCTTCCACCACCTGGTCCGGGAGGCGGAGGCCTTCGCGGCCGGGCTCGGCGAGGCCGCGGCCCGGTTGCACGCCGCCGAGCCCCGGCGGTACCCGCGCACGGTGTGGGCCGACTGGCTGTGCGGCGACCATCCGCCCCCGCACCGGCGCCGGGTCCTGGACGCGTTCGCCCGGCTGAAGACCGCCGACGGGGCCCGGGCGCGCCGGGCCTTCCTGAGTTCGGTACGGGTCCTCGGGGAGGGCGTCGACACCCGGCACTGCGACTCGGTGTACTTCGCCGACGTACGCGGCTCCATGCCGGACCTCGTCCAGGCGGTGGGGCGCGCCCTGCGCATCCGGCCCGGTGAGGGCAAGACGGCGTCGCTGGTGGTGCCGGTGCTGCTCGGGCCGGGCGAGACACCCGACAACATGCTCAGCAGCAGGGCGTACGCGGGGCTGGCCAGGCTGCTGGAGGCGCTGCGCGCCCATGACGCGCGGATCGTGGAGCGGCTCGCCGAACCGCAGGCGCCGAGCCGGGCCCCGAAGGGCCGCACCCTCGCCGAGGAGGAGGACGCCGAGCCCGGTCCGTCGGGCGTGAGCGCCCCCGCCAGGGCGCTGCTGAAGTTCTCCACCCCGCGCGACCCGGCGCAGCTGGCCGCCTTCGTCGAGCTGCGCGTGATCAACCCCGAGCACGCCCACTGGCGGCGCGGCGTCGAGGCGGCCACCCTGTACGCCCGCGCCCACGGCGACCTGCGGGTGCCGTTCACCTTGCGGGTGCCCGGGGGCGAACGGGCCGAGGCCGACGGGTGGCCGGCCTCTCTCGCGGGCTTCCCCCTCGGGCAGTGGATCGCCGACGCCCGCCGCTTCCACGCGCGCGGCAGCCTCGACGCCGACCGGGTCCGCCAGTTGGAGCGGCTGGGCATGGTCTGGTCGCACTTCGACGTCGCCTGGGAGGAGGGGCTCGCCGCGGCCCGCGCCTGGGCCGCCGAGCACGGTCACCTCCTCGCCCCGCACGACGCGACCCACCAGGGCTTCAAGGTGGGCATCTGGCTGAAGAACCAGCGGGCCGCCGCCCGCAGGGCCGCCGAGGACCCGACGGCGGAGGCGGCCCCCGGCGCGCTGTCCGAGGAACGCCGGGAGCGGCTGGAGGAGATCGACCCCGCCTGGTGTCCCGCCTGGCCGGTGGAGTGGCAGCGCCGCTTCCACCTCACCCGGCTGCACCTGGCCGAGGGCGGGCGGCTGCCCCTCGCGCCGGGCGGGACCGTGCGCCAGGGCGAGGACCTCGGCCGGTGGGTCCGCGCGCAGCGCCTCGGCTGGGACGGGCTGACGGCGGGGCAGCGGTGGCTGTGCGAGCACGTGCTGGGCATCGAGCCGGCCGCCGAGGAGGAACGGCCCGGACCGCGTACGTCCCACGCCGACAAGTGGGCGGTGAACCTCGCCGCCGCCACCCAGTTCTACCGGCGTGAGGGCCATCTGATCGTGCCGCGCAAGCACGTGGAGACCGTCGCCCCGGCCGACGGCGCACAGGAGCGGCAGGTCAGGCTGGGCGCCTGGATCAGCAACCAGCGTTCCCGCGCCGCCACGCTGACGCCGGAACGGGTCGAGCAGCTGTCCGGCATCGGCATGCGGTGGACGTAGCGCGGACCTCGCTTCCCGTTCAGGGCATGTCCATCAGACCCGCGGCGAGCGTCGCGCCCAGCTCCCAGCACGCCTCGACGTCGGCCTTGCCGGGCTCGCCGGTCACGGTGACGGGGTCGGCCGCCCGCCGCCAGCCGAGGCCCGTGGTGATCGTCTCGATCGCGCGGAGCGCGCCGGTGACGTCGCTGCCGCCGTGCACGTACGAGCCGAAGGGCCGGCCGCGCGTCTCGTCCAGGCAGGGGTAGTAGACCTGGTCGAAGAAGTGCTTGAGCGCGCCGGAGATGTAGCCGAGGTTCGCGGGTGTGCCGAGCAGGTATCCGTCGGCGGCGAGCACATCGGACGCGGTGGCGGACAGGGCCGCGCGGCGCACCACGCGGACCCCCTCGATCTCGGGGGCCGTCGCCCCGGAGACCACGGCCTCCAGCAGGGCCTGGCAGTTGGGCGAGGGGGTGTGGTGGACGATCAGCAGGGTGGGCACACCCCGCACCCTGCCCGGCGCGCCGTCCGGCCGCAAGGCCGGTCCTCCGTCCGGGCCCCGTATATCGCTTACGACCGTGTCGATGCCCTCGGTTACAGTGTCCGACCTGGACAGAAGGGGGTACGGAAGTGCGGGTCGAGGTGGGGGCTGTGCGCGGCAGAGTGGCGCAGGTGCTGTTGCTGGCGGCGGTGTTGGGGGGCTGTGCGGAGTCGACGGACGGGGAGGGGGACGCGAAGGCGTCCGCCGGCGCGTCGGCGACGAGCGCGACCGCCGAGAAGGGCGGCAGTGTCGGTGCGGCCGGTTCGGCCTGCGAACTGCCCGTCAGCTTCGACGTCGCGAAGAGCTGGAAGGCGAAGGCCGTCGACGCCGGAAAGTCCACGAGCGGCTCCGACGACGACCTGGCCGCCGACATCGCCGACGCGCTGCTCCATCAGGGCCCCGTCACCGCCGCCTGCGAGATCGACGCCAAGCCCGCCGGGAACATCGGCTTCCTGCGGGTCTGGAAGGGCGAACCGGGCGACGCGGACGCCCGGGCCGTCCTGCGGGCCTTCGTGGCGGCGGAGGACAACACGAGCAAGGAGACGTACCGCGCCTTCAAGACGGGCGGTGTCTCCGGCGTCGAGGTCGAGTACGTCTACACCAGCAAGCTCCTCGACGAGTCCAAGCAGGAGTGCGCCTTCGCCGTCACCACCCCGGACGGCCCCGTCGTCGTGCACCTCGGCGGGTTCGACACCGAGGAGCACGAGGAGATGCTCCCGGCGTACGAGCTGGCGAAGCGGACCCTGCGCATCGCCTGAGACCGCCGCCGGCGCCCGGTGTGCACCGGGCGCCGGTCCGGCGTCACCTCGAAGCGCGACCGCCGCGGCGCAGCACGACGAAGCCCGCGATCAGGAGCAGTGCCCCGAGCGCTCCGGGCCACAGGTGCGCCCCCGTCTCGGCGAGGCCCCCCTGGACCTCCTGGGGTTCGGTCTGCGATGCCGCTTGTGCCGCGTCGTTCGGCGGTTGCGCAGGCGCGGCCGTCGGTGCGGCGGCGCCGGACGACTCCGCCGCCGCGGTGGCCGGGGTTTCCTCGGGCGCGGTGGACCGGTCGGCCTTGTCGCCCTTGTCGGCGGTCGTGTTGCCCTTGTCGCCGTGCGAGCCGTGCCGGGTCGGTGCGGCCGTGGCGTTGCGGGTGGAGGACGTCGTCGTGTAGACCCGGGGCGCCTTGGTGGACGGGGCGGGGGCGGCGGGGGTCTCGGGGTCGTTCGCCGGTTCCGTGCTCGGCGCCTGCGAGGACGGGGCCTCGGACGTCGGCTCCTCAGCCGTCGGCTCCTCGGCCGTCGGCTCCTCGGCCGTCGGCTCCTGCGAGGGCTGTCGCGACGGTTCCTGCGAGGGCTCCTCGGAGGGCTGCTCTCCCCCACCGTTCCCGGGGTTCGGCTCCTCGTCGGCGCCGCAGGTGCGGCCCGAGTTGATGCAGTCGACCATGTCCCGCATCAAGCCCTCGTCGAAGACGTTGATGAAGTCGCCGTGGTCCGTGACCGGCTTGTGCAGCTGCTCCGGGAAGGAGTCCACGGCGAACAGCGGAGTGGTCCGGCCGCCGTCCTGGAGGCTGGGCGCGGCGACGTCGTACACGATGCGCTGCACCAGCTGCGGAATGGCCTGGAAGCCCTCCGGGCACTTGCCCTCGGGGTCGGCGAAGGCCACGTGGGTGCGGTGGTTGGCGCTGTCGATGTTCCGGCCGTCCCAGCAGCTCTGGAACCTGAAGGTGCGCACGACGTCGCTGCCCGAGGGGCACAGCGGGTACTTGTCCTTCAGCTGCCGGTCCTCGAAACCGGTGCAGCTCCAGGAGGCGTTGGCGTTCGCGGGGCCGTTGACGAAGGCCTTGGCGTCCCCGGTGATGATGCGCAGCAGCCGGGGCATGGCCGTGACCTTGCCGCGCGGGCTGCCCTCGAAGGTCAGCGTGACCTCCTTGGGCGTGACGATCTGACCGGCGTTGCCCTCGGTGCCGCCGCCGGGAGCGTCGGCGTCGCGTTCCTCGGTGCCGTTCTGCAGACGCAGCACCGGCCAGTAGTACGAGGACTTGTCACCCTGGTCCACGCAGCTCGTGTCGCCGTTCGCCAGGTCCTCGTCGCTGGCGAAGGCGCTGTTGGCCTGGTTGCCGACGTAGTCGTGGAAGTGGTGGGCGCCGTTGGTGACGCCGGGCGCGACGATCACGTTGTCCGAGTTGAACAGGCCGTTCGCGTTGACCCCGCAGCTCGAAATGAAGCTGCCGCGCGAGGCGTCGTCCTGCGCGGGCGGCGTCTGGGCGTTGGGCTGGACGCCGGTGATGTCCGCGTAGTCGGCGGCCACGGGGCCGTTGCCGCCCTGGCCGGCGTTGCCGTTGCCGCCCTGGTCCTGGTCGCCGCCGCCCTGGTTCTGGTCGCCCTCGGCCTGGCCGCCCTGCTCGCCGTCGCCCTGGTCGGCGGGCGGGCGCAGGGTGCACGCGGCCTGGTCCTCCAGGCCCTGCGGGCGGTCGCCGGCGCGGTCGATGGCGGCGGCGATGCGCTCGATGGTCGCGGTCCGCTTCTCCTTCAGCGGATCCATGATCGTGCCGTCGGCCGACCCCGGGTCCTGCTGGATCTCCCGCGCCGACGCCTGGAGTTGCTGGTAGGCGGCCGCGACCTGCTGGTCCAGCAGCGCGAGTTCGCGGTCGACGTCCGCCCTCGCCGGGTCCGGCACGGAGGTCAGGCGGCTGCCGACGTCCGGGCAGTCGATGGTGGCCGAACCCTGGCCCCAGCCGCTTCCGTCCCGCCGCACCTGGGCGTCGTCGCCCGTGCCGCCCTCGGTCGCCGACGCGTAGACGTTCGCCGCGACCAGTCCACCTCCGCCCAGCATCAGCGCGACCGCGGCGAAGGTCGCGCGTCGTGCGCCTGTCGGGCGTCTGCGCTTGTTGCGTCCCAAGGTAGTACTCCCGCACCTCATGGCCGGCCGGCATGGCAAGCCCCCGTCCCATACGGAGCCGGACGCGGGTGTGTTCAAGCGCCCCGGGGATTCATCGTGAATTCACAGGTTCGGGGGACGGTGCACGCCGGTCCCCGGAGGTCATGGAATTCGTTGCCCGCGTCCACCATCACCGCCTCTCCCCCCGCTCACGTGCCGGTTTCATGGGAAACTGAGCCCATACCGGCGGTCGGACTGGGCGGCAGGCATGGCGGACACGGAGATCGACTACGCGGCGGCGTTCGAGGCGCTGCCGGGTATGGTCGCCCTGCTGACGCCGGACCTGGTGTACGCGGACGCCAACGAGGAATTCCTCCGGATGGCCGGGCGCAGGCGCGCGGAGGTCGTGGGCCGTTACCTGTTCGACGTGTTCCCGGACAACCCCAACGAGCCCGCCGCGACCGGTATGCGGAACCTGGCGGCCTCCCTGCGCCGGGTACTGGCCACCGGCGAGCGGGACACGATGGCCCTCCAGCGGTACGACGTCGAGCTCACCGACCGGCCCGGACACTGGGAGGAGCGCTACTGGAGCCCCGTCAACGCGCCGGTGTTCGGCCCGGACGGGACGGTGGTGCTGCTGGTGCACCGGGTCGAGGAGGTCACCGAACTCATCCGGGCTCGCAACCGCGGCGACAGCGACCGGACCCGGGTGCTCGAGGCCGAGCTGTACCGGCGGGCCCGGGAACTGCAGGAGCTGAACGAACGGCTGCGCCGGGCCCAGGCCCGGGACCGGGAGGTGGCGCTCGCCCTCCAGGAGGCGATGCTCCCCGACCGCCGGCAGGTGGGGCGCCGCCGGGCCGCCGTGCGGTACCAGCCCGCGGTGAGCGCGCTGAACGTGTGCGGCGACTGGTACGACCTGGTCGACCGGGTCGGCGGTGACTGCATCGGCCTGTCGGTCGGCGACGTGGTCGGGCACGGTCTGCGGGCCGCCTGTGTGATGGGTCAGCTGCGCAGCGCGCTCAGCGCCGCCTGCCGGGTCGCCGAGGGGCCCGCGCAGGCCCTGAACGCCCTGGGGGAGTACGCCCATGTGGTCGACGGGGCGGAGTCGGCCACGGCCGTGGCGGCCTTCATCGACTTCGACCGGCGCAACCTGTCGTACAGCAGCGCGGGGCATCCGCCGCCCGTGCTGCTCCATGCCGACGGGAGCGTGGAGTTCCTCGACCGCGCCACCGATCCCCCGCTGGACGCGCGGCCGGACCCCCGGCCCCGGCCCGAGGCGCACACCGCCTTCGACCACGGGGCCACCCTCGTCCTGTACACCGACGGCCTGATCGAGCGGCGGCACGAGGACATCGACGCCGGGCTGGCCCACCTCGCCGACGTCCTCGTACGGCACCGGGACGCCGACCCGGAGGATCTCGCCGACGCCGTCCTGCGGGAGTTGCTGCCGCGGGAGGGTGCGACCGACGACACCGCGCTGGTCATCATGCGGCTGTGAGGCGGGAGTTCGTGCCGTCTTTACCCCCTCGTGCACCCTCTTCACCAGATGATCATGACCATCAAGATGAATATCACAATTACGTATCGGACATTCCGCGCTTCAACCTTCACACCAGCCACACATGTTCGTTAGGTTTACGCCCAGGCCGCACGGCTCCCCCCGGCGAACCCCGCCGGGCCGCGTGGCCTCCGCCGAGTCCGGTCCTTCCAGCGTGGCAGCCGGAGCCGGGGACCCACCGAAACTTGGGGTGAATCGGCCCAACCGCCCGACAGGGCAAGGGCCGTAGGGCATGCCTTCCACCATCGACCGCCCGAACCCGACAGCTAACCCGGTAGGCGGAGCACGGAAGGAGTACGTCCCCCATGGCGCGCGAAAGCCGCGACGAGGTTCGGCAGCGAATCGACACCCTCTACGACCAGGCCGAGAACGCCACCGGGAACTACAACGCGACCCGTGCGATGACCTCGGGGAATCGCACCCGCCCCTTCTCCGCGCTCAACGGGACGGGAGGGCGCTCCGGTTCCGGCCTCGACGGTGTCCCCCGGCAGTGGTTCGACGGCGCGCGCGCCAAGCTGGGGCCGACCGTGCCCGCCGCGCTGCCGGCCGACCGGGCGCCGAAACGCCCGGCGCCGGGCCGCTCCGCGGAGCGGCCGGCGGCCGGTCTGCTCGGCCGTGAGCCGCTTCCGGAGCTGACCGCCGGGCCGGCGGCCGGCCGGGCCGTCGCGGAGCTCACCGCCCGGCCCGTCGCCGCGCTGCCCGCCGCGTCGGAGGCACGGCGCGAGCTGGAGCCGCCCAAGGCCCTCCCGGGCCCCGCCACCGAGCGGGAGCCTTCCAGCCCGGCGACCGCCAAGAGCCGCAACCAGCGGAAGCTGGCCGAGGCCCGCGAGCTGCTGTCCCGGCGCACCGCCCAGCCGGCCTCGCAGCCCCTGGCCCTCGAACCACCGCGACCGGCCGAGACCGCCTGGCGCGCCGCGGGAGCCCTCACCTCCGGCCCCCTGACGGGCACCGGCTCCTTCCCCACCGCCACGGCCCCCCTGACCGACACCGGCACGTTCGCCGTTCCCAACCCGCTGACGAACACCGGGACCTTCGCGGTCCCCAACCCCGTCGCCAACACCGGGACCTTCGCAGTCCCCGACCCGGTCACCGACACCGGATCCTTCGCAGTCCCCAACCCGGTCACCGACACCGGATCCTTCGCAGTCCCCAACCCCGTCGCCAACACCGGGACCTTCGCGGTCCCCAACCCGCTGACCAACACTGGGACCTTCGCCGTCCCCAACCCCCTGACGGACACCGGGTCGTTCGCCGCCGCGGCCCCCCTGACCGACACGGGCTCCTTCCCCGCCGCGGCCCCCCTGACCGGTACCGGGACCTTCGCCGTCCCCGAGCCGCTCACGAGCTCCGGATCCTTCGCGGTCCCCAACCCGCTCACGGACACCGGGTCCTTCGCCGCCGCGGCCCCCTTGACCGAGACCGGATCCTTCGCCGCCCCCAACCCGCTCACGAACACCGGGACCTTCCCCGCCGCCCCCCTGACCGACACCGGATCATTGGCCGCTCCCGCCCCTGTCATCGCCCCCGCCCCCCAGTCCCCGTACGACGGCAAGGCAGCGAAGGCGATCGCCTTCGCCCGGGCGCAGATCGGGCGGCCCTGTGTCTGGGGTGCGACCGGACCGGAGTCGTACGACTGCTCCAGTCTGATCCAGGCCGCCTGGCGCGTCGCGGGCGTGACGCTGCCCCGGTCCGCGCAGCAGCAGGCGGACGCGGGCATGCCGCTCGCGCTGAGCGACGCGCAGGCCGGAGATCTCGTGTTCTTCTTCGACGACGACAGGCACGTCGGCCTCTACGTCGGCAACGGCATGATGATCCACGCACCGGGCCCGGGCGCGTACATCCGCGAGGAGTCGGTGTACGGCGCCGGGGAGTCGGCGATTCACCGGGTCGTACGGCCGGCGTGAGGCCGGCCGCGCCGGCTCTCGTAGTGGTCCAGCAGGGTCTCCTCGACCGGGCGGTAGGTGAGGCCCAGTTCGCGCACGCTCCGGCTGTTGTCCACGCGGAATCGGATGCCGAGGTGTTTGCGGATGTAGTCCTGGGTGAGGCCGAAGGCCGGACCCAGGACGCGCACCGGCCAGTGCGGGAGCGCGGTGCGGGGCAGTCGCAGGTCGCGCGGATGGCGGGCGCGGATGATGCGGGACATCTCGTGGAAGGACGTCATCGTCTCGGCCGCGACGATGTAGCGGCCCCTGGCCGCCGGGTTCTCCGCCGCCAGGATGTGCGCGTCGGCCACGTCCCGTACGTCCGCCGTAGTGAAGCTGAAGTCCGGTGCGCCGTAGCAGAAGTAGCCCTTGAACAGCTCGTCGAGCAGGAACAGGCTGCCGGACTCGGACGCGGGAGTGAACGAGGGGCCCAGGACCAGGCCGGGGTTGACGGACACCATCCGCCAGCGGTCCTGCGCCTTCTCGGCCTCCCAGGCGGTGCGCTCCGCCGCGGTCTTCGCGTAGTGGTAGGGGTTGTTCTCCACCGTGCTGGTGGTGTTGAAGTACCTCTCCGACAGCACCTGGCCGTCCATGGCGAGCACGTCGGCGTAGTCGCCGAAGACCGCGCCCACCGTGGAGGTGAACACCAGGGTGTGCACGCTGGGCGCGCGCTCCACCGCCGCCAGCACGTTGCGGGTGCCGAGCACGGCCGGTTCCACCACGTCCCGGCGGCCGTCCTTGATCTTCTCCGGCATGAGGAACGGCGACGCCACATGGAAGACGACCGCGCAGCCGCGCAGGGCCTCGTCGAAGGAGCCCTCGCGCAGCAGGTCCGCCTCGAACAGGGTCAGTCGCCCGGGGAACGCCTCCTGCAGCTCCCGCAGGGGCCGCACCTTCTCGGGACGCGCGATCCCGCGCACGGTGGTGTGCACCCGGTAGCCGCGCTTCAGCAGCCGCCGCACCAGATGGCTGCCGACGAATCCGCTGCCGCCGGTCACCCCGACGGTCGTCGCCCCGTGCTCCCCCACCCTGTCACCCCTCGGTCCCGGTCGGTGGCTCGTCCGGGGCGGGCCGGGCCGCGCCCCGAGGCAAGGGTCGGACATGCCCATGACCGGTGTCCATGACACGGGTGGGCATAAGATCGGCTTATGAGCTCATAGAGCGGACCCGCGTACTAAGTTAGGACTGCCTTAGTTTAGGCTTCCCGATCGAGTCGCCTGTCATCGCTCGAAGGGAACCTGATCATGCCGCGCCCGCTGCGGGTAGCCATCGTCGGAGCCGGCCCGGCCGGAATCTACGCCGCCGACGCCCTGCTCAAGTCCGAGGTGGCGGCCGAGCCCGGCGTGTCCATCGACCTCTTCGAGCGGATGCCCGCCCCGTTCGGCCTGATCCGCTACGGCGTCGCCCCCGACCACCCGCGCATCAAGGGCATCATCACGGCCCTGCACCAGGTGCTCGACAAGCCGCAGATCCGGCTCTTCGGGAACGTCGACTACCCGACCGACATCAGCCTCGACGACCTGCGCGCCTTCTACGACGCCGTGATCTTCTCCACCGGGGCGACGGCCGACCGGGCGCTGCCGATACCCGGCATCGACCTCGACGGCTCCTACGGCGCCGCCGATTTCGTGTCCTGGTACGACGGCCACCCGGACGTGCCGCGCACCTGGCCGCTCGAGGCCGAGAAGGTCGCCGTCCTCGGCGTCGGCAACGTCGCGCTCGACGTGGCCCGGATCCTGGCCAAGACGGCGGACGAGCTGCTGCCGACCGAGATCCCGGCGAACGTCTACGAGGGCCTGAAGGCCAACAAGGCCCTGGAGATCCACGTCTTCGGCCGCCGCGGCCCGGCCCAGGCCAAGTTCAGCCCGATGGAGCTCAGGGAGCTGGACCACTCCCCCAACATCGAGGTCATCGTCGACCCCGAGGACATCGACTACGACGAGGGCTCGATCGAGACCCGGCGCGGCAACAAGCAGGCCGACATGGTCGCCAAGACGCTGGAGAACTGGGCGATCCGGGACGCCGGCGACCGGCCGCACAAGCTGTTCCTGCACTTCTTCGAGTCCCCGTCGGAGGTCCTCGGCGAGGACGGCAAGGTCGTCGGCCTGCGCACCGAGCGCACCGCCCTCGACGGCACCGGCAATGTCAAGGGCACCGGTGAGTTCAAGGACTGGGACGTCTCCGCGGTCTACCGCGCCGTCGGCTACCTGTCCGAGAAGCTGCCCAAGCTGCCGTGGGACCTGGAGTCGGGCACCGTCCCGGACGAGGGCGGTCGGGTCATCGAGGAGAGCGGCGCCCACCTGCAGTCCACGTACGTCACCGGCTGGATCCGGCGCGGCCCCGTGGGCCTGATCGGCCACACCAAGGGCGACGCCAACGAGACGGTGGCCAACCTCCTGGACGACTTCGCCGCCGGTCGTCTGCACACCCCCGCCGCCCCCGCGCCGGAGGCCGTGGACGCCTTCCTCGCCGAGCGGAACGTCCGCTTCACCACCTGGGAGGGCTGGTACCGCCTGGACGCCGCCGAGAAGGCACTGGGCGAGCCGCAGGGCCGCGAGCGCGTGAAGATCGTCGAGCGCGAGGACATGCTGCGGGAGAGCGGCGCGTGAGCGGCGGGGAGCCTCTCCCCGCCCGGTAGGTCTTAGGGCCTGCCCGGCGGATCATGCCGCAGACGCGGGGCTTGGCACGCCCGTCTGCGGCGTTGTCGTCGGTTGCCACTCCCCCAAGCTCGAATGCGCTCGCGGGGGGGGAACATCGTCGCCGCGCACCCCAACAGGCCCGGGCACGGGGTCTGTTAGCGTCCTGCGGTGCTCTCCCTCCGTGAACCCGCCTTCTTCACCCGCCTGCGCGACGCGCGGCGGGTGCTCGTCGCCGGTGCGGGCGGCGGCTTCGACGTCTATGCCGGTCTCCCCCTGGCGCTCGCGCTGCGGGCGGCCGGGGCGGAGGTGCATCTGGCCAGTCTGTCCTTCGCCGACCTGTACGGCCTGGACCTGGACGTGTGGGTCGAGCAGGACGTCGCCGCCGTACGCCCGGACACCCCGCTGCGCGGCGACTACTTCCCCGAGCGCACCCTCGCCGAGTGGCTCGCGGAGCAGGGCCTGCCCGCGACCGTGTACGCCTTCGCGCGCACCGGTGTCGAGCCGCTGCGGGCCGCCTACCGGAGCCTGCTCGCCCACCTGGGCGGGGTGGACGCCGTGGTGCTGGTGGACGGCGGGACCGACATCCTGATGCGCGGCGACGAGCACGGGCTGGGCACCCCGGAGGAGGACATGGCCAGCCTGGCCGCCGTCAACGGCCTGGACGAGGTCCCGCACCGGCTGGTGGCCTGCCTCGGCTTCGGGGTGGACGCGTACCACGGCGTGAACCACTCGCTGGTCCTGGAGAACCTGGCCGCCCTGGAGCGCGAGGGCGCGTATCTGGGGGCGTTCTCGCTGCCGCGCGAGAGTCGCGAGGGGACCCTCTACCTCGACGCGGTGGCACACGCCCAGCGGCGCACCGCGAGCCATCCCAGCATCGTCAACGGGTCCGTCGCGGCGGCCGTGAGCGGCGGCTTCGGGGATGTGCGGTTCACCGAACGGACCAGGGACAGCGAGTTGTTCGTCAACCCTCTGATGGCGCTGTACTTCTGCGTGGACGCGCCCGGTCTCGCCCGCCGCAACCTCTACCTCGACCGGCTGGAGGGCACGGCGCTGATGCGGCAGATCAGCTCGGTCATCGAGCGGTTCCGCGAGGAACTGCCCCGCCAGCGCCCGCCGCGGGCCTTCCCGCACTGAGTCCGGTCACCCGGGGCGGACGGTGACGTCACCGTTGACGGTGGTCAGCGTCATGCGGTGGCCGTCGGCCGCGCGCGCCGTGGGAACCGTGACGGACGGGCGGCCGTTGGCGGTGGTCGCGCTGACCCGGTAGCCGGGGGCGTCGTGCGGCACCGAGACCCGGACCGAGCCGTTGGTGGTGGTCGCGGTGACCTCGGCCGGTGCGGTGGCGCAGTCGAGGTCGATGTCTCCGTTGACCGTCCCGGCGCGCAGCCGTGCCGCGCCGAGGGCCGCCGCGCGCACCGAGCCGTTGCGGGTGGCGAGCCGTACGGCCGCCCCCTTACGGCCCGAACGGGTGACCGTCACATCGCCGTTGACGGTCGTCAGGTCCAGCGCGCCGGTCACCCCCGCCGCGTCGATGCCCGCGTCGCGGGCGGAGACGGTGACGGCCGCGCCTTCCGGGACGGCGACCTCGGGCTGCCGGGGGCACCGTCCCGCGCGGTCGCCGTGGGCCGGGCAGGACAGGTCCAGGACCCAGGTGCCGCCGTGGTGGGACCAGTGGTGGCCGACGCGCCGGTCGACGCCGAGGCGGTCGCCGTCGGCGGGGCGCAGTCGCAGCCCGTCGCCGGTGGTGATCACCAGGCGCAAGGCCGCGGGTCCCTCCGGCAGGGCCGCGAGCGGTCGCGCGTCGCCGCCGTCCCCGCCGCCGCAGGCCGTGGCGGCGAGGGCCAGCGCGAGGAGAACGGCCGGGCGCCGCAGGGACACCGTCGTCGTCGCGTCCATGCCGAACGCCTTCCCCGCCACCCGGGATCCATGGCGCGGGACGCACGAGCGGACGGGGCCCGCCCCTAAGCGGATGGAGAGCGGGCCCCGTCCGTCAACCATTGTCGTGGTCCGGACAGATCACGGGCATGGGTGAACACCGCCGTGCTGGAGCGCGGCCCGCACACCCCGGGCACACCGCGTGCGCCCCGTGCGCCACGCCGGACGGCCCCCCGCCCTGCGTGCCGCGATCACCGACCGCAATACTGGGGGTCGCACGCCGTCCCCCTCCGCAGATTGGCTCATGTCGAACTCCGCCCCCGACCGCGCCACGACCCCCCGCACCGTGTGGCTGGCCCGCGGCCGCCACCACGGCACCCCGTCCGCCGAGGACGTCCTCCGCCGCAACCTGCGCCGGCTCAAGGTGGACGAGATCCTCGACGACTTCGGCGAACCGCCGGACCCCGAGGACACGCACGGGCGGGTCTTCGAGGCACGCTGGCGGGCCTCCGGTGGGGTGACCGTTCGCGCCCGCCTGACGCTCCTGCCCCCGCGGGAGCGGGAGGAAGGACGGGAGTGGAACCTCGTCGCGGAGGCGGAACGCCCGTGGGAGGAGGAGTGGGCGTCGCCCGCCACGATGTTCTGGCCGGACGACGAGGAGACCGCCTGGGACCACCACCACGCCGTGCCGGAACTGCGCCTCGGGCAGGTCAACCCGCTCCCCGCCGACGACAAGGACATGCGGCGCGTCCTGCGGAGCGCGGCGCGCGAGTCCTGGTGCGTCGACGTCGTCGTGCACGAGGCGATGACCCCGGACGAGCGCGGGAAGCTGCCGCTGACGCGGCTCCTGCCGCCGGGGCTGCGGCACCGGGTCGTGGAGCACCGGGCCGCACCGCAGCAGCTGCGCGCCGTCAACTACGCCCTGAAGGACCTCGGCGTCGAGGTGCCGCGCGGCGGAGCGGTGGTCCTCCCGCCGCAGCCGGCCCCGCCCGGATACACCGCGCAGGACCACTGCGTGCGCAACGTCTTCCTGGACGGCTCGGAACCGGCCGAACTCATCGACGTACTGCGCCGCTTCACCACCCTGCCCCTGCCGCTCCCGGAGGGCGCCGAGGAGGCGCTGACCGGTCTGCGGGAGAAGTGGACCCTGCTGACGCTGGAGGAGGAACTGGCCCGGCAGCGCGAACTCGTCGCCATGTACGCCGGGGCGCTCGACGCGATGACGAAGTCGCGCGACCTCTACCGGGAGGCCGCGGAGCGGGCCCACGAGGCACTGGCCGCCTACCGCGACGCCCCCGCCCCGCCCGCCGAGCGGCCCGCCGCTCCGACGGCGTCCCCGTTGCAGCAGCTGACCCGGACCTTCGAGCGTCTCAGGTTCACCGGCAAGGGGCTCCGCCCGGCGCCCGGCCCCGGCGCCGCACCGGAAGCCGCGGCGGAGAGCGATTCCGCTACCCCGTCCGAAAGGCGATAGCGCGGCCGGGACGGGGAAGCCGAAGAGGGACCGACCTGCCCGAGGCCGAGCGGAGGAGGCCCCATGGAGGAGCCCACAACCTGGCTCGTGGTCGCCGCGGTCCTCGCGGCGGCCCTGCTCTCGGTGGCCGTCGTCCTCCTCGTACGTCTGGTGCGCACCCGGCGCACCCTGCGCCGGGCCGGGCTGCCCACCGGGTCGCGCTGGGTGTTCTGGGGCGCCGTCCTCTACCTGGTGCTGCCGACCGACCTGCTGCCGGACCCGGTGTACCTCGACGACATCGGCGTCCTGCTCCTCGCCCTGCGCAGCATGCGCGCCGCCCGGACGCTGCCGCCGGACGAGGCCGGATCCTGACGCGCGGGCCGCACCCGGAGCCCCGCCCGGCCTCATCATGGTGCGATGCGACCGACGTTCACCGGAGTATCCGGTCTGTCCGCGACGCCCGACGTCGCCGTCGTCATCGACGTGATGCGCGCGTTCACCGTGGCCGCCGGGGCGTTCCGGCTCGGCGCGGAACGCATAGTGTTCACCGAAACGGCCGAGGAGGCCCTGGAGTTGAAGGCCCGTCATCCCGGTTGGCTGGCCTTCCAGGACGGCGCTCCGACACCCGGGTTCGACCTGGCCAACTCGCCCGCCCGGCTCCGTTCGCTCGACCTGGCGGGCCGTACCGTGGTGCAGAAGACCACCGCCGGGACCGTGGGCGCCCTGGCGGTCGCCGACGCCCGGCTCCTGCTGTGCGCGAGTTTCGCCGTGGCCGGTGCGACGACGCGGCTCCTGCGGCGGGAGCGGCCCGAGGCGGTCACCTTCGTCGTCACCGGCGACGACGGCGGGGCCGAGGAGGACTTGGCGTGCGCCCAGTACATCGCGGCCGGCGTCACCTCCGGCACGGCCGACCCGGCCCCGTACGTCACCCGCGCCCGGCACTCCCACGGCGCCGCCCGCCTCGCAGACGGGGTCCGGCGGGGCTGGGCGGGCGTCCACCCCGAGGACATGGGGCTGTGCCTCGAGGTGGACACGTGCGCGTTCGCCATGGTGGCCGGGCGGGAGGACGGGCGGCTGGTCCTCCGGGCGGTACGGGAGGAGCCCGCGGCCTGACGGGCGGCGGTCTCCGCGGTGGGGCGCGGGCGCCCTCCGCCGCGCCGCCCGCGCGGCGCGTTCCGTCCGCCCAGGTGCGTTTCCGGGCCGTCGTGGCGCATTCTTGCTGTGTCACCCACCCGGCGGCGCACGGACGAGGTAGGGCCGATGACTGGGAGCGGGGAGCACGCGGGCCGGGCCCGCGGACGGCTGGCCCGGCTGCTCGTCGACGCCTCGACCCGAGCGCTGGACCGGGCCGGCGGACGCGTGGGCGGCGTGTACCTGCGCTCCAGTACACCCGGCCTGCTGCGTCTCGCGGTACTGGTCGGGCTGCCGGGTCCGTTGTTCCGGCCCTGGTGGCGGCTGCATGTGGACCGGCCCTTCCCGGTCGCTGACGCCTACCGGCTCGGCATCCAGGTGGTGCTGCCCAACGCCACCGAGATGGTGCGCCGGTATCCGCAGTTCGCGGCCGGTCTGCCGTTCCAGTTCGGGTCGGTCTGTGTGCCCGTGCCGGGCCGGACGTCGGCCCTCGGCGTGCTGACCGTGCTGCGGCCGGCGGTCACGGAGGCGGTGGACCGGCTGCCCGACGCCGAGCGGCTGGCCCCGTTGGCCGAGGATCTCGGCGCCGAGCTGCGCGCCCTCGTGGACGGTGACGAGAGCGCGGTCGTCTGGGACGGGGATCCGCTATGCGCGCGCCCGCCCGCGGCGCGTCCCGTCCCCTGGCCCATCGGGCGGTTCACCTGGGACCCGGCGAGCTCCACGGTGACCGCGGACGGCCGGCTGCACGATCTGCTGGGCGTGCTGCCCGGGGAGTTCAGCGGGACGGGGGAGGCGCTCGCGGAGGCCCTGGCCCCGGCGGACGCCCACCAGATCATGGGGGCGCTCGACGACACGGCCGCCGGGAAGCCGCCGCCCATGCCGCTGTACGTCCGGGCGGCCGACGGGACCGCGAGGCTGCTGGACCTGTGGCCCCCGGCGCACCCGGCCGGCCCGTCCCTGGTACGGGGTCTCGTCCTCGATCCGGGCCCCGCCGCCACCGCCAACGCCGCGGCCGACCCGCTCCCGCAGGGCGTGTTCTGCCTGGACCGGCTGGGTGTGATCGTGTACGCCAACCCGGCCGCGGCCCGGCTGCTGGGCCAGGAGCACGCCCGGCTGCTCGGGCATCCCTTCGCGGACGTCCTGCCGTGGCTGAACCGTCCCCCGTACGAGGACCATCTGCGGGGTGCCCTGCTCTCCCCCGAGCCGGTGCACTTCCAGGTCCGGCGGCCGTCGGACGACGGCGAGGGCGAGGGCGACTGGCTGGCGCTGTCCCTGCACTCCGGCCCGGACACGCTCACCTGCACCGTCGTCCCGGCGAGCCGGATGGACGCGCCGATGGACACCCATGTCGACCTGCCACCCGCCCGGACCGCGCCGGGGGACCAGCCCGACGCTTCCCCGCTGGCCTCGCTGTACCGGCCCATCGCCCTCGCCATCGCGCTGACCGACGCGGTCACCGCCCGCCAGGTGTCGGAGGTCGTCATGCGGGAGCTGCTGCCCGCGTTCGGCGGCCGGCGCCTGGCGATCTACCTGTTGCAGGAGCGGCACCTGTACCTGGCCTGGGAGACCGGTTTCCCACAAGGGTTCCTGACCCCGTTCGAGGGGGTCGGCCTCGACGCCCGCCTGCCCGGGGTCGAGACGCTCACCAGCGGCAGGCCGATCTTCTTCGAGTCCATGCAGCAGCTGAACGCCTCCTACCCGGGTATCCCGCTGGACGCCACGGAGGGCGCCCGCGCCTTCCTGCCGCTGATCGCCTCGGGGCGGCCGGTCGGCTCCTGCATCCTGGGCTTCGAGCGCCCCCGCCGGTTCAGTACGGAGGAACGTACGGTCCTCACCGCGCTCGCCGGGCTGATCGCGCACGCCATGGAGAAGGCGCAGCGCTACGACACCGAGGCGGCGCTCGCCCGGGGCCTGCAGCAGGCGCTGCTGCCGCGCCGGCTGTCGGCGCATCCGCAGGTGGAGACCGCCGGGCGCTATCTGCCCGGCACGCAGGGCATGGACGTCGGCGGGGACTGGTACGACGTGGTCGAGGCCGGTGACGGTCTGGCGCTGGTCATCGGGGACGTCCAGGGGCACGGTGTGCAGGCGGCGGCGACCATGGGGCAGCTGCGCAGCGCGGTGCGGGCCTTCGCGCTCGGGGACCATCCGCCCGACGAGGTCATGAGCGGCACCAACCGCCTGCTCATCGATCTCGACCCCGGACAGTTCGCCAGCTGCTGCTACCTGCGCCTCGACCCCGCCACCGGGGTGGCCCGGGTCGCCCGGGCCGGGCATCCGCCGCCCCTGCTGCGCTCCCCGGACGGCCGGACCCACGTCCTGGACCTGCCCGGCGGGGTCGTCCTGGGCGTGGACCCGCGCGCCCAGTACCCGGTGGCGGAGCTGGCCCTGGAACCCGACGCGATCCTGGCCCTGTACACGGACGGGCTCGTCGAGCGGCCCGGCAGCGACATCGACGACGGGATAGGCGCGCTGCGCGTGGCCCTCGGCCGGGCCGGGGCCGCCGCCGGACGCCGGGGCGGCCGGTCCCTGTCCGGCGTCGCCGACCGCCTCACCGCCACCGCCCGGCACGCCACCGACCGCCCCGACGACGTGGCCCTCCTGCTGGCCACCCGCCGCACGACACCCGGGCGCCCGCGGTGACCCCGGCGCTCCATCGGCGGGCAGCGGCCCTCGTCCGGCGTCCCCCGCCCACCGGATCACGGTCAGTCACCTCGTGTGACGCCCCTCGCCACCGGAGGCCGGGCAGTGTAGACATGGGCTCATGGTCCGACAGTTGGGCCGGACCGTGACGCGGCCGGTCCGTCGGTCCGGGGATCCGCAGGGACCGCTCGCACCGCGGCAGGACGGAACCGGGCCGCTCCGCGCACGGGCCGGGAGGCTGTGGTCGGCGCTGAGCGGACGCAGCGTCGCCGGACAGGTCTTCGTGCTGCAAGTGGTCATCGTGCTGCTGCTGGTGGTGTCGGCCGTGGTGGCGCAGGTGCTGCAGGTCCGGCACGACAGCGACCTGGAGGCCCAGAACCGCTCCCTCGCCGTCGCCGAGACGTTCGCCAACGCGCCGGGCACGGTGGCGGCGCTGCGCAGCAGGCACCCGACCGCCCTCCTCCAGCCGAAGGCCGAGGCCGCCCGCAAGGCGAGCGGGGTCGACTTCATCGTCGTGATGAACACCGACGGGGTCCGCTACACCCACCCCAGACCGGACCGCATCGGCAAGAAGTTCGTCGGCGACATCGCGCCCGCGCTGGCCGGCCGGACCGTGACCGAGCACATCGACGGCACCATCGGCCCGCTGGTGCAGGTCGTGGTCCCGGTGAAGGCGCCGGACGGCTCCGTGGTGGGCCTGGTGTCGTCCGGTATCACCACCGCGCACGTCGGCGGCGCCGCAGACCAGCAGCTGCCGCTCCTGCTGGCCGCCGCCGCGGCGGCGCTCGCCCTGGCCACCGCGGGCACGGCCCTGGTGAGCCGACGGCTGCTGCGGCAGACGCGCGGCCTGGGCCCGTACGAGATGACCCGCATGTACGAGCACCACGACGCGGTGCTGCACGCGGTCCGGGAAGGTGTGCTCATCGTCAGCGGCGAGGGCCGGCTGCTGCTCGCCAACGACGAGGCGCACCGCCTGCTCGACCTGCCCGAGGACGCCGAACGCCGCCATGTGCTCGAACTGGGCCTCGACACCGAGACCGCCGGGCTGCTGGCCTCGGGCCGGGTCGCCACCGACGAGGTGCACCTGGTCAAGGACCGGCTGCTGGCGATCAACCAGCGGCCGACGGACCTCAGGGGCGGCCCGCCGGGCAGCGTGACCACGCTGCGCGACTCCACCGAGCTGCGCGCGGTGTCCGGCCGGGCGGAGGTGGCCCGCGAACGCCTGAACATGCTGTACGACGCCGGGGTCGGCATCGGCACCAGCCTGGACGTGACCCGCACCGCCCAGGAACTGGCGGAGCTGGCCGTGCCGAGGTTCGCGGACTTCGCCACCGTGGACCTGTTCGACGCCGTGATCGAGGGCGGCGACCCGAAGCCGGGGACCGCCCTGCGCCGGGCCGCGCGCGACGGCATCCGCGAGGACGCCCCGCTGTATCCGGTGGGCCGGCGCATCCGGTTCGTCGCGACCTCGCCGCAGGCCCGCAGCCTGGCCACCGGCCAGTCGGTCGTGGAGCCCCGGCTGCGCGACGCCCCGGGCTGGCTGGCGCAGGACCTGGAACGCACCGAGCAGGTCGTGGAGTACGGCATCCACTCGCTGGTCACGGTGCCGCTGCGCGCGGGCAGCCTGATGCTGGGCGTGGCCAACTTCTGGCGGTCCGAGAAGCCCGAGCCGTTCGACGCCGAGGAGCTGGCCCTCGCCGAGGAGCTCGTCGCCCGCGCGGCGGTGTCCATCGACAACGCGCGCCGCTACACCCGCGAGCACAGCATGGCGGTCGCCCTGCAGCGCAGTCTGCTGCCCCGCTCCCTGCCCGCGCAGAGCGCCCTGGAGATCGCCTACCGCTATCTGCCCGCGCAGGCCGGGGTCGGCGGGGACTGGTTCGACGTGCTGCCGCTGTCCGGGGCCCGGGTGGCGCTGGTGGTCGGGGACGTGGTGGGCCACGGGCTGCACGCGGCGGCCACCATGGGGCGGCTGCGCACGGCGGTGCACAACTTCTCCGCGCTCGATCTGCCGCCCGACGAACTCCTCGTGCTGCTGGACGAACTGGTGGCCCGCATCGACCAGGACGAGACACCGGCCGACGGTACCGCGGTGGTCACCGGCGCGACCTGTCTGTACGCGGTCTACGACCCGGTCACCCGGCGCTGCACCGTCGCCCGGGCCGGCCACCCCCCGCCCGCCGTGGTCGGCCCGGACGGCGACGTCGAGTTCCCGGACGTACCCGCCGGTCCCCCGCTGGGCCTGGGCGGACTGCCCTTCGAGACGGCCGAGCTGGAGCTGGCGGAGGGCACCCGCCTCGTCCTGTACACGGACGGACTGGTCGAGGACCGGGACCGGGACATCGACGAGGGCCTGGAGCTGCTGCGCACCGCGCTGAAGCGGGCCGGGGACTCGCCCGAGGACACCTGCCGGGCCGTGCTCGACCGGCTGCCGGCCCAGCCCAGCGACGACGTCGCCCTGATCGTCGCCCGCACCCGTGTCCTGCGCCCCGACCGGGTCGCCGAGTGGCACGTACCCTCCGAACCCGCGGCCGTCTCCGAGGTTCGGGCCTCGGTGACCCGGCAGTTGGCTCAGTGGGGCCTGGACGACCTGGCGTTCACCACGGAGCTGATCCTGAGCGAGCTGGTCACCAACGCCATCCGGTACGGCCGAGGGCCCATCGGCGTGCGACTGCTGCGCGACCGGGCCCTGATCTGCGAGGTGTCCGACACCAGCACGACCTCACCGCACCTGAGGTACGCGGCCACCACCGACGAGGGCGGACGGGGTCTGTTCCTGGTCGCCCAGCTCGCGGAGCGCTGGGGCACCCGGTACACCCCCCATGGCAAGATCATCTGGGCGGAGCAGGCGCTGCCCCGGGAGGGGGCGGGCGAAAATGCGTTTGATGACGCGTCGGACGATCGGTGATGATCTCCGGCATGTTCTCGCGCAAGAGCCGCCGTCCGAAGTCCCCCGAGCTCCGCAAGGCCTGGGAGTGCCTGGACTCCGCAGACGTGCCCGGTGCCCTGCGGGTGCTCCGGGCCGGTGCGGCGGACCTGCCGCCGGGTGATGTGGCCCTGGTGGTCGGGCGGGTGGCGAAGACGGTGGGCTTCGGCGACCTGGAAGAGGCGTCGACCGCGCTGGCGGCCCGTCCCGGCCACGCCCAGGCCCTCTTCGACTTCGGGTACGCGTGCGTCGAACGCGACCTGTCCTACCTGGCGATCCCCGCCCTGCGCGAGGTACTGCGCACCAACCCGGGCGCGCTCGCCGTCGTACGGGAGCTGGTGTCGGCGTACGAGCGCGAGGGCCGCCACCGCGAGGCGGCCGCGGAACTGGCCCGGCACGAGGCGGACTTCGCCGACTGGCCGGACCGCTACCTCCTGGTGTTCAACGCGCTCCTCTCGGGCGACCTGGCCCTGGCCCGGCGTCAGCGCGCGCTGCTGCCGGACCCGGAGGACTCCATGTGGCAGTCGGCCCGGGAGCGGCAGGACCGCATGCTGGAGCGGGCCGCCGCGGCGGAGGGGGCCGGCTCGCTGGACCTGACCGACCTGCGCGGCTGGCAGTACGTGATGGGCGGGACCGTGCTGGGCACGCTTTCCCCGTACGGCTTCGACGAGGGCATGGCGGGCCGCTACGCCCTGCTGCAGGACACCCCCGGCCAGTGTCTGCGGGGCCTGCTGCGGCTGCGGACACTGCTGGAGGCCGCCGAGGTGCGGCCGCGGTCGGTGTCCCTGCTGCCCGGCCGGGGTTCGCGGATCCTCGGCCTGGCCGCCGCCGAGGTGCTGGGTCTGCCGGCCAAGCCGTTCGCGGCCGGGCGGGAGGACACCGTGGTCGTGGCGTACGACCTGAACGAGCTCGCCCGGGAGGACGGCGGGCCCGAGATCATCGGGGAGCTCTTCGAGCGCGCCCCGGGGCAGGTGCTCCACGAGCACGCGAGTTCCTGGACCGACGCCCCCGCCATCACGGCCGACAGCGTGGCCCTGCTGCATCAGACGGTGCTGGCGCCGTGGAGCGAGCAGATGCGTCTGGGGGACGACGGGAACGTGGAGCAGGGGCCGGCCGACGACCGGCCCGAGGCGGAGATCGCCGCCGGGATCACAGACGCGGACCCGGCCGCCGACGAGGACGACGGCTCGGGTCCGGTGGACGATGACGAGGCCTTCGCCGCCTTCGTCACGTCGGTGCGCGGCACCTGGCTGCGCGGGGACCGGGTCCGCCTTCCCTCTTCCGGACCGGTGGCCAGTTCCCGCTTCGTATGAGGCGCCGGGGTGGCGTCAGCTGCCGTCCAGCCGCGAGCGCAGCAGCTGCTTGCCCAACTCCGCGCCCTTGCGGCTGTCGGCCTGCGCCTTGCGGAACAGGTCGACGACCTCCCGGTCCTTTTGGCGTTCCGCGTCCTGGATGTAGGTCTCCAGGCGGAGGGCGTTGCTCAGGCACGCCTCGACGTACCAGATCAGGTCGAAGTCCTTGTCCCGTGTGCCGGTGAGGTCGCCGGTCTCGGTGCTGCTGGTCATAAGGGTCTCCTCCATGTCATGACCCAGCGTCGCTGTGCTTTCGGAGACCACCGAGTACCCATGCGACCCGCGGACATACCGCCCCGATCTGGGACTATTCGTCGATCACGGCGCCGAAACGGGCCGCGTGGCCGTTCCCGCCCAGGGCGGCGGCACCGTACGACCACGAGCCGCTCGCCGAGAGCCCGCCGCCGCTCGCGGGCAGCAGCCACACCGCGCCGTTCCCGGCGTTCTCGCCGGGCGCCGCCGCGAGCAGCTCGGCGCGGCCGTCGCCGTCGGTGTCCGCCAGCCGCACCTGGCCGCCCCAGACGTCGTCCGCCTCGGCGGTGCCGGGGACGCCGGAGCTGTTCTGGTCGAAGGACCGCGCGCCGGTCCCGGTCAGGCCCCCGCGGGTACCGCGCAGCAGCCACACCGCGCCCGCGTCGGCGACCGTGCCCACGTCCTCGCCGGGCGCGCCGACGGCCACGTCCGCGTAGCCGTCGCCGTTCACGTCGGCCACGGACAGGTCCTCGCCCCAGGCGTCGCCCTCCTCGGCGGTGCCGGGGACGCCCGGGGAGTTCTGCGACCACCACTGCGCGGAGGTCCCGGGCCCCTGGGTGCCGGCCGGGCCGTCCTCGCCGCCGTAGTAGACGCCGACCAGGCCGCCGGGCGCGTCCGCGTCCCCGGTGGACTCGTCGGCGGCGCTGAGCTGGCCGACGACGAGGTCGTCGTAGCCGTCCCGGTCGATGTCGCCGGAGGCGGTGCCCAGACCGCCGTGCAGGTCCCGCCGGTAGGCCAGGCCGTCGGTGCCGCCCGCGTAGTACGCCGACCAGCCCCGGGTGTAGTCGTCGTCCGGGCTGTAGCCGGAGACGACCAGGTCGGCGAAACCGTCGCGGTCGTAGTCGCCGGTGGTCACATAGCCGGGCTGCAGCTTGTGGCCGGTGGAGTGCGGGGCGCCGACCTGCCGCAGGACGCCAGCGTGGTACGTGAAGACGTGCAGGCCCACCTTCTGGTCGAGGACGACGAGCTGGTCGGCGTCGGTGTCCCCGGTGAACCGCGCGGCGGCCACCCCGAGCCCGAACCGGGCCCCGGCCGCGGGCCTGGCGGCGGTGACGGAGGCGGTCTGCTCGGCGCCCAGGCCCGCCTTGGAGCCGTACAGGACGGTCACCCGGCCCGCGTCCGCGACGCTGCCCTCGTCCTCGCCGGGCGCGCCGATCACCGCGTCGTCGTAGCCGTCGCCGTCCAGGTCGCCGGTGGCGACCGCCTGCCCGAAGTCGTCCCAGGCCTCCGAGGTGCCGGGCACGCCCTTGGTGGACTGGCTGATGACCGCCGTACGGCCCTTGGGGACCGTGGTGTTGGTGCCGATGCCGTTCGGGGCGCCGTACTGCACGGTGACGTATCCGGCGCCCTCCTTGCCGTCGACGGTGCCCTCCGGGACGCCGATGACGATGTCCGCGTAGCCGTCGCCGTTGAAGTCGCTGTTGCGGTCGGCGGCGGTGGTGCCGCCGGGGACGCCCGCGAACGCGGACGGTGCGGCCAGGATGCCGGCGCCGGCCAGCAGCAGGAAGGCGGTGGCCGTGGCTGCGGCGGAGGCCGAGGTGCGGCGGATGGTACGTGCGGTGTGGGTCATGTCCCGTTCCCCCAGGGCTTGTTGACGGGCGGTCATGTTTTTTCGCCGACGCCCGGTTGGACACGGGAGGTCCGGGATGAGTTGTGGCGCCGCGCGCGGCTGTGACACACCGGTGACAGTCGGTGCGGGGCCGGGACGTACGCGGCGGGTCAGCCGAGAGCGCGGTCCAGGTTGAACGCGGCGCTGATCAGGGACAGATGGGTGAACGCCTGCGGGAAGTTGCCCTGTTGCTCGCCGGTGCGGCCGATCTCCTCGGCGTACAGGCCGAGATGGTTGGCGTAGGTGAGCATCTTCTCGAACGCCAGCCGCGCCTCCTCCAGCCGTCCGGCGCGCACCAGCGCCTCCACGTACCAGAAGGAGCAGATGGAGAACGTGCCCTCGTCGCCGCGCAGTCCGTCGGGGCTGGCCTGCGGGTCGTAGCGGTAGACGAGGGAGTCGGAGACCAGTTCCTCGGTGAGGGCGTCCAGGGTGGACAGCCACTTGGGGTCGGTGGGGGCGATGAACTTCGCCAGCGGCATCATCAGCACGGAGGCGTCCAGGACGTCGCTGTCCTCGTACTGGACGAAGGCGCGGCGCCGCGGTGACCAGCCGCGGTCCATGATCCGCCGATAGATGGTGTCCCGGCACTGCCGCCAGCGGCGGTGGTCGGCGGGCAGGCCGCGCCGGTTGGCGAGGCGGATGGCCCGCTCGATGGCCACCCAGCACATCAGCCGGGAGTAGAGGAAGTTCTTGCGGCCGCCGCGGGTCTCCCACACGCCCTCGTCGGGCTGGTCCCAGTGGTCGCAGACCCAGTCGACCAGCTGGCAGACATCGTCCCACTGGTCGCTGGAGATGGGCTGGGCCCACTTGTCGTAGAGGTAGATGGAGTCGATGAGGGCGCCGTAGATGTCGAGCTGGAGCTGGTCGGCGGCGGCGTTGCCGACCCGGACCGGGGCGGAGCCACGGTGGCCCGAGAGGTGGCTCAGTTCGCGTTCGGACAGGTCGGTGCGGCCGTCGATGCCGTACATGATCTGCAGGGGGCCGGAGCCCCCGCCGTCGCCGGGGCTGATGTGGGTGGTCAGGAACCGCATGAACGCCGCGGCCTCGCCGGAGAAGCCCAGCCGCAGCAGGGCGTACACGGCGAAGGCCGCGTCGCGGATCCACACGTAGCGGTAGTCCCAGTTGCGTTCGCCGCCGAGCTGTTCGGGGAGGCTGGTGGTGGGCGCGGCGACGATGGCGCCGGTCGGGGCGTAGGTGAGCAGCTTCAGGGTGAGGGCGGAGCGGTGGACCATCTCGCGCCAGCGGCCGCGGTAGCGGGACTGCGACAGCCAGCGCCGCCAGTAGGCGACCGTGGCGGCGAACTCGCGCTCGGCCTCGGTGCGGGCGCAGCCGCGCGGGGCCACCTCGTCGCCGACCTGGTCGAGGGCGAACACCGCGGTCTCGCCCTCCGCGAGCTTGAAGTCGGCCAGCGCGTCCACGCCGTCGCTCTCCAGCGTCACGGTCGCGGTCAGCGCCAGGGAGATGTCCCGGGACTCGAAGACGGCGGTGTCACCGAGCATGCTCACGCTGTGCGGGGCGGCGCCGTAGTCGAAGCGCGGGGCGACACGGGCCCGGAAGGGGACGGTGCCGCGGACGCACAGGACGCGGCGGATCAGGCGGTGCCGGCCGGCCTCGGCGGGCTCGGCGGACTCTCCCGTCACCGGCATGAAGTCCTGGACCTCGCCGACGCCGTCCTCGGTGAAGAACCGGGTGATCAGTACGTTGGTGTCGGGGAAGTAGAACTGCTTGGTCCGGGCCGGTACGGTCGCCGCGAGCTCGAAGCATCCGCCGCGCTCGGCGTCCAGGATCGCCGCGAAGACGCTGGGGGAGTCGAAGGACCGGCAGCAGTACCAGTCGATCGTGCCGTCGCTGCCGACCAGGGCGACGCTGCGCAGGTCGCCGATCAGCCCGTGCTCGGCGATCGGCAGGAAGGGCCGGCTCCCGGGTACGTCCTGGTACGGGTGCGTCTCGGCCATCGGCGGCCTCCCCGGTGGGGGTGTGCGGGCTGTCTTCAGCTTAGGGGCCGGGGTTTCCTTCCGCCGCCTCCAGGTACCTCGTCATCGGGGCGCCCCGCCCTTCCGGATGCAGGGCGCGGCCGGGCGGTGAATCGTGAGAGTGGGTCCCGGTCTCGCGGCACGGGCCATCCGGACCCGAGGAGGAGGCATCATGTCGACGTCTGAACCCGAAACGTCCCGGTCGTCCGACGACCTGCGCACCCCGGACTCGCTGCTCCACACCGGCGCCGGCGGCCAGGTCTCGCCGGAGGACCTGGTACTGGCGGCGGGCCGGGACCTCACCCCGGCAAACCTCGAGTGGGCCCAGCGCAAGCTGGCGGCGGAGGGGCCGGCGGCCATGGAGAAACTACTGCCGTAACCCCCACGACCCACTGACCACCGGCCCGGGCACGGGCTCCCGGACCGGTGGTCGTCATGTACCGGGCCACTGCCCCGGGGAGGTGCCGGACCGCCCCGTCGACTTGCCCCGGCCGACTTGCCCCGGCCCGGTGACTTCAGGAACCGGGCCGGGTCGGCCGGTCAGGTGGGCCGGTTCGGGGGCTCGTCCGGGAGGGCCGTGTCCTCGTCGATGACATGCATCGCCGCCTCCTCCGCGCCGGCGGCGCCGCCGTCGATGCCCACGTCGTTGGCGACGGTTTCCTTGGTGGTGTCGGGGTGGGCGCCCTCGTCGGGGGCGACGAGGCGGCCGGCGCGCTCGGTGCCTGCCTCGGGGTCGACGGGTTCGCCCTCGCCGCCGGGGAGGTCGCCGAGGGAGTCGCCGGTGGGCGGGGAGACGTCGGGCCGCTCCTGGGCGAGTCGCTGGTCGAGGCTCTCGCCCTCGTGCTGCTCGGCCGCGGTCGTGCCGTAGCGGGTGACGCCCAGCGGCTTCTCCGGGGGCGAGTAGCCCTCGTCGAGGGTGTCGTCGTAGGTCCGTTCGTCCACCGCGTCCTGGAGGTCCAGGGGCGCGGCGTCCTCCTGTTCCTCGTTGGTCCCGGTGGGCTGGTACGCGTCATCCGCCATCGGGGTCTGCTCCGGCTCCTGCGCGCTCATGGCCGCCTCCCTCTCGTCGCTCGACGCCTGTGGTGTCCCGTTCCCGCTCCGCGTTTCCCGCAGCCCGGTCCCTAATCACATCGGTGGCAACCGTCCTGACCAGCACGGGAGTTGCGGCTCGGCGACCGCCGCGGGAGATCACCGGCTGGTCGATCTTGAATGCTCAAACGAGGGAGCTTCTACGGCTGCGGGGGGGGCGCACGGCCCGCACGCCGAGGCGGCCGTCCCGCCGGCCCCGATTCCGCGCGGGGAGGAACTGAACGGAACCAGGGACGGCCGTCATCGGGAGCGACACCGCACAGCCTTGTGTCAACGCCCCTCAGCGGCAAGCCGTGTGCGGTAAAGCCGGGGACAGGCCTTGGCCATGGCAACGGAAAGTCAGGCGGCCAGCAGACCCCGGCCCAGCCAGTCCCCGGCGTCCCGGACACCCGGCAGCGCGAAGAAGTAGCCGCCGCCCGTCGGGGAGATGTAGTCGACGAGGGGTTCGTCGATCAGCCGGGTCTGGGTGGCCTCGAACTGCCGCCGGACGTCCTGCTGGTAGCAGCAGAAGACCAGTCCCATGTCGAGGTTGCCGACGCTGTCCACGCCCCGGTCGTAGTTGTAGCCGCGGCGCAGGATGCGGGAGGCGTCGGTGGCGGCGGTGCGCGGGTTGGCGAGGCGGATGTGCGCGTCGAGGGGGATGGCCGTGCCGTGCGGGTCCTTGGCGTACTGGGGGGCGTCGGTCTCCTTGGCGCCGTCCAGGGGAGCGCCGGTGTCCTTGCGGCGGCCGAACATCTTCTCCTGCTCGGTCAGCGAGACCCGGTCCCAGAACTCCACCAGCATCCGGACGATCCGGATCACCTGGTTGCCGCCCTTCGTCCAGGCCGGCTCGCCCTGTCCGTCGCCCACCCAGATCAGCCGGCCGGTCTCCCGGGCCGAAGTGACGTCCGGGTTGGCGATGCCGTCCTTGAACCCGAGCAGGTTGCGCTGGGCGCCGGTGGGGCGCGGGGCGTTCTGGAAGCCGTCGACGCGCCATTTGAGCCCCCGTACGTCCCGCGCCGCGGGAGCGCCGGAAACGCCGTCCCGCTCACAGCGCCTTGCGCCGGACCAGCACCCCGAGCACCAGCAGGCCCGGCACCAGCGGCAGCCACACGGTGAGCAGCCGGTAGCCGAGGACGACGGAGGCCGCGGCGGCGGCCGGGGCCCCGGAGGCGGTCAGGGCGAGGCCGAGGGCCGCGTCGAGGGAGCCCAGGCCGCCCGGGGTGGGCAGCAGGGCGGCGGCGCTGCTGGCGGCGAGGTAGAGCAGGGCCACGCGGGCCGGGGCCAGGGGGAGTTCCACGGCCCGGGTGATGGCGATCAGCACCAGGGAGTGCAGCGCGGCGAAGGCCAGCGAGCCGCCCCACAGGGCCACCGCGCGGGGTGGGCTGGCGTGCACGGCGCGGATGTCGGCCAGGACGGTCGTCAGGACGGCCCGGCAGCGGGGCCGCAGCGGGCCGGCGAGCAGGACGGCCGACAGTACGAGGGCGGCGAGGACGGCGGCCAGGGCGGTCGGCGGGATGCCCGGGGCGTGCGGCAGGCCGGAACAGGCGGGGGCGAGCGCCGTGATCAGCGCGCCGCGGACCAGGACGCCCGCGGTGGCCTTGACCGCGAGCGCGCTCGCCGAGCGGCCCGCGGGCAGCCCGCAGCGCATCAGGAACCGCAGGTTGACCGCGCCGGCCCCGAGCCCCGCGGGCAGGATGTGGTTGGCGGCGGACGCGGCGAACTGCGCGGCCACCAGGCGCCCGCCGGGCAGCCGTCGGGCGACCGCGCCCTGCTGGGCGAGCGAGGAGGCCGCCCAGGTGCCGGCCGCCGCCGTCGCGCCGACCAGCAGCCAGCCCTGGTCGGCGACGGCGAGCCGCAGGGCGCCCGTCTCCAGAGTCGGCCAGTGCCGCCGGGCCAGGTAGGCCGCGCAGACCAGGACGGCGAGGCAGACGGCGGTGGGCCCGTAGGCCCGTAGGCGGCCGGCGCCCGCGGCGAGGTCCGGCGGGGACGTCATGGGCGTTCCGCCGGTACGGCGTAGTGCAGGCGCAGCCCGCCGAAGGGCACGGACGGCCAGTTCCGGGCGTACGCGGGTGGCCGGGATCCGGTGGTGACCAGGGTGGCGACCGGTGTGGCGCGCGCGGTCCGGGCGATGATCTCCGCCCTGCTGTTGGCGTTGTGCCCGGCGATCGCGGCGGAGGAGCAGCCGGCGTAGAACGCGATCGGGATCGCCTCGTGTCCGGTCAGCAGACAGGGCGGACGGACGCCGAGGCGGTGGAGTTCGGCGGCGGTGCGGGACCAGGCGCGGTGGGAGGCGGTGGTGCGCTGGACGGTATGCGCCAGGACGGCGGCCTGGACGGCGAGATGCGCGGCGAGACCGAGCGCCACCAGTGTCACGGCCATCGGCCGCCACGGGCGGCGGGGCGCGGTCGCGAGGTGGACGAGCGCGTCGGCCACCGGGAGCGCCAGCAGGGCGTAGGCGGGCAGCAGGAACCGGGGCGCGGCGTAGCCGATCAGGAACAGGTACGGGAAGGCGGCCGTCGCCCCGCAGGCCAGCGTCACCCCGGTGACCGCCGTGCGCCGGTCCCGGACGGCGACGGCCAGGCCGGCCACCGCGAGCAGCGGCAGCACGAACCACCAGACGGTGAGCGCCGGGTGGGGCAGCGGGCCCGTGCAGGGCCGGCACAGACCGCGTCCGCCGAGGCTGCGCAGCTGGTCGACCACGGCGAGGTGCCAGCCCAGGCCACCCTGGATCGCTGAGCCGTCGGACAGCCGCCGGACGAGGCCCCCGTAGCCGACGTAGGCCTCGATCACCCACTCCGCGGCCCCGGCCGTCAGTCCGGCGAGGAGCGCGCCGAGGAGGCGCCAGTGGTGGCGGAGCAGGGCGAGGACGAACAGCGGCAGGACCGCCCAGACCGCGTCGGTCGGCCGCATCCAGGCCATCAGCGCCCCGCTCGCGACCAGGCCCCACAAGGCGGCCCGGTCCGAGCGGTCGGCGCGGGCGCGCAGAAAGCAGGCGACGGCGGCGAGCGCGCCGACGGCGACCCAGTAGTTGGGCATGACCTGCGGACCGTAGAAGAGCGTCACCCACAGCGAGGCGAACAGGGCGCCCGCCGGGGCCAGGACGCGGGCCGGGAACAAGCCCCGCCAGGCGCGCAGCGCCAGGAACAGGGCCAGGCCGGACAGGACGGCCAGGTAGATCCGCAGCAGCGGGGTGGACGACGACCACGCCGCGACGGGCGCGACGAGCAGGGAGACGCCGCGCGCCCGGGGTGCGCTGAAGAAGGCCGCCGGGGCGTGGCCGCTGACCTGGCTGACGTACACCGTCTCGTCCCAGCCGAGGCCCATACCCGGCCGGACGAGGAGGAGTTGAGCCAGGGTGAAGGCAGCCGCCACGGCCGCGAGGAGGCCGTCGGTGCGGGCGCGCCGGGTGTCGCCGGACACGGTCCACGGACCGCCGCGCCGGGTCCCGGCCAGTGTGGCGTGCGCGCCGCCGGACATCGCCCACCCCTCACAGCACATCGGAGCCAAAACCATAAAAGCGGAGAAACAAGAAAATCATGCTCAAACTAACCCGTACCGGACCGACGTGCAGCGCGGTACGGCCATCCGCCTGACGGCCCTACGCGCTGTAAGGTTGGGGCATGGCTGGCACAGGGTCCCGCGGCAGGGTCGAGCGGCGCAGCGCCGGGGAGTTGGAGAGCGAGGTGCTGGCCGCTCTGTGGGCCGCCGAGCGGCCCATGACACCGGCCGAGATCCAGGGCGAGATCGGCGGCGGGCTCGCCTACAACACCGTGCACACCATCCTCAAGCGGCTGTACGACAAGGGACTGGTGCTGCGGGACGCGGACGGGCGGCGCGGCGCCTACCTGCCGGCGAAGAACGCGGCCGAGCTGACCGCCGAGGCGATGCACGAGGCCCTCGGCCGCGGCCCCGATCCGATCGCCGCCCTGCAGCAGTTCGTCTCCGGCCTGAGCCCCGAGGAGGAACGGGCGCTGCGCGACCTGCTCGGCGGAGACGGCGCATGAGGATCGACGTCTACACCCCGCTGCTGCTGTCCGTCCTGCTGCCGCTGCTCAGCCCGGTGATCGGCCGACGGATGGCCCCGGCGCCCGCCGCCCGCGTGCTGACCTTTGCCGCCGTGCTGACCGCGGCGGCCACCACCTGGTCCCTGGTGCTGCTGGCGGCCGCGCTGCTGGGCGACGCTCCCCCGGTGGTCGCCGAGGCCCGGGAGGAAGGGCACCGGCTGGCCGATCCGGTGCCCGGTGTCATCGGGATCGCCGCCTGTCTGGCCCTGGTCGCCGTCGCCCGCCGCGTGCGCCGGGTGGTGCGTGCCGAGCGCGGCACCCGGCGGGCGCTGCGGCGGCTGTGCGAGGGGCATCCGGCGGACACCGAGCTGATCGTCGCCGCCTCCGACCTGCCCCGGGCGTTCGCCATTCCCGGCCGGCCGGGCCGGATCCTGGTCACCTCGGCCATGCTGGGGGCCCTGCGGCCGGCCGAGCGCCGGGTCCTGCTCGCCCACGAGCGGGCCCACCTGGCACACCGGCACGGCTGCCTGGTGGCCGCGGCGACGCTGGCCGCCGCGGCCAACCCGCTGCTCCGGCCGGTCCGTTCCACCGTGGCCTTCCTCGTGGAGCGCTGGGCGGACGAGCAGGCCGCGCTCGCCGTCGGGGACCGGGAGACCACGGCGCGCGCCCTGGCCCGCGCCGCGCTGACGGCGGGCAGGGCGCGTCCCGGGTGCGCGCTGGCCTTCACCGACCGTGCCGTCACCCGCCGGATCGCGGCCCTGCAGACGGCCCCTCCCCCGCGCCTGCGGACCGCCGCCGCGGCCGTCCTCGCCCTCGGCGCCCTCCCGGCGCTGGGCGCCGCCGACGCCACCGGCGACCTGGTGGGGCTGCTGGCGGGCGTGCTGGGCTGAGCGCCCCCGGCGCGGGGCGCGTGCCGTCAGCGGCTGTGCGGGCCGCGGTGCGGCGGCTGTTCGGGGGCCGGCCGCGGCTGGGCCGGCGGTACGGCGCGGACGGCGGGCTCGTCGGTGTGCAGGGTGAGCGGCTCGCCGTGGTGACGGATGGTCAGCGGCGGCCCGTCCAGGAGCGCGTACGTGGCCTTGTCGGCGTGCACCTCCACCCGCAGCCGGCGGCCGAGGAACCGTACGGTGAAGGCGAGGCGGCGGATCTTCTCCGGCAGGCGCGGCGCGAACCGCAGCCCTTCGCCGTGGCGGCGCATCCCGCCGAAGCCCGCCACCAGCGCCATCCAGGTGCCGGCCAGCGACGCGATGTGCAGCCCGTCGCGGGTGTTGTGCTCCAGGTCCGCCAGGTCCATCAGCGCGGCCTCCGCCGCGTAGTCGTGTGCGAGCTGCGGATGGCCCGCCTGGGCGGCGATGACGGCCTGGCAGCAGGCCGAGAGGGAGGAGTCCCGGACGGTCAGCGGTTCGTAGTAGGCGAAGTTGCGGGCGACCTGCTCGTCGTCGAAGAAGTCGCCGCAGGCGTACATCGCCAGCACCAGGTCGGCCTGCTTGACGACCTGTTTGCGGTAGAGGTCGAAGTAGGGGAAGTTCAGCAGCAGCGGGTACTGGTCGGGGCGGGTGTTCGCGAAGTCCCAGCGCTGGTAGCGGGTGAAGCCGGCGTGCTGTTCGTGCACGCCGAGTTCGTCGTTGTAGGGGATGTGCATGGCCTCGGCGGCGTCCCGCCAGGCGGCGCTCTCCTCGGTGTCGACGCCGAGCCGGTCCGCCTCCCCCGGATGGCGTTCGACGGCGTCGGCGGCGGCCAGCAGGTTCTCCCGCGCCATCAGGTTGGTGTACGTGTTGTCGTCGGCCACCGCGCTGTACTCGTCGGGGCCGGTGACGCCGTCGATGTGGAAGGCGCCGCGGTGGTCGTGGTGGCCGAGCGAACGCCACAGCCGGGCGGTCTCCACCAGCAGTTCGACGCCGGTGTCCCGTTCGAAGCCGGTGTCGCCCGTGGCGGCGACGTAGCGCACCACGGCGTCGGCTATGTCGGCGTTCACATGGAAGGCCGCGGTACCGGCCGGCCAGTACGCCGACCCTTCCGAGCCCTCGATGGTCCGCCAGGGGAACGCGGCGCCCTCCAGGCCCAGTTGGGCCGCGCGCTCCCGGGCCGCGTCCAGGGTGTTGTACCGCCAGCGCAGCGCCTCGGCGACGGCCTGGGGCGCGGTGTAGGTGAGGACGGGCAGCACGAACATCTCGGTGTCCCAGAAGGCGTGCCCGTCGTAGCCGGAGCCGGTCAGCCCCTTCGCCGGGATCGCCCGCTGCTCGGCGCGCGCTCCGGCCTGCAGGACGTGGAAGAGGGCGAAGCGGACGGCCTGCTGGATCTCCTCGTCGCCCTCCACCTCGACGTCGGCGCGGGCCCAGAAGTCGTCCAGGTAGGCGCGCTGGTCGTCGAGGAGCCCTTCCCAGCCGCTGTGCCCGGCCGCCGCGAGGGCCGCCTCCACCTGGTCGCTCATCGCGGGCCTGGAGCGGGCTCCGGACCAGCCGTGGGCGACGAGCTTCTCCACGCGCAGCCGCTCGCCGGGCTCCAGCACGGAGGTGACGGTGAAGCGGGCCACGTCCACGTTGCTCTCGCTGCTGGTCGTGGTCCGCTCCGGGCCGGTGACGACGTGGTCGGCGGCCACCGCCACCCGCAGGCCGCTGCGC
This sequence comes from Streptomyces sp. NPDC039424, assembly GCF_055639495.1. Classification (NCBI taxonomy): domain Bacteria; kingdom Bacillati; phylum Actinomycetota; class Actinomycetes; order Kitasatosporales; family Streptomycetaceae; genus Streptomyces; species Streptomyces sp. NPDC039424. Next base: position 42,593 of record NZ_JBVKAI010000011.1, read on the forward strand.
TTCGTGCGGTGCACCAGGCGCAGCCGGGGGCCCACGGCGACGTCCTCCTCGGGCTCCAGCGGCGACTTCAGCGCCTGGGCCGCGCGCGGGTCGCCGTTCGGTCCGGGCAGGCTCTCGTTGGCGACCAGCTCGGACTGGATGACCACCCGGGTCCGGCTGTCGACGGGCTCCACCTCGTAGGAGACGGCGGCGACGGCCCGCTGGGTGAGGGAGACCAGCCGGGTCGAGCGCACCCGGATGGTCGACCCGGCGGGCGAGGTCCACTCGCAGGTCCGCTCCAGCACTCCCCGGCGCAGGTCCAGGACGCGTTCGTGGGAGACGAGCCGCCCGTAGCGCAGGTCGAACGGCTCGTCGTCGACCAGCAGCCGCAGGATCTTGCCGTTGGTGACGTTGATGACCGTCTGGCCCGACTCCGGATAGCCGTAGCCCGCCTCGGCGTACGGCAGCGGATGCACCTCGTGCACTCCGTTGAGGTAGCTGCCGGGCAGGCCGTGCGGTTCGCCCTCGTCCAGGTTGCCGCGCCAGCCGACGTGGCCGTTGGACAGCGCGAACACCGACTCGCTCTGGGCCAGGACGTCGAGGTTGAGGTCGGTCTCGCGCACGGTCCACGGCTCGACGGTGTACGACCGCTGGGTGATCACTCCTTGCCTCCCAGTGCGGAGAGGTCCTGCACGACGATGTCGGCGCCGTGCGTGTACAGCGCGTCGGTCTGTCCGGTCCGGTCGACGCCGACGACGTACCCGAAGCCGCCCGAGCGGCCCGCGTCCATGCCGGCCAGCGCGTCCTCGAACACGGCGGCCTGCCGGTACTCGACCCCGAGGTCGCGGGCGGCGGCCTGGAAGGTGTCCGGGTGGGGCTTGCCGGGCAGCCCCCGCTCGGCGGCGACCACGCCGTCGACGCGGACGTCGAAGAGGTGCTCGGCGTCGATCGAGCGCAGCACGTCCAGGGTGTTGGCGCTGGAGGAGACGATCGCCGTCTTCAGTCCCGCGGCCCGGACCGCGTCGATGTAGCGCAGCGTGCCCTCGTACGGCTCCACGCCGTCGGTGCGGATCCTCTCCAGGACCAGTTCGTTCTTCCGGTTGCCGAGGCCGTGCACGGTCCGGGCGTCCGGTGGATCGTCCGGATCGCCCTCGGGCAGGTCGATGTCCCGGGAGGCGAGGAAGGTGCGCACCCCGTCCGCGCGCGGGCGCCCGTCGACGTACTCGTCGTAGTCGGCGACCGCGTCGAACGGCCGGGCGCGCTCGCCCTCGTAGCCGCGCAGGAACTCGTCGAACGTCTCCTTCCAGGCGGCCGCGTGCACGACGGCCGTCTTGGTGACGACCCCGTCGAGGTCGAAGAGACAGGCCAGAATGGTGTCGGGCAGACCGAGCTCAGTCATACTCAGCACACTTCCCCGCAGGGCCGGTTCCAGTGAGTGGCGCACGCCACATGCTGCGTCGGACACGGGTGACAGACTCTCCCCCGTGCCACTGACTTTCGACGACCTCCTCGCCCGCGCCCGCTCCCTCGCCGAGCGTGGTCCGCGGGCCCTCCTCGGCATCGCCGGCAGCCCCGGCGCGGGCAAGTCGACGCTGGCCGAGCACCTGGTGCGCGCGCTCAACGGCACCAGCTCACCCTGGGTGGCGCACGTCCCGATGGACGGCTTCCACCTGGCCGACATCGAACTGGACCGCCTGGGCCGCCGGGCCCGCAAGGGCGCGCCCGACACCTTCGACGCCGCCGGGTACGCGGCGCTGCTCCGGCGGCTGCGCCAGGAGCGGGACGAGGTGGTGTACGCGCCGGACTTCGAGCGCGTGCTGGAGCAGCCGCTCGCGGGCGCGATCCCGGTGCCGCCATCGGCCCGGCTGGTGGTGACGGAGGGCAACTACCTGCTGCTGGACACGGGCGCGTGGGCGCGGGTGCGGCCCTGCCTGGACGAGGTGTGGTTCGTCGGGATCGACGAGGAGGAGCGGATCCGCAGGCTCGTCGCCCGCCACGAGGAGTTCGGCAAGGACCACGACACGGCGGTGACGTGGGTCCTGGGCAGCGACCAGCGCAACGCGGACCTGGTGGCGGCGACCCAGGACCGGGCGGACCTGATCGTGCCGGTGACCGCGCTGCCGCCGGGCGCGTCCGCGGCGTGAGCCACGCGTGCGGGGTCCCGTCGAGCCGCTCCACGGCGAGCGTCACCCACAGAAAGCGCTGTGTGGGTGACGTACCGCGTCACTCCGCGACACGCTCACGGGTCCGGCGAGCGCGCAGAGCGACGCTCAGCGTGTGCGGGCCGAATCCACCGAGGCAGAGCCGTGGCCCTGTCGTCGCGTCGGTCCCCCCCAGCAACGTGTAGTCCTGACCCGGGTCGTACCGCAGCAGGTCGCCTCGGTCCGGTCCCGCCAGCGGTTCACCGGAGTGGACGCCGGCCTCGACGCGAATCTCGTCCTCGCCCACCCGGTACGCCATCGCCCCGGAGCCGGGACACCAGCGTCCTTCGCCCAGCGGTTCGGCGCCGTGCACGACGCCTCCCGGCCGGAAGGTCAGTTCGAGTGCCCACGGCACCCGCGGACCGGCCATGTCGAACCGGATGTCGGCGCCGTCGTCCCGGAGTTCCACATCGACGCGGGTCGTCAGCGCGACCTCGTCCCGCGGCCGCTGCCCGAACGACATCGCGGCCGAGAAGCGTCCCTCGTCCGCCAGCTCATAGGCGCCGCCCGCTCGGCGCTCGGCCGGCGGAAGCGGCTGGTAGTAGGCGGCCGTGAGGGTCTCGGTGAGCCGGTACCGGCCGGCGCCGAGATGCGCCATGTCCGTGGCACGGAAGGGGCCCAGGTCGAAGAAGCCCCGGGACAGCCGCACGGCGTCGAGGACCGCGTCGCCGGCGAAGAGCCGCAGGAAGGTCGGATTGCAGGCGAGGCCCGAGCGGATGCGCCGGTGCTCGGGCACGTCCGAGCCGCCGTACACGACGGTGTGCGCGGTGGCGGAGGCGCGTGAGGCAAGGCGCGCCGTGGTGATGTACCGGTCGCGGGGAAGGGTTTCCGGCGCCGGCGCCGGCAGCGCGCGGCACAGGTCCGGCGTGAGGATGGTCTCGGCCAGGAGGCGGGCGTCGTCGATGCCGCAGGCTGCTGCCAGCCGCGCCGCTCGGCTGAAGTCGCCCCGCCCGGTACGGATCGCGAGCAGCCGGTAGTGCGGCAGGTAGGGCGCCAGGGAGAACGGATGGTTCTGGTCCTGCCGCCGCGAGTGGACGGTTTCCACCGTGCCGTCCGGTCTGATGAGGTCCAGGGTCGCGGTGAGGTTGCGTTCGACGGCATCCAGCAGGTCGGTGCGGCCGAGGACGTCGGCCAGCAGCAGCAGCGAAGGGTTGGACACGTGGGCCGCGTAGTTGGCGCTCCGCTCCGAGTACAGGCCCTCCGCATCGATGTCGACTCCCTCGGCGAGCCACGCCTCGACACGGTCGAGCAGCCGGCCGTCCGGGAACGACCGGTGCAGCCGGGCCAGCGCCGCGCACAGTTCCCATCGGTGGTTCGGCGTGTGCACCCCGCCTGTCCGCAGGCTCTCGGAAGCCGCGCCGGCGATCTCGGCGAGGGCGGCGGCGGCCTCTCGCAGTTCCGGCCCCGCGTTCGCGGCGATGACGTGCGCGTCGCACACGTCGTTGATGGTGAACGCGGAATCCGGGGGTGACTGCACGTTGTCGCCGCCGGCGAAGAGGCCGGAGGGGGCCTGCAGGGCCCGGAGAGCGGCGAGGTGGGTCATCGTGGCCGCGATGGCCCGCTCGCTGCCGTGCAGCGCCGAGTCCTGTGAACGGTACGCGGCGAGCAGTGTCTTCACCCGGTGCGCCAGACCGCGGTGGGGCACACCGGTCGGCTCCTCGTCCGGGCGGTCCGCCAGCGGGACGGCCGGCCGGTCGGCGGCGGAGGCCGCCGCACGGACGAACTCGCGGTCGAGCGTGATCTGCACGGTCAGTCCTTCAGTCCGGCATTGATGTCGGCGCCCATGACGTAGCGCTGGAAGACCAGGAAGATGGCGATCAGAGGGATCATGGAGATGACCGATGCGCCGAGCAGTACCGACCAGTTGATGTTCTGCGCGCCGACGATGCTCTGGATGCCGATCTGCACGGTGAACTTGTCGGGGTCGTTCAGCATCAGAAGCGGCCAGATGTAGTCGTTCCACCGCCACTGGAAGGACAGGATGGCGAGGGTCAGCATGATGGGCCGGGAGAGCGGCACCATGATCCGCAGGAAGATCGACAGTTCGCGGGCGCCGTCGATGCGTGCGGCTTCCACGAGTTCGTCGGGAACCGTGAGGAAGAACTGGCGGAACATGAAGCATCCGGTCGCGGTGAGCACGGCCGGGAGGATGATGCCGGCGAACGAGTTGTAGAGGCCGAGGTTGCGGACCACCAGGAACTCAGGGGCGAGCATGACCTCGGACGGCAGCATCGTGGTGGCCAGGATGCAGATGAAGAAGACCTTGAGCCACTTGTTGTCGTACTTGGCCAGCGCGTAGCCGGTGCAGCAGCTGACCCCCACCGTGAGGATCGTCGTGATCACGCACACGATGGCCGTGTTGACGAAGTACTGGGAGAAGTTGGCGCTGTCCCACGCTGCCTTGAATCCCGACAGGGTGGGGTTGTGCGGAACCAGCGTCAGCGGATAGGAGAACAGGTCGCTGGCCGGCTTGAGGGAGCTGAGGATGAACCACAGCACCGGCAGACCGTACAGGCACGCCAGGATCCACAGCAGTGTCGTCGCGGGCACCGCCCGCCGGAGCCCACCGCTGGCCGCCTTGCGGGGCCGCCTCTTGGACACGGGCTGTTTGGCATCGGCGTCGAGCGGGCGGGGCATGTCTGTGGTTGTCATCGGTTCTCCACCCGCCGGTTGACGATCAGCTGGATGATCGCGACGGCCATCAGGATGAGCATGAGCACGAATGACGCGGCGCTCGCGTAGCCGATCTGGCCCCGTTTGAAGCCGGTCTCATAGATGTACTGGACGAGCAGGTTGTTCGAGGTTCCGGGTCCGCCGTTGTTGAGGGCGACGAACACCGGGTATTCCTTCATCGCGTTGATCGTGTTGAGCAGGATGACGATGAACGAGGTGGGCGCGATGCTCGGCAGCGTGATGCTGATGAACTTGCGCCACGAACCGGCGCCGTCGAGCTCGGCCGCCTCGTAGTACGACACCGGGACGTTCTTGATCGCCGCGATGAAGAGCAGCATCGTGAAACCCGTCCACGCCCAGGCTGCCGCCATCACCACCACCAGCAGCGACAGGTCCGCGTTCGACTGCCACGGAACGGCGCCTCCGCCGAGCTTCTCGATGACGTAGTTGACCAGTCCGAAGTTCTCACCGAACAGCCACCGCCACAGGACACCCACGACGATGGGCGACAGCAGCCACGGTATGAAGAAGATGACGCGGGCGACCGACGATCCCTTGGCGTGCTTGTTCACCACCAGGTTGGCGGCGAGCAGCGAGAGCGCGAAGTTCAGCGGGACGAAGAGGACGGTGTACAGCAGCGTCCGGGTCAGCGCGTCGTAGAACGTGGAGTCCCCGAACAGGTTGTGGTAGTTGTCCAGTCCGACCCACTGGAACACCCCGACGCCCGTGTAGTTCGTGAAGGAGTAGAGGAGCCCGATCACCGCAGGCCAGACGAAGAACAGCGCGAAGAGCACGACGTTGGCCGCGATGAGGGCGAGCGGCGCAAGGGTGTACTTACTGCGTCTCCTGGGCGGGCTCGCGGACACGTCCGAGGCGCGTTTTGTCATCTTCCTGACTCCGTGCTGGTGGAAGGGATTGCGGTGGGCTCACGCCAGGAGCCCGGCATCACGGGGGCGCCCGAGGCCGGGCGGCGGCGTGTCGACCCCGCCGCCCGGGCCCGTCGGCCTACGATCCGCCGCCGACCTGCTGGTTGTAGCCGGACACGATGTTCTCCAGGGCCTTGTCGGCCGACTGCTGGCCGTTGATCGCCTTGCCGAGCTCCGTCTTGGTCGGGTCCTCGGTGAGGCTCTTGCCCTTCAGCACCCAGTTCGTCTGCGCGGTGTTGAAGTAACCGGAGATCGGTGCGTAGAGCGGGATCTCCTCGTTGTACAGCTTGAACGCCGCCTGCGCCGCCTCGGAGGTGAAGGGGTACTTCGGGTTCAGACCGCTCTCGACCGGCAGGAACCCGGACGCCTCACACAGCGCCTGGTAGTGGGCCGGCTCGTACAGCCAGGACAGGAACTTCGTCGCGGCGGTGGCCGCGTCGCCGTTGTTGTTGAAGCCCACCGTCATGCCGCCGCTGTTGACGTCGCTGGCCTGCACCGGCTGGGCGGGGGTCGGGACACTCGCCCAGTCGAACTTCTTGATGCTCTCCGCGAAGGCGGGAACCTGCCATACACCGGACCAGTAGGCGACCACGTCACCGCTCTGGAACATGGCCGACGGGTCGGCGCCGCTCGTCCACACCGACTTCGGCATGGTCTTGTCGTCGTTCCATCCGACGAAGGTGTTCACGGCCTTCTTGGTCGCGCTGTCCACCGAGAACTTGCCGGAGGAGTCCGCGTGGACGTACTTCCCGCCCATCTCGTACACCATGGCGCGGAGCCGGGACGGCGACTGGTCGAAGGTCAGGGAGTACTTGGCGCCGGTCTTCTCCCGGACCTTGTTCGCCGCCTTGATGAAGTCGGTCCAGGTCCAGGTCTTCTGGGGCGAGGTCGGGAAGGAGACCTTGGCCTTCTTGAACAGCGTCTTGTTGATGAACAGGCCGGACGCGGTGACGTCCGAGGGGATGGACAGCACCTTGCCGGACGAGTCCTTGGCGAGGAAGTTGGCGTTGATGTTGTTGCTCTTCTTGTTGGCGATGGAGCTGAGGTCGATCAGCTTGCTCGACCAGATCGGGTCCAGCGCCGGCACGGCGGCCACGTCGGGCAGGGAGTTCGCCTGCGCGGCGTTGTGCAGCTTCGTCGCGTAGCCGTCGTAGGGGATGTTGACGAGCTTGACCTTGACGCCGGTTTCCTTCTTGTACTGCGCCACCAGCTTCTTCCAGCCCGCGTCCTGCCCCGGAACCGTGGAGATCCAGAACGTCAGCGACTTGGAGGTCCCGCCCGAGTCGGACCCCGACCCGCAGGCGGAGAGCAGAAGGGCACCTGCCGTGGCCACGGCAGCGAGGGGCACCATACGGCGTATGCCGCCGTCGAGTCGGCGGGAGCGCCGCACACCCACACTGGTCATTTTCGATCCCTTTTCGTCGTACTGGACGGAGCACGGCGCCGGCCGAGGCGGCACGGGTGCCTTTTGCAGGAAATTTCGCTTTCCGGGGGCACGGCCTCGCCCGGCCGCATCGCCTTGAAGGGTGGGGTCCCCGGCCATGACGGCCGACGTCGCACAAGCACGCCCTCGTGCGGCTGCCGTACTTCGCGTACGGGCGGGAGGCTACCCTGAGTCGGCGTCCCGGCCGACTTAGAAAGCGCTTGTCCGGACATTGGCAGATCGAGTGGAAGCCGTCAATCCTTCGCCCCCGCGGCCTCGGTCACGGTTTGGACTCCTCGGGAGACCGCGAGCCGGGCGGCGCCCACGACGGTGCCGAGCTCGCCGACCGTGCTGCTGACGACTTCGGTGGGCCAGCTCAGCCGGGCGAGCTCGGTTCGGACACCGTGCAGGAGCTGCGGGTCCGCACCGGTGCTGCCGCCCAGCACGATCAGTCCCGGGTCCAGTACGGCGGTCACGGCGGCGGCCAGCCGGCCCACGTCGGCGGCATGGCGGGCGACCACGGCACGGGCCGTGGCGTGACCTTCCCCGGCGAGGACGAAGAGCCGCTCGGCGGTGCGGGGACAGGGGCCGTCGGTGTCCCGCCAGGCCTGCCTGCAGCGGCGCAGGAGGGAACGCGCGCCGATGTGGTCCTCCAGGGCCTCGCGGCGCGGTTCGCGGCCCTCGTCCCAGGGGTAGGGCAGCCGGGCCACCTCTCCGGCGGCACCGTTCGCCCCGCGCAGGACCCCGCCCGCGACGACGATGCCGAGACCCACGCCCACGCCGATCCGCAGATACCCGAAGGTGTCGCGGCCGCGGGCGGCGCCCTCGTGCAACTCCGCGAGTGCGGCGCAGTTGACGTTGTTCTCCAGGTGGACGGGAACGCCGGGCGGCAGCGCGACGGCCATGGCGTCGAAGACGGGACCGGCCTTGGCCGTCGCCGGGCGCATACGCGCGCCCTCCCGGTCCTGCGTGGTGACGTCGCCGACGGCGACGACGACGGTGCGCAACGGGGCATCCGCGGGCAGCTTGGCGAGGGCTTCGCGTACGGCGTCGGCGGCGTCCGCTCGGGAACTGGTGCCCTCGGCGAGCAGGGTGCCGTCCAGGGCGCAGCCGCGGACCCGGGTCAGCGCGGGGCCGAGGTCGACGGCGAGCACGGCTCCGGCGGCCGGCCCGAGACGGTAGACGGCGGCGGTGCGGCCGGTGCCGCTGGAGGCGGTCCCGGAGTGAGCGGCGAGCGCGGCGGCCTCCAGCTCGGCCACGGCCGAGGAGACGGTCGGCTTGGACAGGCCCGCACCGGCCGCCAGCTGCGGGCGGGTGGCGGTGCCCGTCGCAGCCAGTACGGCGAACACGGCGCGGGCACTCTCGCTCAGCTTCATGCTCTCCCCCAGGTCGTGCCGCAGCGGTCTGCTCACAAAGGTCGGGTGGCATCGGGATTTCATGCCTCTTGACGCATGCTACTTGGTTAGTAAACTTCCTAACGAACTCGCGGTACACGTCCGCCGCGCTCCGTCAGAAGCCCGTCCCGGGGCTTCCCTACGGTCGTCAACTCCCCTTCCTACAGGCACGGTTCGCCCACCGTCGCAGCACAGCGCAACGACGAAAGAGGTTCCGTGCAGGACACCCCCCTCTCGTGCCCGCTCGTGGTCGGCGTCGACGTGGGCGGCACCAAGACCCGGCTGCGCGCCGTCGCGGGCGAGGACCTGGTCGCCGACCACGTCCGCGCCAGCCGCGGCTGGCGGCCGCACGACCCGGTGGCCGCCGCCGGATGGCTGGCCGCGCTGGTCGCGGACGCCCTGCCGGCGGGCCTGCGCCCGTCCGCCGTGGCCGTGGGCGGGCACGCCTGCGAGACGCCTCGCCAGTGCGCCCCGATAGGCACCGCGCTGCGACTCCACTTCGACGCGCCGGCGCTGGTCGTCGGCGATGCCGAGCTCCTCCTGCCCGCCGCCGGGCTGGACAAGGGCGTCGGTCTGGTCGCCGGCACCGGTTCGGTGGCGGTGGGCCGGCGCGCGGACGGCTCGGCCGTCCAGGTCGGCGGCTGGGGCGCGGTGCTCGGCGACGAGGGCGGCGCGGCAGGTCTGGTGCGCGAGGCCGCGCGGGCGGTCTGGGCCGCCCACGACCGTGGTGCGGCCCCGGACGCGCTGGCGTCGGCGCTGCTCGCCGCGTTCGGCGTGGCCGAGGTACCGGCGCTCGGCGCGGCGCTGGAGGCCGCCACCGACGTCTCCGCGGAGTGGGGCCGGCACGCCCCGGCCCTCTTCGCCGCCGCCGACGCGGGATCGCTCCTCGCCCGGGACGTGATCGCCGCCGGTGGCCGCTCGCTGGCCGGGCTCGTCGTCCGGCTCACCGAACGCGGGGTCGCCGCCGACGACGTGGTGGTCGCGGGCGGCACCGTCCTCTCCCAGCCGCTCCTGTACGACGCCTTCGCCGCCGCGCTCGCCGAGACCCTGCCGGGCTCCCGGCCGCGACCGCTGCGCGTACCGCCGGTGGAGGGCGCGGTGGCGCTGGCGCGCTCGATCCTGTGAAACGCGCGGCCCCCGTTCACCCGGGTGACACGTCCCGGTCGCCGGGCCCTCGCCGGCGGGACACGACCCCCTCATAGATATTCGCTCGTTCAACTTTCCGCACGCGACCGAAGAACTCAAGAGAGGCACACGCATGCCGTCACCAGCCGGGCACCGCTCCCCCACCTCGGTCCGTGAACGCGCCGTCGGACGGCGCGGGTTCCTCAAGACCTCGCTCGGCGCGTCGGCGGGCGTGCTGGCCGCCCCCACCTTCGCGACCTGGCTCGCCGCCGCCGACGCGAAGGCGGCGACCGCTCCCGCCGCGTTCGTCGACGACTACAAGACCAATGTCCTGGGGAATCTCACCGCCGACACCAACGCGGTGGTCCGGATCCTCGGCGGCTTCGCCCAGATCTGGAAGACCGGCTCGGCCTGGAACGGCGGCACCGCGCTCCGGCCCGAGGTGCTGCGCGCCAACATGCGCTACTGCGCCCGGATCACCGGGGCCCGCACGGACGCCGAGGCGAAGGAGGCGTTCGTCTACGACCGGCAGCACCAGAGCTACGCGATGATCGCCGGCCTCGGCCCGCTGGCCGACCTGTACAAGGCGGGCGCCAAGGCGGTCACCTCGATCACCGCCGCCCCCGACGGCACCCCCGCGACCACCGTCAGCGACGCCGTGCCCGCGAACGCCCCGGCGGGCTCCGCGCTCGGCGCGGGCTCGCACGACTCCGCGCTGGGCAAGGTGGCCGAACTGGTCGACACCGTGCGCGGTCCCTACGCCTCCGGCAACCCCGCCAAGTACGCGTTCCAGTACCCGCGCCCGTGGCGCATGAACGAGGACAGCGAGGTCGTCGACACCGGGAAGACCGACGCACTCGGCTACCCCGTCTACGACTCACAGGTGGTCGTCGCCCCGCAGCTGCTGCGCCAGCGCGGCACCTCCCCCACCGACGACGGCGGCTTCCCCAGCGGCCACACCAACGCCTTCCACCTGGCGGGCCTCGCGCTGGCCTACGCGGTGCCGGAGCGCTTCCAGGAGCTGGTGACGCGGGCCTTCGAGCTCAGCCACACCCGGATCGTGGCCGGCATGCACTCCGCCGTCGACGTCATCGGCGGCCGGATCATGGCCACCGCGCTGGCCGCGGCGACCCTCGCGGACCCGGCCAACGCCGCCCTCAAGCAGGCCGCGCGGGCCCAGGCGCTGGCCTACTTCGAGCAGCGGACAGGGACAGACGCCGACACCCTGTACGCCTACGCGCACACGGCCGGCCCCGGCACCGACCCCTACGCCGACCGGGCCGCCAACGCCCGCGCGGTCACGCCCCGGCTGACGTACGTGCTGACCCGGCAGGGCCACGGCGCGCCGCTGACCGTGCCCAAGGGCGCGGAGGTGCTGCTGGAGACGCGGCTGCCGTACCTCGACGCCGGGCAGCGGCGGGAGGTGCTGCGCACCACCGGGCTGCCCGCCGGGTACGTCCTGCTCGACGGCTTCGAGCAGTGGGGCCGGCTGAACCTGTTCGCGGCGGCGGACGGCTACGGGGCCTTCGACTCCGATGTGACCGTGAGCCTCGACGCGGGCGCCGGAGGCTTCTCGGCCGCCGACAGCTGGCGCAACGACATCGACGGGCGCGGCGGCCTGACCAAGCGGGGCACCGGCACCCTCACGCTGACCGGCCGCAACCGGTACACCGGCACCACCGTGCTCGCGCAGGGCACGCTGGTCGCCGGTTCCGAGGACGCCCTCGGCCACGGTGACGTGCGGATCGCGGACGGTGTGCTGCGGGTGGACGAGCGGGTACGGGTGCGCGGGCTCTACAGGCAGGACGCGGGCACGCTGGAGGTCACCCTGCGAGCCGGCCGCAAGGCGCCGCTGGCGGTGAAGCGGCAGGCGGTGCTCGGCAGGGGCAGCGTGCTCTCCCTGCGGCTGGACGACGAACGGCCGCCGGCCGCGGGCACCACGGTGCCGGTCCTCGGCGTTTCGCGGCTGAGCGGTCGGTTCGACCGGGTAGAGGTGAACTCCGACCGGCTGCGCGCCGTACCGGTGTATACGGCAGACGGCCTGTCGGTACGACTCGTGAAGCGGTGACGCGCCCGGTGGCGGAGCGATGCGACAGTGGGGCCATGAACCGGTCCCCGATCGCTCCCGCCACCGCCCGGCGCGGGGCACCGCAGGGCGGACGATGACGCGCGAACAGCACTCGGTCCTCGCACCCGAGGCCCCCGCCGGCGGCGGCCCGGCACCCCGGGCGGCGCTGCCCGCCCGGCAGCGCCTGTACGCCGGGCTGCGCCGCCACCGCCGGTGGCTGGTGCCGCCGCTGGTGGTGCTGCTGCTCGCGCAGATGGCGTTCGCCATGGTGACGACGGCCGTGCGGCAGACGCCCACGATCGACGAGCCCGTGTACGTCGCCACCGCCACCGACTACCTGCGCGAGCACCGCCTGCGCTACAACCCCGAGCACCCGCCGCTCGGCAAGCTCGTGATCATGGCGGGGATCGCGGTCGCCGACCCGCACTACGACGCCTCGTACCACGGCAACCAGGGAGAGGTCGGCCGCCACCTGCTCTACGAGTCCGGCAACGACCCCTGGCGGCTGATGCTGTGGGCCCGGCTGCCGGTGATCGTGCTGACGCTGCTCTTCGGGCTGGTCGCGTACGCCTTCGCGCGCGAGGCCGTCGGCACGGCGGGCGGCCTCGCGGCGCTGGCGCTGTACACCTTCTCCCCCGACCTGATCGCGCACGGCTCGCTGGCCACCCTCGACGTGCCGGCCGCCGGGTTCGTGCTGACCTCGGCGTGGCTGGTGTGGCGGGCCCGGCACCGGCCCCGGCTGTACCTGCCCCTGGCGGGGGCGGCGCTCGGGGCGGCCCTGGCGACCAGGATGAGCGCCCTGCCCGCCGTACCGGTGCTGATGCTGCTCGCCGCCGTGTCCGTGTACCGGCGCGGGTCGGCCCGCCGCGAGGCACTGCGGCGGGGGCTCGTGGGAGCGGCCGTGGTGGCGCTGGCCGCCGTCGCCGTCGTCTGGGCGGCCTACCTCGCGGTCGACCCGCTGCTGCGCTTCACGCCCGCCGAGCCCGTACCCGCCGTCCACGGGCTGCGCGGGCGCCTGGCCGGCCTGCTGCCGTTCCCGTCCGCGTACGGGGCGGGGATACGGGTGCAGTTCGGGCTGGAGAACTACGCGTGGCAGGGCTATCTCTTCGGGCGGCTCTACACCGGCTCGCTCTGGTACTACCTCCCGGCCGCCCTGCTGGTGAAGACCCCGCTCGGCATGCTCGCGCTGTGGGCGGCCGGGGCCGTCGCGGTCGTGGCGGTACGGCGGCTGCGGCCCGCCGCGCCCTACGTGCTGCTGCCGCCCGCCGTGCTGCTGGCCGCCGCGATGACCGGCTCGCGCGACTTCGGCACCCGCTACGCCGTGTTCGTGCCGATGTTCCTGGCGGTCGCGTCGGCCTGCGTGCTCGCGGCGGGCCGGCGGTGGGCGCCGGTGGCGACAGGGGCGCTGGTGCTGTTCGTCGCGGTCAGTTCGCTGCGGACGTACCCGTACTACCTGCCGTACTCCAACGAGGCGTTCGGCGGGCCGGCGAAGACCCGGCTGCGGCTGCACGACTCCAACGTGGACTGGGGCCAGGACCTGGGCCGGCTCGCCGACCGGCTGCGGGACCGGTACCGGGGCGAGCGGATCTGGCTCGTGTACAAGGGGAGCGGTGTGCCCTCGTACTACGGCATCCACGCGGCCGATCCGCGCCGGGCGGCCCTGAGCGAAGTGCACGGTGTGCTCGTCGTGTCGGACTCGGCGGCGGCCAAGGCGCGCGGGAAGCTGGCGGAACTGATCGACAGCAGTCGCCCGGTCGACGACGTCGGTCATTCGATCACCGTCTATCGGCGCTGAGCACGGCGGGGTTCCCGGCGGTAAGCACACCCCTGGCCAGCACGCTCCGTGGGCTATGTTGAGTCTTCGTGGGAGACAAAGGAGGCGCACCGGTGCCATCGCCGCAGCAGGCACGCGCACAGGCATCCGCGATCACCTCGGGCAAGGCCGTCCCGGAGGCCGAAGCGTCACCGACCTCCCGGCTCCGCGAGCTCTTCGACGGACCCCGGCTGTCCCCCGGACAGCGCCGCGTGGCCCAGTACCTCATCGAGAACATCACCGAAGCCGCGTTCCTGTCGATCACCGACCTCGCCGAGCGGGTCGGCGTGAGCCAGCCCTCCGTGACGCGGTTCGCCGCCGCGGTCGGCTTCAGCGGCTACCCCGCGCTGCGGGAGAAGCTCCAGTCGATCGCGCTGAGCACCTTCGCCGGCGGCCCCGCCGCGGCCGAGGAGAACCGCAGCAACGAACTCCAGGCGGCCGTCGACGCCGAGATCCAGAACCTGGAGAACCTGCGGCGGGACCTCGCCGACCCCGCCCGCGTGATCCGGGTCGGCCGCGAGCTGTCCCGGTCCGCCCCCCTCACCGTGCTGGGCCTGCGCATCTCCGTCTCCCTGGCCGAGTACTTCGCCTACGCCGCCCGCCGTATCCACCCCGATGTCAGGCTGGTGACCCGGGGCGGCAGCGTGGCCTACGACGCGCTGCTGCAGTCCCGCGAGGCCGGCGGCACCTGGGTGCTGGCGTTCGGCATGCCCCGGCACGCGCAGGAGACGCTCACCGCGATCCGGGTCGCGCGCGGCGCCGGACTCAAGGTCGCCCTGGTGACCGACCTGGCACTGGGGCCGCTGGCCGACGAGGCCGACGTCACCTTCACCACCGGCACCGGCTCCCGGCTGGTCTTCGACTCCTACGCCGCCCCCGGCCTGATGGCCGCCGCGCTGCTGCAGGCCATGACCGACGCCGACCCCGAGCGCACCCAGGCGCGGCTCGAGGAGTACGAGCAGGTCGCCGAGCAGCACCAGTTCTTCCTCAAGGACTGACAGCACCAACCGTTCCGCTCGGCCTCGTACGGGGATCATTCACCCCAAAACACGCATGAATGTTTTCATACGCCTTGCAAAGCCGACGGCATATATAAATACTGCTCACGGATCGCACCCGGCCCACTCCGGGCACGGTCCGCACCCAAGGACTCACCCCTCGCACGCGCCCCGAGAAAGCCGAACGGACCGCCCATGCGCACGCAGCACCACACGCCGCGCCGGCGACCGGCCCCCGGGGCCCCTGCACGGACACTCCCAGCCGCCGCCCCCTACCCGCGTCGGCGCCAGGGGTGTTCGATCGGGCATCGCCTGCGCGAGCGCCCGTGGCGGCCCCGGTCATCCCCTAGGCCGGGGCCGCCCCACCCCGTCGGACCACCCCTCACGACGCCGCACACCCGGAAGCGATGATCATGACCCTCACGACGACGCGCACCGTCAGCCCCGACTGGCCCTGTCAGGTCAAGACGCCCGGCAGCTACGACTGGGAGCGCTCGGCCGCCAAGTGGCTGCGCGAGCTGGTCCCGGCCCGCTACGCCAGCTACCCGGCGCTGATCCGCCACCCCGTGCTGCTCGCCCGGCACGCCCAGATCCAGGTGCAGCACGAGATACGGGTGGCCCGGACCGCGCTGCAGACCGCACGCGCCGAGCTGCCCGTGCTGGGCATGCCCGAGTCGGTCATCGAGCACACGATCAAGCTGTACGCGGCGGAGGTGCTCCAGCTGCAGCACATCGCCCGCAGCGTCCGGGCGGTCACCGAGGCGCTGGTCGGCCACAGCACGGGCCGCTGACCGCGCACGACGGTCGAACCAGCCGCGGCGACCTGCCCTTTTCCGGCCGCTCCCCGGGGCGCCGTCCACCCTGCTCGGGACCACCCGTCCCAGGGGTCCGGCCGCCGGGGGAACTCGTGCCCGGTACGGGAGTGATCGGACCCGCCCCGATGTGCAATGCTCGTCGCGTGACGAGCGAGCCCGCCCCTCCCCCGCAGACCGGCGGCGTCCCCGACCTGGCGGCGCTGTCCAAGGTCGTGGCCAGGCAGCGCGCGGAGATGGACAGGCTCCAGGAGCTGGCGGCGACCTCCGCCGTCGTGGAGCGGGCCAAGGGCGCCCTGATGGCCCTGACCGGATGCACCCCGGACAGCGCGCACGAGGAGCTGCTGCAACGCGCCAAGGCCGGGAACCGCACCCTCATCGAGGAGTGCTGGCTGACCCTCGGCGCCCTGATGCCCCCACGGGACGAGTCCGGTGACCCGGGGGCCACGGATGACGCGGGGCCGCGCGCGGTGGACCCCGCCGGGGGCGCGGAGCCGGACGGCGGCGCGGAGCCGGACGGCGGCGCGGAGCCGGACCGTGACTTCGAGCCGGTCGCCGGAGCCCCCGCCCGGACCGGTACCGCGCTTCAGGCCGCAGGGCCCGACGACCACGCCGAGACGCTGGCGCGGCTCGGGAAGGCGCTGGTGGGCGTCGGTTCGCCGCGGGAGCTCGCCGAGTGCCTGCGGGAGCGGCTCGGGCCGGAGGTGGGGGCGGACGCCGTCCTGCTGTACGCGCGGCTGCCCGAAGGCGGACTCGAACTGATCGGGCACGCCGGGATCGGCGACACGCTGGCCGCCCAGTGGCACCGGATTCCGCCGCTGAACGGGGTCGCCCCACTGGACACCCTGCGGGCCCGGGAGCCGCGCTGGCTGGAGGACCTCCCCACGGACCGGACCCGGTACCTGCTGATAGGGGACCCGCCCGAGCGCTGGCGGTCGCGCGCCTGGCTGCCCGTGCCGACCGGACACACGGCCGACGTGGCGCTCGGCGTGCTGCGCGGGCGCGGGGGACCCTTCGCCCCCCGCACACGGGAGCTCCTGCTGGCCGTCGCCCGGCTCTGCGCCGGCCGGCTGCGCGCGTTCGACGCACCGCCGGACCACGCCGCCTCGAACGTCGCCGAGGCGGTGCAGGCCGTGTTCGACGTGCTGCCGGGCACGGCGATCCTGCTGACCCCGCTGCGCGCCCCGTCGGGCGAGGTGGAGGACTACCGCATCGACGCCGCGGCCCCCGGCTCGGTCGACGTCCTCGGCCGCACCGGACGCGAGCTGATCGGCCTGCGCATCCTCGAGTGCTACCCGTCCGTGGCGGGCGAGCCGCTGTGGCAGGGGTATCTGACGGCGCTCCTGACCGGGGAGCCCTTCGAGGGCGAGCCGTTCGCGTACCAGGAGATGGCGGACGGGGTGGCGCAGACCGCGACCTACTCGGTGCGGGCGGCGCGGCTGGGCGACGGGCTGGTGGTCAGCTGGATCCGGCACGACCTCTCCGACCGGCAGGAACAGCGCCTGGCCGACGTGCAGCGGCTCGGCAACCTCGGCTGGGCGAACTGGAACCTGGTCACCCAAGAGGCCTCGTGGTCGGACCAGGTGTACGACATCCTCGGCCGGGATCCCGAGCACGGCCCCCTCCCCCTGGAGCGGCTGCCGGACCTGGTCGTGCCCGAGGACGCGCCCGTCCTCTCCCGTGCCGTCACCGAGCTCGTCCGCGACGGCGGGCCGGTGGACGTACCGTTCCGGATCGGCGTGGGCAGCGGGTTCCGGCATCTGCGAGCCGTCGCGGAGGCGGTGGCGGACCAGGACGGCACGCCCGTCGAGGTGCACGGCTTCGTGCAGGACCTCACCGCGCAGCGCAGCGCGGAGCTGGCGCTGGTGGAGAGCGAGCGGGCGGTCCTGATGCAGCGCGGCATCCTGCAGGCGGAGCGGGCGATGGCCGCCCGGCTGCAGCACGCGCTGCTGCCGCTGCCGAACAATACGGTGGAGCTCGCCGGGCTGCGGGTCGACGTGACCTACGTGCCCGCCCAGTCGCAGATCCACGTCAGCGGCGACTGGTTCAGCGCCATCGAGCTGCCCGACCACAACGCGCTGTTCGTGGTCGGCGACGTGGCCGGTCACGGCATAGACGCGGTCGCCACCATGGCCCAGCTCCGCTTCACCGCGAAGGGCATGGTCAGCACCGGTTCGTCGCTGACCGGCGCGCTGACCCGGCTGAACACGCTGCTGCTGCACTCCCGGGACAGCCACGGCACCGCCACCATGGTCCTGGCCCGCTACGAGCCCGAGGGCCGCAGGCTGGCCTGGGCGCAGGCGGGACACCCGCCGCCACTGCTGCTGCGCGGGGGCGAGGCGCGCTACCTCGACCGGCCCGCCGGCATGCTGCTCGGAGCGTCCGCGTCACCCGTCTACCAGCCCGCCGAGTGCCGTCTGGAACCCGGCGACCGGCTGCTGCTGTACACCGACGGTCTGGTCGAGCGGCCCGGCGAGGGCCTCGACGCGGGCCTCGCCCGCCTCGCCCACGCCGCCCTCGCCCACCACTGCGAGGAGCCCGGCTCCCTGGAGGCCCTGCTCGCCGTGATGCTGGAGGGCGAGCGACGGGACGACGTGTGCGTCCTGGACATCCGGGTGCCGCCCGAGATCTAGTCGTCGTCGCGGTGGCGCCAGTACCAGCACAGGCCCACGACGACGGCCAGCAGGAACACGGTGGGCAGCACGAGGCCCGGGATGCGGGAGCCGGTCATCGGGATGGCCTTCGGTCGTACGGTCCGGCGGGGCCGACGGCTCGGGCCGACCGCGTGATGGCTGCCCAGGGCGGGGCACGTCAGTCCCGCGCCGCCGGATTTTTCCCAGGGCCTTGCCGGGCGTTCGATCGAGCGCCGGCCGGGTCAGTCCACCGGATGACCGGGGTCGATGGCAAGGGTGTCGGTGAGCCGCAGCAGGGGCCCGTCGCGCCGCTCACCCCACTCGACGGGGTCGAGGAGGAAGCCGACGTGGTCGCCGCCGTCGGTGCGCTCCCGCACGGTGCCGACGAACCAGGCCGCCGCGTCCTGAAGGACGACCGCCCCGCCGTGCCCGCGCCGCCAGGGCACACGGGCGAACTTGTCGACCCGGTCGCCCGTCTCGCCGCCGAACAGGGCCGCCAGCTCGTACTGGTCGCGGGTCAGCAGATGGACGGCGAGGCAGTCGGCGGCCCGGGCGAGCCGGTAGGTGTGGTTGGCCTTGGACAGCCACACCGCGAACCGCACGGGCTTGAGGGAGCACTGCGAGGCGAACCCGACCAGGCAGCCCGAGCGTTCCTCGCCCGTCGCGGCCGTGACCACGCACATGTCGGGATCGAGCCGGTCCATGAACACGTTGGCGTCCGCCATGCCCGTCCCACCTCCGTCGCCGATCCCGCCGACCGGCGTCGGCTCACCCCACGGGTGCCCCCGGTTCCCGCCGGCTCACCCCCCGCGCCGCCCGTCACCCGGTGGCCAGGCTGGTGCGGGACTCCAGGGAGCGGCGGGTGTCGTCGCCGTAGACGCCGGTCTCGTCGCCGCTGATGCCGTACCAGAGCTGGAAGCGGGCCACGGCCGCGGTGAGGGTGGCGTCGTAGTGGCCGCTGGTGGCGCCGTCGCGGTAGACGTCCGGGATGCGCAGCAGGCGTTCCTGCAGCTCGGTGACCTCGGCGCCGCTGTCGCCCTCCCGAAGGGTGCCGGCGCCGTCCGGGTCGGTGGCGGCGGTGGGGCCGGTCGTCGCGGTGGGGCCGGTCGTCGCGGGCGCGGCGGAGGTGGCGGGGGCGGTGGCGGACGGCTGGGCCGGCTGGGCGGCCGTGGCGGTGTCCTGCCGGCCGGGCAGCAGGAGGGCGCAGCCGAAGCCGACCAGCGCGGCCGCGGCGACGGCCACCGTGACGGCGGCGCGGCGCAGTCCCGGGCCGAACCCGAAGGCGCCGGTGCCGGGCGCGGCGGGCGGGGTCCCGGTCGGGGCGTCGGAGACGCGGGGCAGTTCCTCGGTCCTGTCCTCGACGGGTTCCTGCCCCTGGGGGGCGTCCGCGCGTGCCGCGTCCTGCTCCATCTCCCTCATCAGCTCGGCGAGGGTGTCGAGGCGGCGGGGACGCAGGACGCGGATGGGTTCGAGGACCGGGCCGCGCTGCGGCCGGCCCGGATCGGTCGGTGTCGTCACACTGTTCTCCTTCCGTCCCCGGGCAGTGATACGGAAGCACCGACCCCCTGGTTCAGAAAGCACTCAGTTCCCCGAAAGCCGCACTGAGTGCCACGACATCCGGACAGGTGCTACGTTCACGTCCATGAGCTCCAGCAGCGCGGGCCCCGCCACGAAGCCGCCCATGCGGGACGCCCTGGTGGCGGCGGCCTTCCGGCTGTTCCTGGAACGCGGCTACGAACAGACCACCGTGGACGACATCGTGGCGCTCGCCGGGGTCGGACGGCGTTCGTTCTTCCGCTACTTCCCCTCCAAGGAGGACGTGGTCTTCCCCGACCACGAACGCTGTCTGGCCGACATGACCGCGTTCCTGGCCGCGAGCGGCGCGGAGCACGAGCCGGTGCGGCGGGTGTGCGACGCGGCCCGGCTGGTGCTGCGCATGTACGCGGAGAACCCCACCTTCTCGGTGCAGCGCTACCGCCTCACCAAGAAGGTGCCGGGGCTGCGCGCGTACGAGCTGTCCGTGGTGTGGCGCTACGAGCGGGCGCTCGCCGAGTACCTGCGCGGCCGTTTCGCGGGCCGGCCCGACGGGACGCTGCGGGCGGACGTGATCGCGGCGGCGGTGGTCGCGGCGCACAACAACGCGCTGCGCTCCTGGCTGCGTTCGGACGGCCGGGACGACGCGAACGCGGCGGTGGACCACGCGCTGGGATACGTGCAGTCGGCTTTCGACCGGCCCCCCGTGGTGCTGCCCGCCGGGCAGCGACCCGAGGACGTGATCGTGCTCGTCTCCCGGCGTGGGGCCCCGCTGTGGCGGGTGGTGCAGGAACTGGAGTCCGTCCGGTCCGCAGATTAGGGGTACGCAGTGCCTTTACGAGTGGCACTGAGTGCCATACTCTGTCGGCGTGCACGGTGGCACGGTGAACCGCGCACATGCGTGCGCGGCTCGGGCCGGGTGCGCGGATTCCGGCCGAGCGCAGGGAGTTGACAGCGTGTACCACCCTTCAGGAAGCGCCGCTCATCCGGCGGCCGGCTCCGCCACGGGCGTCCTCGATCCCCGTCCCGCGGACCTCACGGACTCCAAGGACACCCTCGTCTTCCAGCGCTGCAACTGGTGCGGCACCGCCATGTACCACCGGCTCCTGTGTCCGGTGTGCCAGGGCAGCGACCTGCGCACCGAGCGCAGCGGCGGCCGGGGCACGGTCCGCCACGCCACCGTGGTGCACCGCAACACGCCCGCCGCGCGCAACGTGTCGCTGATAGAGATGGCCGAGGGCTTCGTCGTACGCGGACGGGTCATGGGTCCGCCCATCGGCATCCACAGCGGGGACCGTGTGCAGCTGGCCACGACCAAGGACCCGGTGCGGGGCGAGCCGGTCTTCCAGCTGCTCGACGAGCCGTACCGGGCCTGGAGCTGACGGTCCCTCACCACCGCCGGGGGCGCGCCCTTTCCCGCGCAGCCGTCGTCGGCGCTCGAACGAATTCATCCGAGCCGCACAGGCAACCCACAGCCTCCCCTTCCCGTCCTCCGGAACGCGAGGGGCCCCCGGGACGGCCGGGGTGCCCCGACTCGGCGTTCGAGGAGGGGAAACAGTGGTCCGTGCCCGGCGAATATGGGTCACCGCCGCGGTGTTACTCGCGGTGGCGGGAGGATCCCCGGGGTTGGCGCAGGCGCAACAGCCACCGGACAGAGGGGCGTTGGCGGCGGCCGGGGAGAGCCTCCCACCGGGCTGGCACATCGCCGGTACGCGCTCGGCGCCGCAGCTGGTGTGGCGGTCGGCCGCGCGGGTGCCC
This sequence comes from Streptomyces sp. NPDC039424, assembly GCF_055639495.1. Taxonomy (NCBI): domain Bacteria; kingdom Bacillati; phylum Actinomycetota; class Actinomycetes; order Kitasatosporales; family Streptomycetaceae; genus Streptomyces; species Streptomyces sp. NPDC039424. The sequence goes on from NZ_JBVKAI010000011.1 coordinate 63,929, forward strand.
ATGGGAGACGCGCGCGTGGAGTTCCGTACGGCGGGACGCCTGCTGGGCGTTCCGGCGCCGGGGAAGGACGGGCACAGCTTCCGCCTCGGCCTGGACGGGGTGCGCTCGGCGGGCCTGAAGAGTCTCGAAGTGTGGTCGGGCGGCCGGAGGCTGGACGCCGAGAAGTCCGACGCCGCCCCGCAGGACCACGATGCGGCGGCGGCCCGGCCCCCGGCGCCGCTGCCCGCGGGCCGCGTGGACCCGGGCAAGCCCGGCTCGTACCGCACGGTGACCGGTGAGTACACCCTCAAGTCGGTCAAGCTGCCCGGGTTTTCGGAGCCGGTCGAGATGAAGGGCGTGGTGGTGGCGCCGACCGGGGCCACCGGGCGCAGGCCGCTGGCGCTGTTCCTGCACGGCCGCCACTACACCTGCTACACCTCGCACGGCAACATCACCGGCGACTGGCCGTGCAAGGCCGGCAGCAAGCCGGTGCCGAGCCACCGCGGCTATCTGCGCGACCAGAAGCTGCTGGCCTCGCAGGGCTATGTGACGGTGTCGGTCTCCGCCAACGGCGTCAACGGCCAGGACTGGGCCGCCGAGGACGGCGGGGCGCAGGCCCGTTCGTCGCTGGTGCGGCTGCATCTGGCCCAGTGGGCCGACTGGGCCGAACACCCCGACGCCGCACCGCCGGTGGTCCGTGACGCCCCGCGCGCCGACCCCTCCCGTGTGCTGCTGGTCGGGCACTCCCGGGGCGGCGAGGGTGTGAACCGGGCCGCGCTGGACAGCCTGTACCCGCCGCCCGCCGACCAGGACGGCTACCACGGGCCGGTGCGCTGGCACATCAGCGGCACCGTGCTGATCGGCCCGACCGTCTTCGGCCAGAACCCGGTGCCGGACGTGCCGTCGGTGTCGATCCTGCCGGGCTGCGACGGCGACGTCTCCGACCTCCAGGGCGAGGTGTACGTCGACGGCACCCGGGGCGTCAGCCGCGGCACCGCCCCGCACAGCGCCGTGTACGTGGTCGGCGCCAACCACAACTTCTTCAACACCGAGTGGACGCCGGGGCAGGCGCAGGCTCCGGCGGAGGACGACTTCTGGGACGACCCGGACCACCGGGACCGGGTGTGCGGCAAGGGCGCGGCCACCCGGCTGACCGCCAACCAGCAGCACAAGGCGGGCTCGACCTACATCGCGGCCGCGGCCCGGCTGTTCGTCGCCGGGGACGACCGGGTGCGTCCACTGCTCGACGGTTCGGGCCGGCGTGCCCCCTCGGCGGACCCGGCGCGGGTGCTCAGCCACGCGGTCGGTGCGAACCGGGGCGCCCGGTTCCTGCCGGACGACAAGGTGACCGTGTCGGGCGCGCGGCTGTGCGCCGCGGTCGACCCCGACCCGGCCGTCGCCTGCCTGGGACGGAACGTGAAGGGCGGTTCACCGCACTTCGCGATGTGGGAGACGCAGAAGGAGGCGGGGCGGCACGCCGTCGCGCTGCGCTGGACCTCGGCCGGTTCCCCGGCCCGGATCAGCCCGGCAAAGCCGGTGTCCCTCGGCGGCGCCAAGGCGCTGACCCTGCGGGTGATCGTGCCGCAGAACACCACCGGGACCCAGCTGGACGTGTCCCTCACCGACACCTCCGGCCGCAAGGCGAACCTGGGCCGGGTGCGGGTGGACGGGCTGCCGGGCAGTGAGCGGACCGCGTCGTACTGGGCGCGCGAGGTGCGCGTGCCGCTGACGGCGGCCGGCCGGGCCGGACTCGACCTGCGGCACGTCAAGTCCCTCGGGCTGACGCCGCGTTCGCGGTCGGGGCAGGCCTGGCTGATGGACGCCTGGGGCTGGCGGCCCGGCACGCCCGCGGTGCACGCGGCGGCGCTGGGGCGCGTCGACGTCGGCCGGACCACGGTCGACGAGGGCGACTCGGGCGTGCGCACCTACCGGGTGCCGGTCCAGGTGTCCGGGCAGGGCAGCGGCCAGGTGCGGGTGTACGTCGTCGACCCGGTCACCGGGCAGACCAAGGACCGGCTGGTGACGGTGCGGCCCGGCGGTCAGGACATCGACGTACCGGTCAAGGTCGAGGGGAACACCCGGTACGGCGACGACGTACCGCACGACATCCTGGTCAAGGCGGTGAAGGGCACGGTCGTCGGCTCCTACCGGGGCGGCATCACCGTCCGCAACGACGACCCGGCGCCGAAGATCACCGTGACCCCGGTGGCCGGACGGGTGACCGAGGGACAGACCCTCAAGTGGCGGATGTCGCTGTCCGAGGCCACCGACGTGGGCCTCGGTACGGCGTTCATGGTGGTGCCGGTCTCCGGAACGGAGCTGTCCACGAAGGACGTCGACCCCGCCTGGCTGCGGGACGCCGCCGGAGCGTCGCCGAACCCGGAGCGTCCGCTGTCCAAGGTGGAGAACCTCTACCTGTGGGTGGACGTCCCGGCGGGCAGGCTGAGCAGCGACGTGACGCTGCCCACGGTCAAGGACCGGGTCGCCGAGTCCGAGGAGTCCGTGCGCTTCCAGCAGGTCGACGACGAGGGCGGCCCGCAGTCGGGCGGGCTGGTCATGGACGGCACGGTGCTGAACGCGCCGTGACCGTGCACCGCACACCGGCGGGGCCGCGGCACACCGGCCGCGGCCCCGCCGGCCGTCTCCGTCAGGTCCCGAGGGTGACCGTGACCCCCACCGTCCCGTCCCGCCCTCTGCGCAGGCGGCTGCCCAGCAGCGTGAGGCGGCCGAAGACGCCGTACTTGCGGGCGACGAGCCCCCGGTAGCGCTCGGCCGTGGCCGCGTCGCGGATCTCGGCGGTGGCCGGGATCTGGTCGCCGGTCGGCCGGCCCCGCGCGTCACAGGGGCCCACGAGGACGTCGGGGCGGCGGCGGATCCGCTTGACCTTCCAGGAGTCGGCGGCCGTCCAGATGCCGAGCGCGCCCCCGTCCCGTACCACCCAGACGGGTGTGGGGACCGGGGTGCCGTCCTTGCGGTAGCTGGTGACCAGCAGGTACTTGCCCGCGGAGAGCCGCTCCAGCGGCGAGTCGTCCATATCCGCAGTCTAGGAGGACGCCGTCGGCCCGGCCCCCGGACGGCCGGCTCCTCGTAGGGCCGCCGCCATCCTCCGCACCCCTTCCGTGATCACCTCCGGTGACGTCGCGAGGTTGAGGCGTACGTGCCCGGCGCCGCCGGTGCCGAACGGGAGCCCGGAGTTGAGGGCGACCCGGCCGCGGGTCAGGAAGGCCTCGGCCGGGTCGTCGCCGAGGCCGAGGGCGCGGCAGTCGAGCCAGGCGAGGTAGGTGGCCTCGGCCGGGCGGTGGCGGATCGCGGGCAGGTGCTCGGCGAGCAGTCCGGCGAGCAGGCGCCGGTTGTCGTCGAGGCCGGTCAGCAGGGCGTCCAGCCAGCCGGTGCCGTCGCGCAGGGCCGCGGTGTGGGCGATGACACCGAGGTGACTGGGGCCGTGGCCCACCTCCTCGGGCAGCCGGGCGAGGTCGGCGGCGGCCCCGGGCCCGGCGACGGCGAGCGCGGCCTTGAGCCCGGCCAGGTTCCACCCCTTGGACGCCGACATCAGCGACAGCCCGCGCTCCCCGCCCGGCACCGCCAGATACGGCACGAAGGCGGCACCGGCGGCGACCAGCGGGGCGTGGATCTCGTCGGCCACGACCCGCACGCCGTACCGCTCGGCGAGCGCGGCGACGGCGGCCAGCTCGTCGGCCGTGTGCACGGTGCCGGTCGGGTTGTGCGGGCTGCAGAGCAGGTACGCGGCCCGCCCGCCGCCGGCGACCGCCGCCCGGAAGGCCTCCTCCAGCACATCGAGGTCGATGCGCAGGTCCGCGCCGAGCGGGGCCTCGACCACCCGCCGGCCCAGGTGTGTGACGAACGGGAAGAACGGCGGATACACCGGGGTGTTGACCACCACCGGATCCCCGTTCCCGGTGACCAGCTTGAGCATCTCGACCACGCCCAGCATCACGTCGGGCACGATCGCGGTGCGCTCCACCGCGAGCCCGTCCCAGCCCCACCGCCGGGCCGCGAAGGCCGCCAGCGCCTCGGCGTAGGCGGTGCCCGCCGGGTAGCCGGTGTCCCCGAGTTCCAGCGCCTCGGTGACGGCGCGGACCACTGCCGGGGCGAGCGGCACGTCCATCTCGGCCACCCACAGCGGCAGCACGTCCTCGGGGTAGGTGCGCCATTTCATGCTCGTACGACATCGCAGCCGCTCCAGGGTGAGTACGCGCAGCGGATTCGGTTCACCTGGCGTGTCGTGAGGGATGCTGGTCATGGGGCTCAAGATAGGGGGCCGGGGCGTGCGGCGGACCCGGGCGCGGGCCGCGGGTCCGGACGTGGAAAACCCCGGACGACCGGCGGAGATCAACTCCGGCGTCTAGATTGCCTCTTGACCCCTGTACCTCCTTCATCAGGCATCCAGGAGCTGACCCCCCGTGACCGACAACCCGGCAGCCACCAACGACGTGGCCGTGTCGCTGCGCGCCCGCGTCAACACCAGCCAGCCGCACACGGCCCGGATCTGGAACTACTGGCTCGGCGGCAAGGACAACTACGAGGTCGACCGCGCGGCCGGCGACCAGATCCGGCAACTGCACCCGGGCATCGGCGAGTACGCCCGCGCGGACCGTCTGTTCCTGGGGCGGGCCGTGCGGCACCTGGTGGGCGACCTCGGCATCCGCCAGTTCCTGGACATCGGTACCGGGCTGCCCACCGCCGACAACACGCACGAGGTCGCCCAGCGCGTCGCTCCGGAGAGCCGGATCGTGTACGTCGACAACGACCCGCTGGTCCTCGCGCACGCGCGGGCCCTGCTCACCAGCACGCCCGAGGGCCGTACCGACTACCTCGACGAGGACCTCCGCAACGTCGACGCGATCCTCGAACACGCCGCGAAGACCCTGGACCTCAGCGAGCCGGTCGCGCTGATGCTGCTCGGCGTGGTCATCTTCGTCGGCGACGACGAGGACCCGTACGGCCTGGTGCGCCGGCTCGTGGACCGGCTGCCGTCGGGGAGCCATCTGGTGCTCTCCCACACCATCACCAGCCCGTCGATGCCGGATGTGGACGAGGCGGTCGCGTTCTGGAACGAGCACGGCACGCCGAAGCTCACCCAGCGCACCCCCGAGGACGTCGCCCGCTTCTTCGACGGTCTGCGGCTGCTGGAGCCGGGGGTGGTGTCCTGCTCGCGCTGGCGCCCGGAGCCCGGCGACGGGGCCGAGCCGGACGAAGTGGCCATGTTCGCGGGAGTGGCCCGCAAGGACTGAGAAGATCATGACGGCGGTGAACGCCGTCGCCCCGAGCCACGTATGAAGGACAGGGCACTCAACGACCGGAGGGCCCCGCGGTGTTGAGACACCGTGCGTTCGGGGTTCGGGAGCCATGCATGAGGCACGCACGACGACGGGTCGTCCGGCGGGTGACACAGCTGGCGGCGGTCGGCGGACTCCTGCTGGGAGGCGTGATGGTCACCCAGGCCATGGCGAGCGAGACTCCCGGCACGTCCGCCGTGCCGTCCAGTTCGGCGGACAAGGCCGGGAGCACCGGCACCGCGCTCACCGCGAAGCTCGGCACGACCCGTACGGCGGGCAGCTGGATCAGCGCCGACGGACGCCCGGTCGTCGCGGTCACCGACCAGGAGGCGGCGGCCGTGGTGAAGAAGGCCGGGGCCGAGGCGAAGGTCGTGGGCCACAGCATGAAGGAGCTCAAGTCGGCCGCCGCCACGCTGCGTTCGGCGCCCCGGGTGGCGGGCACCGCGTGGTCGCTGGACTACCGGACCAACGAGGTCGTGGTGCAGGCCGACAAGACCGTGTCGAAGGCCGACTGGAACCGGCTGTCGAAGGTGGCCGAGGGCATCGGCGGCTTCGTGCGCATGGAGCGCACGCAGAGCACCTTCACCACCCGGCTGAACGGGGCGCAGCCGATCCTCTCCACCAACGGCCGCTGCTCGGCGGGCTTCAACGTCACCGACGGCAAGAGCGACTTCATCCTCACGGCCGGTCACTGCGGGCCCTCCGGTTCCATCTGGTTCGCCGACAACCAGGGCAACCAGCAGCTGGGCAAGACGGTCCAGAACAGCTTCCCCGGCGGTGACTTCTCGCTCATCCAGTACACGTCCGGGAAGGCCGGCGACGGCGCGGACGTGGTGGCCATCGGCAACGGCAACGGCGTGCGGATCACCGGCGCGGCCGATCCCACGGTCGGCCAGCGGGTGTTCCGCAGCGGCAGCACGACCGGGCTGCGCGACGGTCAGGTGACCGGGCTCAACGCGACCGTGAACTACCCCGAGGGCACCGTCACCGGCCTCATCCAGACCAATGTGTGCGCCGAACCGGGCGACAGCGGCGGTCCCATGTTCTCGGAGGGCATCGCGCTGGGGGTGACCTCGGGCGGCAGCGGCGACTGCACCACGGGCGGTACGACCTTCTTCCAGCCGGTGACGAAGGCGATGTCCGCGCTCGGTGTCCAGCTGATCGCGTCGACGCAGAACGCCGCCGGCGGCCAGGGCGCCTCTCCCGCGCCGTCCGCCTCGTCCACCCAGAGCGCGATCGCGCCCAGCGCGGCCTCGCCCGGCTCCTCGGCACCGGTCACCGGGACCGCGGACGGCGAGACCCTTCTGGCCCGGCTCACCGACACCCGGAACATCGGCCCCGGGCTGCTGGTCATCGCGGGCAGCCTGATCGCCCTGGTCGCGACGCGGTACATCCGCGCGGAACAGGACCGCAAGGCGTATCAGCGGTATTACTCGGCCACGTGGGGTTAAAAAAGTAGGGCCTGTCCCAGTGGACAGGCCCGAGGCCTACTGAGGGGTGGCCGCGGCCCACTCCAACACGAGCCGCTGGTACTCCTCGCGCTGCTCGGTGGTCAGTGTCCCGCCCGACCGGAGCCACAGGGCCCGGATCTCCTCGTTGACCTCCGCGGCCGATCGCTCGGAGACGGCTTCAACAGTGGTGGACATGATGTGAAGCATATGCCGGTCGCCGTGAAGGCGCCGTGAGTAAGTACGAGCTATTCGGACATTTCAGACCGTGTTGCTCATCACGTCAAGAGGGCGGGGAGTCACGGAGAGTTCACCCCTCGACGGTGCCGAGCACCAGAACCTGGATGGCCAGCACGGCCGCCCCGCGCGCCCAGTCGTGAAAGTCGGACACCTTCGTCTCCAGTCCGACCGGTTCGGCCAGCGGGTGGCGGTGGGAGCGGATCGTCTCGTCCACCGCCGCACCGGCCACGTCCATCAGCCCGACCCCCTCCCCCGCGAGCAGGATCCGCTGCGGCATGACGAAGTTGGCGATCTGGGCGACCAGCGTGCCCAGGGCCCGCGCCGCCTCGTCGACCACCCGGGCGGCCATGGGCTCGCCCTCGGCGGCGCGGGCGAGGATCTCCTCGTAGGTCGCGTCGCGGCCGGTGGCGGCCCGGATCTGGTAGCGGATGCTGGGGATGGTGAGAAGGGACACGGCGCTGCCGCGGGCGCCGTCCGGGGTCAGCGGGCCGTGGGGCTGGATGATCCAGTGGCGCCCGAACCCCCGGTCCTCCTCGGCATGCGGCACCCGCCTGCCGCCCAGCACCAGCCCGTAGCCGATGCCGGCGCCGATCGTCAGCACGACGAAGCGGTCCAGGCCGCGGCCCGCGCCGAACCAGGTCTCGGCCTCCACCAGGGCGGCGACGTCGTTCTCGACGACCACCGGCAGTCCGGTGCGCTCCCCCACCAGCCGGGCCAGGGGGACGTCCCGCCAGCCCAGGTACGGGGAGTCGCCGACCACGGCCCGCTCCCGGACCAGGCCGCCCACACCGATGCCGATGCCCGCGAGCGGGGCGGGGGGGCCGACGGCGAGCTCTGCGGTCATCGCGGCCAGCAGGTCGGCCACCTCGCCGGGGTCGTGGCCGGTGAGCGGGCGGTCGAGGCGGGCGACCACCTCGCTGCGCAGGGTGGTGACGACGCCGTAGGCCATGTCCTCGGTGACCTTGAACCCGAGGAAGGCGCGGGAGTCGGCGACGACGTCCAGCGGCTGCGAGGGCCGCCCCTGACGCGCCTGGGCCGCGGCGACCCCGTCGGGCACCTCGACCAGCAGGCCGGACTCGATCAGCGGTTTGGTCAGCCGGGTGAGGCTGCCCGCCGAGAGGTTCAGCCGCCGGGCGAGTTCGGTGCGCGAGAGGGGGCCGTGGACGAGCACCTCGATCGCCACGGAGCGCTCCGCGGGGCTCAGCGGGTGCCATCCGGCCGTGGGGGCGGTGGTCATAAGGTCGACTCCCCTTTTTCTTTCGCATCGGAAACAAAGAGGCCACCCCGGCGCGGGCAATCCCGTCGCAGCGGGCCTCTTGACACCCATATTCTTTCAGACCAAAAGTAACTCCATGACCTTCTCCCTTGGCATCGTCGGAGCCGGACAGTTCTCCGGTCAGTTCGCCACCCTGTTCCACGCCCATCCCGGAGTGGGTGACGTCTACGTCACCGACCTCCTGCCGGAGCGGGCCGAGCGGCTCGCCGCCGCGCAGGGGCTCGCGGGCACCTTCCCCACGTACGAGGACATGCTGGAGTCGAAGGCGGTCGACGCGGTCGCGATCTTCACCCAGCGCTGGACCCACGGCCCGCTGGTCCTGCGGGCGCTGAACGCCGGGAAGCACGTGTACAGCGCCGTACCGATGGCCGTCAGCACGGAGGAGATCGCGGCGATCGTCGACGCGGTGCGGGCGACCGGACTGACCTACATGATGGGCGAGACCAGCCAGTACAACCCGGCCACCGTGCACGCCCGCGACCAGCTCGCCGAGGGCGCCTTCGGGCGGCTCTTCTACGCCGAGGGCGACTACGTCCACGACATGGACCTGGGGTTCTACGAGGCGTACCGGTACAGCGGCGGCGAGAACTGGAAGGCGACCGCCAGCTATCCGCCGCTGCTGTACCCCACGCACTCGGTGGGCGGGGTGCTCGGGGCCTGGCGGACGCACGCGGTCAGCGTGTCGGCGATCGGTGTCGTCGACGGGCGCGGGGACGGCGTGTTCGACAAGGAGGTCAGCCAGTTCGGCAACGACTTCTCCAACGCGACCGCGCTGTTCGAGGTGGCGGGCGGCGGCTCGTTCCGGACGAACGAGTTCCGGCGGGTCGGCTACCCGTCGCACATACGGGAGTCACGGTTCCGGTTCTTCGGCACGGAGGCCAGCATGGAGCAACTCGCCACGGTCGCCCTGTGGCAGGACAAGGAAGGGGTGAAGGACATCACGGAACTCCTGGAGCCCAAGCCCACCATGTCCCCCGACGACCCGTCCCTGCGGCACGTCGCGCCGGAGCTGCGGGCCGCGTTCACCTCCGGATCGGCGCCGGTGCACGACCGCTCCCGGCTGCCACGGGAGTTCGACCACCTGCACAACGGCCACGAGGGCAGCCACCACTTCCTGGCCGACGACTTCGTGACCGCGGTGAACACCCGCACCCTGCCCTCGGTGAACGCCTGGGTCGCGGCCCGCTACACCCTGCCGGGCATCATCGCGCACGAGTCCGCGCGACAGGGCGGGGTCCGGCTGGAGATCCCTGACTTCGGGGACGCGCCACGGGCATGACGGTTCAGGTGCCCGGCTTGCGGCCGTAGACGAACACGTCGTCACCCTTCTTCAGCAGCGACCAGTACTTCTTGGCGGCCGTCGTCGTCATGTTGACGCAGCCGTGCGAGCCCGGCGGGTTCCACATGCTGAGGTTCACCGAGTGGAAGGCCTGGCCGCCGTCGAAGAACTGGCTGTAGGGCATGGGCACGTCGTAGATGGTCGAGACGTGGTCGATGTCCCGCCAGTAGATCTTCTTCAGACCGGTACGGGTCTCGTACCCGTCCCGGCCCGTGCGCACCGGCACCGGACCGTAGACCAGCTTGTCGCCGTCCTGGATCCAGCTCAGCTGGAGAGTGAGGTTCACGCAGGCGATGCGGCCCTTGTTCACCGGGCACTTGCCGTCCTTGTTGGGGTCGCTCCCGACGGCCTTCTGCTTGTTCATCAGGTCCATCACGCCCCAGGTGACGGGACCCGCGTAGCCGATGGCGGGCGTGATGCCGTGCTTGTTCTGGAAGGCCCGGATGGCCTTGCAGTCGGCGGCCGACTGCTTGCCGTCGACCGGACGGCCGAGGAACTTCTCCACCTGCTTCTGGTACGGCCCCGCCTGCGTCGTACAGCTCGCCGCCTGCGCCGCGGGCGCGCTCAGCGCCAGCGTGAGCGGTGCCACCAGTCCCGTGATCCCGAGCGCGACAGCGCTTCGTCTGCGTATCTCCCCACCCATGCCAGGCACTTCCCCTTCTTCACCACTCAACATTCCTGCGAATCCGGACAAGTAGACACACGGGCGGGGGCGATGGTTGCGGGAAGGGTCACGCCGTGACGAAACGGTGAACTTCGTCACCGCGCCGAACAGGCCGCCTCACGTGTCCTCGGCCCGGAGGCACTCCCGCAGGATCCCGACCGCACGCGTCAGCGTCTCGGGGGTCGCCGTGAACGGCAGGCGCAGGTGGCGGGTCAGGGTGGCGCGGTCGGCGGCGAAGAGGGGGCCCGGGGTCACGGCGAGGCCGCGGTGGGCGGCCCGGGTGGCGAGGGCGGTCGTGGAGGCGTCGAGGCGCGGCCACAGGCAGAGGCCGCCGTCGGGAACGGTGTACGTCCACCCGGTGTCCGCGAGCAGCGCGGCGAGGTGGTCGCGCTGGGCGCGGAGCCGGGCGCGGCGGTCGGTGAGGACGGCTTCCAGCGGGTCGCCGAGCAAGTCGGCGGCGACGAGCTGCTCCAGGGGCGGCGGGGAGAGCTGGGCCTGCAGCGGGTTGCGGCGCAGCGCCCGTACGAGGTCCGCTCCCGCCCTGATCCAGCCGACCCTGAGACCGCTCCAGAGGGTCTTGGAGGTGGAGCCGATCTGGATGACGCGGGGCCCGGAGAGGTGGGGTTCCGTGCCGGGCGGTGTTCTCAGGTCGAGGTCGCGCATCGTCTCGTCGACGAGGAGGGTGAGTCCGTGCCGGTCGGCGAGTCCGGCCAGCCGACGACGGGTGGGCGCGCGCATGTGGGCGCCGGTGGGGTTGTGGAAGTCGGGGACGAGGTAGGCGAGTTGGGGGCGTCGCTCCCGTACGGCGGCGGCGAGCCGGTCGGTGTCCCAGCCGTCGCGGGCCGACACGGGCACGGGCAGCAGCCGGGCCCGGCGGTGGCGCAGGACGGCCAGGGCGCCGGGGTAGGCCGGGCTCTCGACCGCGACCGGTGCCCGGCGATCGGTGTGCAGGTGGTCCAGGAGCAGGGTGAGCGCGGCCTGGGCGCCGGAGGTGACCAGGATCTGCTCGGGCCGCGTGGCCAGGCCCGCGCGCGTGTAGCGGTCGGCGAGCAGTTCGCGCAGGCCGGGCAGGCCCGCCGTGGCGACGCCGGAGTCGACGAGCAGGGCCGCGCTGCGCCCGGCGGCCCGGTCGAGGGCGGCGAGGCAGGCCTCGTGGGGTGCGGCGGTGACGGCGAGGGTGAGGTCGATGTCCGCGTCGCGGGCCCCGCCCCGGTCCAGGGACCAAGGGGTGAGGCGCTCGGTGAGCCGGGCGGGCAGGCGGACGACGCTGCCGCTGCCGTGCCGGGTGTGCAGCCAGCCGTCGTCCCGCAGCAGGGTCAGCGCGGTCACCACCGTGCCGCGGCTGACGCCCAGGGTGCGGGCGAGGTCACGTTCGGACGGCAGCCTGGTGCCGGCCGGCAGCTGCCCGTCGAGCACCGCGTCCCGTACGGCCGCGCACAGCGACCGGGCCAGGGGGCCGTCCTGAGCACGCCAGGCACCGAGCGCGGCGACGAAACCAGTGTGCATCGATCCAGTTTCCCTCAGGTGGACCAGGCCACGGTGTCCCGCCCCTCGTACGCTGCGGCTCATGCATCGCACGCTCGCCGGCGATCTCGACCGGCTCCCCCGACTCCTGCAGTCCGCCCGGGACTTCGCCGCCCGTGAACTGGATGGCCTGGCCGACCGGCCGGTGGCCCGGCCGGAACCGGCGCCCGCCCGGGCCGCCCTCCCCACCGAGGGCGCGGGCGCCGAGGGTGCCCTCGCGCGGTTCGCCGAGCGGTGGGCGCCGGGCTTCTCCGGCTCGGCTGGGCCGCGTTACCTCGGCTTCGTCACCGGCGGCGCGACACCCGCGTCGGTCACCGGGGACTGGCTGACGGCCGCCTACGACCAGAACGTCTCCGGCTCCGCGGGCTCCTGGGCGACGGCTCTGGAGCGCGAGACGGTGGCCTGGCTGCGCGAGCTGTTCGGGCTGGGCGAGGCGCACAGCGGGGCGTTCGTCACCGGGGCGACCGTGTCCAACACCGTGGGCCTCGCCGTCGCCCGGGAGTGGCTGGGCGAGCGGCTGGGCGTGGACGTCTCCCGGGACGGGGCCGCCGCGCTGGGCCCGGTCGACGTGCTGTCCGGCAGCCCGCACTCCAGCGTGTCCAAGGCGCTGTCCGTGCTGGGCATCGGACGGAACCGGCTGCGGACCGTGCCCCTGCAGGCCGGCAACCGTGAGGCCGTCGACGTGACCGCGCTCGACGCCGCGCTGGCCGAACTCGGCGGCCGGCCCGCGATCGTGGTGGCCAACGCCGGAACGGTGAACACCGTCGACTTCGACGACCTGCGGGCGATCGCGGCCCTGAAGGAGCGGTACGACTTCTGGCTGCACGTCGACGCGGCGTTCGGCGGCTTCGCCGCCCTCTCCCCCGCCCACGCCCACCTCGTGGACGGGCTCGACGCGGCCGACTCGGTCTGCGTGGACCTGCACAAGTGGCTCAACGTCCCCTACGACGCGGCCGTCCAGTTCACCCGCCGCCGCGATCTGCAGGTGGCCGTGTTCCACAACGCCTCGCCGTACCTCGGCCTGCCGGCCGGCGAGCCCGACTTCCTGCACCTGACCCCGGAGAACTCCCGGCGGCTGCGGGCCCTGCCCGCGTGGTTCTCCCTCGTCGCCTACGGCCGCGAGGGCCACCGCGAGATCGTCGAGCGGAACGTCGCCCTGGCCCGGCGGTTCGGCGCGGGCATCGACGCCCTGCCGGGGCTGCGGCTGCTGGCGCCGGTCCGGCTCAACGTCGTCTGCTTCACCCTCGCCGACGAGCCCACCCAGGAACGGGTGAACGTCCTGGCCGGGGCCGTCGCCTCCTCCGGCGAGGCGTTCCTCACGCCGACGGTGTACGACGGCGTGCCCGGGCTGCGGGCGGCTTTCAGCAACTGGCGCACCGGCGAGGACGATGTCCGGCGGGTGCTGGACGCGCTCGCGACGACGGGGTGAGTCTCAGCCCTCGGGGCGCTGCCGGAGCGCCGTGTGGAACCCCGTGTGGACGGCGGTGAGTCCGCCGTCCACACGGAGGGTGGTGCCGGTGATCCAGGCCGCGTCCCGGGACGCGAGGAAGGCGACGGCGGCGGCGATGTCCCGCGGTTCGCCGACCCGGCCGAGCGGATAGAGCGCGCGCACGGCGTCGAGGTCGGCCTCGCGCCCTTCCCAGGCCGAGGTGCGGACCGTGCCGGGTTCGACGAGGTTGACCCGGACCCCGCGCGGGGCCGCGTGCCCGGCCAGGGTGCGGGTGAGCGCGCCGAGCCCGGCCTTGGCGGCGCTGTAGGCGTGGTTGCCGAAGTCCTGCGCGGCGTTGACCGAGCCGATGGAGACGATGGCGCCCCGGCCGGAGGCGGCGAGGTGCGGGAGGGCGGCCTGGCAGCAGCGGTGGGCGCCGGTGAGGGTGACGTCGAGGTCGAGGGCCCAGGACTCCTCCGGCTGCTCCTCGAACAGCGGTGTGTCGGGAGTGCAGTGCGCGGCGCCGTTGACCAGGACGTCGAGCGAGCCGAAGGCGGCGACGGCGCGGGCGACGGCCGCCGCCACGGACTCCCGGTCGCCCACGTCGCATCCGTACGCCTCCACCGCCAGCCCCCGCTCGCGCAGCGCGGCGGCGGTCCGCTCGGCCTCGGGCAGGTCCCGGTCGGTCGCCAGGACCCGTCCGCCCTCCTCGGCGAGGCGGCGGACGACGGCGGCGCCGATGCCGCGGGCCGCGCCGGTGACGAGAACTCCGTGTCCTGCGAAGCGCTTGAGGTCGGTCATGGCCAAGACGGTACGGCCGGGACCACCGGCAGGGCAGACGGCGGCAGACGGCGTGTGCTTCTGCCCGTGTTCCCGTGGGCGGTCAGCGGTAGCCCGTGGTGTCGGCCGGTCTGCCCGCGTCCTGCACCTCGACGAGATACCGCCAGGCGTCCGGGCGGCTGCCGTCGAGGTCCGTGAAGCCGTACTCCCGGGCGAGTCCCCCGCTGGAGAGGGACGCGCCGTTGAAGCGGGCCACCTCGGGGTCGGCGGCGAGGGCGGCGACGGCGCGGCCGGCGTAGCGCGGGGTCTCGGAGATGGCGAAGTGGGGGACGCGGTCGAGGGCGTCGCGCCAGTTCTCCTCCCGTACCCCGAAGTTGTCGAGCATCATCTCCGAGCGCAGCCAGCCCGGGGTCAGCGCCACGGCGGTGGCGCCGCGCGGGCCGAGTTCGTGGCCGAGGGCGAAGGCCATCCGCAGGACGGACGCCTTGGCCAGGTCGTAGAAGAAGTTCACCCGGTAGGTGTCGCGGTTGTACTCGGCGGTTCCGTCGGTGACCTCGACCACCAGGCCGCCGGGGTGCCTGAGCAGCAGCGGCAGGGCATGGTGGCCGGTGATGGCGTGGGTCTCGACGGCGAGGCGGAGCAGCCGCAGCCCGTCGTCCAGGTCGTGTTCCCAGAGCGGGGTGTCCCAGGCGAACAGGTGCTCGCCGCCCCAGATGTCGTTGACCAGGACGTCGAGCCGCCCGGACTCGTCCGCGATCCGGTCCACGAGCGCCCGTACCCGCGCCGGGTCCAGGTGGTCGGCGGGTACGGCGATGCCCCGGCCGCCGGCTTCGGTGACCAGGTCGGCGGTGTCCTCGATGGTCTCGGGCCGGTCGTACTCCGAGCGCCGCGCGCGGGTGCTGCGCCCGGTGACATAGACGGTGGCACCGGCCGCGCCGAGCTCCACCGCGATCCCGCGCCCCGCTCCCCGCGTCGCCCCCGCGACCAGCGCGACTCTGCCCTCCAGCGGACCCGGCATGTCCGGCCTCCCTTATCCGTACGACTGCTGTCGCCGTCCAGGGTGTCGGAGAAGCCGGACATCTCCTGTCGCCATTTCCGCGTCGGCGTGCCGTGGTGTCTCAGCGGCGCGGCCTTTCGTTCAGGTCCTTCGACTCCGGCGGGGCCCGGGGTCAGTGGCCGCGCTCGATCCACTCCTCCAGGTGGGGCGCCTCGGCTCCGATGGTGGTCGGATCGCCGTGGCCGGTGAGGACCTTGGTCTGCGGGGGCAGGGTGAGGAGGCGGTCGCGGATGGAGTCGATGATGGTCGGGAAGTGGGAGTAGGAGCGGCCGGTGGCGCCGGGTCCGCCCTGGAAAAGGGTGTCGCCGGTGAAGACGGCGCCCAGCCCGGGGTCGTACAGGCAGACCGCGCCGGGCGCGTGGCCGGGGGTGTGCAGCACGGTGAGGTCGGCGCCGGCCGCCTCGATGACCTGGCCGTCGGCCAGGTGGGCGTCGGGCTCCCGGTCCGGGTGGGTGAGCTGCCAGAGGGGGAGGTCGGCGGGGTGCAGCCAGATCGTGGCGCCGGTGCGGTCGGCGAGGGCGGGCGCGGCGTCGACGTGGTCGTTGTGGGCGTGGGTGCACACGATCGCCGTCAGGCGGCGGTCCCCGACGGCCTCGGCGATGGCGTCGGCGTCGTGGGCGGCGTCGATGACGATCACCTCGCGGTCGTCGCCGACGATCCACACGTTGTTGTCGACGTCCCAGGTGCCGCCGTCGAGGGTGAACTGCCCGGAGGTGACGAGGCGTTCGATGCGCGCGGCCATCAGAGCACCACCACCGAGCGCAGGACGTCGCCCTGGTGCATCCGCTCGAAGGCCTTCTCCACCTCGTCGAGCCGGATGGTCTCGGTCACGAACTGCTCCAGCGGCAGGCGCCCCTGCAGATGCAGGTCGATCAGCAGGGGGAAGTCCCGGGAGGGCAGGCAGTCGCCGTACCAGGAGGACTTCAGCGCCCCGCCACGCCCGAACACGTCCAGCAGCGGCAGCTCCAGCTTCATCTCCGGGGTCGGCACCCCGACCAGGACGACCGTCCCGGCCAGGTCGCGGGCGTAGAAGGCCTGCTTGTACGTCTCCGGGCGGCCGACCGCCTCGATGACGACGTCCGCGCCGAAGCCGCCGGTCAGTTCACGGATCGCCTCCACCGCGTCCTTCTCGCGCGAGTTGACCGTGTGGGTGGCGCCCAGCTCGCGGGCCTTGTCCAGCTTGCGGTCGTCGATGTCCACCGCGATGATCTTCGCCGCTCCCGCCAGGTGCGACCCGGCGACGGCCGCGTCCCCGACTCCGCCGCACCCGATGACCGCCACCGAGTCACCCCGCCCGACGTTCCCCGTGTTGATCGCGGCACCGATCCCGGCCATCACCCCGCACCCCAGCAGCCCCGCGACCTGCGGCGAGACCGCCGGATCGACCTTGGTGCACTGACCGGCCGCCACCAGTGTCTTCTCCGCGAAGGCACCGATCCCCAGGGCCGGGGACAGCTCGGTACCGTCGGTCAGGGTCATCCGCTGCTTGGCGTTGTGGGTGTCGAAGCAGTACCAGGGCCGCCCGCGCAGACACGCCCGGCACTGACCGCACACCGCACGCCAGTTGAGGACCACGAAGTCACCCGGCGCGACATCGGTGACGCCCTCGCCCACCGACTCCACCACACCCGCCGCCTCATGACCGAGCAGGAAGGGGAAGTCGTCGCTGATCCCGCCCTGCTTGTAGTGCAGATCGGTATGACAGACCCCGCAGGCCTGGACCCGCACCACGGCCTCTCCCGGCCCCGGGTCCGGAACGACGATCGTCTCGACCCGCACCGGCTGGTCCTTGCCCGGTGCGATCACGCCGCGTACTTCCTGCGCCATGGTCCGGCTCCTTCCGTCGATACTCCTGCTCCGGCGACCCTAGCGCGCGAATGATCGGTAACCGCGGCGAGCACGGCGCAGCTCACGGACAACTTTCCGCGCCGGACGCGACGGCCGACATAGCCTGAGGTCCGCCGGCCTCATCGAGGACAGGGAGCACTGTGAGCGACGCAGCGAGGGAACCGAAGGAGCCGCCCGCGTGGCGGCTGCTCCTCGGCTATGTACGGCCCCACCGCCGGGCCCTGTTGGCGGGCGCGGTGCTCTCGCTGGTCACCGGGGGGACCGGGCTGCTGCTGCCGCTGGTGGCGCGGGGGCTCATCGACGACCTGTCGCACGACCGGTCCATCACCGGCCCGTTGCTGGTCATGGCGGGCCTGGTCGTCGCCAACGCGGCGGTGGGCGCGCTGGGTTCGTACGTGCTGCGCCGCACCGCCGAGTCGGTGGTGCTCGGAGCGCGGCGCACCCTGTCGTCGTACCTGCTGCGTCTCAAGATCACGGCCGTGGACCGCAGCGAGCCGGGCGATCTGATGGCCCGGATCACCTCCGACACCACCCTGCTGCGCGAGGTGACCACCGAGTCGCTGGTCGCCCTCGGCACCGGCGGGCTCACGCTCCTCGCGACGGTGGTGATGATGGCCCTGGTCGACCCCGTTCTGCTGGCCGTCACGCTGGCGGTGGTCCTGGGCGCGGGCACCGTGCTCGGCGCGATCGTGCCGCGCATCAACAAGGCGAGCCGGCAGGCGCAGGACGCGGTCGGGGTGATGGGCGCCTCGCTGGAGCGGATCCTCGGCGCGCTGCGCACGGTGAAGGCGTCCGGCGCCGAGCACCGGGAGGAGGCCACGCTGCACGCGGCGGCCGAGGAGTCGTGGCGGCAGAGCGTGCGCGCCGCCAAGTGGTCGGCCGCGGCGGGCAACACGGCCGGGCTGGCCATGCAGGGCGCCTTCATCACCGTCCTCGCTGTCGGCGGGGCACGGGTGGCGACGGGCGCGATCGACGTGGGCACGCTGGTGGCGTTCCTGCTGTACGTCTTCTACCTGATGGCGCCGATCCAGGAGGTCGTCGGCGCCATCACCCAGTACCAGACGGGCGCCGGGGCGCTCGCCCGGATCCAGGAGGCGCTGCGGCTGCCGGCCGAACCGGCCTCGGCGCCCGCCCCGTTGCCGTCCGCCGGGGCCGAGCCTGCGGCGCTCGCCTTCACGGACGTGCGCTTCCGGTACGCCGACGACCTGCCGTACGTCCACCACGGGGTCAGCTTCGAGATACCGGCCCGGGGCATGACGGCGTTCGTCGGACCGTCCGGCGCGGGCAAGACGACCGTCTTCTCCCTCATCGAGCGGTTCTACGACCCCGACTCCGGCGAGATCGCCCTGGACGGCGTGAGCCTCGCGGACTGGGAGCTGCCCAGGCTGCGCTCCGCCATCGGGTATGTGGAGCAGGACGCCCCGGTGCTGTCCGGCTCGCTGCTGGACAACCTGCTGCTCGGGAATCCGGAGGCGTCCGAGGACGAGGTGGCGCGGGTGGTGAAGACGACCCGCCTGGACGGGCTGACCGCCCGGCTGCCGCGGGGCCTGGAGACACTGGTCGGGCACCGGGGGACCAAGCTGTCGGGCGGGGAGCGGCAGCGGGTGGCCATCGCCCGGGCACTGCTGCGCCGACCGCGGCTGCTGCTCCTGGACGAGGCGACCTCCCAGTTGGACGCGGTGAACGAGGCGGCCCTCAGGGACACGGTCGCCGACGTCGCGCGCTCCACCACCGTGCTGGTCGTCGCACACCGGCTGTCCACCGTGACGATGGCCGACCGGATCGTGGTCATGGACGCGGGGCGGGTGCGCGCGGTGGGCACGCACCGGGAGCTGGTGGCGGCCGATCCGCTGTACGCGGAGCTGGCGGCGACCCAGTTCCTGGCCACGGCGGACTGACGCCCGCCGGCTCGCCGGGACTGCGCTTGCCGAGGCCGCTGAGGCGGAGGAGTCTCGAAGGAGGGGTCCCCAGCGGCCCGTTCCCGCATGGGCCGCGGCCCTCGAAGGAGGTCACCATGGGCACTGCGGCAGGCTCCGCCTTCGACACCGAGACACTGCGCCGGGGCATAGAAGGGAACACCGGGAACACACTGCTGTCGCTCTACACGGACGACGCGGAGATCCGCATCGTCGACCGCAACACCCAGCCCAGCCATCCCAAGGTCCTGCACGGCCGGTCCGAGATCGCCGAGATGCTCGACGACGTCTACGGCCGCGACATGACGCACAAGCTGGAGCGGTGCGTCGTCCAGGGCGACGGCGCCGCCTTCAGCGAGTCCTGCGAGTACTCGGACGGCGTCAAGGTCCTCGCCGAGTCGATGATCACGCTGCGCGACGGGAAGATCGCCGAGCAGATCATGATCCAGGCCTGGGACGAGTAGGGAGGAAGACCGCGAGGGTCCGGGCCGGCGCCCGGCCGGCCCGGACCTTGGTGATCAGCGCATCCAGGCGCTGTACTCCATGACGTCCCCGGCCTTGAGACCGTACTCGGGATCGGCCCTGGTGGCCGTGAACTCCAGGCCGAGGACGGTGCCGGTGGCCGGGTCCATGATCAGCATGCGGCGGGCGGCCTCGCCGTCGTAGACGTACGCCTGGCCGGGCCGCCCGAGCCGGTCCGTCACCTGCCCGACGGGCCTGAGGCCGCCGGTGTCCGCCAGCAGCCGGACGAGGGCCGCCGACTCGCGGGCACCGAGCGTCCAGTGGTCCAGCAACGCGTGGACGGCGTCGAGGAGTTCGGGTGTGGTCGGGGACTCGGTGCGGGCGGTCTCCGTGAGGTAGGCGCGCAGCCGGGCGACGTCGTGCGGGGGCCGTGCCTCGGGCGGGGCGTCGCTCCAGCTCGGCGGGTAGGTCCGCCTGCTGATGACGTGGCCGTCCGCCACCTGGCGCGGCTCGTCGCCCTCGTCGGTGAGGACGGGGTGGCCGGGGTGGAGCGGGTCGGTCGCCACCACGAGCTCCGTGTGGCTGTCGTCCGCCCGCCACCGCACGACACGTTCCTCGGGCAGCGTGACGGGCGGCTTGTCGTCGCTCATGCCCATGCTCCAGGTCTGCACATGGGTGCCCTTGCGCAGGACCGGGGAGCCGTCGGACGCGGCCGTCCCGGCCAGTTCGGCCAGCTGTTTCAGCGGTACGGGCGTGGAGCCGGCCCGCACCACCAGCGGGCGGGGCGCGGCCACGGCGGGGGTGGTGCTCGGGCCGCCGACCAGCACCGTCAGGGCGGTCGCCACGACGACGGCGGTGGCCGCCAGGGCCCACGCCAGGCGGACGTACGGACGGCGGCGCCCGGTGCGGGGAGCGTGCAGCAGCCGGTCGAGGTGCCGCTCGGCACGGTGGTCCAGCGGGCCGTCGCCGAAGTGGGGGCCGTCGGCGGGCACCGGGTTGGCGCTGCGCAGCAGTTCGAGTTCGTCAGCCATGGCCGTGTTCCTTGGAGGGTGTCGCCGCGGCAGCGCAGGCGGGTTGCAGGCGGTCGATCTCGGCTCTGAGCCGGCGGCGGGCCCGGTGCAGGCGCATCGCCGCCGCGCGTCGGCCGCAGCCGAGGGCGACGGCGACCTCGTCGATGTCCAGTTCCTCCCACGTGGTCAGCCGCAGCACCTCCTGGTCGCCCGGGGTCAGCCGGGCCAGTGCCTCGTGCACCCAGGCGCCGGGGCTCTCGGTGTCGGGGCTGTCCACGATCTGCCGTCCGTGCGCGGTCTCGTCGTTGCCCAGGCGGTCCACCAGGCGGCGCCGGCGCCCGTACCCGCGTACCGCGTTCGCCAGGCAGTTGCGTGCCACCCCGTACAGCCAGGGCAGCGGTGACGGCGGCAGGTCCGCCCGGCGCCGCCAGGCGACCGTGAACACCTCTGCCACCACTTCCTCCACCTCGCTGGTCCGCCCGTCCAGTCGCCGCGCGACATAGCGGCTGACCGCCCAGTAGTGCTCGCGATAGGCAGCGGCGAATATCTCGTCGTTGCTCATGTTCGGTTCGTGTCCGGCACCGTCCGGATCGTCACACCCATGTCCGTGATTCTCGTCGCGTCGCCCGAGTGTGACCCGCGTGCGGGGGCCCGGACACAGGCGGGGTATGAGCGACAACCTCAAATGGCTGACCACCACGGACCACAAGACGATCGGCACGCTGTATCTGGTGACGGCGTTCTCGTTCTTCTGCGTCGGTGGCGTGATGGCGCTGTTCATGCGTGCCGAGCTGGCCCGGCCGGGCCTGCAGATCATGTCGAACGAGCAGTTCAACCAGGCGTTCACGATGCACGGCACGATCATGCTGCTGATGTTCGCGACGCCGCTGTTCGCCGGCTTCGCCAACTGGATCATGCCGCTGCAGATCGGCGCGCCGGACGTGGCCTTCCCGCGGCTGAACATGTTCGCCTACTGGCTGTACCTGTTCGGCTCGCTGATCGCCGTCGGTGGTTTCCTCACCCCGCAGGGTGCGGCCGACTTCGGCTGGTTCGCCTACGCCCCGCTGTCGGACGCGATCCGCAGCCCCGGCGCCGGCGCCGACATGTGGATCATGGGTCTGGCCTTCTCCGGCTTCGGCACCATCCTCGGCTCGGTCAACTTCATCACCACGATCATCTGCATGCGCGCACCGGGCATGACCATGTTCCGCATGCCGATCTTCACCTGGAACGTGCTGCTGACCGGTGTCCTGGTCCTGCTGGCCTTCCCGGTGCTGGCCGCCGCGCTGTTCGCCCTGGAGGCGGACCGCAAGTTCGGCGCCCATGTCTTCGACGCCGCCAACGGCGGATCACTCCTGTGGCAGCACCTCTTCTGGTTCTTCGGCCATCCAGAGGTGTACATCATCGCCCTGCCGTTCTTCGGCATCATCAGCGAGGTGATCCCGGTCTTCTCCCGGAAGCCGATGTTCGGCTACATGGGTCTGATCGCCGCGACGATCTCGATCGCCGGTCTGTCCGTGACGGTGTGGGCGCACCACATGTACGTCACCGGTGGCGTGCTGCTGCCGTTCTTCTCCTTCATGACCTTCCTGATCGCGGTCCCGACCGGGGTGAAGTTCTTCAACTGGATCGGCACCATGTGGAAGGGCAGCCTGTCCTTCGAGACCCCGATGCTGTGGGCCACCGGCTTCCTCATCACGTTCGTCTTCGGCGGACTGACCGGCGTCATGCTCGCCTCACCGCCGCTGGACTTCGGCGTCTCCGACTCGTACTTCGTGGTGGCGCACTTCCATTACGTGGTCTTCGGCACGGTCGTCTTCGCGATGTTCTCCGGCTTCCACTTCTGGTGGCCGAAGTTCACCGGCAGGATGCTCGACGAGCGCCTCGGCAAGATCACCTTCTGGACGCTGTTCGTCGGCTTCCACGGCACCTTCCTGGTCCAGCACTGGCTGGGCGCAGGCGGCATGCAGCGCAGGATTCCGGACTATCTCGCGGTCGAGGGCCTGACGACGCTCAACACCGTCTCGACGATCTTCTCCTTCCTGCTCGGAGCGTCCCTGCTGCCGTTCTTCTACAACGTCTGGAAGACCGCCAGGTACGGCGAGAAGATCGAGGTCGACGACCCCTGGGGCTACGGCCGCTCGCTGGAGTGGGCCACCTCCTGCCCGCCGCCCCGCCACAACTTCGTCGCCCTCCCGCGGATCCGCAGCGAGTCCCCCGCCTTCGACCTGCATCACCCTGGAGTGGAAACCCCGCTGCCCGGACGGGAGTTGACGGCGCCATGACGACCAGGGACGACCACTCCCCCGACGCGCGGACCCTCGTCCACGAGATCGAGGGCCATCTGCTGATCGCGGCCGCCCGCGAGGAGGGCCGTACGGCCGCCGCCCGGGCCGCCGTCGGGCTCGGCTGGCTGACGGACACCCAACGGGCGGCTCTGGAGCGGCAGTTGGAGGCCGAGTTCCTGGCGCTGGCCCGCACCTCATGGCGCCGCACCGCCCAGCGCGGCGAGGAGCTGCGCCGGTCCTACGAGACGGCGTACCACGCCCTGCGCCGACGGCTGCTGGCCTGGTTCCTGCTGGGATGCGCCCTGCTGGCGGCGACGGGACTGGTGGTGCTGTCCCTGCCCCGGCGGTGACTCGTTCGGGTCACGTGCCTCACGGATCCCGGGTCAGGCTCCGCCAACTCCCCTACCCTGGTGCCCGACAGCGGTACCGGCGTCGGTTCGGTGTGCGCCGGAGGATGCAGGATCGGGGGAACCTGTGGACGTACGCGTGGATGTCCGTGTCGGTGACGATGCCGACGGCGGTGTCACCACCGGTGTCGACGCCGACGAGACGCGCTCGCTGCTCGCGTGGCTCGCCGGGGAGGACGAACTGCGGGGCAGAGTCACCCCGCACGAGAGACCACCGGTGCCCGGCACGCTGGGGCCGGTACTGGACGGCCTGGTGGTCGCGCTCGGCTCGGGCGGGGCGGCCACCGGACTCACCACCGCCGTGGTGGCATGGATCCGCAACCGTCACGCCGACGTCACCGTCAAGGCGACCCGGCCCGACGGCGCCTCGCTGGAGATCTCCACGAAGCTCGTCGGACCGATGACCCCCCAGGAACTGCGGGCCTTCGTGGCCGACACGTCCCAGATGCTCGACGGCGGCCGGGAACCGGACGGCAGCGGGTTATGACCAGGCCCGTCGTGCCCCCGGCCAGGTCCCGTCCCACCACCGCGCTGGCGTCCTCCGGCGCCCGGGTGCTCCTCATCGGCACCGGCACGCACCACGGCCCGACACTGACGTCCGTACCGGCGGTGGCCCGCAGCATCGAGGCCCTGGCGGACGCACTGGTCGAACACTGCGGAGTGACCCTCGACCGGCTGCACACCCTGGTGGACCCGGCGGACGCCCGGACGATGGCGCTGGCGATCGCCGACGTGGCACAGCAGGCGGAGAGCACCCTGCTCGTGTACTTCGTGGGGCACGGCCTCATCGGCCCCGGTGACGAGCTGTACCTCGCCGCCTGCGCCACCGACCGGCTGACCCCAGGTCTCGCCGCGCACCAGGCGCTGTCGTTCTCGGCGCTGCGCGAGGCCCTCACGATGTGCCGCGCGGCGTCGGTGATCGTCGTCCTGGACTGCTGCTTCTCCGGACGGGCCCGGCTCGGCGCCGGTGTGCCGCGGCCCGCGGCCTTCAGCCTGCCCGCCGGTCACGGGATGTACCTGATGGGCTCGGCCGAGCAGCTCGCGCTGGCCCCCGACGGCGCCGAACACACCGCTCTGACCGGTGAGTTGATCGGCCTGCTGAAGGAAGGCGAACCGCGCGCGCCGCGGTTGCTCACCCTGGACGACGTCTACGACCACCTGTTCCGTGCGCTGCGGGCACGCGGTGGGCCGCTGCCGCGCCGCCAGGCCGGCGACCGCTCCGGCGGGCTGGTCGTCGCCGTCAACGCCGCCGCGCCGGCGCCCGCCGAACCGGGCGGCGCCGCGGCCGAGGAACCGGCGCCGGGCCCCTGCCCGTACCCGGGCCTCGAACCGTTCACCGTGGACGACGCCGGGTTCTTCCACGGCCGGGACGAACTGGTCGACGAACTGCTCCACGCCTGCGTCCGGGCCGTGGAGCAGGGCCGGCCGCTGGCCGTGGTCGGGCCGTCCGGTGCCGGCAAGACCTCACTGCTGCACGCCGGTCTCCTCGCCGCCCTGCGGACCGGAAGCCCGCTGCTGCCGGGGTCGGCCGCCTGGCCGTGCGTCGTCCTCGCCCCCGGCCAACACCCCGCTCGCAGTCTGGCCGCCGCGCTCCGTACCGACGGCGCGGGTGAGGCGGCTCTTCTGTCCGAGGATCCCGGGGTGGCCGCCGAGTGGGCCCGCGACCTTGTCCCAGAGCGTCAGCGGCGTCTGGTCCTGGTCGTGGACCAGCTGGAGGAGCTCTTCACCGCCTGCCGCAACCGGTCCGAGCGGACGACGTTCCTCACCGCGCTGGCGGCCATGGCCGAGGCCGGGACCCTCGTGGTCGCCGCCCTGCGCGCCGACTTCTACGGACACGCCCAGACCCTGCCCGAACTGGCCTCGGTGCTGCGCGAGAACCAGGTGCTCGTCGGGCCGATGCGCCAGGAGGAGCTCAGGGCCGCGATCGAGCGCCCGGCCGGGGCCGTCGGTCTGGAACTCGACGAAGGACTGGCGGACCTGCTCATCCACGAGCTGGGGGCCGCCCGGCTGGCCCAGTCCCAGACCGGAACCCTGCCGCTGCTCTCCCACACCCTCTGGGCGACCTGGCGGCAGCGGCGCGGCAGCCGCCTGACCGTCGCCGGCTACCGCAGCAGCGGCGGCATCGACCACGCCATCAAACAGACGGCCGACGAGACGTACGGGCTCCTGGACGACGCGGGCCGTGCCGCCGTACGCCGGATGCTGCCGCGTCTGGTGCGCATCGACGACGAGGCGCCCGACACCAGCCGCCCGGTCGACCGGAGCGAGCTGCTGGACGGCCTGCCCGATCCGCGGGCGGCCGAGCGGGCCCTGCACCGGCTGGCCGCGGCGCGGCTGCTGGTGCTCGACGAGCGGACCGTGCGCATCAGCCACAACGCCCTGCTGACCGCCTGGCCGCTGCTGCGCGAGTGGATCGACACGGACCGGGAATGGCTGCGCACCCGTCAGGAGGTCGCCGTCGATGCCGATGCCTGGTGGCGGGCGGGCAAGGACACCTCGTTGCTCTATCGCGGCGCCCGGCTCGCCGCCGCCCGTGAACGCCTCGGCATCACCGACGACCGACTGGAGCCGCGGCTCACGGAGTTCCTGCACCGGTCGTGGCTCCAGGAACGCCGTGGGGTGCGCATACGCACGGCCGTCATCGCCTGCCTGTGCGTGCTGACCCTGCTGGCCGGGACGGGCGGAGTCCTGGCGTGGATGTCGGGGCAGCGGGAGGCGGATCAGCGGCGGCGGGCCGTCGCCCGGCTGATCAACTCCGAGGCGGACAGACTGCAGGAGAGCAGGCCGGAGCTGGCCAAGCAACTCAGCATGGTCGCCCATCGGTTGGATCCGCGCATCGGCACGGCGTCCATGCTCGCCAGTATGGATCTGCCGGGCGTCTTCCAGGGCTCCGCCCCCGCCGACGACATCTCGCTCAGCGCCGACGGCAACAGGATGGCGATCGCCACGGGTTCCGAAGTCGCATTGTGGGACACGGCCCACGGTGCGGGACTGGGACACATCGGCCAGCCGCGGACCGGAGCGGTGGCGCTCAGCCCTGACGGGCGGCTCGTGGCCGCCGTGCGAGCGGGTGCCAAGGCCGGCGGTCGGCTGGGGCTGTGGGACGTCACCGCGCCCCGGCACCCCCGCCGCGTCACCCTCCCCGTGCGACAGACGACCGGGGACCTGTCGTTGGCGATCAGTCCGGACAATCGCCTGCTCGCCGTCGGCCGCGTCGACGGAGGCATCCGGCTGTGGGACATCGCCGACCGGTCGGCCCCGCGCCCTGTGCGCACCTTGAGCGGGCACACCGGGGACGTCGACTCGCTCGCCTTCGCGCCGTCCGGGCGTCTTCTGGCCAGCGCCGGCCGTGACGGCAAGGTGCGGCTGTGGGACACATCGGACCAGCGGCACACCGCCGCGCGGGCGGTCCTTCCCGGTCTCAGGCCGCACTCCGTCGACTACGACCTGGCCGGCAAGCCGCTGCACCGGGTGGTGTTCAGCCCGGACGGCCGGCTGCTGGCCGGTCCGGGGGACGGGGAGAAGTACGGTGTCCGCCTGTGGAAACTCCGGGGCCGGGGACAGCCGACGCTGGCGGGCACGGCGAAGGAAAGCTGGATGACCTCCTGCGCGATGAACCTGGCTTCCGCCGCGTTCAGTCCGGACGGGAAGACTCTCGCCACCGGCTGCGGGGCCTCCACCGCTCTCTGGGACGTCACCTCACGCCATAACCTGGTGAAGTCCGCCGAGCTGGGAAAGATCGCGAACGCCGACAAGACGACGGGTCCGGTGCTCTTCACGCCGCGCGACCAGTTGCTGCGGGCCACCAAGCACGGAGTCCTGTCGTGGTACGTGGAGAACAGGACGCGGCCCACCGCGGCGTCCAGCTTCGGACCGGCCCCGTCCGGCTTCCAGACGACCGCGAGGTTCAGCGGCGGGGCCCGGCGGCTGCTCGTCATCCACGGTGCCAACGGCGGTGCGTTGTGGGACCTGAGCGGTTCCGCGACGCTCCACAAGAGGCTGGCCCAACTGCCGGGCAGTGGGGACATCGGCGCGGAGGGAGCCGCCTTCAGCCCGGACGGGCGGATCCTGGCTCTCAGCGAACTGAGTGGTACCAAGCACGTCGTCCGATTGCGCGACACCAACCGGCACGGCGCACCGGTCATCGCCACCATCAGGGACGTGACCAGCGGCGTCGAGGACATCTCCTTCAGCGCGGACGGACACCTGCTGGCCGTCGTCGACAACAACGACAAGAGCACCCCCGGGGTGAGAGAGCAGTCAGCCGTCAGGGTGTTCGACATCACCGACGTCTCGCGCCCCCGGCAGACCGCGTCCATGGAGGGCCACTTCTTCTTCGTCGCCTTCGCCCCCAAGGGCCGGCTCCTGGTCGCCAACGCCCCTGACGAACTGCTCTCCTGGTCACTGACGAACCCGCGGCGTCCGGTGTCCCAGCCGACCCGGTTGCTCACACCGGGCGCCATGGTGTCGGAGGCCGCCTTCCGCCCGGACGGAAAACTGCTCGCCGTCACCGACAGCGAGGACACCACTCGCCTCTGGCGCGTCGAGGACGGCCGGATCACCGACGAACCCGTCGTGATGCGCACGCTCGACTCCGACGGAAGCGTCACCTTCAGCCCCGACGGCAAGACCCTGGCCTGGGCAAGCTCCGCAGACCACGAGGGTGGCATCGGCGGCCACATCGAGTTGTGGGACGTCAGCGACCCGAAGGCTCCGGTCTACCAGGCCTCGTTCGCCTACGGCACCGGCGGCCTCGGGGGCGAATTCGGGAGCCTGTCGTACAGCTCCCAGGGAGAGCCCTTCCTTGCCGCCACCGGCGCCACCGTAGACGTGTGGTCCACCGAACCCTCGGACCTCACCTGGCTCCTTTGCAGAAGCGTCGGTGATGTGATCACCCAGAAGGAGTGGACCACCTACGTACCCGGCGAGCCGTACGACCCACCGTGCCGCTGACCGTCAGTTCAACGACCATTTCTGGTTGTCGGCGCCACCGCAGGACCACAGGACCATCGGCGTCCCGTTCGCCGTCCCCGCGTTGTTCGCGTCCAGGCACAGGCCCGCGTTGACGTTGGTGATCGTGCCGTCGGCGTTGACGTTCCACTTCTGGTTGTTCTGGCCGTTGCAGTCCCAGATGACGACCTTGGTGCCGTTGCTGGTGCCGAGGTTGTGGGCGTCCAGGCACTTGTTGCCGTACAGCACGAGTTCCTTGCGGTCGGTGTACGTCCAGGACTGGTTCTGGCCGCCGTTGCAGTCCCACAGCTCGGCCTGGGTGCCGTTGGTGATGGTGTTGTTGTAGATGTCCAGGCAGCGGCCGGACTGCTTGCCGACGGCCTGGGTGCCGCTCGCTCCGGGCAGTGGTCGGACGGTGATGGAGTCGAGGGCCGGGGCGCCGGTGAAGGTGAGCTTGTTGGTGGAGCCCTTGGACAGGCCGACCGCGACGGAGACCGTGCCCGCGCTCGATCCGGTCGGCGGGAAGGAGACCGTGGTGCTGCCCTGGCCGTTGACCTGGAGCGTGGCCGTGCGGGCGGTGGAGGCGGTGTTGGTGTAGGAGACGTCGACGGTCTTCACGCCGGTGCTGCCGGCGACCACGCCGGTGAAGCCGGCCGTACCCGTGTACGTGCTGCTCCCGGCCTCGGTGCCGCCGGTGACCGTGAGCATCACCGAGCCGCCGGCCGGGACGCTGGTGGTGTAACTCGTGCCGTGGCTGCCCAGGTTGGAGCGGGCCCACAGGTCGCGGACGGTCGCGGAGGCGTTGGTCAGGCCGAGGTCGGACCAACGCACGGTGATGTCCCTGGCGGCGGAGGTGCGGTTGAGCAGGACGACCGCGCGGTTGCCGGTGCCCGACAGCACCTTGCCGTACACCTGCGCCCCGGTGGTGTCCTCGGCGAGCTTGACGCCCTGCAGTCCGCGCGTGTCCTGGTCGACCGCGATGACCTCGGGGTTCTTCAGGACGGCGGCGGTCTCCGAGGTCATCGTGGTCAGGTCGTTGCCGGCCAGCAGCGGGGCGCCGGAGATCGCCCACAGGTTCATGTGGGTGCGGTTCTGGGCGGCGGTGAAACCGTCCATGCCGACCATCAGCATGTCCGGGTCGTTGTAGTAGCCGGTGTGCTGGGCCGTGGGGCGCAGGGTCTGGTCGAAGTTGGACAGCAGGTTCGTCATCGAGGGCTTGTTGCCGTAGTAGATGATGTCGGTGCTGGTCCGCCACATCGGGGCCTGGCCCGGCGCCCAGTTCCAGGGGTTCTGGTAACCCCAGTTGCAGATGGAGAGGGTGAGCGGCCGGCCGGTGGCCGCCGAGGCCTTCGTGACCGCGCCGCTGATCGCCTGGTACGTCGACGCCGCGTCGAGTTTCTCGGCGTCACCGCCGCACCAGTCGACCTTGACGAAGTCGAAGCCCCACTTGGAGAACTGCAGCATGTCCTGGTCGTAGTGGCCCTCACTGCCCGAACCCGGCGCGGCGGGGCGGCCGGTGGGGAAGTAGTAGCCGCAGCCGTCCTTGCCCGCGTCGGTGTAGATGCCGGCCTTGAGGCCCTTGCTGTGGATGTAGTCGGCGATGGCGCTCATGCCGCCGGGCCACTCACCGGTGTCGACCGTGATGTTCCCGGCGCTGTCGCGGGTGCCCTGCCACCAGCCTTCGTCGATGTTGATGTACTTGTATCCGGCCGCCGGCAGGCCCGCGGCGACGAACGCGTCGACCTGCCGCTTGATGACGTTGTAGTCGATCTTCGCGGCGAAGCTGTTCCAGGAGGCCCAGCCCATGGGGGCGGTGGGCACGGCGATCTGACGGGTCGTCGCCGCCTGGGCCGTGCCGGGCTGGGCGAAGAGAAGAGCGGCGGTCGCGGTCAGGGCCAGGACGAGGGCGCGTACGGCGGCGGCTCTGCACAGTCGCACCAGAGCGCTGCCGGTGGATCGGGGTGGGGGGTACATGCGGCTCCTACGGGGCGTCATGAGCGTCGATATTTCGAACAAGGATCGGCAGTCCGAACGCGTCGCGCGCCGAACGTAGAGCCGCCGGAGGTCGAAGTCAACGGATGCGACAGGAGTGACGGCGGAGAGGGCGGAAGGCCTGAAATCGGCGGTCCCGCCCAGCGGTTCGCCCCGCGCCCGGTGCCGCGCCGCCATACTGGCCCGGCGTTGCGGGGGTTTTCCGGAAGCTCTTCGATCGCTGGCGGGGGCTGGCTACCGTCCGCCGCATGCCGGTGGAATGTCTGGGGCTGTACCTGCAACCGCCGGCCCACACAAGGGAGTTCGCGCCGCCGGTGCTCGGGGGCGGCTCCTGGGGCGGGGCCGGGAACCGGATCGCCGGGCACGGGGTCAACCTGGCCGTGGAGCGGGTCTTCGCCTCCGCGGTGCCCGAGGCCCGACGCCGGACGGTTGAGCGCACAGGTCCCGCACTCGGCGCTGTTCCCGCACATGGGCCGCGGTCGTGCACCGCGCGGGCGCGGGGACGACCGCGGCCGGACTGCGGGCCGGGGGTCCCGGCCGTGCCCTCCCGGTCCAGTTCGACGAGGGCTTCTGGTCCGCCCGCCTGGTCGCCCTCGGCGTGGCCCCGGCCGCGGTGCCGCGGTGCGGCCAGACCGTCGACACCCTGTCAGCGGCTCTCGTCCGCGCCGCCCGCCAGGACACGGCGAACGGGCATGCTCCCTGGGCGCCCGGATCCGGGCGGAGGACGGAGCGGCGCCGGTGAGGGAAGCGGTGGACCGGCTCGCCGGATGAGCTCAGCTCTCCCCGCCCCACCCCCGCGGCCGCAGGATTCCCAGGAGTTGCCGGACCAGTTCGTCGACCACCTCGTCCAGGGTGGCGTCCACCCAGCCCGCGCTCCAGTCGTGCAGGAGGCCGTTGACACTGCCGATGAACGCGGTGGCGGCCAGGTGGTAGTCCCGGGGTGCCGCCTCCCCGCGTGCCGCGGCGGCCGTCGCCTCGGAGCAGATCAGGTCGACCCAGCGGGCGCGGCGGGCGAGCCGCTGCTCCTCCAGGCGCGGGCTGACGCCGATGATCTCGACGAAGGTGATGCGGATGCGACGCGGGTCGGAGGTGACGTCGCGGGCGTAGGCGCGGAAGAGGACGGTGACGCGCTCGGCCAGCGGCAGCGTCTCCGCCTCCGCCAGGGCCTCCAGCACCGCCTGTTCGGCCCAGTCGTTGACCTCCAGGTGGAGCGCGGCGAGCACGTCCTCCAGGGTGCGGAACTCCTCGTAGAACTGCCGGGTGGACAGCCCCGCCGTCTGGCTCAGCGCGGCGACGGTCGTCGCGCGGAAGCCGGGGCTGTCGCCGAACAGCTGGAGCGCGGCCTGAAGGAAGCGGCGGCGCCGCTCGGCCTTGCGTTCCTCGGCGGACCTGCCGCCGTAACGGCCCGTCGGCGCCCTGAGCCTGCCCGCCACGCTTCCCCCTTTGTCATCCACCCCGGGGCCAATCTTGTCGTGCACGCATCTTGTCGAGAAGGCCGCCCCCTCCTTACTTTTCAGTAAGTTGACTGTGAAAGCACCCGTGTTCAGATTTCTCAGAGGAGAGAGCAGTCATGCCTGCCTTCCGATCCAGGCACCTCGGCTCCCTGGCCGCCGCACTCGTCCTGACCGTCGTCGCACCCGCCACCGCCGCCTCTGCCGCGTCCACCGCCTCGGACGCCTCCGCCCTGCGCGAGGTGCTCTTCGTGGGCAACAACTGGGAGGGCACCGCGGACGTCATCAAGTCCTCCGGCGACTTCGCGAAGGTGGGCCGGATCAACGTCATCCCGGACAAGGACCAGCGGATGGCGGAGATCAACGCCGATCCGATCAAGTGGATCTACTTCCAGGCCATCCGCAACAGCGTCGGCGAGGGCCACGACCAGTTCGTGGACGACATGTACTCGACGCCCGACGGCAAGTCGGTGGTGGTCTCCCGGCCGAGCTTCGCCGACGTGGTCTCGATCGACCTGGCCACCGGGAAGATCAACTGGCGTTTCCCGGTGTCCGGTTACCGCGCCGACCACATGGCCGTCTCCCCGGACGGCACCCGGGTCGCGGTCTCCGCCTCCACCGCCAACACCGTGCACGTGCTGGACATCAGCACCGGCAAGCAGCTCGGCTCGTTCGCCACCGGCGACAAGCCGCACGAGAACATCTTCAGCAGGGACGGCAAGTACATCTGGAACATGGCCATCGGGGACGTCAACACCTCCCTCGACGACCCGGCCTGGGACTGGACCAAGGGCGACCGCCACATCACGGTGGTGGACGCGACGACGTACAAGCAGGTCAAGGTCATCGACATGCGCAGCCGGCTGGACGCCTACGGCCTGAAGGACTTCTCCGACGCGGTCCGCCCGGCGGTGTTCTCCCCCGACGAGTCCAAGCTGTACTTCCAGGTGTCCTTCTTCAACGGCTTCCTGGAGTACGACGTCGCCACCGACAAGATCACCCGGATGAAGACCCTGCCGAAGAACCCGGCGACCAGCGAGGACCGCACCACCTGGGTCAACGACTCGCGCCACCACGGCCTTTCGATGAACCCCTCGGGCACCAAGCTGTGCGTGGCGGGCACCATGGACGACTACGCCACCGTCGTCGACCGCGCCACCCTCCAGGAGGGCCCGCTGGTCACCGCCTCCAAGCCCTACTGGGCCACGGTCAGCGGCGACGGCAAGGACTGTGTCGTCTCCGAGAGCGGCGCCGACCAGGTCACGGCCATCGACTTCGCCACCGGCAAGAAGGTGACCTCCGTGGCGGTGGGCGATCATCCGCAGCGGGTCCGGGTGGGCCATGTGCAGACGGACTGGACCGGCCCGTCCGGCGGTTGAGGTCCTTGTGCGGCCTCCGGGGCGGGTGCGCGCCCCGGAGGCCGCCGCGGGTCAGAAGCGGGCCGCCGCCCACGCCGCCAGCTCGGACTTCGCCGCGCCGAGCAGGTCGGCGGACGGTGTGCTCGTCGCGCCGTTGGTCACCAGCGCGTAGTGCGGGGCACCGGAGTCGGTGTCGGTGAGCAGCAGGCGGCGGCTGCCCGTGCCGCCCGGCTCCGGTGCCACGCCGACCGGGGTCGAGGCCGTGTACGCCGGCGGCGCGTACGTGGTGCCGAGGTCGGAGACGACGGTGGTCGCGGCGGTGGGGAAGGACGCCGGGAGGTGCAGTTCGGTGGGTGCCGTACCGCTGTCCGAGCGCCACACCAGCAGTCCGTACTGGCCGGAGCCGACCAGCCGTGACACGTTGGGCAGCGAGCTCGGCACCGGGTTCCAGGTGAGGGTGGTCGAGCCGTCGCGGGAGCGGTCCTCGTAGGTGAAGGCGAGCGTCGTGCCCGCCGTCGCGCCCGGATAGAGCCGGTCGAGGAGCCGGGCGTCCTGGCGCAGCGTCGCCGTGCCGGAGTCGTCGAGCCGTACGGCGGAGAGGTCCTCGTCGTTCCAGGCGTCGCCGGAGGTGCGCACCTTGTCGGGGTTGTCGTTCATCAGCTCGTGGTGGCGGCCGTTGTAGAGGTCCCACTGCCACTGGGTGCCGGACAGGACCGGGCCGGAGGAGGCCGGGTTCGACCACCAACTCGCCCCCGGCAGACGGGAGTCCAGGGCCTGGTACATCGCCTTGAGCACGGTCGGCGCCTTGTCCGCCACCGTGCCCGACAGCGGGTGCCCGAACTCGCTGACCAGGGCGGCGGTACCGGCGGCGGAGGCCCGGTCGCGGACGCCCGCGAAGTCGGTCGCGTACTGGCCGTCGCCCGCCTTGCCCCACATCAGGATGCCGGAGATGGCCTTCTGGTCGTAGAAGTGGGTGTTGAAGACGTAGCGCGAGCCGAGCGTGCCCGCGTCCAGCAGGCCGCCCTCCTGCTTCTGGGAGGAGATGTTGGAGTTCCAGAAGAGGTTGGGCTCGACGAGGACGGGCCTGGCCTGCCAGCCGGCCGCGTCCATGCGGGCCCGGAACTTCTGGTAGAAGGGCCACAGCAGGTCCCGTTCCCAGGTGCGGCTGGTCTGCCCGGACTCGTATGTGCCCGCGTACGGCTCGTTGTACGGGTCGAAGCCGACGACGCCCGCGAACTCGGCGTCGGTGAGGTGCTGTCGGACGTATGCCAAGGTCTGCTGGGCGGTGGCGAGGAAGGCGTCCTGGAGGCCGTAGGCGTTGTGCCAGAAGTCGTACTGCGCCTTCGTCACGGCCGAGTTCTGGGTGATGTTCTGGCCCCAGAAGAGGCAGATCCCGCAGGACTCAGCAGGGTAAATCCCGGCGCTCACGGCCCACTTGGGGGCGCCGTCGCCCGTGTACCAGCTTCCGGTGTTGAAGAGGTGGCGGGAGTAGAGGTCCTGGTGGAAGTCGGGGTAGACGCGGATGCCTGCGTCGAGGAAGGCGCGCATCTGGTCGGTGGCGGCGGCCAGATAGGCGGTGTCGACCTGGCCGCGCACGGGCTCGGCGTGCGCCCAGGAGAGCAGGAAGCGGACCGCGTTGCCGCCGCCGAGGGCGCGCAGTGCGGTCGCGGACTTCCTCGCGTCGGCGACCGAGGCGAAGGGCAGGCCGCCGTTCTCCTCCAGCTTGGTCTCGCCGGAGACGTTGTAGCCGCGCAGTACGACCTCGCGGCCCTGGCCGTCGGTGAAGCGGCCGTTCTGCACGGTGAGGGAGGTGCCGTCGAACCAGAGGGAGTCGGCAGGGGTGGCGGCGGTGGCGGGCTGGGCGCCCGCCACCGTCAGGAATCCACAGAGGACAACCAGGACAACGATCAGACGCGCCCGGATATTCGACATGTCCACTACAGTCCGGCGATGTCAAGACACAGTCAACACCTCTGACTCTGGAGTAAGTTCGGGCTCGGCCGCCCCTCGGTCCTCAACCGCTCACCCGGTTCGTCACCTTCAGCAGGTACTCCTTGCGGTTCAGCGGGTTGTGGTCGGTGCGCGGCCGTTCGGGCACCGTGCCGCGGGTGATGGGCGCGTAGTGGTCGAAGGCGCTCTCCAGCTCGCCCTCGCCCCGGGTCAGCCCCGGCAGCCGCTGCTCCAGTCCGTGCACCCGGGCGGCCGGGACCGCGCCCTCCAGGACGCAGACGGCCCCCCGTGTCGAGGTGGTCCGCGGCACCGCGTCCAGCCGGGCGAGCACCGGCAGCAGGGCGCCCAGCGTGTCCGCCGGGGCCTCGATCCGGAAGCGGTGCATCGGCTCGTACACCCGGGTGCCCGCGCGCCGCAGTGCCTCGGTCAGGACGAGCGGGGTGAGGCCGCGGAAGTCGGCCCCGGTGCTCGACATGCTCTTGTCGAAGCCCTGGTGGGCGTGGCTCTGCCGGGGCGAGTAGCCCGAGTGGGTCATGGTGACCGTGCAGTCGGTGACCTGCCAGCCGTGCAGCCCTTGGCCGAGCGTCTCGCGGACGGTGTCCTCGACGGCCTTGAAGAAGGCGTACGGCATGGAGCCCAGCTCCACCGCGAGCCGGAAGTCGACTCCCGAGCCGGCCGGGGCCGCGTCGACGCGCAGGCCGACGGTGGCCAGGAACGGGTTCGGGTCCTTCTTGTTGAACTCCACGGCCGCGCCGGTGCCGACGGGACGCTCCACGCAGATCGTCGTCGTCTCCCGGAAGGTGACGTCCAGGCCGAACTCGTCGGCGAGGGTGGCCTGGACGACCTCCTTCTGCACCTCGCCGTAGAGGGAGACGGAGGTCTCCTGCCGCACCTCGTCGTGCCGTACGTCGATCAGCGGGTCCTGCTCGGCCAGCTGGGTGAGCGCGAGGTGCAGCGACCGCCGGTCCGCGCCCGGCCCGGGGACCACGACCGTCTCCAGGGTCGGCGGCGCGAAGTGGTGCTCGTACGCCGTCCTCGGCAGGCCGATCGCATCGCCGATCCGGATGCCGCCCAGGCCCCACAGCCGGGCGATCCGGCCCGCGCCGACGCTGTCCCGGCGGACCTCGGTGCCCTCCTCGAAGACGCTCACCGCCGTGACCTTGGCCTCCTCGGGGCCGTCCCCGAAGGGGATCCGGTCGCGGGCGCGCAGGGTGCCGGAGAAGATCCGCGCGTAGGCCACCTTCTCCCCCGCCGGGCCGCGCTCCACCTTGAAGACCGTGCCCGACAGCGGCCCGCCGGGATCGCCCCCGGCGGCGGGGAGCAGCTCCTGGATGCCGCCGACCAGCTCGGCTACGCCCGCGCCGGTGACGGCTGAGCCGAAGTAGACGGGGTGCACGAGGGCCCGCCGGGTGCGGTCGGCGAGGGTGGCGCGCAGGCGGCCGGGCGGTACGGCGGCGCCCTCGACATAGGCGGCGAGCAGCTCGTCGTCGTGGTCGGCGAGGACGTCCAGCGCGGCCGGGCCGAGGCCGGGCACGAAGCGGGCCGCGCGGGTGCCCAGTGCGGCGGCCGTGCCCATCGGCACCAGGGCCGGGGTGAGCCGGCGGGCCATCGTCCGCAGCGCGTCCTCCTCGCGCGCCCCACGCCGGTCGATCTTGTTGACGAAGACCAGGGTGGGAATGCGCAGCCGGCGCAGGGTGCGCATCAGGACACGGGTCTGCGCCTGTACGCCCTCGACGGCCGAGACGACCAGGACTGCGCCGTCCAGCACGCCGAGCACCCGCTCCACCTCGGCGATGAAGTCCGGGTGACCGGGGGTGTCGATCAGGTTGACGCTCACGCCGTCCAGCGGGAAGGAGACGACGGCGGACTTGATGGTGATGCCGCGCTGCCGCTCCAGCGCGAGGGTGTCGGTGCGGGTGGTGCCCGCGTCGACGCTGCCGATCTCGTCGGTCACCCCGGCCGCATGCAGCAGCCGTTCGGTCAGGCTGGTCTTACCTGCGTCGATGTGCGCGAGGATTCCCAAGTTGAGCAAATGCACGAAGCGTCATGTCCTTGTGTGAGTGGGTCGTTCCTTCCTGGCCGGACATGAACGGTGCGCGCATTGCTGCTCCTTGGGTCTGCGGAAACTCGACCGGTGCAGTGCAGCAGAAGGTGGAGCACGACACCAACGGATTAACGTTCAACTACAGCGCGGGGCGAGGAGGAACGCACGATGCGGGACATTCTCCCGGTGCTGAGCGGGTGGTACGCCGCTCATGTGCCGTTCGGGCTCGCCACGGTCGTCGCGGTCAGCCGCAGCGCCCCGCGCGGGCCGGGCGCGGCGATGGCCGTCGGCCCGGACGAGGAGGTCGTGGGCAGCGTCTCCGGGGGCTGTGTCGAGGGTGCGGCCTTCGACCTCGCCCAGGAGGTCGTGGCGAGCGGCGAGGCCCGGCTGGAGACCTTCGGCTACAGCGACGAGGACGCCTTCGCGGTGGGGCTCACCTGCGGCGGCGAGATCACCCTGCTGGTCCGGCCCGTCACGCCCGAGCTGGACCCTTCCTTCGGCGCGGTCGCGGCCTCGGTCGCGGGCGCGGAGCCGGTGACGGTGGCGAGCGTGGTCGACGGGCCCGCCCCGCGCGGGGCCACCCTCGCGGTGTGGCCCGAGACGACCGCCGGGACGCTGGGGTCCACCGGGCTGGACGCGGCCGTGTCCGCCGACGCGCGCGGGGAGCTCGCCCTCGGCGCGACGGGCCTTCGGCACTACGGGCCCCACGGAGAGCGGCGCGAGGACTCCGTCACGGTGTTCCTGCAGTCCTTCGCGCCGCCGCCGCGGATGCTGGTGTTCGGCGCGATCGACTACGCGGCGGCGGTGGCCCGCATCGGCGCCTTCCTCGGCTACCGGGTCACCGTGTGCGACGCCCGGCCGGCGTTCGCCGCACCGGCCCGCTTCCCGGAGGGCGCGGAGGTGGTCGTGGAATGGCCGCACCGCTATCTGCGCGCCACGGACACCGACGACCGCACGGTGATCTGCGTGCTCACCCACGACCCCAAGTTCGACGTACCGCTGCTGCGGGAGGCCCTGCGCCGGCCGGCCGCGTACATCGGGGCGATGGGCAGCCGCCGCACCCACGCCGACCGGAGCAAACGCCTCACCGAGACCGGCCTCACCCCGGCCGAGCTGTCCCGGCTGCGCTCCCCCCTGGGCCTGGACCTCGGCGCCCGCACACCGGAGGAGGTCGCCGTGTCGGTGGCCGCGGAGATCGTCGCCCTGCGGTGGGGCGGAAGCGGGGCCCCGCTGACGGTCACCGAGGGGGCCATCCACGCGCGGGGCGGGGCGGGCGGAGGGGCCGGAATGCCGTAGGGCGTGTCCACACCCCCCGTCAGCCCGCCTCCCGGCGATGGTCGGCGAGCACCGCCTCCAGATGGCGGAGTGCGGTGGTCACCCGGGACGGGTCCTGCTGGAAGTACGGGTCGTCGGGGACGGGGAGGGAGCTCGCCAGGGCCCAGCCCCGGGCGCGGGCCCAGGTCGCGTCGTCGGTGGCGACGGCCTCGCGGAAGGTCCCCAGGACGTGGGCGGGCAGGAACTTCCAGGCCGGGAGCAGGTCGACGGCGGGGTCGGCCACCGCGAGGGTGCCGAAGTCGATCACGGCGGTGAGTCCGCCGTCCCTGACCAGGAGGTTGCCGGGGTCGAGGTCGCCGTGGACCCAGACGGGCTCCCGGTGCCAGGGCTCAGCCGCGAGGGCCGCCTCCCACACCTCGGTCACCAGGCCGGCGTCGACCATGCCCGCACTCTTCAACGCCTCGATCTTGGGGCGGACGCGTGCCTCGTGGGCGATGGAGTCGCGCGGGTCGCCCAGCGGGACGCCGCGGAAGGCGTTGCTCTGCTCGGGGCCTGGCCCGCCCGTGGCGTCGACGGCCCACAGGGCGGTGATGAACCCGGCGAGATCGAGGGCGGTGCGCCGCGGGTCGGTGAGCGACTCGGTGCGGGCCTGCTCGCCCGGCAGCCAGCGGTAGACGGACCACGGGTGGGGGTAGCCCTCACCCGGCTCGCCCCGCCCCACCGGCTGGGAGACGGCGAGCGGCAGGTGCGGGGCGAGGTGGGGCAGCCAGCGCTGTTCGCGCTCGACCTGACCGGCCCAGTGCGGGTAGCGGGGCAGCCGGACGGAGAGCTCGTCGCCGAGCCGGAAGGTGGCGTTGTCCATGCCGGAGCGCGGCACCGGGGCGAGGGGAAGGTGGGCCCACTGCGGAAACTGGGCGGCCAGCAGACGGCGGACGAGCGGGGCGTCGATCAGCATCGGCTCATCCCACCCAACCGCCCGCTCGGGTGTCCACGGATTTTTTTCCCGTCCTTGACGTAATCCGTGTGTGAGGCGCGCGCTCACGGGTAGGCGGCGCAACAGCACGATGAGGCATGCATGTCCTCAGCCGTACTCCCCGGAAGGAGGTCCGTGACAGCGCATCATCCACAGTGCCCGGGCCGTTCCCTTCGATGGAGCGGCCCGGATCTCGTTCCGTGATCCGACGGTCACGCCGAGCAGCGACCGCCCCGGCCGTCAGAGGTCTCCCCGGACGAGGGCGTGCAGATGCTGGTCGTGCCAGCCGTCGGCGTGCAGCAGGGCGCCGCGCATGGTGCCTTCCAGCAGATAGCCCGCCTTCTCGGCGACCCGGCAGGACGCGGGGTTGGCCACCGCGTGGCACAGCCGCAGGCGGTGCAGGCCGAGGTCGTCCAGGGCCCACCGGCTGACCCGCCGCACCGCCTCCACGACGATGCCGCCGCCGCGGGCCGCGGGCAGCACCCAGTAGACGATCTCGGCGCTGCCGCCCGCGAGGTCGATGTCGTTCCAGCCGATGAGGCCCAGCACCTCGCCGTCCGGGCGGGCGACGGCCCAGACGGCGCCGGTCTCTGCCCGCCACCGCTCCCGCATACGCTCGATCCGCCCGCTCGCCTCCTCGCGGCTGTCCACGCTCAACAGGTTCCACCGGCGGATCGCCGGGTCCTGTCCGGCGGCCAGCAGGGCGTCGGCGTCGGCCGGGCGCCACGGGCGCAGTTCCAGGCCGTTGGGCAGGGCGAGCACCGGCTGGGCGGCGCCGGACATCGCACCCGCGGGGACGACCGGCGGTATGGGGAAGCTGGAGATCATCGCCGCATCCTGGCACAACCGCGCGGGGACGGCCCTCATCGCGGCGGCAGCCGGTGCAGCGTCACGTCCGTCAGCACGCCGTCGGCGACGGACGCCGTCAGGTAGGTGCAGTGGGGCTGGCGGCGGCGGTCGGTCGGGGAGCCGGGGTTGAGCAGGCGCGGGCCGCCCGGGGCGGTGGTGTCCCACGGGATGTGGCTGTGGCCGAAGACCAGGACGTCCAGGTCGGGGAAGCGGGCGGCGCAGCGGGCCTCGCGGCCCTCGGCGGGGCCGGTCTCGTGGATCACGCCGAAGCGCAGGCCGCCCAGGTCGGCGTACGCCACCTCGGGCAGCCGGGCACGCAGGTCCGGGCCGTCGTTGTTGCCGTAGACGCCGATCAGCCGGCGGCTGCGGCTCTCCAGCAGGTCGAGGGTGTCGATGTCCACCCAGTCCCCGGCGTGGAACACCACGTCGGCGTGCGGGAGTTCGGCCAGGAGCTGGTCCGGCAGCCGCTTGGCGCGCTTGGGGAGATGCGTGTCGGACATGAGGAGCAGGCGCACACGGTCAGCCTAGGGCAGATCAACGCGCCCCGCCCGGCGGGCCGTTGCGGTGCCGGGGTGGCGGGGCGACGTGCGAGCGTCCGGCTGCTTTCAGCCGGACTTGGCGAGGCGCCGGATACCCCGCAGTGCGGTCACCGCGGCGAGGCCGGTGCCCAGCGCCGTCGCCGCGGGGTGGCGGGCCAGGGCGGCCTGCCAGGAGCGGTCGTGGGCGGTGTCGTCGAAGACGCCGTGGGCGCCGTGGTCGTCGCCGGGCCGCCGGTCGACGGGTTCGAAGAGGTTGTTGCGGCCGGTCGGGGGCTGCTGGTCGGTCTGCTGGGCGTCGAAGCCGGTGCGGGCCAGATAGCGGTCGAGCAGGGCGGGGGCGAGCCGGTTGGCCCAGATCGTGGCGACGGTGGTGGCGCCGACGTAGTACTGCTTGCGTCCCGGGTGGTCGGCGGCGTACAGCACGCCCCGGGCGGCGACCTCGGGCTGGTAGATCGGGGGGACCGGGCTCGGGTGCTTGCGCAGGCGGGAGCGCACCCAGTCGAACTGCGGGGTGTTCACGGCGGGCATCTGGGCGACGGTGACGTGCACGTTGCTGCCGCGGTGCAGCAGCTCGACGCGGAGCGAGGAGGTGAAGCCGTTGATGGCGTGCTTGGCGCCGCAGTACGCGGACTGCAGCGGGATCGCCCGCTCGCCGAGCGCGGAGCCGACCTGCACGATGGTGCCCCGGTCGCGCGGCAGCATCCGCTTCAGCGCCGCCCGGGTGCCGTTGACGAAGCCGAGGTAGGTCACCTCGGTCACCCGGCGGTACTCCTCGGCGGTGATCTCGTCGAAGGGGGCGAACACGCTGGAGAAGGCGCAGTTGATCCACACGTCGATGGGGCCGAACTCCTTCTCGGCCGCCTCGGCGACGGCCTCCACCTGGTCCGGGTCGGCGGTGTCGGCGACCCGCACCAGGGGACGGCCGCCGAGCGCGGCGACCTCGTCGGCGGCGGCCTCCAGACCGCCGCGGCCCCGGGCGACGAGCACGACGTCGGCGCCGCGCCGGGCGTAGAGGCGGGCGGTGGCGCGGCCGATGCCGGCGCTGGCACCGGTGATGACGACGGTGGCGGGCATGGTCAGGTCCTTTCGTCGAGGGGGTGTACGGGCTGTGTGTCCGCCCCGTCCAGCCGGGCCGCGGTCTCCAGCAGCAGGCCGTGCACGAAGGCCTGCGGGAGGTTGCCGCGCAGCTGCCGCTGGGCGACGTCGAACTCCTCGGCGTACAGGCCCGACGCGCCGCAGGCGCCGCGGTTGCGCTCGAACCAGCGGTGTGCGGCGACGGTCCGGCCCCGTTGGTGTTCGGCCAGTGCCATGACGAACCCGCAG
Source organism: Streptomyces sp. NPDC039424 (assembly GCF_055639495.1). Taxonomy (NCBI): domain Bacteria; kingdom Bacillati; phylum Actinomycetota; class Actinomycetes; order Kitasatosporales; family Streptomycetaceae; genus Streptomyces; species Streptomyces sp. NPDC039424. The sequence continues at coordinate 105,597 of NZ_JBVKAI010000011.1, forward strand.
AGCAGGAAGGCGCCCTCGGCGTCCTGGAGGGGCCGGTCGTCGTGGCGGAAGCGGTAGAGGAAGTGGTCCTCGGCCAGCGCGCGGTGGCAGGCGTCGAGGGTGGCGCGGGTGCGGGGGTCGTCGGGGGGCAGGGCGCCGCGGACGCCGGGCAGCAGCAGCGCCGCGTCCACGCCGGGGTCGTCGGGGCTGCGCCGCCAGTGCCCGCCGGGGTCCAGGGAGGTGGCCGAGGCGGCGGCGAGGAGGGTGTCGGCGAGCCGGGCGCAGGTGTCGGCGCGCGGGTGGCGCGGGTCGGCCGCGGCGAGGGCGCGCAGTCCGGCGACGCAGATCAGCCGGCTGTGGGTCCACTCCCGCGGCGACAACTCCCAGATCCCGGCGTCGGGTTCGCGCCAGCGGTCGGCGATGGCGCGTACGGCGATACCGGCGGCCTGGTCCGCGGTGGCGTCGAGGCGGTCGTGTTCGGCGGCCGAGGCGAACAGCAGCAGGGCCTCGCCGAAACAGTCGAGCTGGAACTGGTCCCCCACCCGGTTGCCGATCCGGTCGAAGCCGCCGGGGTAGCCGGGCAGGTCGAGCTCGCGCTGGCCGGGGACGGGGGTGCCGCGCACGGTGTAGGCGGGGGCGAGGCGGGGACCGTCGGCGCACAGCCGCGCGGCGACGAACCGGACGGCGTCGTCGAGGAGTTCGGGGATGCCCGCGGCGGCAGCGGCCTGGCCCGCGTAGCTCTGGTCGCGGATCCACACGTACCGGTAGTCGTAGTTGCGGCCCTCCTCGGCGCGTTCGGGCAGGCTGGTGGTGGCCGCCGCGACCATGCCGCCGCCGTGGGTGGTCAGGCCGCGCAGGACGGCGCAGGCGCGGCGGGCGTCGCCGGGGGCGATGGTGTGCCGCAGCGGGGGTACGGCCCGCCGCCAGGCCTCTTCGGTCGCGGCCCAGGCCTGCTCGGCGCGCGGCGGGGTGCGCGGGAGCGGGGAGGTGGAGCACTCCAGGACCAGGTCGTGGCTCTCGCCCGGCTTCAGGACGATCTCGGCGGTCAGCCCCTGCTCGCGCGGGGTCGCGGCGGGCGCGCCCTGCCAGCGCAGCCGGTGGGGGCCGGTGTTCAGATGCCACACGCCGTCGTCTTGGCGGTGGGCGCAGTCCAGCGGGGCGCGGCCGTAGTCGGCGTGCGGATCGAGGACGACCGTGAGGTGGGCCGGGCCGTCGACGGCGTGCAGACGGCGCAGCAGGACCGCGCGGCCCTCCTCGCCGGGGAAGGCGAGTGCCTCCCGGCACTCCACGACGCCCTCGGTGGTGGTCCAGCGGCTGCGCCACACCAGGGTGCCGTCCTCGTAGTAGCCGCCCGGGACGAACGGGGCGCGCGGGGTGACGGCGTAGCCGCCCCGGCCGCCGATGAGGGAGGCGAGGACGGCGTCGTCGTGCCAGCCGGGCGCGCACAGCCAGACGACGGCGCCGTCGGGCCCGATCAGCGCGCCGCGTTCGCCGTCGGCCAGCAGGGCGTAGTCGTGCAGGGCGTGCGGTGCGAAGTGTGTGCTCATGGGCCCCTTCCTCGTTCAGCGGACCCGGTAGGGCCGGGCGCGCTCGGCGGCGAGGGTCAGTCCCAGGCCGGGCGTGCCGTCGGCGCCCGGAGTGATGTCGCCGCCGGCCGGGTCGAGGACACCGTCGAAGAGGATGCGCTCGATGCGTACGTGGTCGTGGAACCACTCCAGGTGCCGCAGGTTGGGCACCGCGGCGGCGGCGTGCGCGTGGGCGTGCGGGGCGCAGTGCCCGGAGACGTCCAGGCCGCGGGCGTGGGCGAGGGCGGCGGCGCGCAGCCAGACGGTGATGCCGCCGCAGCGGGTGGCGTCGGCCTGGAGACAGTCCACCGCGCCGGCGGCGAGCATGTGCTCGAAGTACGGGAGGGTGTAGCCGTACTCCCCCGCGGTGACGTCCATGGGGGCGCGGTCGCGGACGGCCGCGAGGGTGGTGAGGTGGTCGGAGGAGACCGGCTCCTCGAACCAGGTCACGCCCTGGCCGGCGAGGGCGTCGGCGACGCGGAGGGCCTGTTTGGCGCGGTAGCCGCCGTTGGCGTCCACGTACAGGGCGGTGGAGTCGCCGACGCTCGCGCGGGCCCGGCGGACCCGTTCCAGGTCGCGTTCCTCGCGGCGGCCCCACGACTCCCCGATCTTTATCTTGACGCGGGGGATGCCCTCCTCCTCGGCCCAGCCGCGCAGCTGCCGGTCCTGCCGCCGGTGGTCGTACGTGGTGAAGCCGCCGCTGCCGTACACGGGGACGTCGACGCGGGCGGCGCCGAGCAGGCCGACGAGGGGCAGGCCGAGCAGGCGGGCCTTGAGGTCCCACAGGGCGATGTCGACGGCGGCGACGGCCTCGGCGCCGATGCCGGGCAGGCCCGCGTTGCGCAGCGCGCGGCACATCTCCTCGTTCAGGCGTGGCACGTCGAACGCCGCCGAGCCGGTGACGACCTGGGCGAGCGGGCCGTCCACGACGTCCGCGGCGGCCGCGGGCGCGTAGGTGTAGCCGAGTCCGCTCACCTCGCCGCTGCGGACGGTGACCAGGACGAGGGTGGTGCTGTCCCAGGCGAGGGTGCCGTCGGCCTCGGGCGCGTCGGTGGGCACGGTGTAGACGGAGCAGTCCACCTGCTCGACGACCGGCTGGTCCGTCATGTTCTCCTCCCGGGAGGGGTGGGGGTACGCGTGCGCCGCCCGGGTCACGAGCGGCGCCGCAGCCGCAGGGCGGCGCCGGCCACCGCGCCGGTCAGCGCGACGGCCGAGGCGGTGGCCGCCCAGCGGGCCGTGCGGGAGGGCTCCGGGGGCCGCTCGGCCAGGCGTTCGGGCCGGGTGCTGGGCAGGGTGCCGTCCATCGCCAGGGCCAGCACCTCGGCCAGGTGCAGGGCGCGGCGGCCGGTGTCGCCCTGCTCGATCTGGGTGCGGCAGCTGAAGCCGTCGGCGAGCAGCAGGCTGCCGGGTGCCGCCTCCCGTACGGCGGGCAGGACGCCCTGTTCGGCGACGGCCATGGAGACCTCGTGGTGGCCGCGCTCGAAGCCGAAGTTGCCGGCCAGGCCGCAGCAGCCCTCGTCCAGGACGTCGGCCTCCAGGTGGGCGCGGCGCATGAGTTCGCGGTCGGCGTCGGACTTCATGACGGCGTGCTGGTGGCAGTGGGTCTGCACGGTCGCCTGCCGGGCGAGCCGCGGCGGTCGCCAGCCGTCGGGCGCGTGGTGCACGAGGTGTTCGGCGAAGGTGCGGACCTGCCCGGCCAGCCGGCGCACGTCCTGGTCGTCGGGCATCAGCTCGGGCGCGTCGGCGCGGAACACGGCGGTGCAGGAGGGTTCGAGGCCGATGACCGGGGTGCCCGCTTCCAGGTAGGGGCGCAGCACGCCGAGGGTGCGGCGCAGCGCCTTCTCGGCGACCGTGAGCTGTCCGGTGGAGATCCACGTCAGGCCGCAGCACACCGGCTTGTCGGGTACGGCGACCCGGAAGCCCGCGTCTTCGAGGACGCGGACGGCCGAGATGGCGATCGAGGGGTGGAAGTAGGTGCTGAAGGTGTCGGGCCACAGCAGCACGGTCCGCGGGTCGGCCGGGTCGGGTTCCGGCGCGCCGCGCTCCCGCCACCACTGGAGGAAGGACCGCTCGGCGAACACCGGCGCGGGCCGGTCCGCCGCCACGCCGGCCAGCCGTTTGCCCAGCCGGGCGAGGCCGGGGGCGTGCAGCGCGCTGTTGACCAGCGCCGGGGAGATCCGGGACAGCCGCGCCCACACCGGCAGCCAGCCCAGGGAGTAGTGGGCGGCGGGCCGCAGTCGGCCTTCGTAGTGGTGGGCGAGGAACTCGGCCTTGAGGGTCGCCATGTCGACCCCGGTCGGGCAGTCCGACTTGCAGCCCTTGCAGGCCAGGCAGAGGTCGAGGGCGTCGCGGACCTCGGTGGAGCGCCAGCCGTCCTTGACGGCGGAGTCGGCGTGCCCGTTCAGCATCTCGAAGAGCAGCCGGGCCCGGCCGCGGGTGGAGTGCTCCTCCTCCTTGGTGGCGCGGTACGAGGGGCACATCACGCCCCCGGAGTGGCTGCGGCAGTTGCCGATGCCGACGCAGCGCATCACGGCGCGGGTGAAGGAGCGCTCGTCCTCCGGAAAGCCGAAGTGCGTCTCGGGCGTGGCGGGGCGCCAGGCGGGACCGAGGCGCAGCTGCCCGTCGACGGGGTTGGGGTGGACGACCTTGCCCGGGTTCATCCGGTCACGGGGGTCGAGCAGGGCCTTCAGTTCACCGAAGGCGGTCACCAGCCGCTCGCCGAACATACGAGTGAGCAGCTCGCCCCGGGACTGGCCGTCGCCGTGCTCACCGGAGAGGGAGCCGCCGTAGGAGGCCACCAGGTCGGCGGCGCTCTCCAGGAAGCGGCGGAAGTCCGCAACGCCCTCGGCGGTCTTCAGCCCGAAGGGGATGCGGGTGTGCACACAGCCCTGCCCGAAGTGCCCGTACAGGGAGGGGCGGTCGTAGTCGAACGCCTCGAACAGCCGCTTGAGGTCGCGCAGATAGTCACCGAGCCGCTCCGGCGGTACGGCGGAGTCCTCCCAGCCCTCCCAGGTCTCCCGGTCGTCCGGGGGCCGCGCGGTCACGCCGAGCCCGGCCTCGCGGGCCCTGAGCATCTTCTCCTCGCGTGCCGGGTCGTCGGAGAAGGCGACGTTCGCGTCCTTCTCTCCGCGGCCGACGGCATGCAGCAGCGCGTGGGCCTGTTCGTCGACGTCCTCCTGGCTGTCGCCGGCGTACTGCACCATCAGCCAGCTGTCGCCCTCGGGGAGGACACCCAGCGAGTCCAGGTAGGCGCCCTCCTCGCGCATGAGCTGTGCCATCCGCCCGTCGAGGGCCTCCAGTTGGCTGGGCGAGCAGTGCGCGAGGATGTTCGGTACGTCGTCGGCGGCGGCGCAGATGTCGTCGTAGCCGAGCACCAGCAGCGACTTGTACGGCGGCACCGGCACCAGGTCGAGTTCGGCGCGCAGGACGGTCACCAGTGTGCCCTCGCTGCCGACCAGGGCCTTGGCGAGGTCGAAGCCGTTCTCGGGCAGCAGGGAGTCGAGGTTGTAGCCGGAGACCCGGCGGGGGACTTTCGGGTAGCCGCGGCGGATGTCGGCCAGGTACTCGGTGACGATGCGGTCCAGGCCGTCGTAGATCTCGGCCAGCCGTCCGCCGCGGGCGGCGATCCGCTCCCGTTCGGCCCCGGGCGTCGGCCCCACCCAGGCGCGGACGCCGTCGTAGGTGAGGATCTCCAGGCGGCGCACGTTGTCCACGGTCTTGCCGTATGCCTGGGCCGAGCCGCCGCAGGAGTTGTTGCCGATCATGCCGCCGAGCGCGCAGTGGCTGTGCGTGGACGGTTTGGGCCCGAACTGCAGCTTGTGGTCGGCGAGTTGCCGGTTGAGTTCGTCCAGGACGATGCCCGGCTCGACCACGCAGGTCCGGGCCTCGGGGTCCACCGAGACCAGCGCGTGGCAGTACTTGCTCCAGTCGATGACGACGGCCGTGTTGGTGGTCTGCCCCGCGAGGCTGGTGCCGCCGCCGCGGGACAGGACGGGGGCGTCGAACCTCGCGCAGACCTCCACGGCCCGCGCCCCCGCCTCGACCGTGCGGGGGACCACGACGCCGATCGGCACCTGCCGGTAGTTCGAGCCGTCGGTGGCGTACGCGCCCCGGCTGCCCGCGTCGAAGCGGACCTCGCCGTCGACTTCGGCTCGCAGCGCCGCCTCCAGGCCCGCCACGTCGGCCACGTCCGCCACGGGAGGTGTCATCTGCTCACGTCCTCGAAGTCGCCGTCGACGTTGTCCCCGCCCCAGTGACCGGCGGGTACCCCGGGTCCGGCCGGTGCAACGCGGCGGTGACCCCAGCCGGCCGGGACACACCGAGGAGAGTCCGAACAAACGTCCATACAAGGGGCCGGGTTAGCATTCGGCCACGCGCACCATGTCACCCATGCGGCGGGTGGCGAGCTAAGGGGGCTTGAAAACCGGATGCCGGTCAAGGTCAGCGTCATCGTCCCCGTGTACAACCCCGGGCCCTACATCGAGGACTGCGTCGCCTCGATGCTGCGGCAGTCGCTGCCTCCCGACGAGTTCGAGGTGATCTTCGTCGACGACGGCTCCACCGACGACACCCCCGCCCGCCTGGACGCACTCGCCGCCGAGCACCCGCACATCCGGGTGATCCACCAGGAGAACTCCGGCTGGTCGGGCAGACCGCGGAACGTGGGCATCGAGGCGTCCCGGGGCGAGTTCGTGATGTTCGTCGACAACGACGACTACCTCGGCGACGAAGCCCTCGAACGCATGTATGACTACGGGGTGGCGAACAAGGCCGACGTGGTCGTCGGAAAGATGGCCGGGAAGGGCCGAACGGTGCCGGTGGAGCTGTTCCGCCGCAACCGTCCGCGCGCCACCGTCGAGAACGCGCCGCTGATCGACAGCCTCACCCCGCACAAGATGCTCCGGCGCGCCTTCCTGGACCGCACCGGCCTGCGCTTCCCGGAGGGCCGGCGGCGCCTGGAGGACCACGTCTTCGTCACCGAGGCCTACCTGCGCGCGGACAACGTCTCGGTGCTCGGCGACTACGTCTGCTACTACCACGTCAGACGCGAGGACGCCTCCAACGCGGGCTTCCAGCGCTTCGACGCGGTCGGCTACTTCAAGAACCTCCGTGAGGCCCTGGACGTCGTCGAGCGGTACACCGAGCCGGGTCCCCTGCGCGACCGGCTGCTGCGCCGCTGGCTGCGCGTGGAGATCGTCGAGCGGATGAGCGGACGCCGTCTGCTCAGGAAGCCGGACGACTACCGGCGGGAGCTGTTCCAGGAGATGCGCGGGCTGATCCTGGAACGGTTCGGCCCCGGCGTCGCCCCCGGCCTGCGCCCGGGCCAGCGGATCGTCGCCGCGCTGATCCGCGAGGACCGCTACGACGAGCTGGTCGCCTACGCCGAGTACGAGACCGGCGTCGTCCCCCGGGCCGTACCGACCGGGGTCGAGTGGCGGGACGGCACGCTGCGGGTCGCCTTCACCGCCGAGTACCACTGTGCCGGCCGGGCACTGACCTTCGACGCCGACGCCCCCGGCGCCCCCGCCGACGGCGCGCCCCGGGACCTGGACGAGGCGGCGGCCTGGCTGGGCGCGGCGGCCGTGGACGGCTTCGAGAAGGCGAGTGCCGAGCTGGTCCTGCGCGACCGCGCCAGCTCCGCCTCCTTCTTCCAGCCGGTGGAGCTCACCCGCGAGCGCGTCCCCGCCGAGGACGGGCGCGTCCGGCTGGTGCTGCGCGCCACCGCCACCGTCGACCCCGCGGACGCGGCGGGCGGCGCCCCGCTGGACGCCGGCCTGTGGGACGCGTACGTCCGGCTCGGCCTCGGCGGCTGGAGCAAGGACTGCCGCCTGGGCCCGGTCCCCCGGCACGGGCGCCCCACCCCGCCCGCGGGCGTGGTCGCCGGCCGGGTGGTGCTGCCGTACTGGACCAAGCAGTACGACAACTTCTCCCTGGACGTCGACCGGGCGGCCAGGGCGCTGGGCCTCGGCGGGCTCACCCCCGAGGACGCGGCGGTCTCCGGCGACCGGCGGCTCAGTCTCGCGCTGCCGCTGTACGTCGCCGACCGCACCGACGTCCCTGTGCGCTGGGCCGGCACCGCGCCGGGCGGCCCCCTGCGGGAGACCGGGACGCTCACCCCCGCCGACGACAACGGATCACTGCTGCAGACCGAGCTGCCGCTGACCGCCATGAAGGGCGCTACATGGCGGCCGGAGCTGTGCCTGGCCCCGGAGGCGGGGGCGCCGCGCTACCTCGCCCTGCCGCTGGCCCTGCACGTGAGCCGGGCCGGTGACGTCCGGGTGGCCGGGCCCCCGGCGCCCGGCCTGGTACGGCGACTGGTGCGCACGGCGCGGCGCGTGGCGGGCGCGGCCCGGCGGAGGATGACGGCGAAGGACTCACGGAGGGCGTGACAGCGTGCGGGCACTGGAGATAGCGGGCGCCTGGGTACTGGAACCCAAGGTGTTCCCGGACGACCGGGGCAGCTTCCACGAGTGGTACCGGGGCGAGGAGTTCCGGGAGGCCACCGGGTACGACCTCGCGCTCGCCCAGGCCAACTGCTCGGTCTCCCGCCGGGGGGTGCTGCGCGGGATCCACTTCGCCGACGTGCCGCCCGGGCAGGCCAAGTACGTCACCTGTGTGCGCGGCGCCGTGCTGGACGTGGTGGTGGACATCCGGGTCGGCTCGCCCACCTTCGGCCGGTGGGAGGCGGTGCGGCTGGACGACGACACCCGGCACGCCGTCTTCCTCGCCGAAGGGCTCGGGCACGCGTTCATGGCGCTCACCGACGACGCCACGGTGGTGTACCTGTGCTCGGCAGGGTACGCGCCGAAGCACGAGCACGGGCTGCACCCGCTCGACCCCGGGCTGGGCATCGCCTGGCCCGAGGGCATCGAGCCGCTGCTGTCCGAGAAGGACGCGGCGGCCCCCTCACTGGCCGAGGCGGAGCGGTCCGGACTGCTTCCCACGTACGCGGACTGCTCCGCCCATTACGCGCGGCTGCGCGCGGGCCGGTGAGACGACGGCTCAGTGGCTGACGCCGAGCTGCTCCACCGCGCGACGCAGGGGCTCCCAGCCGCGGGACCGCTTGGTGCCGCGGTTGCGGGCCGCCACCAGCGGCTTCCAGAAGCCCGCGGACAGCAGGGTCTCCGGCTTGACGGCGGTGGTCCGCTCCAGGATCGACTCGGGCACCTTCTGCGGGTCGGGGACCTCGAACTCCGCGATGATCTCGTCGTACCTGTCCTTCAGCACCGTGTTGCCCGGGTCGGCGCCGAAGACGACCAGCTGACCGGTGGGCGCGGTGTCGGCCAGGACCGTCACCAGGTCCGGGCGGTAGCGGTTCAGTATCTCGACGAGCTTGTAGACGTCGCCGGTCCAGGCGTTGGTGTGCCGGTCGCGGGCCGCCTCGTCCACGTTGCGCGGGAGCATGTCGTCGAAGACGATCACGCTGGCCCAGTCCGAGTGCTTCTCGATGTTGATGAAGTCGCGCAGCGCGTACTCGAACAGGTGCATGCCGTCGATGAACGACAGGTCCAGGGTGGTGCGCTGCCAGTAGCCGAACGGGCTGCGGTTGCGGGCCAGGTTGCGCAGCGGGTGCCGGCCGCCCCTCAGGTGCGCGAGGGGGTTGTCCCGGGCGAAGAAGTCGTCGCTGGTCGCCTTCGCCAGGTGGACGTCGCAGCGGATCTCCGTGACCACCTTGAACGCCGGGTCGATCGCGATGCTGGGCACCCGGGACAGCGTCAGGCTGCGGCCGTCGTTGACGCCGATCTCCAGGTAGTTGCGGTTCGCGGTGACCTTGTGGAGTTCCCGCAGGAACTCGTGCCGTTTCACTGAGACATCTCCTTGCGGATGTGGGGCAGTGCTTCGTGCAGGGCGGACCGCCAGTCCCGCGGCGGTTCGAGGCCCGCCTCCCGCCACCGGTCGTGCCCGAGGGCGCTGTAGGCGGGGCGGGGTGCGGGCCGGGGGAAGGAGTCGCTGCCGGTGGGCCGCACCCGGTCCGGGTCGGCGCCGACGAGCCGGAACACCTCCCGGGCCAGTTCGTGCCAGCTGGCCTCGCCGGAACTGGTGGCGTGGAAGATACCGCGCGCGCCCGCGTCCCGGGAGAGTTCGGGGCCGAGGTCCGCGACACGGACGGCGACGTCGGCGCTCCAGGTGGGCTGCCCGCGCTGGTCGTCGACGACGTCCAGGGTGTCCCGGCGGCCTTCGAGCTCCAGCATCGTACGGACGAAGCTGCGGCCGTGGACGCCGTACAGCCAGGCCGTGCGCAATACGGCGGAGGCGTCCGGGAGTTCTTCCAGGACCGCCCGCTCCCCCGCCAGCTTGGTGCGGCCGTACGCGGTGCGCGGCGCCGGGGGATGGCCCTCCGGGTAGGGGGTGTCGCGGGCCTCGCCGGAGAAGACGTAGTCGGTGGAGACGTGGATCAGGCGGGCGCCGCGTTCGGCGCAGGCGCGGGCGAGCAGCCGCGGCCCGTCGCCGTTGACCGTGAGCGCCCGCGCCTCGTCGGTCTCGGCGTCGTCGACGGCCGTGTACGCGGCGCAGTTGACGACGATGCCGGGGCGGTGCGTGTCGAACGCCCGGCGGACGGCGTCCGCGTCGGTGATGTCCAGGGCGGTGCGGTCCAGGCCCGTCACGTCCTGGCCGCGCCGGTGCAGTTCCTCGACGGTGTCACGGCCGAGCATGCCGCCCGCGCCGGTGACCAGCCACCTCATCGGGCGCCCTGCCCGGAGCGCCGCTTCAGCGGCTCCCACCAGGCGCGGTTGTCCCGGTACCAGGCGACCGTCTCGGCGAGCCCGGCCGCGAAGTCGCGGCGCGGCCGGTAGCCGAGTTCGTCGCGGGCCTTGCTCCAGTCGACGCAGTAGCGCAGGTCGTGGCCCTTGCGGTCGGCGACGTACTCCACCCGGTCCCAGCCCGCCCCGCAGGCCCGCAGCAGCAGCCCGGTGAGCTCCTTGTTGCTGAGTTCGGTGCCGCCGCCGATGTTGTACACCTCGCCGGGGCGGCCCTTGGTGCGCACCAGTTCCACGCCGTGGCAGTGGTCCTCGACGTGCAGCCAGTCGCGGACGTTGCGCCCGTCGCCGTACAGCGGGACCTGGTGGCCGTCGAGGAGGTTGGTGACGAACAGCGGGACGACCTTCTCGGGGAACTGGTGCGGTCCGTAGTTGTTGGAGCAGCGGGTGACCCGCACGTCCAGGCCGTGGGTGCGGTGGTAGGCCAGGGCCAGCAGGTCGGAGGAGGCCTTCGAGGCGGAGTACGGGGAGTTGGGCGCGAGGGGGTGGGTCTCCGGCCAGGAGCCGGAGTCGATGGAGCCGTAGACCTCGTCGGTGGAGACGTGGATGAACGGGCCGACGCCGTAGCGCAGGGCCGCGTCCAGCAGGGTCTGGGTGCCGACCACGTTGGTGAGCACGAACTCGCTCGCGCCCTCGATCGAGCGGTCCACGTGCGACTCGGCGGCGAAGTGCACCACTTGGTCGGCCTCGGCCATGAGCTTGTCCACCAGGTCGGCGTCGCATATGTCGCCCTGGACGAACACCAGGCGCGGATGGCCGACGGGCAGGTTGGCGAGCGTGCCCGCGTAGGTGAGCTTGTCCAGCACGGTGACGCGCGGCGCGTCGGGCGCGTCGTCGGCGAGGAGTGCGCGGACGTAACTGGAGCCGATGAATCCGGCGGCGCCGGTGACGAGGAGATTCATGAACGGATCTGCACCTTGCTGTGGTCTCCGAGGACGAGTCGGTGGGCACTGGGCACGCCGGGCGCCGGGGTCACCTCGGCATGCCGGCCGATCAGCGAGGACTCGATCCTGCCCACCCCGTCGATGGAGGAGTCCCGCAGCACGATGGAGAACTCCAGCTCACTGTCCGTGATCCGGCAGTTCTCCGCGATCGAGGTGAACGGGCCGACGTAGGAGTCACCGACCAGGGTCCCCCTCCCGATGACGGCGGGGCCGACGATCCGTGAGTTGACGATCCGCGCCCCCTCCTCGACGACCACCCGCCCGACCGTCTCGGACAGCTCGTCCACCTCGCCGTCGATCCGCCGCTCCACGCTCTCCAGGACCACGCGGTTGACCTCGAGCATGTCGCCGACGTTGCCGGTGTCCTTCCAGTAGCCCTCGATGACGGTGGAGCGCACATCGGCGCGGGTGTCGATGAGGTACTGGATGGCGTGGGTGATCTCCAACTCGCCCCGCCAGGACGGCTTGATGGCCCGCACCGCCTCGTGGACCAGCGGGGTGAACAGGTACACCCCGACCAGGGCGAGGTCGCTCTTGGGGTGCTCGGGCTTCTCCTCCAGGCCGATCACCTGCCCGGCCGGGTCCAGTTCGGCGACGCCGAAGGAACGGGGGTCGGGGACGCGGGTCAGCAGGATCTGGGCGTCGGGGCGGCTGGCGCGAAAACCCTCGACGAGGTCGCGGATGCCGCCCACGACGAAGTTGTCCCCGAGGTACATCACGAAGTCGTCCTCGCCGAGGAAGTCCCGCGCGATCAGCACCGCGTGGGCGAGGCCCAGCGGCCGTTCCTGGGGTATGTAGGTCACGTCCAGGCCGAACTTGGAGCCGTCGCCGACGGCTTCCTCGATCTCGGCGGCCGTGTCGCCGACGATGATGCCGACCTCGGTGATGCCCGCCGCGGCGATGGACTCCAGCCCGTAGAAGAGCACCGGCTTGTTGGCCACGGGCACCAGCTGTTTGGCCGACGTATGGGTGATCGGCCTCAGCCGGGTACCGGCACCGCCGGAGAGCACCAGAGCCTTCATCTGCCACAGCTTATAGGTGATCGTCCGGTTCGGACGTTTGTTTGTTGTGCGAATTTGTTACGACAGTGTGGCTCCGGCGTGCGCGTCCGGTGCGGTCAGTCCTCACCCCGGACGATGTTGCTGTCCTGCCCCGGGGACGCCTCCCGCCGGCCACCCCGGTCCACGACGGCGGGCAGACAGGTACGGACCCCCTTGTCCCGCCGCCGACGGGCCTTCGACCAGCCCGTCTCGGGGAAGCCGACGGCGGGTTTCTCATTGCTGTGCACGGTCACGACGTCTCATCTTCTCTCTGCTGTTTCCGTCACGTACGGCCCCCGCCACCGCCGCCGAACGAGCCGCTCGAACCGGGCTCCCAGCGCGGTCGCCGCTGGTCGTCGGCGCGCCTGCTGCCGGAGGAACCGAGCTGGTGCGGGGTGAGCCGCTCGCTCCCGTCCGCCGCCCGCGGCACCTCGTCCGGTTCGCGCACCTCACGCGTCTCGTACACCGGCCCGGAGGCCGGGCGCGTGGGCTGCTCGTCCGGGCGGGGCGGCGGCGACTCGCGCCGGCGCACCCGCATGCCCAGCCGGAAGGCCCACACCAGTCCGGCGGTGATGGCGACGCCCACGACGAGGATGGCGATGTATCCGAAGGCGGAGACGGCTCCGGCGGCCTCGTTGATGGCAGTGTCCATGGACGGCGGGTACCCGGGCCGGGGCGACGAATGCCTGGTCGATGGCCCCGGCGTGGCGCGGGCCGGCCGACCCGCCCCCGGAGTAGCGTCGCGGACGATGTCGGAACTTTCGGAAATCTCGGACGACAGCGACGTCAGCGAGGTCGTCGAACGGTACGCCGTCACCGCGCCCCCACCCGGCCGCACCCTGCTCCGCTGGGCCTCGACCACCGACCACAAGGTGATCGGCCGGCTCTACATGGTCACGTCGTTCTGCTTCTTCCTCCTCGGCGGGCTGCTGGCGCTCGGGATGCGGGCCGAGCTCGCGCGTCCGGGGCTGCAGTTCATGAGCGAGCAGGACTACGACCAGCTCTTCACCATCCACGGCACGATCATGATGCTGCTGTTCGCGACGCCCATGTTCGCCGGGTTCGCCAACGCCGTGATGCCGCTGCAGATCGGCGCCCCGGACCTGGCCTTCCCACGGCTGAACGCGCTGTCGTACTGGATGTACCTCTTCGGCGGGCTGATGGTGGTGTCCGGCTTCGTGGTGCCCGGTGGTGCGGCGGCGTTCGGCTGGTTCGCCTACGCGCCGCTGAACAGCGCGTACTTCTCGCCCGGCGCGGGCGGTGACCTGTGGGTGATGGGGCTGGTGGTCACGGGCGTGTCGACGACGCTGACCGCGGTGAACTTCATCGCCACGATCATGTGTCTGCGCGCGCCCGGCATGACGATGTTCCGGATGCCGATCTTCACCTGGAACGTGCTGTTCACCTCGATCCTGGTGCTGCCCGCGTTCCCGGTGCTCGCCGCGACGCTGCTGGTGCTGGAGGCGGACCGGAAGTTCGGGGCGCATGTGTTCGACGCTGCGAACGGGGGCGCGCTGCTGTGGCAGCACCTGTTCTGGTTCTTCGGGCATCCGGAGGTCTACATCGTGGCGCTGCCGTTCTTCGGCATCGTCTCGGAGATCCTGCCGGTCTTCTCCCGCAAGCCGCTCTTCGGGTATCTGCCGCTGATCGGCGCGACCATCGCGATCACCATGCTGTCCGCGGTGGTGTGGGCGCACCACATGTTCGCCACCGGCGCGGTACTGCTGCCGTTCTTCTCGATCATGTCCTTTCTGATCGCGGTGCCCACGGGGATCAAGTTCTTCGCGTGGATCGGGACGATGTGGCACGGCTCGCTGTCGTTCGAGACGCCGATGCTGTGGTCGCTGGGCTTCCTGGTGTCGTTCCTGCTGGGCGGGCTCAGCGGGGTGCTGATCGCCTCGCCGCCGCTGGACTTCCACCTCACCGACTCGTACTTCATCGTGGCGCATCTGCACTACGTGCTGTTCGGCACGGTGGTGTTCGCGATGTTCGCGGGCTTCTACTTCTGGTGGCCCAAGTTCACCGGGAAGATGCTGGACGAACGGCTCGGCAAGCTGCACTTCTGGCTGCTCTTCCCGGGGTTCCAGCTGACCTTCCTGGTGCAGCACTGGCTGGGTGAGAGCGGCATGCCCCGCCGCTACGCCGACTATCTGCCCGACGACGGCTTCACCCTGCTCAACACCCTCTCGACGGCCGGGGCGTTCCTGCTCGGCGTCTCCACCCTGCCGTTCCTCTACAACGTCTGGCGCACCGCCACCCGGGCCCCGGCCGTCACGGAGGACGACCCCTGGGGGTACGGGCGGGGCCTGGAGTGGGCCACCTCCTGCCCCCCGCCCCGGCACAACTTCGTGGCGCTGCCCCGGGTGCGGTCGGAGTCGCCCGCCTTCGACCTGCACCATCCCGCGATCGTCAGACGGGCCGAGCGGGAGGGACAGCGATGAAGGCCGAGGCCTTCCTGTGGGGCGGTGTCGCCCTGTTCTTCGCCGGGACCGCCGCGCTCTACGGCGTGTGGTCGAAAGAACCCGCGGGCACGGCGACCCTGGTCGTCGCCTTCGGCATGGCCGCCGTGGTCTCGTTCTTCTGCGCGGTGCAGTACCGCCGTCGCGGCACACGGGCCCAGGACCGAAAGGACGCCGAGGTCGCCGACGGCGCCGGCCCGGTCGCGTTCTTCCCGGACGAGAGCACCTGGCCGATCGTCACGGCCCTGGGCTTCGCCCTGGCGGCCACCGGGGTGGTGTTCGGCCTGTGGCTGTTCGTCCTCGGCTGCGGCGTGCTGGCGCGCGGGGTGTTCGGGATGGTCTTCCAGTACGCGGACCGGTGACGCGCGGCCTTCCTCCCGCGCGGGTTGCTCATCGGTTACGGCGGGCGGGTGGGGGTGGTTTCGCGGGACGCGGACCGGTGAGGGGCCGTCGGGGGGCGCCGGGGCGGAAGGTGCCCGGTGGGTGGTGGTCGGAGTCGTAGCCGCCGGTGACGTCCTGTCGTACTTCGCCGGTGGGCACGCCCTTGGTCAGGCGGTGGCGCTCCGCCTCGGTCAGGGCCAGGCACACCCAGCGGGTCACCAGGAACGCGGCGACCGGTGCGACGAGCAGGGCGATGCGCAGTACCCAGGTCAGGGCGTTCACCGAGATCCGGAAGGTCTGGGCGACGATGTCGTTGCCGCCCGCGAAGAGCAGTACTCCGTAGAAGACCGTCCCGGCGACGCCCAGGCCGGTCCGCACGGGACGCTCGCGCGGCCGGTCGCACAGGTGCCGTTCCTGGTTCCACTCCCCCGTCAGGCGCTGCTCCACGAACGGATAGGCGTACAGCACGAGGAACAGCAGGGCGGGCAGCACGACCGCCGGGAGCAGGACGTTCCACATGAGGGTGTGCCCGGCGACGTTCGTCTCCCACGGCGGTGTCAGCCGCAGCGCGCCCTCCAGGAAGCCGACGTACCAGTCGGGCTGGGAGCCGGTCGAGACCAGGTCCGGCCGGTAGGGGCCGTAGTTCCAGACCGGGTTGACCTGGGCGAGGGCGGCCAGCAGGACCAGTGCGCCGGAGACGATGAGGGAGAGTCCGGCGGAGGAGGCGGTGAACTGCGGGAGGAGGGGCTTGCCGAGGACGTTGCCGCCCCGGCGGCCCGGTCCGCGCCACTGGGTGTGCTTGAGGTGGAAGACCAGCACCAGGTGGACGGTGACCAGGGCGATCAGCGCGCCCGGCAGCAGCAGGATGTGCACGGGGTACAGCCGGGTGATGATGTCGTGCCCGGGGAACTCGCCGCCGAACGCGAGGAAACTGACGTACGTCCCCACCACCGGCAGGGAGGTCATGATGCCCTGCGCGATACGCAGCCCGGTGCCGGAGAGCAGGTCGTCGGGGAGCGAGTAGCCGGCGAAGCCCTCGGCGAGGGAGAGTACGAACAGGGTGAGCCCGACGGCCCAGTTCAGCTCGCGGGGCCTGCGGAAGGCGCCGGTGAAGAAGATCCGCAGCATGTGCAGGCCGATCGCGGCGACGAACACCAGCGCGGCCCAGTGGTGCGTCTGCCGCATCAGCAGGCCGCCGCGCACGTCGAAGCTGATGCGCAGGGTGGAGTCGAAGGCCGCCGACATGGGCACCCCCCGCAGCGGCACGAAGGACCCGGAGTAGACGACCTCGCGCATCTCGGGCTCGAAGAAGAAGGTCAGCCACACGCCGGTGAGCATCAGCACGAGCAGGCTGTAGAGCGCGAGTTCGCCCAGGAAGAAGGACCAGTGGTGGGGGAACGCCTTGCGCAGCAGCGACCCGGCGTCCAGGGCCGGCAGCCGGGCGTCGAGGGCGTCGGCGAGCCGCTCACCGCGGGCCTCGCCCGACGGCTCGGGCGCGGTCACGTCTCCTCCGGTTCCGCCGCCGCGCGCTGCACCTCCGCCTCGACCTCGGTCCGTGACCGGCCCGTCTCCTTCGCGTACTCGCCCAGCGCCGTCTGCACCTCGCGGGCCAGGTCGCGCCAGGCCCGCAGGGCCGTCTCGTAGGTCGACGACTGGGGGCCGGTCCACTGCCCCTGGGCCGGGGGGCCGTACGCGTCCCGCAGTCCCATGGCCCTCGCGTGCGCCGCCTGGGCCGCGCGCTGCTTCTGCACGAGCTCTTCGAAGGTGTGTGCCACGGCAAGGACCCTAGGCACGGCGGCCCGGCGGACCCCGGCGACCTGCCGGGCGCGGCCCGTACCCGCACCCGTGTGGCGGGTCGCCCGCCCTGGTCAGCCGTCGAGCGCCAGCTCGGCCCACACCTGCTTGCCGCCGCTCACCGGCAACGTCCCCCAGGCCGCCGACATGGCCTCGACGAGCAGGATGCCGCGGCCCCCGGTGGCCTCCCAGCCGATGCTCGTGGGCTTGATCGGCGTACGCGGCGAGACGTCGGCGACGGCGACGCGCAGCCGGAGGTTGAAAAGGGTGAGGTCGAGGCGTACCTGACCGTCGGTGTGCACCAGGGCGTTGGTGACGAGTTCGGAGACGACCAGCAGCACGGCGTCCATCCCCTCCTCGGACACACCCCAGGCCCGCAGGGTGCGCCGGGTGAAGCGGCGGGCGTGCCGGACGGCCTCCGGGACCCGCCACACCGTCCAGTTCTCCCTGAGCGGGCGTACGGCCATGCCGTCGTAGCGCAGCAGGAGCAGGGCCACGTCGTCCTCGCGGTGGGCCTTGCCGAGCAGGGCGTCGGCGACGAGACCGAGGTGGGCGGGGTCGGAGTCGGCCAGGTCGCGGGCGAGGCGGTCCATGCCGTCGTCGAGGTCCTCCTCGGCGGACTCCACCAGGCCGTCCGTGGTCAGCGCGAGCACGGTGCCGGGCTGGAGCCGGAGCGGGGTCATCGGGAACTCGGCCTGGGCGAGGACGCCGAGCGGCGGCCCGCCCTCCGTCTCCACGACGGTGGTGGAGCCGTCGGGGTGGCGCAGCACCGGGTGCAGGTGCCCGGCCCGTACGCACCAGGCGGAGCCCTCCTCCATGTCGACGTCGACATAGCAGCAGGTGGCGAAGAGGTCCGTCTCCAGCTCCATCAGCAGGCGGTTGGCGTGCGAGACGACCACGTCCGGGGGGTGTCCCTCCGTGGCGTAGGCGCGCAGGGCGGTGCGCATCTGGCCCATGAGGGTGGCGGCGCCCGCGTTGTGGCCCTGGACGTCGCCGATGATCAGGGCGACGTGGTGGTCGGGCAGCGGGATGACGTCGTACCAGTCGCCGCCGACCTCCAGCCCGGCGGTGGTGGGCAGGTAGCGGGCGACGGCGACCGCTCCGGGCAGCTTGGGCAGGCGGCGCGGCAGCAGGGTGCGCTGGAGCATGCCGACCAGTTCGTGCTCGGCGTCGAAGGCGTGGGCGCGCATCAGGGCCTGGCCGGCCAGCGTCGCCACGGCGGTGAGCAGGGCGTGCTCGTCGGGGCCGAAGTCGTGCGGCTGGTCCCAGCCGATCAGACAGGCGCCGGCCATCCGGCCCCCGGCGGGCAGCGGCAGGACGGCGAGGCCGCCGGGGCCGACCTCGGCGAGGGCGGGTTCCAGGGGGGTGCCGGCGGGCCAGAGCCGGGTGCGCCCCGCGCGCAGGGCGGCGGCCAGCGTGGGCATCGCCCGTACCGGCGCGTCGGGCCACTCGGTGCGCCACTCCGTGCGCCACAGCTCGGGCCAGGACTCGGGTTCGGGCGGGTCGAGGACGGTGACCACCAGGCGGTCGTTCTCCAGCTCGGCCAGGGCGATCCGGTCCGCCCGCAGGGGCCCGCGCAGGGCGGTGACGACCGCCTGGCTGACGTCCTTGACGGTGCCGGCGGTGGCGAGCGCGGCGGCCAGGCGCTGGATGCGGGCCACGTCGGTGACGTCGGAGCGCAGGGTGGAGGCGTCCGCGACGGTGCCGGCCAGGCGGGCCGGCAGCCCCTCGCCGCCGGGCACCAGCCGGCCGCGCAGCCGCAGCCACTTCGGCCGGCCGGAGGGCTGCAGGATGCGGAACTCCAGCTCGCGCTCGCCGATGGACATGTGGTCGGCCTCGACGACCGACATCAGCGCGGGCAGGTCCTCCGGCACGGTCCGGCCGAGCAGGGTCTCCACCTTGCCGTCGAAGTCCCGCCGGACGATCCCGAACAGCTCCAGGATCCGGTCGCCGACCTCGATGCGGCCGGTGTCCATGGCGAGGCTGAAGGCGTCGGCGGGCAGCTCGCCGGTGTCGGCGGCCCGGGCGGGGGCGGGCCAGGCGACGGCGTCGGCGATCAGTTCCAGGCAGGCGCGGTCCTCGGTGCCGAACCCGCCGGGGCTCTCGGTGACGGCGAGCAGGCAGCCGCCGCCGTCCAAGGGCACGGGCAGGGCCGCCAGCGAGAAGTCCTGGGCCGGTGTGCGCCGCGCCTGCGGGCAGGCGGCCAGTTCCTCGGGGCCCAGCCACAGCGGCCGTCCGATGCGGTGGGCCTCGGCCACGGGGGCCCGTCCGGCGGTGGGGTAGCTGTCGCGCAGCCCGTACAGGGTGCGGGGCAGGCCGGCCCACTCCACCAGGCACAGCGCGGTGCCGTCCTCGCCGGGCGCGTACACCCCGGCGAACGCCGCACCCGCGAAGACGAGCGCCTGTTCGAGGACGCGGCGCAGCCGATCCGGGGACGCGTGATCGGCCGTGACCGTTTCGAGGGCAAGTTCGGCACGCTCCGTTCTCGTCCTGCGCACCGCAGCGCCCTCACTGACCACGTTCGCCATTACAGCGCTTATGGAGGCCCTGCGCAGCCCCTGTGGCCGTTCCATGGAGCCGACGGCGGGCCGGCGCTCGAAAGGTGCCGAACATGTCTTTACCCATGCGTTCCGCATACCGACCTCGTGACAGCCGTGACTGTCCGCGCCCACCGGGGGGCTGGGAAGGTCGTTGCGGGCCAAGGAGGGGACGGCATGGACAAGCGGTACGAGGTGTACGCGCTCGCCGACAGGCACTTCTACGACACGCCCGACCGGCTGTCCGCGGCCGGCGGGGACACCGCGCCGCTGTTCGACACGGCGCGGCGCGAGGTCCCGGAGGGCTGGCACGCGGCGCGCACCGGCGACTGGCTGACGCTGACGCCGCTCGACGCGGACGGCACGCCGGCGCCGTCGCCCGCCCAGGGCTGGAAGGTCCATGCCTCGGCCACCCAGGCGAACGCGGAGCGGATCGCCGCGCTCGTCTGGGACTACTGCGTGCCGCGCCGCATCCCGTTCAAGTTCGTGCCGGCCCCGCACCTGCTCCATCTGCGCAACGCCAAGTACGCGGGCCGCGACACCAGCGGAAAGTTCGTCACCGTCTACCCGGCCGACGAGGAGCGGTTGCACCGGGTGCTGCGGGAACTGGGCGCGCTGCTGAAGGGCTTCGAGGGGCCGTACATCCTGACCGACCTGCGCTGGCACGACGGTCCGCTCTACGTCCGCTACGGCGCGTTCGCCCGCGCCTATGTCGTCGACGAGCGCGGCTCGCTGGTGCCGGCGGTGCGCGACGGCGAGGACAGGCTGGTACCGGACCGGCGGGCGCCGTCCTTCCAGGTCCCCGAGTGGATCACCCTGCCGTCCTTCCTCGAACCGCATCTCGCGGCCCGCAACACCACGACGGTCGGCGAACTGCCGTACCGCATCGAGAAGGCGCTGCACTTCTCCAACGGCGGCGGTGTGTACGCGGGCACCGACCTGCGCGACGGGCGCCGGGTGGTGCTGAAGGAGGGCCGGCCGCACGCGGGGCTGGCCGCCGACGGCGCGGACGCGGTGGCCCGGCTGGAGCGCGAGAAAACCGCCCTGGAACGGGTCGCCGGGACCGGTGTGGTGCCCGAGGTGCGGGACTGGTTCACGCTGGGCGACCACCGCTTCCTGGTCATGGACTTCCTCGACGGGCGTCCGCTCAACTCCTTCTTCGCCGAGCGCCACCCGCTGCTGAACCCGGACCCCGATCCTGGGGCCGTCGCCGACTACACGGCGTGGGCGCTGCGCATCCACCGGGCGGTCGAGAGGGCCGTCGAAGCGGTGCACGCGCGCGGGCTCGTCTTCAACGACCTGCACGTCTTCAACATCATGGTCGCGCCCGACGAGGAGTCGGTCTTCCTCATCGACTTCGAGGCCGCCGCCCCGGCGCGGGAGATGGGCCGCCAGGTCGTCGCCCACCCCGGCTTCTTCGCCCCGCCGGACCGCAGGGGCCCGGACGTCGACCGGTATGCGCTGGCCTGTCTGCGGCTGGCCCTGTTCCTGCCCGTGACCACGCTGTTCGTGGTCGACCGGGGCAAGGCGGCGCATCTGGCCGAGGTCGTCGCGGAGCAGTTCCCCGACGTGCCGCGCGCCTTCCTGGACGAGGCGGTCGCGGAGATCACCCGGGCCACCGCGGGCCCTGCCCGCTCGGTGGCGCCGATCCAGCCGGTGCCCCCCGAAGACTGGCCCTCCAGCCGGGACTCCATGGTCAAGGCGATCCTCGCCTCGGCCACCCCGGAGCGCGACGACCGGCTCTTCCCCGGCGACATCGCGCAGTTCTCCGACGGCGGCGGACTCGGCCTCGCGCACGGCGCGGCCGGGGTGCTGTACGCGCTGGCGGAGACGGGCGCGGGCCGGTACGAGGAGGGCGAGCGCTGGCTCCTCGCGCACACCGCGCCACCGCCGCCGGGCACCCCGCTCGGGCTGTACGACGGTCTCGCGGGCGTCGCCCTCGTCCTCGACCGGCTCGGCCACCGGCAGCGCGCTCTGGACCTGGTCGACGGCATCCTCCGGGAGAAGTGGCAGCACCTCTCCTCCGACCTGCACGGCGGGCTGGCCGGACTGGGCCTGGTCCTCGACGGCCTGGCGCGCACGACCGGCGAGCGGGAACTGGCCGAACGGGCCGCCGAGGCCGCCGAGATCCTGCTGCGCCGCCTCGCCGAACCGCTCCCGGACACGCCCCGGCGGCGGGCCGGGCTGCTGCGGGGCGCGAGCGGGCCCGCGCTGTTCCTGCTGCGGCGGTACGAGGAGACCGGCGAGCCCCGGCTGCTGACGGCCGCCGCCGAGGCGCTGCGCCGCGACCTGGCGCGCTGCGTGGTGCAGGACAAGGGCGGCGGCCTGGAGGTGGACGAGGGCTGGCGGACGCTGCCCTACCTCGGCGACGGCAGCGCCGGCATCGGCCTGGTCCTCGACGACTACCTCGCGCACGCCCCCGGCGACCCCGGCGGGTTCGAGCGCGCCCGGGCCGGCATCCTCACCGCCGCCACCTCGCGCTTCTACGCCCAGCCCGGCCTCTTCCAGGGCCGCGCCGGGATGATCCTGCACCTCAGCCGCACCACCGTGCCGGGTGCCACACCGTCCCGGCTGGACGAACAGATCGCCGGGCTCGGCTGGTTCGCCATGGCCTACCAGGGCCAACTGGCCTTCCCCGGGCACCAGATGATGCGGCTGTCCATGGACCTCGCCACCGGAACGGCAGGGTGCCTGCTCGCGCTCGCGGCGGCCCTCGACGGCGAGGGCACCGCACACCTGCCGTTCCTGCAGCCGCCCCCGGCGGCCCCCACCACGCGGCTCCGCGACCTGGCGGAGTCGTGACACCACCCCGTCCCCACCGAGGGATTCAAGGAACCGACGGAAAGGACACCACCATGGCACTGCTCGACCTGCAGACGATGGAATCCGACGAGCACACCGGCGGCGGCGGCGCGAGCACGGCGAGCCTGCTCTCCTGCGTCTCGGCGGCGAGCGTCCTGCTCTGTCTCTGACGCACCGCCCACGGCTCCGGGCGTCCCTCTCCCACCGGAGGGGGACGCCCGGGGCCGCAGCTCCCTCTCACGTCGCCCTGCGGGAGGCCCGCACCCCGATGACGATCCGCGCCGACGACGACCTGGTGCCCCTCCGGGCCCGCGCCCTGCTGCGCGCGGCGACCCGGCACGAAGCGGCCCGCTGCGCCGCCCTGTGCGCGGTGAGCACCGCCGCCACCGCCGCCGGCCTGCTGCTTCCGGCCCTGCTGGGCCGGACCCTCGACGTACTGCTCGCGCACGGCCCGGCGGCCCGCTGGGTGTGGGCGTGCGCGGGACTGGTGCTGCTGCTCGCCGCCCTGGACGGCTGCGCGAGCGTCCTGGCCGGCACCGTCGACGGGCGGGCGGCGGCATGGCTGCGGCGGCGGCTGACCGGGCACGTGCTGGCGCTCGGGCCACGTGCCACGGACCGCTTCGGCTCCGGCGACCTGGTCGCCCGTCTGGTCGGCGGCGCCGCGCAGGCCGGGACGGCGCCCGGAGCACTCGCCGCGCTGCTCGCCGCCCTCGCCGGGCCCGTGGGGGGCGTGGTCGCCCTCGGCCTCATCGACTGGCGGCTGGCGGCCGTGCTGCTCACCGGCGCGCCGCTCCTCGCACTCCTGCTGCGCGCCTTCGCCCGCGACACCTCGCGGTGCGCGGCGGACTACCAGCGGGTGCAGGGCGGGATCGCGGCGGCACTCGCGGAGGCGGTCGGCGGCGCCCGCACGATCCGCGCGGCCGGCACCGAGGACCGGGAGACGGCGCGGATCCTGCGGCCGCTGCCCGAGCTGTCCCGGGCGGGACACCGCATGTGGCAGGTGCAGGGGCGGGCCGCGGCGCGGGCGACGGCCGTGGCGCCGCTGCTCCAGCTGGGCGTCGTCGCCATGGCCGGGTTCCTGCTCACCCGGCACCGCCTGTCCGTCGGCGAGGTGCTCGCCGCCTCCCGGTACGCCGTCCTCGCGGGCGGCGTGGGCGTACTGGTCGGCCAGGTCGCCGCACTGTCCCGGGCCGGGGCGGCGGCCCGGCGGCTGGGCGAGGTGCTCGCCGAGCCCGTACCCGGGTACGGCCCGCGCCGGCTGCCGCCAGGCCCCGGGCGTCTGCAGCTGCGCGGCGTCACCGCCCGGCGCGGCGGACGCGCCGTGCTCGACGGCGTCGGCCTGGACGTCCCCGGCGGCACGACACTCGCCGTCGTCGGCCGCTCCGGCGCCGGCAAGTCCCTGCTCGCGGCCCTCGCCGGGCGCCTGGCCGACCCGGACGAAGGACAGGTCCTGCTGGACGGTGTGCCGCTGCCCGACCTCACCCACGACGAGCTGCGCGGCGCGGTCGCCTACGCCTTCGAACGCCCCGCCCTCCTCGGCACCACCATCGAGGACACCATCGCCCTGGGCCTGCCCTCCCCCGCCCCCGAGCGGGTCCGGGCCGCCGCCCGCCGGGCCGACGCCGACGATTTCGTCCGCCGCCTCCCCCACGGCTATGCCACCGCCTGCGTGGACGCCCCCCACTCGGGCGGCGAGTCCCAGCGCCTCGGCCTGGCCCGCGCCTTCGCCCACGACGGGCGGCTGCTGATCCTCGACGACGCCCTCTCCAGCCTCGACACGGTCACCGAACACCGCGTCACCGAGGCCCTGCTGACCGGCGACACCCGCCCCACCCGCCTGCTCGTCGCCCACCGCGCGGCGACGGCGGCCCGCGCCGACGCGGTGGCCTGGCTGGACGGGGGGCGGATACGGGCGCTCGGGCCGCACGCGCGGCTGTGGCGGGATCCGGCGTACCGGGCGGTGTTCTGCGCGGAGGAAGGGGTGCGGCGGTGACGGTGCGGTCGCTGGTGCTGCCGCGGGCGCGATGGCGGGTGCTGGCGCGGCTCGGCGGGTGGTCGGTGCTGGAGGCGGGGCAGACCTTCCTCGTCGGGTACGCCCTCGCCCGGGCCCTGGACCAGGGGTTCCTGTCCGCCCGGGCCGGGGTCGGGCTGCTGTGGCTCGGCGTGGCCGCACTGGGAGTGGTGGCCGGGGCGTACGGGACCGGGCGGGTGTACGGGGCGGTCGCCGCGCTGGTCGAGCCGGTGCGGGACCGGCTCGTGGAGCGGGTGGTGGGGCGCGGGGTGCGGGAGGCGGACGGCGGGGCGCTGTCGGGGCTCACCCAGCAGGTGGAGATCGCGCGGGACAGCCTGGCGGGCCTGGTGATGGTCTCGCGTTCCTTCGTCTTCACCGCCGTGGGCGCGCTGGCGGGTCTCTTCTCCCTCGCCCCGAGGCTCCTCCTCGTCGTCGCGCCGCCGCTGCTGGCCGGGGTGTGCCTGTTCACCGCGACGCTGCGCCCGCTGGCCCGGCGGCAGGAGGCCTTCCTGGTCGCCGACGAGGCCCTCGCCGGGGAGTGGGGCGCCGTATGCCCCGGCCTGCGCGACGTGACGGCGGCCGGCGCGGAGGAACGGACCGGAGCCGGTATGGGCTCCCGCGTCGACGCCGAACTGCGGGCCGCCCGCTCCCTGGCCCGCTTCGGCGTCCTGCGGGTGGCGTCCCTGGCGCTCGGCGGCCAGCTGCCCGTCGTCCTCCTGCTCGCCACCGCCCCCTGGCTCCTCGCCCACGGCGTCACCCCGGGCGCCCTGGTCGGCGCCCTCGCCTACGTCGCCCAGTCCCTCCTCCCCGCCCTGCACAACCTCGTCCACGGCCTCGGCACCAGCGGCTCCCGCCTCACCGTGGTCCTACGGCGGCTGGTGCCACCGGAGCAAGGGGCCTGCGCCCTGCCCGCGAGGCGGGCCCCGTACGCCCACCCCGAGCGCCCCGCCCCGGCGCCCGCGGCGCCGCCCCCCGCCCTCGCCCTCGCCTCCGTCACCTTCTCCTACGGCGCCGGCGCGCCCGTCCTCGACGGGCTGGACCTCGTGGTGCCGGAGGGCGGGCATCTGGTGGTCGTGGGGCCGAGCGGGATCGGGAAGTCGACGCTGACCGCTCTGGCCGCGGGGCTGCTGGAACCCGGGGACGGGTCGGTCCGGGTGTACGGGCATCCCGTACCGAGCCGGGAGGCGGCCACCCGGCGGGTGCTGATCCCGCAGGAGGCGTACGTCCACACCGGCACCCTCGCCGAGAACCTGGGCCACTTCCGCGCGGACCCGGTGCCCGAGGAGGAGCTGCTGGCCGCGGCCGGCGCGGTCGGGCTCGGCCCGCTGCTGGAGACGCTGGGCGGGCCGGCCGGGCAGGTCGATCCGGCGGCGCTGTCCGCGGGCGAGCGGCAGCTGATCGCGCTGACCCGCGCGTATCTGTCGCGGGCGCCGCTCGCGCTGCTGGACGAGGCGACCTGCCATCTCGACCCGGAGGCGGAGGCCCGCGCTGAACGGGCCTTCGCCGGGCGGCCGGGCGGCACCCTGGTCGTCGTCGCCCACCGCATCAGCTCGGCGCGCCGAGCGGACCGCGTCCTGGTGATGGACG
Organism: Streptomyces sp. NPDC039424; assembly: GCF_055639495.1. Classification (NCBI taxonomy): domain Bacteria; kingdom Bacillati; phylum Actinomycetota; class Actinomycetes; order Kitasatosporales; family Streptomycetaceae; genus Streptomyces; species Streptomyces sp. NPDC039424. Next base: position 131,455 of record NZ_JBVKAI010000011.1, read on the forward strand.
GGCGGAGTACCGCGTACGGAACCCACGACGAGCTCCTCGGGACCTCGGCCCTGTACCGCGACCTGGTCGGCGGCTGGACCCCCGCGTCGGCCGCCGGGCCGTCACAGCCAGCCCTCCCCCTGTGAGATGCGGATCGCGTCGATGCGGTTGCGGGCCCCGGTCTTGCGGGTGATCGCCGCCATGTAGTTGCGTACCGTGCCGTGGGACAGGTGCAGGCTCCCGGCGATCTCCGCGATGGACGCTCCTCCGGCCGCCAGCGACAGCACGCTCAGCTCACGGCGGGTCAGCGGCATCTCCGCCGCCTTGAGGAAGCCGAAGCCCAGCGAGTCGTCGACGAATCGTTCCCCCTCGGCGACGCGCCGGATCGCGCGCACGAGTCTGTCCGGCGAACCCTCCTTGTCGACGTAGCCGAGCGCCCCCGCCTCGGCCGCGCGCTTGAGCAGCCCGGGCCGGTCCGCCGCGGCCAGCACCAGCAGCCGCGGACGCGGGGAGCCGGTGCCCAGCGGCGGGCACAGATCGCCCAGCGGCGGCACGCCGTAGCCGTTCGCGCGCTCCAGGTCCACCGCGCACACCGCCGGCCGTAAGGACCGCACCCGTGCGGCCACGCCGCGCCACGGCGTGTCGTCCACCCTCAGGTCGGGCTCCCGCCGCAGCCACTCCGCCAGAACCGAGCGCACCAGACACACGTCGTGCACCAGAAGTACTCCGATCACTGCCGCCCCTTCAGCTCGCCGTACTTCGTCACGTGTTCAGCGCGTGCCCCATTGTTGGCTCCTGTGACCGTAGGAGGGCGCGAAGAACCGGCCATCGGGGTGCGCGGGGGCGCACTCGCGGCGCCCGTTCGCCGCGCCGCGCATCGACTGAGGGGGCATGGTCCGGGGCGGAGGGGGTATGGGTGGCCGCCCGCCGCCGTGCCGCTCGCCGTGCGCCGGGCGCCGCGAGGGGGGAGTCTTGACCCCGGGGGATGCGCCGCGCGGCCGTACGAGGAGGTGGTCGGCGTGTCCGACGGGCAGACGTCCGGGCAGGCGCCGGCCGCCGCCGAGGCGCGGGCCGGGCAGCCGATGCTGTCGGTGGCGCTGGCCGCGATGATGGACGAGGTCCGCGCGCACTCCGGGGCGGTGTACCTGCTGGCGCCCGACCAGCCGGTGCTGGAGATGGCCGTGATGGCGGGCCTGCCCCGGGCGTTCGCCGCGCCCTGGGAGCGGGTGGGGCTGAGCGCGCCGATCCCGGTCGCGGAGGCCCTGCGCGAGCGGCGGCTGGTCTGGGTGGGCGGCGAGGAGGACATGGCACGCCGCTATCCGCGCATCGCGGTGGTGCTGCCCTACCCGTTCGCGCTGGCCGCCGTCCCCGTGGCGACCGCGACCGCCGCGTACGGCTCCGTCTTCGTGACCTGGCCGGGCTCGCACCCGCCCGAGCTGTCCGACCGGGAGCGGGAGCAGCTGACGGCGGCCTGCGACCGGCTCGCCACGCGCCTGGAGCGGATGGCCAGGCAGAACCGCCCACTGCGCCCCGAGCCCGACCTGCTGGCGGCGCCGCCCGTGACGGGCGTGGCCGGCACGCTGGGCACGGTCGAGGCGGCGCGGATGGTGGCGCGGCTGCCGTACGGGCTGGTCTCGCTCGATCTGCACGGCCGGGTCGCCTTCGCCAACGAGGCGGCCGGCGAGCTGCTCGGCAGACCGGTGGGCGAGCTGCTCGGCACCCAGCCGTGGTCGTCGGTGCCCTGGCTGAACGACCCGGTGTACGAGGACCGCTACCGGGCCGCGCTGATCAGCCAGCACGTGACGTCGTTCCTGGCGCTGCGCCCGCCGGGCACCTGGCTGTCGTTCCGGCTGTACCCGAGCACGACCGGGCTGAGCGTACGCGTCAGCCGGGCCCGGGGGGTCGCGGAGATGGCACGCGACGCGCCGCTGTCCGGCGACGCGGGCCCGTCCCGGCTGGTCACCATCTCCACGGTGCTGAGCCTGGCCGGTGCGCTGACCGAGGCGGTCGGCGTGCAGGACGTCGTCCAGCTGGTCGCGGACGAGATCGCCCCGGCCGTGGGCAGCCGGGCCCTGGTGATCCTCGGCTCGCAGGGCGGCCGGCTGCACGTGCTGGGCCACCGCGGGTATCCGGACCCGCGGGCCGTCGAGCGGTTCCACGGGCTGCCGCTGACCGGGCGGACCCCGGGCACACAGGCCCTGTACAGCGGGGTGCCCGGGTTCTTCGAGTCCCGGGAGCACCTGGAGCGCCTGTATCCGCAGCGGCAGCAGACCCCGGACGGCTTCGCGGCCTGGGCGTACCTGCCGCTGATCGCCTCCGGGCGGCCGGTGGGCACCTGTGTGCTCGCCTACGCGGAACCCCATGTCTTCCCCGCGGAGGAGCGCGCGGTGCTGACGAGCCTCGGCGGCCTGATCGCGCAGGCCCTGGAGCGGGCCCTGCTGTACGACGCCAAGCACCGGCTGGCGCACGGTCTGCAGGAGGCCCTGCTGCCGCACTCGCTGGCGCGGCTGCCGGGTCTGGAGGCCGCCGCGCGCTATGTGCCCGCGACCCGGGGCATGGAGATCGGCGGCGACTTCTACGACCTGGTGCCCGCGCGTCCGCTGCCGGCGGCGGTGATCGGGGACGTCCAGGGGCACAACGTGACCGCGGCCGGGCTGATGGGACAGATCCGTACCGGTGTACGGGCGTACACGACCGTGGGGCAGCCGCCGCAGGAGGTCATGCGCAGCACCAACCGGCTGCTCATCGACCTCGGCGTGGACCTGTTCGCGAGCTGTCTGTACCTGCGGCTCGATCCGGCGCACGGCCGTGCCGTGATGTCGCGGGCGGGGCATCCGCCGCCGCTGCTCAGACGCCCGGACGGGCGGGTGCGGGTGCTGGACCTGGCCGGAGGGCCGCTGCTGGGCATCGACGCCTCGGCGACGTACCCGACCACGCAGGTCGCCCTCGCCCCCGGCTCGGTCCTCGTCCTCTACACGGACGGCCTCGTCGAGTCACCGGGCGTCGACATCGAGGACGCCCTGTGCGACCTCGGCGCGCTGCTCACGGAGTGCGGGGAGCTGCCGCTGCAGCGGCTGGCCGACGAGCTCGTCCGGCACAGTGCGGCGGCGCGGGAGCGGGTCGACGACGTGGCGGTGCTGCTGCTGCGGGCGCGGCCGGACGGCTGAGCGGGCAGGGGCCCGGACACGACGACGCGGCCCGGCCCTCCCGCCGGAGGGCCGGACCGTCCACCGTCGGCCGGAACCGCTGGTGAGGCCGATCAGTGGGTCTCGGTGAGGGACCCGTCGTCGGCGCCGGCCTCTTCGCCCGTACCACTCTGGTCCTCGGCGCCGTTCTGGTCGCCGGCCGTCGCGGACGGGTCGGCGGTGGCGCCGGCCTCGTCACCCGCACCGGCCTCGTCACCGGCACCGGCCTGGTCGCCCGCACCGGCCTCGTCGCCCGCCGAGGCGGACGGGTCGGCGCCGCCGACCTCGTCGCCGCCGGCCTGCTCGTCGCCGCCCGCCTGGTCACCCGCGCCGGCACCGGCGTCGCCGAGGGTGGCGCCGGTGGCCTCCAGGGCGGTGGTCACCGGCTGGAAGAAGGTCTCGCCACCGCTGGTGCAGTCGCCGCTGCCGCCGGAGGTGAGGCCGAGCGCGTTGCCGTCCTGCGTGAACATGGAGCCACCGCTGTCGCCGGGCTCGGCGCAGACGTTCGTCTGGATGAGGCCGTTGACGGTGTCGACGCCGTTCGGATCGGTCTCGCTCTGGAAGTTGACGGTCGCGTCCAGACCGGTCACCTCGCCGTCGTGCAGACCGGTGGTGGAGCCCATCCGGAAGACGGTCTCACCGACCGTGGCCTCCGCGGCCTGGGTGATCTGGACGGTCTGGCCGTTGCCGACGTTGACCTCGCTGGGCGCCTGGGTGGCGGCGTCGTCGTACTTGACGAGCGAGAAGTCGCCCTCGCCGGGGAAGGTGGCCTGGTCCACGGTGGCGATCGGCTGCCCGGTCTCGGAGTCCGACCACTGCTTGGCCGCGACACCGCAGTGACCGGCCGTCAGGAAGGCGGGGCTGCCGTCGGAGGCCGTGACGTTGAAGCCGAGGGAGCAGCGGACGGTGCCGCCCTCCGCCTGGGCGAAGATGGCGTCGCCGCCCGACACGAAGGTCTTGAAGGTGCCCGCGGACTTCTTGACGGTCGCCATGTCGGAGCCGAGGCCCTTGACGGTCGACTCCAGTCGGTTCCACTTGGCGCCGGTGACCGTGCTGTCGGCGGTGACCAGGATCTTGTTGCTCTTGGGGTCGACCGCCCAGGAGGTGCCCGCGATGGTCGCCTTGGTCTTCAGCGTCCGTGCGGCGGCCTGGAGTTCGGCCCTGCTGTTCTCGACCTGGCGGACGACGGCGCCCGCCTTCTTGGCCTGGACGATCACGTTGTTGTCGCCGCTGACCACGTTGACGACCAGCTGCTTGCTGTCGCCGTCGTAGTAGGAGCCGGCGAAGGAGTCGCCGAGCAGCTTTTCCAACTGCGAAGCGAGATCCGAGGCGTCCGTCGCCTTCAGGGTCTTGGGGGCGGCGGCGGAGGTGTCGCCCGCCGCGCCGTCCTGGGAGGCGTTGGCGTTCGGCAGCAGGAGTGCCGCCGCTCCGAGCGCCGCAACACCGCCCACCGCTATCGCGGCCTTGCGCTTCGGCATTCGCTTGTGACTCAAACTACTCGACCTCCTGGGAACGGGGGGTCTGCCGCTGTGGGGCAGTCAATCGTGGGCGCCTGGTTGGCAGTTGGTACGCGGGAGGCGGCCGGTGTGTTCAATTCCGTTTGCCAACAAAATTTGCGCGGTGGTGAATCGGCCAGTCGCGGCCGGGTTCCGCGTGTCGCCGGGCGGCGCCGGGAACAATCCCCCATATGACGATGACCACCGCCGAAGCCGACAAGATCCTCTCCGCCAACTTCGCGCCCTGGGTGCTGGAACTCGCCCTGGTGGTGGAGGCGGTGGGCGAGGACCGCGCCGTCCTGCGTCTGCCCTGGTCGGACCGCTTGTCCCGGGAGGGCGGGGCGCTCTCGGGGCAGGCGCTCATGGCCGCGGCCGACACGGCGACGGTGATCGCGGTGTCGGCGGCCCGCGGCGCCTACGTCCCGATGACGACGGTTCAGCAGTCGACCTCGTTCCAGCGGGCGGTGACCGGTTCGGATGTCGTGATCGAAGCGGTGCTGACCAAGCTGGGCCGCCGGATGGCGTTCGCGGACATCACGCTGACCGACGTGGACTCGGGCGAACTCGCCGCCCGCGCGAGCACGGTGTACGCGCTCCTGGGCTGAGCACCGAACACACCGCGACCGGCCGGTGACGGTCCGTCGGTCATCCGGAGCGGAATCCCTGCTTCAGGGAATCTGCACATCGACTGCCCAACCAAGTCACGGCGACCGGCGGATCTGCACAAGCGCGCGGCCCCGCCCATGGCATTGGTGCGGAGTGCCGGATTCGCCGCCACGGCGACAAGGGATCGGATGCGCCGATGCCGTGCCGCTTGTGAACATGTCGCCGACAAGCCGTGCGCACACCTGCACGGATGACCCCTGCCTGAAAGCAAGTGCGCAGGTGAGAGGGGTCGTTGATTGGATGCGCGAGCCGCGTGCGTGCTTTGATCCATCGCACCGCGGGGCCCGCTGAGGGTTTCCGGAGACGGGCGCCCGGCGCCCGCGGTCGCGGCCGTCATCTGTCCCCCAGAGGGGGCCGCTCCCCCCTTGTGAAATATCCATATGAAGGGAAGTTCCACCATGAACTCCACCCCCCAGGTTCAGACCGCCGAGATCTCCGACGCCGAGCTCGACAACGTCTCCGGCGGTCTTTCCGTGAACGCCCTGAACAGCGCCACGGGTGCCCTGAACGGCGTTGCCCCGGTCGCCGGCCTGGCCGACACGGCCATCGGCACGGTCGAGGGTGTCACCGGCCTGAACACCCAGCCGCTCACCAACCTGGTCGCCGGTCTCTGATCGCACCGCGTTGCCGATGAGTCCCGGAGCCGGATCCCGGCTCCGGGACTCGTCGATGCCGTAGCAGTCCCGTCTCCCCCAGGTGAGGGAAAGTTCCGTGCAGTTCCGCCAACAGGCCCTCGCCAAGCTCCAGTCACCGGAAGAGCTCGACCTCCCGGTGCGCCTGGCCCGCCCGCAGGGCTGGCTCGCGCTGTCCGTCGCGGTCGTCGCCATGGCCGCCGCCTCCGTCTGGGCGGTGACCGGATCGGTCGCCTCCACCGTCGCCGCGCCCGCCATCCTCACGCACGCCGAGGGCAGTTACGTCCTGCAGAGCCCGGTCGCCGGCCAGGTCACCGCCGTCCTCGCCAAGCAGGGCGAGCGGCTGCCCGCCGACTCGCCCGTACTGAAGGTCCGTACGGGCCGGGGTGAATCGGTCGTCCGCACGGTCGCCGCCGGCCGGGTCACCGCGCTCGCCGCCACCGTCGGGCAGATCATCCGTACCGGAGCGGACGTCGCCGCCGTGGAGAAGGTCGCCCGCGCCTCGGACCCGCTGTACGCGACCGTGTACGTCCCGGCCGAGAACCTCGCCTCGATCCCCGCGCACGCCCCCGTCGACCTGACCGTGTCGTCGGTGTCCACGCAGGAGTACGGGGTGCTGCGCGGCCATGTGCAGTCGGTGGACCGCACCGCCCAGTCCGCGCAGTCGATCGCCGCGTTCCTCGGGGACAGCCAGCTCGGCGAGCAGTTCACCAGGCAGGGACGGCCGGTGGCCGTGCTGGTCCGGCTCGACAGGTCGTCGAGCACCAGGAGCGGCTACCGGTGGAGCTCCGCCGGGGGACCCCCGTACGGGCTCGACTCCATGACCCTGGCCACGGGTTCGATCCGGCTGGCCGACCAGCGTCCCGTCGATTGGCTGCTGCCGTGACCACCGCCCAGGAAACCCGCGGCAGGCGCCGCGCCGCCCCGCCCCGGCGCACGGTCCCCAAGGCGCGGGGCGGGACGGTCCGTACCCCCACCGTCCTCCAGATGGAGGCCGTCGAGTGCGGCGCCGCCTCCCTCGCCATGGTCCTCGGCCACTACGGCCGTCATGTCCCGCTGGAGGAGCTGCGCATCGCCTGCGGCGTCTCCCGGGACGGCTCGCGCGCCAGCAACCTGCTGAAGGCGGCACGCGGTTACGGGCTGACGGCCAAGGGCATGCAGATGGACCTGGCCGCCCTCGCCGAGGTGCGGGCGCCCGCCATCCTGTTCTGGGAGTTCAACCACTACGTCGTCTACGACGGCATGGGCCGCCGCTTCGGCCGCCGCGGGGTGTACGTCAACGACCCCGCCAAGGGCCGCCGTTTCGTGCCCATGGAGGAGTTCGACGGGAGCTTCACCGGGGTCGTCCTGGTGATGGAGCCAGGCGAGGACTTCGTCAGGGGCGGGCGCAGGCCCGGCGTCCTCGGCGCGATGCCGGCCCGGCTGCGCGGCACGGCCGGCACGCTGCCCGCCGCCGTGCTGGCCAGCCTGCTGCTGGTGGCGGTCGGCGCGGCGGTGCCCGCGCTCAGCCGGACCTACATCGACATGTTCCTGATCGGCCATCAGACCTCGCTGCTGGGCGTGCTGTTCGCCTCGATGGGCGGGTGCGTGCTGCTCACGGTGGTGCTGACCTGGCTGCAGCAGGCCAACCTGCTGCACGGCCGCATCGTCTCCTCCACCCTCTCCAGCGCCCGCTTCCTGCGTCATCTGCTGCGGCTGCCGGTGACCTTCTTCGCCCAGCGCAGCCCGGCCGACCTGGTGCAGCGCCTGCAGTCCAACGACCAGGTGGCCGAGACCCTGGCCCGCGACCTCGCGGCGGCCGGCGTGGACGCGATCGTGGTCGTGCTGTACGCGGTGCTGCTGTACACCTACGACCCGCAGCTGACGATCGTCGGCATCGGCGTGGCCCTGCTCAACGTGGTGGCGATGCGGTTCGTCGTACGGCTGCGCGCGACCCGCACCGCCAAGCTGCGGGCGGACACCGCGCGGCTGACCAACACCTCCTACACCGGCCTCCAGCTGATCGAGACGATGAAGGCGACCGGCGGCGAGGACGGCTACTTCCGCAAGTGGGCCGGTCAGCACGCCACCACTCTGGAGGAGCAGCAGCGGCTCGGCGTGCCGAGCGCCTGGCTGGGCGTGGTCGCGCCCACCCTCGCCACCCTCAACAGCGCGCTGATCCTGTGGATCGGCGGGATGCGGGCGGTCGAGGGCCATATCTCGATCGGTCTGCTGGTCGCCTTCCAGGCGCTGGTGACCCGCTTCACCGCGCCGCTGACCCGGCTGAACGGGGTGGCTGGCCGCATCCAGGACTTCGCCGCCGACGTGGCCCGGCTGAAGGACGTGGAGAACTTCCAGGCCGACCCGCTCTACGCCCGTCCGGGCGCCGGCGATTCGACGCGGCGCCTGCACGGGCACGTCGAGCTGGAGAACATCACCTTCGGCTACAGCCCCCTCGACAAGCCCCTGCTCACCGGCTTCGACCTGACCGTCGGCCCCGGCCGGCAGGTCGCGCTGGTCGGCGGCTCGGGCAGTGGCAAGTCGACGGTCTCCCGGCTGATCTCGGGCCTGTACACGCCGTGGGAGGGTGTCATCCGCGTCGACGGGCAGCGTCTGGAGGACATCCCGCGCGGCGCGCTCGCCGCCTCCGTCTCCTTCGTCGACCAGGACGTGTTCCTCTTCGAGGGCTCGGTCCGCGACAACGTGGCCCTGTGGGACCCCTCGATCCCGGACGACGCCGTGGTGGAGGCCCTCAGGGACGCCGCTCTGTACGACGTGGTGATGCGCCGCCCGGGCGGCATCCACAGCAAGGTCGAGCAGGACGGCCGGAACTTCTCCGGCGGGCAGCGCCAGCGTCTGGAGATCGCCCGGGCCCTGGTCCGGCGTCCCAGCATCCTCGTCCTGGACGAGGTGACCAGCGCGCTGGACGCGGAGACCGAGCAGACCGTGATGGACAACCTGCGCCGGCGCGGCTGCGCCTGCGTGGTGATCGCCCATCGGCTGAGCACCGTGCGCGACAGCGACGAGATCGTCGTGCTCCAGCACGGGACGATCGTGGAACGCGGCCGGCACGCCGAACTGGTGGCACACGGCGGCGCGTACGCCGCGCTGGTCAGGGAGCGGTGACATGACCTCCGTGCACGAAGGCGACCTCGTACTGGGCGCGCTGGGCGCGCTCGGCACCCCGGTCGACTGCGCCGGGCTCAACCGGCTGGACCTGGAAGGCCCGCAGGTGCTGTGGCTGGTCGCGGCGGGCGCCGTGGACCTGTTCGCGGTGGACGCCGCGCAGCAGGGCCACTGGCACCACCTCGGCCGCCTGGAGGCGGGCTCGCTGCTGCTCGGCCCGGTCACCGGCCCCCAACACACGCTGGTGGCCCGGCCGTTGCGCGACTGCGTGGTGCACCGCATCGGGCTGCGCGAGCTGTACCAGCCCGCGAACACCCAGACCTGGTCGTACGACGAGTACGGCAACCCGCAGTACGTGCCACCGACCTCCAGCCCGCTGGAGTACGCCCTCGCGCTGGGTGCGGGCCGCAGCCTGTCCGTCCTCTTCCAGGCACCGATGGCCGGCGATCCGGCCGCCGGGACGACCGACGACGACGTGTTCTGGATGCAGGTGCCGCCCGGCAGCGTGCAGTACGGGTCGCTGTACGGGGCCGAGGCCGCCGCCGACCTGCTGATGGACCCGGCCGTGTGGCAGAGCATGGTCGACCAGCAGTACCGGCTGCTGACCACCCTCGACCGGTGGATCGAGCAGCTGGAGCGCACCCACGAGACGCGCACGGCCGCCGGGATCAAGGCCGGTGAGGCGGTCCGCGAGCAGGCCGACCGGACCCTGCTGGCGTCCATCGGCAAGGCCTCGACGAAGCGCACCACGGCCGCCGACGCCGACGCCGGCTACGCGGCCTGCAAGCTGGTCGCCCAGGCGGCCGGGATCACCCTCGCCGAACCCGCGCAGAGCGGCACCGGCGGCGACCACCTCGACCCGGTCGAGCGCGTGGCCCTCGCCTCCCGGGTGCGCACCAGGGCCGTACGCCTGGACGGGCGCTGGTGGCGGGAGAACGTCGGCCCGCTGGTGGGGCACCGGGCGCTGTCGGGGGCGCCGGTGGCGCTGCTGTGGCGGCGCGGCGGCTATGTGGCGGTGCATCCGGGGACCGGCCGGGAGACCCCGATCGAGAAGGCCAACGCCGAGGAGTTCGAGCCGCGCGCGGTGATGTTCTACCGCCCGCTGCCCGAGCGGCGCCTCGGCCCGCTCGGCCTGCTCCGGTTCAGCATGCGCGGCACCCGCGGCGACCTGGTGAACCTGCTGCTCGCCGGGCTGGTGACGGTGGTGATCGGCGCGCTGGTGCCGATCGCCACCGGCAAGGTGCTCGGCGAGTACGTGCCCAGGGCCCAGCAGGGGCTGATCGTCCAGGTCTGCCTGGCGGTGATGGTCAGCAGTGTGGTGGCCGCCGCCTTCATGCTCCTGGAGAACCTGACCATCCTGCGCCTCGAAGGCCGTATCGAGGCCACCCTCCAACCGGCCGTCTGGGACCGGCTGCTGCGCCTGCCGACGAAGTTCTTCACCCAGCGGTCCACCGGCGAACTGGCCAGTGCGGCCATGGGCGTCAGCGCGATCCGCCGGCTGCTGGCGGGCGTCGGCCCGGTGGTCGCCCAGTCGGTCACGATCGGCGCGATGAACCTGGGGCTGCTGTTCTGGTACAGCGTGCCGATGGCGATGGCGGCGATCGGCATGCTCGTGGTCATCGCCGCCGTGTTCCTGGGGCTCGGGCTGTGGCAGGTGCGCTGGCAGCGGCGTCTGGTGGTGCTCGGCAACAAGCTGAACAACCAGGCGTTCCAGACCCTGCGCGGTCTGCCGAAGCTGCGGGTGGCGGCGGCGGAGAACTACGCGTACGCGGCCTGGGCGGGCGAGTTCGCGCGCAGCCGGGAGCTGCAGCAGAAGGTGGGCCGCATCAAGAACCTCACCACGGTGCTGGGCGCGGTCTACCTGCCGGTGTGCACGCTGCTGATGTTCATGCTGCTCGCGGGTCCGGCCCGGGGCGCGATGTCGGCGGCGGCCTTCCTCACCTTCAACACCTCGGTGACCATGCTGCTCACCTCGGTCACCCAGCTGACCGGCTCCTTCGTCTCGGCGGTGGCCGCGCTGCCGCTGTTCGAGGAGATCAAGCCGGTGCTGGAGGCGACCCCCGAGGTGCGCGCCGCGAGCACCAGGCCGGGCCCGCTGTCCGGGGCCCTCGAGGCCCGGCGGCTGTCCTTCCGGTACGCCGACGACGGCCCGCTGGTCCTGGACGACGTGTCCTTCGAGATCCGGCCGGGTGAGTTCGTGGCGATCGTCGGCCCGAGCGGCTGCGGCAAGTCCACGCTGCTGAGGCTGCTGATCGGCTTCGACCGGCCGGTGTCGGGCAGCGTCCTGTACGACGGCCAGGACCTGGCCGCCCTCGACCAGTCGGCCGTGCGGCGGCAGTGCGGGGTGGTGCTCCAGCACGCGCAGCCGTTCACCGGGTCGATCCTGGACGTCATCTGCGGCACCGAGCCGTACACGCCGGAGGAGGCGATGGCGGCGGCCCAGCTGGCGGGGCTCGCCGAGGACATCCAGCGGATGCCGATGGGGCTGCACACCATCGTCTCGGGCAGCGGCGCGATCTCCGGCGGCCAGCGCCAGCGCCTGATGATCGCCCAGGCCCTGATCCGCCGCCCGCGCATCCTCTTCTTCGACGAGGCGACCAGCGCCCTGGACAACGACACCCAGCGCACGGTCATCGACAGCACGCGGGGGCTCAACGCCACCCGCGTCGTCATCGCCCACCGGCTGTCGACCGTGCTGGACGCGGACCGGGTCATCGTGATGGAGGACGGCAAGGTCGCCCAGCAGGGGCCGCCCGCCGAACTGCTCGCGGACACCGGCGGCCGGCTGCACGAGCTGGTGCGGCGGCAGCTGGCGTGAGGGGTCAGTCGAGGCCGGGCACGGGCGCGCCCGAGGGGAACCCGGCCTCGACGTAGCCGTCGTAGAAGTCCTTCCAGAGCACGCCGGTCCCGCCATGGGGCCCCTCGGCCCCCTCGCCGCGCGCCTTCGCGTCCAGCGCGGTCAGGCAGACCTCCCAGCCGGCGGCGTTGCGGGCGGCGGTGTTCTCGGCGGCCAGGACGTCGGTGAGGGTGAACCGGGTGCGGTCCTCGCCGAGCGCTTCCAGGTCGAAGCGGAGTTCGTCGCCGCCCCACGCGAAGGACAGTCGCCGGGGCGGGTCGGCGGCGATCACCCGGCCCGTCGACTCGGGCATGTTCGGATCGCCGCTGAAGCGGATCGTGGCGCCGGGGCGCGGCTCGAACTCGGCGCGGGACGGGAACCACTGGGCGAGCTCGTCGGCGTCGGTCACGAAGCGCCAGACGCGGTCGGCCGGGTGCTCGTAGGTGCGGCCGAAGCGGACGGCGGGGCGGCCGTCGTCCGACGTCAGGTAGGTACCGGTGCGTGCGGCGGACATGCGGATCAGCCCCTCGGGAGGACTTAGCAACGAAACGTTGCCGTTTCGCTGGATGTACTCTACGCTCGAAGCGTACGAAACAGTTTCGTTTACGTTCTCTTTGCTCTCAGGCCATCCCCCGACCCCGGACGACTTCCCTGGAGTGGTTCCCCCATGTCACAGAAGACCCTGAACGATGCCCGCGCGGGCACCGCCGAGTCGTCGCCCGCCGCCTCGTCGAAGCGCTGGTGGATCCTCGCGGTCATCGCCCTCGCGCAGCTGATGGTGGTCCTCGACGCCACCATCGTGAACATCGCGCTGCCCTCGGCCCAGGCCGACCTCGGCTTCTCCGACGGCAACCGGCAGTGGATCGTGACCGCGTACGCGCTGGCCTTCGCCTCGCTGCTGCTGCTCGGCGGCCGCATCGCGGACCTGTTCGGCCGCAAGACCGCCTTCCTGACAGGCGTCGTCGGCTTCGCGGCCGTCTCCGCGCTCGGCGGCGCCGCGAACGGCTTCACCATGCTGGTCACGGCACGCGCCCTGCAGGGCGCCTTCGGCGCGCTGCTCGCGCCGGCCGCGCTGTCGCTGCTCAACACCACCTTCACCGACGCCCGGGAGCGGGCGCGCGCGTTCAGCGTGTACGGCGCCATCGCCGGTGCCGGTGGCGCGGTGGGCCTGCTGCTCGGCGGCGTGCTGACCGACGCGCTCGACTGGCGCTGGACGCTGTACGTCAACGTGGCCATCGCGGTCGTCGCCTTCGCCGGCGGCTGGGTCCTGCTGGCCAACCACCGCGACGCGGCGGGCTCCAAGCTCGACGTGCCGGGCACGGTCCTCGTCGCGACCGGTCTCTTCTCCGTGGTGTACGGCTTCTCCAACGCCGAGACCCACGACTGGGGTTCGCCGCTGACCTGGGGCTTCCTGATCGCGGGCGGCGTGCTGCTGGCGGCCTTCGCCTGGTGGCAGACCCGGGCCGCGCACCCGCTGCTGCCGCTGCGCATCCTGACCGACCGCAACCGCGCGGCCTCCTTCCTCGCCGTGCTGATATCCGGCGCGGGCATGTTCGGCGTGTTCCTGTTCCTGACCTACTACCTCCAGCTCAACCTCGGCTTCAGCCCGACGAAGACGGGTGTGGCCTTCCTGCCGATGGTCGGCGCGCTGATGGTGACCGCGCAGCTCGGCACCACCGTCCTGGTGCCGCGGGTCGGCCCGAAGGCGGTCATCGCGCTGGGCTTCGCGATCGCCGCGGCCGGCATGGCCTGGCTGACCGGCATCGGGGTCGGCTCGCACTACCTGAGCGCGGTACTTCCGCCGCTGGTCGTGACCGGCATCGGCCTCGGCCTGGTCATGCCGCCCGCCATGCAGCTGGCCACCGGCGGGGTGGCGGCCGAGGACGCGGGCGTCGCCTCCGCGACCGTCAACGCCATGCAGCAGGTGGGCGGTTCCGTCGGTACGGCACTGCTGAACACCCTCGCGGCGAGTGCCGCCACCGACTACCTGTCCGGCCGGGACGCCACCAGCAAGCTGGTCCAGGCACAGGCGACCATCGAGAGCTACACCACCGCCTTCTGGTGGTCGGCCGGTTTCTTCGCGGCGGGCGCGCTGATCTGCTTCGCCCTCTTCCGGCGCGGGGTGCCGGAGCAGGACGCGGACGCCGCGCCGGTCGTCCACATGTGAGCGTGGCCGACCGGGCCGTGGCGCTGGGAGCCGCTCCGTGCCAGGGGGCCGCCGTCTGCAGGGAGACGGCGGCCCCCTCGTCATTTCCGGGGCCCGTACCAGGGGCATGAGACGGCGCGAGCGGGTACTTGCCAGTCCATGCGGATCAGTGTGGTGGATGTCGGGTCGAACACGGTGCGGCTCATGGTGGCGGACGCGGAGGGCGGGGTGCCGCTGCCGGTGCACACCGCCAAGTGGCGGCTGCGCCTGTCCGAACAGGTCGAGCCCGGGGGACGGATCCCCGACGAGTCGGTGGAGCAGCTGGTGGCGGCGGTGGCCGCGGCGAGCAGGACCTCGGCCCGGTGGGGTGCGGCCGGGCCATTGGCCTTCGCCACCGCCGTGGTGCGCGCGGCACCGAACCGGGCGGAGGTCCTGCGGGCCGTCCGGACGGGGACGGGGGTCGACCTGTGCACCCTGCCCGGCGAGGTCGAGGCCGAGCTCACCTTTCTCGCCGCCCGGCGCTGGCTGGGCTGGCAGGCCGGGCCGCTGGCGGTCCTTGACATCGGCGGCGGCTCGCTCGAAGTCGCCTTCGGACGCGGCCGGTTGCCGGACTTCGCGGCCTCGCTGCCGCTCGGGGCGGGGCGGCTGACCCGCGAGTTCCTCGCGGACGAGGACCCGCCGTCGCCCGAGCGGCTGCGGGCCCTCAGACGCAAGGTCCGCCACCAGCTGCGGGACGTGGCCGCGCGGATCCGCTGGGAGGGCCCGCGCTCCGCGGTGGCCACCTCGCGCACCTTCCAGCAGCTGGGGCGGCTGTGCGGTGCCCCGCCGGGGCGTCACGGGCCGTTCGTGGAGCGGGTGTTGCGCCGTGACGACCTGCGCGAGGCGGCCTCCCGGCTGGCCTCGCTGCCCGCCGCCGAGCGCGCCCGGCTGCCCGGCATCTCCGCGCCGCGCGCCGCGCAGAGCCTGGCCGGAGCGGTGGTGGGCCACACCGTGATGAAGCTGACCGGCCTCAGCGCGGTCAGCCTCTGCCCGTGGGCGATCCGCGAGGGCGTCCTGCTGCGGCGCATCGAGGACGGCCCGGCCTGGTGGGCCGAGACCACCCGCCGCGCCGACGAGCCCCCGCCGCCCGACCCGGTGCCGCTGCGTGTGGCGGGCGCCGCGCCCTGACCCCGACGGACAACCGACGTACAACCGACGTACAAGAGGAGACAGCCGTGTCCCACCCCGAGAATCGCGACCCCAACCCCAAGACCGCCCTGGAGGAGGTCCTCGACGAGGCCGCCCGGGCCGAGCGGCGCCCCACCGACTCCCCCCACGCCGACAACGACCGAGGCGAGGCCGCCGAGGCCATCACCCCCAACACACGAGCACAGGAGGAGTCGCGGGGGGACTGACCGGGGGCCGGGCGGGGGTGGGCGGACGGCCCGGGTAGGCGGGGGGGGCGGCTCGGGGGCCGGGCGGCTGGCCCGGGAAGCCGAGAACAGCCGGGAAGCCAGGCGTCCGGGAGCCGGGTGAACAGCCCCGGAAGCCAGGCGGCCCGGAGGCCGGACAGCCAGCCCCGGAAACCGAGAACAGCCCGGGAAGCCAGGCGGCCCAGGACCCGGGCGAACAGCCCAGGACGCCGAGGCCAGCCCGGCAAGCCGGGCGCCCCGGGAACCGGGCGAACAGCCCCGGAAGCCAGGCAGCCCCCAGGCCGGGCGAACGGCCCAGGATGCCAAGCGGCTCCCAGGCCGGGTGACCGACCCAGGAAGCCGAGAACAGCCCGGAGGCCAAGCGGCCCCGAGGACGGGCGGCCGGCCGGGGGCCGAGGAACCCCGGCCGATCGAGGCAGCTGGTCACGTGGGGATGGCAGGGGTTCGTCCGGGTACCCGGGCGGCATGGAAGAGCACAGCCAGGGGCCCGCGCTGCCCTCTGCACGGGGTCCGGTGTCCGCGGCCGTCGAGGAGTATCTGCTGGGGGCCGGGGCGCCGCCGGCCGATGAGGCCGTCGCGGCGGCGGACGTGTACGGCGAGGATCTCCAGCTCGCCCTGTACCTCTGCTACGAGCTGCACTACCGCGGCTTCGCGGGCGTCACCCCGGATCGCGAGTGGGACCCCGCCCTGCTGCGCGCCCGGGCGGAGATGGAGGGGCGCTTCCTGTCCGCCCTGCGCGCCGACACCCCGGGCCACGACAGCCTCGACGACGCGCTCGCGGAGATCCTCGTGGAGCCCGTGGACGGCTCCGGCGTCAGCCACTACCTCCGTGACGAGGGCGAACTGTGGCAGCTGCGCGAGTACGCGGCGCAGCGCTCCCTGTACCACCTGAAGGAGGCCGACCCGCACGCCTGGGTGCTGCCGCGGCTGTGGGGCCGGGCCAAGGCGGCGATGGCCGCCGTGGAGTTCGACGAGTACGGCGGCGGCCGCCCCGAGCGGGTGCACGCCCGCCTGTTCGCCGACCTGATGACGGACCTGGGCCTGGACACCGCCTACGGCCGCTACCTGGACGCCGCGACGGCCGAGATGCTGGCGACGGTGAACCTGATGTCCCTCTTCGGCCTGCACCGGGAGCTGCGCGGCGCCTTGGTGGGCCACTTCGCCGCGGTCGAGATCACCTCCTCCCCCGGCTCCCGGCGACTGGCCGAGGCGATGCGCCGTACGGGCGCCGGGCCGGCCGCGGAGTTCTTCTACGACGAGCACGTCGAGGCCGACGCGGTGCACGAGCAGGTGGTGCGCCACGACGTGATCGGCGGGCTGCTCGACGAGGAGCCGCACCTGGCGGACGACATCGCCTTCGGTATCGACGCCACCGGATACCTGGAGGAGCGCCTCGCCCGGCGGCTGCTGGACGACTGGCGGGCGGGACGCTCCGCGCTGCGCACTCCCATCACCAGGGATTTGAACCATATCTCCTGAATGTCGGGGTACTCGCGCCGTGTGAATGCACTGGTACTTCCGGGCGTCTACGCCCCCCAGCACGACACCGAGCTGCTGGCCGAAGCCCTGTCCGAGGAGCCCTTGGAACCGGGCGCCCGGGTGCTGGACGTGGGTACCGGAAGCGGTGCCCTCGCCCTGGTCGCCGCCCGGCGGGGCGCCGAGGTGACCGCGGTGGACGTGTCACGGCGGGCGGTGTGGACGGCCCGGCTGAACGCCTGGCTGGCCCGGCTTCCGGTCCACATCCGGCGGGGAAACCTCTTCGGTCCGGTGAACGGACGGTCGTTCGACGTGATCCTGGCCAACCCGCCGTACGTACCCGCCCCCGAGACCGGGCCGGAGCCGCGCGGCCGGTCCCGCGCCTGGGACGCGGGCCGGGACGGCCGTCTCGTCCTGGACCGGATCTGCCGGGACGCACCCGGCCTGCTGCGCCCCGGTGGTGTCCTGCTGATCGTCCATTCCGCGCTCAGCGACCCCGACCGCACCGTGGATCTGCTGCGCGCGGCCGGTCTGAAGGCCGCGGTGACCCGTCGGCGCTGGATCGCCTTCGGGCCCGTACTGCGGGCGCGGCAGGGCTGGCTGCGGGAGCGCGGACTGCTGTCGGCGGCCGACGAGAAGGAAGAGCTGGTGGTCATCCGTGCCGAACGTGCCCTCTGACGCGCAGCGCCCCACCCCGCCCCGGCGCGTCACCATGCAGCGGCGGGGCCCGATCCTCGTCGACGGCCCCGTGGAGGTGGAACTGGAGGACGGCACCACGGTGTCCTCGGACCGGTTCCGCGTCGCCCTGTGCACCTGCCGACGCAGCCGGCGCTATCCCTGGTGCGACACCAGTCACCGGCGCAGGGCCTGAGGACCGCCTCGAAGCCACCTCCAGCGTCAATCTCACAGTCTGGAGTTCACCCGATCGGGCGGATTTGATCTTGCGGACCCGCCTGGCGGGGATGGCCGCGTGTCCGACGGGGTAACTACCCGGGTCCAAGGCGTACCGGGCGACGTGGAGCGAAGAATGACGCCGGAAGCCGACGACCTCGACGAGCCACGACCCCTGCCGGGCGTCGGTGCGCAGTCCCGCCGATCCCAGGGCCCGGCGGCGAACCCGTGTGCCCGCACGTGGACGGGCGGGCCGTTCACCGTGGTCGTGGTCTCGGGTGAGATCGACATCGCGACGGCGGACCTCCTGGCCGAACATCTGGACGCCGCGACCGCGGGGCCGCGGCCGGACGTGCTGGTCGACCTGCGGTCCGTGGAGTTCTTCGACTGCTCGGGGCTGCGTGTGCTGTGCCGGGCCGAGGCCCGGGCCGGGGAACGCGGCGGGCGGCTGCGCCTGGTGTGCGAGGCGCCGCGGCTGCTCCGGCTGCTGCGCGCGGCCGGGCTGCTGGGACGTTTTCCGCCGCTTCCCGGGATGCCCCGGGACGGGCGGCCCGGGAAGCGGACATGAAACCGGGGGTCGGCGGGCGGCCCCACTCCGCCCGTCCGACCCCCGGTGCGAGATCACTCAGGTCCCCGAGACAGGGGTCCGCACTCCCCAGCTGCGGGCCTGTTCCGGCGGTCGCGGGGACCGGGCGATCCCGGTCCTCAGAACGCGAAGAGGGAGCCGTAGGCGTCCTTCACACACGCGTTGCCGAAGGTGCGTTCGTAGGAGACGCGCTTGCCCTGCCAGACGCCCTCGACCGTGACGACCACGGGGTCGTACAGCTTGGTGCAGAACACGTCGCCGCTGCTCTTGAGGGCGTCGAAGTCGCCTCCCGCGCCGCGCAGTTCCGCGCAGGCGTCGGCGGCGGCCGGATGGGTGCCGGAGGCCGTCGGGGCGCAGGTCAGGGTGACGGCGCGCTCGGGGGTGGCCGTCGCGGCGCTCTGGCCGTGGCCGGTGGTGAGCACCAGGGCCGAGGGGGCGTAGAGCGACGACGGGGCGCTGCCCGGTGCGGCGACGGCGGCCCCGGTGAGGGTTCCGCAGACAGTGGCGGCCGTGAGGCCGAGGGTCGCTGCCCAGCGCGCGGTGGTCCGCATTGTGTGCATCCTTCCGCTCGATTAGACGGGGTGCCGGTCCGGCCCGGTAGGTGCCGGAGCGGCGTGCGCCACTCTGCCGAGTCCGCCGTCGAAACTCACATCGAACCCACAGGTTTCAGTAACCTTGCGTGTTGAAACAGTGGCGTGAAGTCACGGAGTTCGAGCGTTCCAACCCCGGAACTGTGCGGTTCTTGATCGCCTCAAGCAGCCAAATGGCCGAATTTCATCAGTTCGTTAATAGGCCTGAAACATTCCGGTTCAGCTCTCGGCACACCCCTCCGCCACCCCTTGTGTTCATGAGAAAGCAGAGTAATCGTTATTACATGATTACTTCAGAACACCACGAGAAGCTGCGCGGGTGGCTCACCGGCCGCCTGCCCGACGACCTCTTCGAGGAGCTGGTCGAGGTGACCGCCGACCGCGAGGAGATCACCGTGATCGGCCGCATCCCCGCACCCCGGCTCGCCGAGGACGTCTCGGCCGCCGAACGGGAGGCGGCCGTCCAGGGCCGGATCCAGGAGTTCCGGGAACGCACCCGGGAGGCCCGGATCGCCGTGGCCCGGGAGACCGAGCACCAGTTCCGCAGGAAGGTGTCCTGGGGCGTGGAGTGCGACGGTGAGCGCGCCCTGTTCACACACGTGGCGGCGCCCGTGATGACCCGCCTGCGGCAGCCCGAGCGCCAGGTGCTCGACACGCTGATCGCGGCCGGGGTCGCGCGCAGCCGCAGCGACGCCCTCGCCTGGTGCGTACGGCTGGTCCAGCGGCACACCGACGACTGGCTCACGGAACTCCGGGAGTCCCTCGAACACGTCCAGCGGGTACGGGCGCAGGGGCCGGACGCGCAGGAGACGACCGGTCCGGACGCCGAAGAGGCGTGAACGTCCCGTTCCCAGGGCGTTGTCAGACCCGTCCGCTAGGTTGTCGTCATGACCAACTACGTACTGGTGGCGGGTGCTTGGCTCGGAGCGTGGGCGTGGGACGAGGTGGCGGCCGAGCTGCGCGCGGCGGGGCACGACGTCCATGCGGTGACCCTGTCCGGCCTCGCCGAGAAGCGGGGGATCCCGGCCGGACAGCAGACGCACGTCCAGGACATCGTGGACGAGGTCGAACGCCTCGGTCTGCGGGACATCGTCCTGGTCGGGCACAGCTACTCGGGCGTGCCCGTCGGGCAGGCGGCCGAGCGGATCGGCGAGCGGCTGCGGCGCGTGGTGTTCGTGGACTCCAATGTGCCGGCCGACGGGGAGTCGTTCCTCGCGGGCTTCCCCAGTGACCACATACGGCAGGCCCTCGACGCGCACGGAGGCGTCTGGCCGCCGCTTCCCCCGGCCGCCTACGAAGGCCAGGACCTGACCGACGAGCAGATCCGGCGCATCGTCACCGACGGCACCCCGCACCCGGGCGCCACCCTGACCGAACCGGCCGTCCTCAAGCGCCCGTTGAGCGAGCTGCCGGCGACGTACATCAAGTGCGTGCTGGACGGACGCGCACCGCTGCCCGCGGTGGCCGAACTGCTGAAGAGCGAGCGCTGGGAGTCGGCCGAGATGAACACCGGGCACTGGCCGATGTTCTCCCGGCCGCGCGAACTGGCCCGGATCCTGCGCGAGTCGGCCGCCGAGGCCTGACGCCGGCCCGTTCGGTCGCCGGGGCCGGGCGCCCGTCAGGCGTGTGTGCCCCGGCGCGAGAGCTGCGTCGGCCGAGCGGACGGTCCGCCGGTTCCGGTGATCGACAGGGAGCCGGGGCTCGCCCGTGGCGGGTCGGTGAGCCAGCGCTGGCCGGTGGACCTGTCGCGGACCTTGACGACGATGTCGGCGCCGGCGTCCTCGGTGGTGGCGGCGAGGGCGAGGCTCTCGTCCCAGCGGGGCAGCAACTCGCCCCGGACGGTGAGGTCGTAGCGCACGTCGTCGGCCCGCCGGGCCTTGTCGTCCGCGCAGCCGCCGAGGATCACCACGCCGGCGTCCGCGCGCGAGTCGAGGCACAGGTCGGAGTCGGCCGCGCTGCGCAGCAACCCGTCGGTCTCGTACGTCCACTGCTGGGTCGAGGCCGTCGAGCACGCCGCCAGGGTGACCCTCCCGCCGGCCTTCGGTCTGCCCTCGATGTCCAGGCACAGTCCGGCGGCGGCGTTGCGCAGCCGCGTCCGCCGGGGCGCGACGGGCAGCTGAGCCGTACCGGGCGGGGAGGCGGAGGCGTCGGGCGTGGCCTGGGAGCCGGTTCCGGGCACCGAGCCCCGGGCGCCGGAGGCGCCCGTCGAGGCGACCGGGTCGGTGCCGTCCCCGCCGTCCGGCAGAAGTCCGGCCACCAGGACGCTCGCGAGCAGGCCGGCCGAGGCCAGCCCGACGCCGGTGAGCAGGGTCCGCGGCACCCGGGCCGCCCAGGGGGCGCCGCGCGCCGCGAGGGGGATCCGCCCCAGCACACGGTGCCGCCCTCCCCCGCCGGGCCGTCCGGCCCTGCGGGAGGTGCCCCGGGTGTGCGGGACCGCCGAACCGGCCCGGCCCGGGCGGGAGTCGAGGTAGCGGCGGGCGCCCCAGCCGAGCACCGCCTCGGCGAGCAGGACGCCGAGGCCGGCCTCGACATGGCCGAGCTGCTCGGCGGCGTAGCGGCAGTAGCGGCATGCGGTGAGGTGCTGCTGTACGTCCGGGAGCAGGGCGCCGCCCCGGCGGATCGGCACGTCGAGGAGCCGGTTGTAGAAGCGGCAGTCCTTCGTCGGCGCGAGTTCCCGGTGGGCGCGGACGCAGCCCTGGCGGAACGCCTCCCGGGCCTGGTCGAGCGCGGCTGCCGCGGTGTCGGCGTCCATGCCGAGCAGACCGGCCGGGACGCCGAGCGGCTCCGCCTCGACCTCGGTGTGCCACAGCAGGCACCGCGCGAGCGGAATCAGTCCCTGGAACGACCGCGCGGCGAGGGCGCGGTTGTCGGGGGTCATGGACCGCACCGCGCGCATGCCGCGGCCACCGGCGGGTTTCGCCAGGTCCGGCAGTACCTCGGGCAGACCGTCGTCGGCCGACCAGTGCGCGATCGTGTCGCGTACCGTCACCAGCAGCCGGGGCCGCAGCGCGGCGGCCGGTTCGCCCGCCGCCAGCCGGTCGAGGACCTGGTGGAAGGCGGCGGCGGTGGCCATGTGGACGCTGGAGCCCTGGGTGGCGAGGCAGATGGCCGCGTAGTCCTGGACCGGCTGCCAGTGCCGCGCCATCAGCAGCGCGACGGTCGAGCCGGCCTCTCCCTCCGCCCGGCCGCGCAGCCGGACGGCGAGTGACTCGTCGGACTCTCCCGGGACCCCGCCGGGCGGCGGGTAAGGAGGACGAGGGGGGTGGGCGGTGGGCACGGAGGGAATCCTTTGGTGCGTGTGCGCTCGAGTGGTTCACCTTCGCACAACTGACCAAAGCCCAACAAGGCGTTGGGGGAGGCGCACTCGCTCCGCCGTGCGCCCCGTGTGAACCGCGCACACGCGCCGGGCCGCCGCGCACGCTCCCGGCCTCCGCCGCCCGGTAGTGCACTGGGAACCGGCCCTTCTCGGAGGCCCCGCGCAGGACGGCGGCTCTGCTGCGCGAAACCGGCCGCCGGCCCCGTTCCTCCCGCCCTCGGCCGGCGGCCCCGGGCCGGCACCACGAGCCCCGGGCGGCTTCCCCTGCCGGCGGGGGCGGGTACCGGATCGGCGACCGTGTTCGGCGATCAGATCTGCCAGGAACGGAGCCGGTCCGCCGCGCCGTAGACATCGCTCTTGCCGGACATCAGGTCCCGGGCGAGGTCGACGAGGGCGCCGTAGGGCGGGTCGATACCGGCCCCGCTGACGAACATGTACGCCACCGCCGTCGCGCAGGCGAAGCGCGCGTTGGCCGACGGCAGCGGCTTGAGCAGGGCGAGGGTGTGCAGCAGGGCGGCGGCCCGCCAGGCCGGGTCGGAGTCCACGCCGAGGCGCGGCGGGTCGACTCGGTGCCGGGCGACGGCGGCGACCAGGGCGGAGAAGTCGTTGATGGTCGGCTGGTCCGGCAGCACTTCCTCGTGGCGCTGGAGCAGCCAGGGCACGTCGATATGGAGGACGGGCGGCATGGTCAGGCGGCCTCGCCCTTGCCGGGGGGCTCGTCGTCGGGGAACGCGGCCGCGAACTCGTCGGCGTGGGTGGCGAAGAAGCGGCGGAACGCCTCCGCGCCCTCCTGCAGCGCGCGGTGCCGCGCTATGTCGGCGGCTGCCGCCTCGCGCACCAGGGCCTTCATCGACGTACCCCGCTCCTTGGCGATCTGCCGCAGGTCCTCTAGCTCGCGCTCACTGAACTCCACGTTGAGGGCTGGCATGCCCCAACGGTAGCGCGCGGGTACTCAAGCGTAAATAGCCGCAGGTCAGATGGTATTTTCAACGGTACCTTGCGCGTACCACGCCGTCCGGGCGCCAGGTCCGATTTCCGCCGGTACGAGGGCGGGCGCGGCGGCAGACTCGTGTCATGACGCTCACCCCCGACCGGGCCCGCCGCCGAGTGGCGGGCACCGACTGGACCGCACTGGCCGAGGAACTGGACGCGCTCGGCTGCGCGCCGACCGCCCGGCTGCTGACGCCCGACGAGTGCGGCGAACTGGCCGCCCTGTACGAGCGGCCGGAGCTGTTCCGGACCACCGTCGACCTGGCCCGGCACCGGTTCGGCTCCGGCACGTACCGCTACTTCACGCACGACCTGCCCGTCCCGGTGGCCGCGCTGCGCGCCGCCCTCTACCCGCGGCTGCTGCCGATCGCCCGCGACTGGGCGGCCCGGCTGGGCCGGAGCGCCCCCTGGCCCGACGACCTAACGGACTGGCTGGCCCGCTGCCACGCCGCCGGCCAGGACCGCTCGGCGCAGATCCTGCTGAGCTACGGCCCGGGCGACTGGAACGCCCTGCACCGCGACGTCTTCGGCGAGTTGCTCTTCCCGCTCCAGGTCGTCGTCGCCCTCGACGAGTACGGGACCGACTACACCGGCGGCGAGTTCCTGATGGTCGAGCAGCGGCCCCGCGCCCAGTCCCGGGGCACCGCGACCGTCCTGCGCCAGGGCCACGGCCTGGTGTTCACCACCCGGGACCATCCGGTCCGCACCAAGCGCGGCTGGTCGGCCGGAGCGATGCGGCACGGCGTGAGCACCGTCCGCTCCGGCCGCCGCCGGACCCTGGGGCTGGTCTTCCACGACGCGGCCTGAGACCGGCTACCCCTGATCCGCCACGAACGACGCCATCCAGGCCAGCGCCGCGTTCCAGTTGACCGCGGTCTCGTTCGTCGACCAGGACTGGATGTCGTCGATGTAGCAGAACTGGCCCACGCAGCCGCCGAGTCGGCTCTGCGCGTAGGGGTCCTGGATGCTCGAGTTGGGCCCTCCGGCGAGGGTGCCCCGGGGTGGGTTCGGGAGTTGCGGATCGAGTTCGTGGGCGTACCAGCGGCTGTGCTGGTTGTGGGAGTCGACCTCGCCGTAGCCCGTGACGTACGAGATGTTCAGCGCGTTGCGGCCGAGGACGTAGTCCATGCTCTGGAGTGCGCCGTCACGGTACTTCGCGGCGCCGGTGAGGTCGTAGGCGGTCGCGACGACATGGGCGTTGTTGAGGATCTGGGCGTTGGAGCCCCAGTCGTAGCGGTTGCCGTCGGGCGCGTACGGCATGCCGTACGGCTGTGACCTCAGGGTCGCCAGGTAGGTGTCGGCGGCCTTGGTCACCGACCGGCGCACCTTGTCCCGGCCGGGGAGCCCACTGGGCACGGTCGCGAGGTCCAGGCGGCCCGCCGCGGCCGTGCGGCCCCAGTCGAAGCCGAGGGGACCGAAGACATCGGCCGAGTGGAGCGGGGAGTCGAGGACGTGGTCCGCGAACCCCTTCTCCCCCGTGGTCAGGTAGAGCTCGGCCGCCGCCCAGTAGAACTCGTCGGTCGCGTCGTCGTCGGGGTAGGCGCCGCCGCCCGTGCCGTCGTCCGGGTCGGGATACACCTCGGGGTGGGCCAGCGCGGCCGTCCACGCCTTGCGGGCGGCGGTCAGGGCGCGGGAGGCGAAGGCGCGGTCGTAGGGGCGGTACAGACGGGCCGCCTGGGCGGCCGTCGCCGCCAGGTTCAGGGTCGCCTGGGTGGTCGGGGCGTGCAGCTCCCGCTTCTGCGGGTCGTCGGCGGGCAGCAGGGGCAGGCCGGTCCACTGCGCGTCGTGAATCTTGCCGTGCGCCATACCGGCCAGCGGCTGCCCGTCCGGCACCTGCATCTTCAGCAGGAACTCCAGCTCCCAGCGGGCCTCGTCCAGGACGTCGGGCACCTTGTCGCCGCTCTCGGGCAGGGCGAGGGTCGCGTCGCCGAGTCTGCCGGGGTGGCCGGTGCGGGCCAGCAGGGCGCGTTCGTAGGTGCTCAGCAGCTCCCAGGTGGCGATGCCGCCGTTGACGACGTACTTGCCGTGGTCGCCCGCGTCGTACCAGCCGCCGGTGACGTCGAGGGTGTAGTCGCACAGACCGGGCCGGCAGGGGACGTTCGCGTCGCCCTGGTTGGGCGCGGTGTTCAGGTGCCCGGCGGCCCTGCCGTAGCCGGGCCGGAGTGCGTCGCTGATCGCGATGCCGCTGCGCTGCGTGTAGTAGTACTTCAGCGAGTCGAGGCGCAGTCGCTCGTAGGCAGCGGTGCCGATGTCGAACGGGTGGCTCGTCTCCCCGTCGGCGACCAGCGTGAAGTTTTTGCCCCGGCCCCGGTAGGCGCCGAAGTCGATCGACTGCACGTTCTGCCCGGAGGACGCGTCGGTGCCACGCGGGGCGGTCCAGCCGTGGGCGACCGTCGCGCCGCCGGCGTTCCTCAGCCGCCAGGGCAGCTTCGTGGTGGCGTCGGTGACCAGGGTGGCGCTCTTCGGGCCCCTGGGCAGGTAGGCGACCTGGTTGACGCGGACGCGCGGTCCGGTGTCGGGCTCGTAGACCTCCGGCGGGACCCCGCCGAGGAGCGACACGTCGTCCAGGCAGAACCGCCAGGCGTCCGCGGCGCCGCCGACCTGGAAAGCGACCTGCGCCTGACCGGTGTCGACGGGCGAGGTGAAGGTGTAGGCGTACTCGTCGCCGGAGACGGTCAGTTGGGGGCTGACCTCGTGCCAGGTGTCGTACGGGGACACCTGGAGCCCGACGACCGCCCGCACCACGTGTCCCTCGGGGGAACCGGACGCCTTGAAGGCGAACCGGTACGACTCCCCCTTGACCAGGGTGATGTCGTTCTGCCCGACGGCGGCGTCCCAGCGGTTCGTCGTGCCGGCGGGCACCTGTGCGCAGAGCTGCCCGCCGGACAGACCCGCGGTGACGTTGCTCGTCCACCACGGGTCGGAGGTGGTGTCGAAGGTGCCGTTCCTGACCTGTTCGACCTCCTCGGCGCCGGCCTGGGCGGCCGGCAGGGCGGTGAACGCCGTGGCGAGGAGGGTGGCCACGGCGAGCAGTGCGGTTCTGCGTCGTTTCACGTCGGGCTCCTCGGTACGAGGTGGGAGCGCTCCCAGAGAACGGACGCAGGCCATGCTGTGCGAGACATGACGCCCCGTCAACGGTCCGGACGGGACAGAAGCCGACCGACGTCCCGTCCGGACCGTTCACCGTGTGCCGCTACACCTCCAGACGGCTGATCCGTACCGCGCCCTTCGGCTCGCCCGGATGGCGGCTCGTCAGGGTGAGCCGGAGCCGGGAGCCGCGCACGGAGTCGAAGGTGATCACGGTCGGGGCGTCCGAGGCGGTGGCCCAGTTCACCGCCGCGCCCGTCACCGGCACGTACCGGTTCCCGTCCCAGACCGCGACCTCGACCGAGGCGGGCAGGGAGTGGGTGGCGTCCACCGTGAAGGACACGTCCACCCGGTCGAAGGCACGGGCGCGGCCGAAGTCGACCGACACCCAGTCCTCAGTCCGGGCCCCGTTGAACGCGGGCAGCAGGGCGGTCGCCGACTTGGCGAAGGCGTTGGACCAACCGGTCGCCGTGTCGCCGTCGAGCACGGCGGCGGGGAGGGTGTCGGGGCGGCCGGAGTAACTGGCGTCCGCGAAGGGATGGTCGAGGGGCGTGGGGTGGTCGGGCCGGAAGTCGGGGGCGGGGGTGCGGGCCACCGAGCGGGCGGTCGTGGTGCGCACCCTGACCGTGCCCGTGCGCAGGCCGTCCACCCGTGCCGTGACCTTGAGGGTGCCCGCCTTCGTGCCCGACCGCACGATGGCCAGCGCCTTGCCGTGGAAGGCGGTGCGGGTGCTCGCCTGATAGCGCTCGGCGCTCTCCTCGCGGCCGTTGTCGAGTCCGGCGAGGGAGCCGCCGCTGACGTCGAACGCGATGAGGTGCTCGGCGCCGGGCACCACCACGCCGTGCGCGTCGACGACGTCGGCGGTCACGAAGACCAGCGAACGGCCGTCGGCGGCAAGGGACTCGCGGTCGGCGGTCAGGCGCACCGCGTGCGGCTCACCGGCCGTGCGCAGCACGTCGGAGGCGACCGCCTTGCCGTCCCGCCGGGCCACGGCCTTCAGCTCACCGGGGGCGAACGGCACCTTCCAGGTCAGGTGCAGCTTGCCCGCGCTGCCGTTCGGGCTGGTGTAACTGCCCGGGTAGGGGCCGCCGGTGAAGGTCTTGTCGTCGCCGGTGGCCTCGGTGGTCTCCAGGTAGGCGCGGCCGTCGGTGGTCTTCTTGGTGTCGAACTCCCGCACGCCCAGGGACTTTCCGTTGAGGAACAGCTCGACGGAGGGGACGTTCGCGTAGGCCCAGACCTCGACCGTGTCCCCGGCTTCGTGGTTCCAGGTCATCGGCACCAGGTGCACCATCGGTTCGCTCACCCACTGGCTGCGGAACAGGTGGTACATGTCCTTGGGGAAGCCGGCGGTGTCGACCGCGCCGAAGAAGGACGCCTTGACCGGGAAGACGTCGTACGGGGTGGGCTCGCCGATGTAGTCGATGCCCGACCACAGGAACTGCCCGGCGAACCACTTGCGGTCCCGGTCCTTCTTGTGGCCGTACTCGCCGCTCATCGTCCAGGAGGCGAGGTTGTTGTCGTACGAGGAGACCTCGCGCCGGCCCGGTGTGTGGTTCTCGCCGGTGTTGAGGTGTTCGGGCTCCTGGTAGGTGCCGCGCGTCGAGGTCTCCGACGACGACTCCGACTCGAAGAGGAACAGCTCGGGGTACTTCGCGTGCAGCGCGTCCACCGACTTGGCGGTGTTGTAGTTGAGGCCGAGCCCGTCCAGTTTGGCGAGCATCAGGTCGGCCGGGGAGCCGGTGGCGGGCACACCGTGGTACTTGTTCGAGCCGATGACGACCGGCCTGGTGTCGTCCGCCGCCTTGATGGCGCCGATGATCCGGTCCGCCATGGCGAGACCGGCGGTGGTGGTGGAGTCGGGGATCTCGTTACCGATCGACCACAGGACGACGGCGGGCGAGTTGCGGGCGGCGAGGACCATCTCGGTGGCGTCCTTCTCGCACCACTCGTCGAAGAACCGCCCGTAGTCGTACTTGGTCTTGCCGGTCTTCCAGCAGTCGAAGGCCTCGACCATCATCACGATGCCCAGCTCCTCGCAGACCTCGATCATCTGCGGCGAGGGCGGGTTGTGCGAGGTGCGGAAGGCGTTGACGCCCATCGACTTCATGATGGTCATCTGCCGGCGCACCGCGTCGACGCTTATCGCCGCGCCGAGGGCGCCCTGGTCGTGGTGGAGGTCGACGCCCTTGATCTTGGCGTGGGTGCCGTTGAGGGAGAAGCCCTCGTCGGGGTCGAAGCGGTAGGTGCGGACGCCGAACGGGGTGCGGTAGGTGTCGGTGGTCCGGCCGTCCACGCGGAGTTCGGTCAGCAGGGTGTAGCGGTAGGGGGTGTCGAAGTCCCACAGGCGGGGCTTCGGGACGGTGAGTTCGTGGGCCTCGGTCGCCGTGCCGGAGACGGCCACCGTGGAGGACGTACGGGCGACCGTACGGCCGTCCGCGTCCAGGATCCGGGTGACGACCCGGACGTCCGTGCCGCCGCCGGTCTCGTTCACCACGGCGGTCCTCGCCCGTACGACGGCCCGCTCGGCGGTGATGTCCGGCGTGGTGACGTACGTGCCCCAGCGGGCCACGTGCACGGGATCGGTCACCACCAGGCGGGCCTCGCGGTAGATGCCGCTGCCCGAGTACCAGCGGCTGCTGGGCAACTGGTTCTGGACCTTGACCGCGAGGACGTTCTCCGTCCTGCCGTCGGTGTGCACCAGGTCGGTGAGGTCGAAGGCGAAGCCGGTGTAGCCGTACGGGTGGCGGCCCACCTGGGTTCCGTTGCAGTAGACGTACGAGTCCATGTAGACGCCGTCGAACTCCACCGAGATCCGCTTGCCCGCGTGGGCCGGCGGCAGGGTGAAGGCGAGGCGGTACCAGCCGAGGCCACCGGGGAAGAAGCCGGTGCCGCTGGTCGTGCCGTGCTCGGTGGTCGGGGTCTGCTCGATGCTCCAGTCATGGGGCACCGCGACCTCGCGCCAGGCCGAGTCGTCGTATCCGGGGTCGGCGGCGTTCGCGTACGCGCCGGTCGGGTCGGTGATCCCGCCCGGGTTGACCAGCGCGAAGCGCCAGCCGTCCCGCAGGGGGACGGTGCGGCGTCCCCCTGCGGCGCCGGACGCCTCGGCGGCCCGGGCGTCCGGTGCGCCCAGGAGCGCTCCGGCCGTCGGGGCCGCCGTGGCGGCGACCAAAACCGATCTGCGAGTGACCGTCATGGCGGCTCTCCCTCATAGGGCCCAGAAGTACTCACAACTGATCGTGAACGAACAGATTCTGACGTGATGGCACACCGGTCCGTCAAGGGTGCGGGCCGGCTCCTCACCCTGTCGTCCCATCGGCCGGATTCCCCCTTGACCACGCCCCGCCCGGTCGGACAGGGGTTGCCCTCCGCCGACGAGAGCCACGCACTACGCTGGAACCCAAGTGGTGCACCTGTTCACTGTGCGTGTGCGCTGGGAGTGGCGACGATGAGCCGGGTCTATCCGTTCGACGATGCGGCCACCGCCCGGGCTGTCATCGGCGACGACGGCACCCTGGTCGAGTGGAACGAGGGCGCCCGGCGCCTGCTCGGCCACCCGGCCGCCGAGGTCGTGGGCCGCCCGGCCGCGCAACTGCTCGCCGTCGACGGTGCCCGGCCGCTCCCCTCGGGTCCGCGCTGGGACGGCACGGTCGAACTGCGCCACCGGGACGGCCGTACGGTCTCGGTCTGGCTGCTCGCCCACCGCCGGCCGCCGCACGAGAACCGCCCCGCCGACTGGCTCGTCGTCACCCCGCTGGAGCGCGACGGCCCGCACGACCCGGCCGACCCGCTGGACTCGGCGGCGCTGACCCAGTCCCCGTGCGCCGTCGCCGTGTACGACGAGCGGCTGCGGCTACGCCGGCAGAACGAGGCGATGGCCGAGGTGACCGGCCTGCCCGAGGAGCGCGTACGGGGACTCAGGCTGTCGGAGATCGGCGGCAAGCCGCAGAGCGACGAACTCGAACGGAACCTGCACCAGGTGCTCACCACCGGCCACCCGCTGGACGTGCAGATGTACATGCGCGCCGGCGGGGAGGACGTCGCGCACGCCTGGCTGGCCCGGATGGCCCCGGTCACCGACGCCGACGGACGGGTGCGGGGCGTGTGCCTGGCCGCCCACGACTTCACCGACAACTACCTGGCCCGGGAGCGGCTGCAACTGGTCAACGAGGCGAGCGTGCGCATCGGCAGCACCCTCGACGTCGGCCGTACGGCGCAGGAGCTGGCGGACGTGTGCGTGCCCGCGCTCGCCGACTTCGTCAGCATCGACCTGCTGGACCTCCTCGAATACGGCGGCGAGCCCCCGGCCCGGGTCACCGCGCCGGTCCGGCTGCGCCGGGTCGCCCACCAGTCCCTGCTGCCGGGCACCCCGGAGGCGGTGGCCAAGCCCGGCCAGATCGAGCTCTACCCCGCCTTCTCCCCGCAGGCCGACTCGCTGGTGGCGGGCCGCACGATCGTCGCCTCGGTGCCGTCCGGGGATCTGGAGCAGTGGCTGAACTGGAACCCCGCGCGCGCCGAGCGGGTTCGGGAGTACGGCATCCATTCGTCGATGTCCGTGCCGATCCAGGCCCGGGGCCGCACCCTCGGGGTCGCGGTGCTCACCCGGCACCGGCGGCCCGACCCGTTCACGGCGGACGACGTGCTGCTCGCCGAGGAGATCACCACCCGCGCCGCCGTCTGCATCGACAACGCCCGCCGCTACTCCCGCGAGCGCGAGACCGCCCTCGCCCTCCAGCGCAGCCTGCTGCCCCGCTCCCTGCCGCGCACCGCCGCCGTACGGGCCGCCTCCCGCTATCTGCCCGCGGCGCGCGCCGGGGTGGGCGGCGACTGGTTCGACGTGATCCCGCTGTCCGGGATGCGGGTCGCCATGGTCGTCGGGGACGTCGTCGGCCACGGCATCCAGGCCTCGGCCGCCATGGGCCGGCTGCGCACCGCCGTACGCACCCTCGCCGACATCGACCTCGCGCCGGACGAGCTGCTCACCCACCTCGACGACCTCGTGATCCGGCTGTCGGAGGAGTCGGCCGGCGAGGACAGCCCCGGCGAGGTCGGCGCGACCTGTCTGTACGCCGTCTACGACCCGGTGTCCCGCCGCTGCACCCTGGCCCGGGCCGGGCATCCCCCGCCCGTGCTGCTCCCGCCGGGCGGTCCGCCCCGGCAACTGGAGCTGCCCGCCGGTCCGCCGCTCGGACTCGGCGGTCTGCCCTTCGAGTCCGCCGAGCTGTACCTGCCCGAGGGCAGCGTGCTCTCCCTCCACACCAACGGTCTGATCGAGTCCCGCGACCGGGACGCCGAGGCCGGCCACCGGCTGCTGAACGAGGCCCTGGCGGCGTCCGTGGACTCGCTGGAGGAGACCTGCGACCGGATCCTGCACGCCCTGCTGCCGCCGGACGGCGCCGCCGACGACGTGGCGCTGCTGCTCGCCCGCACCCGGGGACTGCCCGCCTCCCAGGTGGCGACCTGGGACATCCCCGCCGATCCGGCACTGGTCGGCCCCATCCGCAAGCAGTGCGTCCAGCAGCTGGAGCGGTGGTCGCTCGACGGGATCGCCTTCACGGCGGAGCTGGTGGTCAGCGAGCTGGTCACCAACGCCATCCGCTACGGCGCCCGCCCCATCCGGCTGCGGCTCATCCACGACGCGGACACGCTGATCTGCGAGGTGTCCGACACCAGCCACACCGCGCCGCACCTGCGCCGGGCCAAGACCTGGGACGAGGGCGGCCGGGGGCTGCTGCTGGTCGCCCAGCTCACCCAGCGCTGGGGCAGCCGGCACACGGGGGAGGGCAAGACGATCTGGGCGGAGCTGGCGCTGCACGAGGACGAGCGGTAGGCCGGTGAGCGGCGGCTCAGGACGCCGACAGCCAGGGCCGCACCTGCTTGCGGGCCTCGTGCAGCCGGGACTTCAGGGTGCCGAGCGGTATGCCGACGCGCTCGGCGACCTCGGCGTACTCCAGCTGGCAGATGTCGCGGTAGACCAGCGGCGCCACCAGGTGCGGGTGCTCCCGCTCCAGGCGGTCCAGCGCCTCCAGCAGATCGACGCGGGAGCCCGCGATGACGCTGGTGGTGCGCGGGTCGACGTACTGGGAGGGTTCGATCGCGGCGGGCTGCTCGGCGGCGCGCCGCTTCAGCTCCCGGTACTTCTGGCGGGCGCAGTTGGCGACGACGGTGTAGAGCCAGGTGCCGAACCGGCTGCGTCCCTCGAAGGTGGAGATCCGCCGGGCTATCTGGAGCAGCACCTCCTGCGCGGCCTCCTCCGCGTCCTCCCGGCAGGGCAGGAAGCGTCCGCAGCGCCGGACGACCTCGGGCCGGACCTCCGTCAAAAGCCGCTCCAGGGCCGCCCGGTCGCCCGCGGCGGCACGCCGGGCGAGGTCTTCGGTCAGCGCCGCGTCGTACACCGCGGGTCCCCCCTCGAGTCGATCTCCGAGCAGGCATGATAGTCGTATGCACCCCCTTGAGCGGATCGGCCGCTATCGCCTGGAACGACGCCTCGGCGCAGGCGCGTTCGGCACGGTGTGGCTCGCCCACGACGACCAGCTCCAGGCCCCGGTGGCGGTGAAGGTCCTCGCCGAGAACTGGTCGCACCGCCTCGATGTGCGCGACCGGTTCCTGTCCGAGGCGCGGTTGCTGCGCAAGGCCGACTCCGGCCGGGTGGTGCAGGTCTACGACATCGGTGAACTCCCGGACGGCAGGCCGTACTTCGTCATGGAGTACGCCGACGCCGGCACCCTCGCCGACCGGCTGGCCCACGGTCCGCTGCCGGTGCCCGAGGCGCTGCGGCTCACGGCGTTGGCCGCCCGGAGCGCGGCCGACCTGCACGAGGCGGGGATCGTGCACCGGGACGTCAAGCCGAGCAACGTGCTGCTGCGCACCGCGCCGGACGGCACCCGGCGGGTGCTGCTGGCCGACCTGGGGCTGGCCAAGAGCCTGGCGCAGGCCTCGGGCCTGACCCTGGCCGCCGGCTCGGCCGGGTACCAGCCGCCGGAGCAGGCCGAGCCCGGCGCGGGCATCGACGCGCGGGCCGACGTCTACAGCCTGGGCGCGGTCGGCTACGAGCTGGTCACCGGCACGGTGCCCGGGGCGCCGGGCCGGGTCGTACCGCCGCGGCGGCTGCGTCCGGACCTCGGCGACGAGGTCCAGCGCGCGCTGATGCGCGCCCTGGAGCCGGACCGGGAGCGGCGCTGGCCCGGCGCCGCGGCGTTCGCGGACGAGCTGGACCGGCTGTCCGCGCGGGCGTCCGGGGTACGGCCCCGGCGCCGGCTCGACGGTGTGCGCGGCAGGATCGGCATCGTCACGCTCTCCGTCGCCGCGGCCCTGGCCGCAGCCGCCGCGGCCGTCACGGTCACGCTGCTGCACGGACGCTCCTCGGCGGATTCACCGGCCGGTGAGGTGCGGGTCGCCGACTCCACCGGCCGGATCGTGGCCGAGGTGCCCTCCGGCTGGGGCCGCCGGCTGCGCGACGCCGGCTGGAATCCGACGGCCCTGGGCCTGGCGTCCGGGCACGAACCGGGGCTGGCGGTCGCCGACGACCTGGCGAAGTGGCCCGACCTCGGCGCGGACGTGGACGGCGTGTTCATCGGCCTGAGCGAGCGCGGCGACGTGACGGCGAAGGTGAACGCCCTCGCCCACAGCGGCTGCCGCTACGCGGGCAGCCGCGCCTACACGGGCACGGCGTGGGAGGGGCGAATACGCGCCTGGGACGACTGCTCGGGCAGCGGCGGCTCGATCACGGAGACGGCGCTGCGCCCGGCGAGCGGCGCGGCCCAGCCCCAGGTGTACGTGCAGATCCGCCGGAGCGGTGGCTCCGACGTCACGGAACGCATACTCGGCTCGCTCCGGGTCACCTGACGGGTGACGTGAACAACCGCGCGGAAGAACGGCGAGAAAACCGTGCGGACCGCGAACTTCTCCGGCGGCCCGCGCATCGGACTCCCATGACGGCGCACCACGCGCCGCAGGTGCGCGTCGGCGCGGCGCGTGCCATGACTTCCAGGAGTGTTGACAGACATGGCGTACACGTCCCAGTCCTTGTGTCGAGCGGCCGTGCTCGGAAGTGCGGTCGCCGTGCTCGGCCTCCTGAGCGCCTGCGGTGACGACACCGGCGGCGGTGCCCCGCAGAAGGTGCCGGGGAACGCCTCGCCCGCGTCCGACGAGTCGAAGGACGCGACCGGCACGGCGGGCAGCAGCGACTCGGTGTCGCCGAGTACCGTCGTCCCGGCGGGCACGGCGTCCTCGGCGAAGCCGGCCGACAGGGCGAGCGCGGGCGGTGACGGCACCGCGACCGCCGCCACGAGCACCCGCTGCCACACCTCGGAGCTGAGCGCCGCGGTGGGCCGCAACAACCCGGGCGCGGGCCAGGAGAACTTCCCCGTCGTGCTCACCAACAAGTCCGCCCGGACCTGCACGCTGCACGGCTATCCGGGCGCCGCCTTCGTGAACGCCTCCGGCACCCAGCTCGGCCCGGACCCCAAGCGTTCCCCGGGCAAGCCCGCCACGGTCACGCTGAAGCCCGGCCAGAGCGCCTGGGCGGGGCTGTCCTTCTCCAACCCGGAGGTCAGCGGCGCCAAGTCGGCGAAGCCGGCGGCGCTGCTGGTCACCCCGCCGGACGAGCGGGACCAGCTGAAGGCGAAGTGGACGGCCGGCCCGGTGCCGGTGTCCGGCAACTCCTCGTCCGTCTTCCTGACCGTCTTCAGTCCCGGCACGGGCGCCTGAGCCCCACCACGCCCCACCGGTCCCGGACCCCGCCGCCCCTCCCCCGGCAGCGGGGTTCGTCATGACACGGCCACGACTGTCACAGGAAGGAAACAGGCACCGACTGCCGCGATCTTTCCGCCGCACCCCCTCATCGAACCCCTCGACCACACAGCGAGGCGGCCCCGACGGGGCCGCGACGAGGGAATCGGGGACGAGACATGAGCGGCATCTCACGCAGGCGTCTGCTGACCGCGGGGGCGACGGCGGGCACGCTCGGCGCGCTGTCCGCCTGCTCCGCCGGGGGACTGTCGGTGGGCGGCGACGGCTCCGGGGGCGGCGGGAAGACGGCCCAGGCCCGGCCGGTGAAGCCGATCGGCGACGGCTCCACCGCCGACACCGGGGCGCAGCCGCACCAGCCGAAGGCGACGCGGATGAAGGCGGGGAGCCGGCCGCCGCAGTTCGTGGTGTTCTCCTGGGACGGCGCGGGCGAGCTCAGCAACAAGCTGTTCTCCCGGTTCCGCAAGGTGGCCGCCGACCACGACGCCTCGATGACCTTCTTCCTCAGCGGCATCTACACACTGCCCGAGTCCAAGAAGCACCTGTACCACCCGCCGCAGCACCCGGTCGGCGCGTCCGCGATCGGCTACCTCGCCGACCGGCACGTCCACGCCACGCTGCAGCAGGTGCGCGGCGCCTGGCTGGAGGGCCACGAGATCGGCACGCACTTCAACGGGCACTTCTGCGGCGCGGGCGGCGTGCGCGACTGGTCGAGCGCCGAGTGGCGCAGCGAGATCGACCAGGCCGTCCGCTTCGTCACCGAGTGGAGGACGAACACCGGCTTCACCGATCTCGACCCGCTGCCCTTCGACTACCGCAAGGAGCTGATCGGCGGGCGCACCCCGTGCCTGGAGGGCCAGGCGGCGCTGCTGCCCACGGCCGCCGCGCTGGGCTGGAAGTACGACGCCAGCTCGCCCGGCGGGCTGCAGATCTGGCCGGGCAAGGTGCAGGGCGGCCGGATCTGGGACTTCCCGCTGCAGTCCATACCGTTCTCCGGCCACTCCTTCCAGGTGCTGTCGATGGACTACAACCTGATGTTCAACCAGTCCTCCGGGGACCCGCTGGGCGACCGCGCCCAGTACGGCACATGGCGCGCCCAGGCCCGCGACACCTACCTGGCGGGCTTCCGCCGCGCGTACGAGAGCAACCGGGCGCCCTTCTTCATCGGCAACCACTTCGAGCGCTGGAACGGCGGCATCTACATGGACGCCGTCGAGGAGGCCTTCGGCCGGATGGCCGAGTACGACGACGTGCGGTTCGTCTCCTTCAAGCAGCTCGTGGCATGGCTGGAGGCGCAGGACCCGGCCGTGCTGCGCAAGCTGCGCACCCTCTCGCCGGGGCAGTCCCCGGTGGGCGGCTGGGCGGAGTTCCTGGGCGGAGCGGGTACCGGGGCGTCGTAGACCTCTTACCGGCGTCTGTTTTCATGGGCGCGCACCAGCCGATCACCTCGCGGAGGACCGAGCCCTGAACACCCCGCTCGCCGAGGCCCTGTCCGTCGTCCTGCTCGTCGCCGTGCTCGCCTGGGCCGTCGTACGGCCCTTCGGGTGGCCGGAGGCGGTGCTGGCCGTCCCCGCCGCCGGGATCGCCGTCGCCACCGGCGCGATCTCGCTGGACCACGCCCGGGCCGAGGCGGAGCGGCTGGGCCCGGTGGTCGGGTTCCTCGCGGCGGTCCTGGTGCTCGCCCACTTCTGCGACGTCGAGGGGCTGTTCCAGGCGTGCGGGGCGTGGATGGCCGGCCGGGCGGCCGGGCGGCCGGTGCGGCTGCTGACGGCGGTGTTCGCGCTGGCGTCGGTGATCACGGCCGTACTCAGCCTGGACGCGACGGTGGTGCTGCTGACGCCGGTGGTGTTCGCCACGGCCGCCCGGACCGGGGTACGGCCCAAGCCGCATGTGTACGCCTGCACCCATCTGTCGAACACGGCGTCGCTGCTGCTGCCGGTGTCCAACCTGACCAACCTGCTGGCGTTCGCGGCGAGCGGGCTGAGCTTCACCCGGTTCGCCGCGCTGATGGCACTGCCGTGGCTGGTGGCGATCGGGGCCGAGTACGCGGTGTTCCGGCGGTTCTTCGCCCGTGACCTGTCGGCGGCGGCCCCCACGCCCCAGGAGGCCGCCGAGGCGCCCGGGCTGCCGCTGTTCGCGCTGGTGACCGTGGCCTGCACGCTGGCGGGCTTCGTGGTGGCGTCCGCGGCCGGTGTCGACCCGGCCTGGGCGGCGACGGCGGGGGCGCTGGCGCTCGCCGGGCGGGCGCTGCTGCGGCGGCGGGCGACGCCGATGACGGTGGTGCGGGCGGCGGCCCCGGGCTTCCTGGCGTTCGTGCTGGCGCTGGGCATCGTGGTGCGCGCGGTCGTGGACAACGGGCTCGCCGACGCGCTGGGGCACGTACTGCCCGGCGGTACGGGGCTGCCCGCGCTGCTCGGTGTCGCCGCGCTGGCCGCCGTCCTGGCCAACCTGATCAACAACCTGCCCGCCGTGCTGGTCCTGCTGCCGCTGGCCACGCCGGCCGGGCCCGGCGCGGTGCTGGCGGTGCTGCTCGGGGTGAACATCGGCCCGAACCTGACGTACGCGGGTTCGCTGGCGACGCTGCTGTGGCGGCGGATCGTGCACCAGCACGAGCACGACGTGGACCTCGGGGAGTTCACCCGGCTGGGGCTGCTCGCCGTGCCCGCTTCGCTCGCCCTGGCCGTGGTGGCACTGTGGGGATCGCTCCAGGTGGTGTGAGACGGGCCGGTGGGACGGGCCGGTGGGACCGAGGGAGGCAGGACGCGGATGCGTGTGATCGTGTGGCTGGTGGAGGGCACCTGGCCCGCCTGTGTGGACGCGGTGCGCACGCACGCCGCCACCGCGTCCGAGGTGGTGCTGCTGCACGTCAGCGGGCCGGACGTGCCGGGCGTGGCGCACGGCGCCTTCGCCGGACTGCTCGGCCGCGGCCATCCGGAACGCGATCCCGGCACCCGGCTGGAGGACCTCGGCGGCAGTTCGGCCGCCGCGCTCCTAGAAGCGGCGGCCGGACGGCTCGGGCGGCCCTGCACCCGGCTGGAGCGGACCGGCCGGGTCGAGCGTGAGGTGGTGGCCGCCGCCGAGGGCGCCGATCTGCTGGTGCTGGCCCGCGACGGGGACCGGGCGCGGCTCGGCCCGCGCAGCCTGGGCCCGGCCGTGCGCTTCGCCGTCGACCACGCGCCCTGCCCGGTGCTGCTGGTGTGGCCGGAGGCGGCGCCCGACCTGACGACGATGCCGCCTCCCCCGCCGCCGCACCACGGCTGAGACGCCGCTTCGCCGGGCGCCGTTTCGTTGGTCAGCGGCCCCCGTATCCGGGGCCGTAACCGCCATAGCCGCCGTATCCGGGGCCGTGGCCCCATCCGCCGCCGTACTGCCCGTCGCCGG
Organism: Streptomyces sp. NPDC039424; assembly: GCF_055639495.1. NCBI lineage: Bacteria > Bacillati > Actinomycetota > Actinomycetes > Kitasatosporales > Streptomycetaceae > Streptomyces > Streptomyces sp. NPDC039424. The sequence continues at coordinate 169,974 of NZ_JBVKAI010000011.1, forward strand.
AGCAGAAGTACGGGTTGTACGCGCACGGGTCCGCGGAGCTGGTGCTCGACGGTGTCGACCGCGGGGCCGACGCCGTCGCCGACGGTGTGGGGGTCGGCGACGGGCTCTTCGCCGCCTTGGGCGTGGCCGGGGCGGAGGGGGTCGTCAAGGGAGTGGTGTCGGCGTCCCAGTTGACGTTCTGTATCTCCAGGTCGGGCTTGGAGGTGTCGATGACCCAGCGCTGGACGTCCGTGTCCGCGCGGGTCTTGAGGACGAGGGCGCCCGCGCCGTCGGTGGCGGCGGGGGTGAGCGCCAGGTCCTGGTCGCCCCGGGGCACCAGGGCGCCCTGGAGCGTGAAGTCGTAGCGGATGTCCTTGCCGCCCGCGCCGGTGCACGGGGCGAGCTGCACCGAGTAGCCGAGGCGGGAGTCCAGGCACAGGTCGGGGGCGTCGGCGCTGCGCAGCAGTCCGTCGGTCTCGTACGTCCACTGCTGGCTCGCCGCCGAGGAGCAGGTGGTGAGCTCGGTCTCGGCGCCCTCGACGGCCTTCTTGCCGACGATGCCGACGCAGAGCCCGGAGGCGAGGTTGTGCAGCCGGCCGCGCAGATTGCCCTTGGCCGTCTCCCCGGAACCGACCCAGGACGGGTTCGTGGTCGAGGAGCCTGAGCCGGGCGTCTTCGCGTCCTTGCCGCTCGCGGCGGGGGCGGCGCCGTCGCCGGAGCCGAGCACCGTCCACAGCACCAGCGGCAGTACGACCAGACCGCTCACGGTCGCCACGGCCAGGGCGAGGTTGCGGCGGCGGGCCCGGCGGACCGCCCGCAGCGCGGAGCGGCGGGAGGCGGAACGGGGCTCGGTGTCCGCCGCGCCGGAGCCGGAGTCGGCAGCGGGCTCCGTGCCGGGGGCGGACGCGCGAGAGGCGGCACGCCGACCGGTGCGCGGCGCGGAACGGCCCGAGGCGGGGCGGGACTCGGCGCGGCGCGCGGAACGGGGGCGGCGGGGTTCGGGGGCGGGGGCGCCGGCGAGGCCCTCGCTCGCCGTGGCGGCGGGTTCGGTGGCGGCGAAGGGTCCGGCGTCCGCGAGGCTCGCTGCCGGGGCGGCGAGCGGCTCGCCGTCCGGGAGTTCGGGGGCGGTGCCGGTGAAGGACTCGCCGCCCGCGGGTGCGGGTGGGGGTGCCGTGGACGTGAAGGACTCGCCGCCCGCGAACCCGGCCGCGTGCTCGCCTCCACCGGGCCCGGCGGCGAGGTGCGGGCCGGGGTCCGGCTCGGCGGTCCGCTCGGCCTGGGCCGCCCGGGACGCCACGTAGGCTTCGGCGCCCCAGCCGAGCACCGCCTCGGCCAGGGGCACGCCGAGTCCGGCGTTGAACTGGTTCAGCAGCTCGGCGGTGCTCATGCAGTGCCGGCAGCCGTTCAGGTGCCGCTGGAGGTCCGGGTCGACGTCGACGCCGCCGCGCCGGTAGGTGACGTCCAGCATCCGGACGTAGCGCAGGCACTCGTCCTGTTCGGCGAACTCGCGGTGGGCCTGCAGGCACTCCTCGCGCAGCCGGTCGCGGGCGCGCCCGAGTTCGACGCGGGCGCGCTCCTCGTCGAGACCGAGCAGAGCTGCGGGTATCGCCAGGGGTTCGGCCTCGACCTCGGTGTGCCACAGCACGGCGCGGGCGGACTGGGGCAGCCGCTGGAACGCCCGGGAGACCAGGCGCCGCTGCGCCGACGGCTGCAGCCGGGCCGCCGCGCCGGAGCGCAGCTCGGGGTGGAGCAGTTCCTGGCGGCCGTCGTTGTCCCACTCCGCCGCGATGCGCCGTACGGTGACCAGAAGCTGGGGCCGCCAGGCGGAGGTGGGCCCCGCCTGTCTGAGCGAGGCGCCGAAGAGCCGGGTGAAGGCCGCGGTGGTGAGCATGCCGGCCGCGCGCGGTCCGTCGGTGCACAGCCGGGCGTAGGCGAAGGCCGCTTCCCAGTGCCGGTCGAGGAGTTCGCCGACGGGATGCAGCGCGGGTGTCGCTCCCGTCCACTTCTTCAGCTCCGCGCTCAGCTGCTCGTCGGTCACCTCGAACGGGCGGGGAGGGGTGGGGGAATTCGACATGCCTGCGTCATTCACGGCTGCATTCCTCCAAGACGCAACACAAGATTTAGTCCATACCAACGAGTATGCTATCCGGCCCTACGACCCGGTCCGGACCACCCGTACGGGATTCGACATCTCGAACGTCCGCCTTCGGCAGCTCTTTTGAAGCATGGGGGGCGTACGGGAGCGGCCTCGTGCATGCAGCGGGACAAGCTGAATTGTCAGCACGCCGACAGGGCACACCTTTGCACAGGCCAGCGGGCCAGAACAAGGGACCTCCCGGTTTCGCGGATTGCTCGCCCAGGCCCCCGGAATTGACGATTCGTCAATAGAGGCTTTCGCGTGTCACCGCCGTCTCGACACGGTAATTGCCCGATACGCGCCCGGCGGGACCCCGAAGCGCTCCCGGAAGACCCGGTTGAAGTGGAACGGGCTGGGAAATCCGGACGCCACGGCCACCCGCTCCACGGTCAGGTCGGTGCTCTCCAGCAGCTGCGCGGCCTGCCGCAGTCGGGCCTCGCGCAGCGCCCGCACCGGCGACCGGCCGGTCTGCCGGGTGAACAGGTGGGCGAATCGGGAGGGTGAGAGCGCGACAGCCGCGGCGAGCGAGCGCACGGTGTGCGGGGCGGCCGGGTCGGCGGCGATCAGCTCCTCGGCGCGCAGGATCCGGGCGTCGGCGCCCGGCGGCGGTGCCGGCTCGCGCGCTCCCGCGGCCCCGAGCAGGACGACCTCCTCCAGTGCGCACAGAGCCAGTTCCCGGGCCGCGCTGTGGTGGGCGACGGCGACCGGTTCGTCCTCGGGCGGCGCGGCGGGCGTCGCCGAGCCGCCGGGCCGGCGGGCGTCGGCGAGCATACGGGCGAACGCCGCGGCGACCCGCTCGCGCAGGGCGGCGGGGACGGTGACGAGGTACATCCCGTCGGCGACGGCATACGGCCCGAGCCAGGCGGCCCAGGACGGGCGGGCCTGGCAGTGCGCCCACCAGAACCGCCAGTGCGGGGCACCGGGTGCGACGGCGTAGCGCTGCCGGACCCCGGGCGCGAGCACCACCAGGTCACCCGCCCCGGGACGGGCCTCGGCCAGCCCCTGCCGGACCAGGCCGTGCCCGCCCGTCGTCCAGGTGAACAGCCAGCTCTCGGCGCCGCCGGGCCGGTTGACGCCGTACCCGGGATCCCGGTCGAAACGGCCGACCACCACCACGCCGGGCGGTGGCGAGGGGTCACCGGGCGCGGCAGTCTCGGGCAGCTGCTCAGTACTCACGGGCATCCTCCGGACGGGCGGGTCGGCCTAGCTTTACAGGCCAGGACGGTGAACGGAGGGACGGCGACATGACAGCGACGGACAACCAGGCGTACCTCGCGCCCGAGGCGCTGCGGCAGCGGGTCGGGGAGTTCGAGGAGGCGGGTTTCACGGTGGTACCCGGCCTGTTCGGGCGGGAGGAGATCGACCGGCTGTGCGCGGAGTTCGCGGCGCTGCCCGCGGGCGGCCCGGTGCCCGGGCACTTCGAGCCCCGCACACCCCCGGAGGGCTCTTTGGCCGACCCGTTGCACACCCACCCGAGGGTCATGCATCCGCACGAGATCAGCGACCTCGCCCGGGACCTCCTGCTGGACGCCCGGCTGCGGACCGTGCTGGAGGCGCTGTTCGGTGAGGAGGTGCTGGCCGCGCAGAGCATGTTCTACTTCAAGCCGCCGGGCGCCCGGGGCCAGGCGCTGCACCAGGACAACTTCTATCTCCGGGTGGAGCCGGGCACCTGCGTGGCCGCGTGGGTCGCCTGCGACGAGATCGACCGGGACAACGGCGGGCTCGAAGTCGTCCCCGGCACGCACCGGATGGACCTGTTCTGCCCCGAGGAGGCGGACGCCGGGCTGTCGTTCGCCCGGGAGTACGTCGCGCCGCCGCCGGGCCTGAGCGCCGTACCCGTGGACATGGCGCCGGGCGACGTGCTGTTCTTCAACGGCAGCCTGGTGCACGGCTCGCAGCCCAACCGCAGCGCCGACCGGTTCCGCCGCTCCTTCATCGGACACTACGTCGGCCGCTCGGCCGAGCGCATCGGCGACTACTACCGGACGATGACCATGTCCGGCGCCCGCGTCCCGCTGCCCGGGAGCGAGGGGGCCGGTCCGTGCGGCACGGAGTTCGCACCGCACGGACCCCACTGATGGTCAGTGGCCGCTGATGGCGTGCGGGGTGTAGGGCGCCTGGAGTTGCTCGATCTCCTTGTCGCTCAGCTCCAGTTCGACGGCGGCCACCGCGTCCTCGATGTGCCGCGGCCTGGCCGCGCCGACGATCGGCGCGGCCACCGTGTCCTGGTGCAGCAGCCAGGCCAGGGCGACCTGGGCGCGCGGGACACCGCGCTCGCCGGCGATCCGGGTGACGGCCTCGACGATCGAGCGGTCGCTGTCCGGGTAGAGGCGGCTGCCGAAGGTGTCGCCCGCGCTGCGCTCGGTGGTGGTGCCCCAGTCCCGGGTGAGACGGCCGCGGGCGAGGGGGCTCCAGGGCAGCACGCCGACGCCCTGGTCGGCGCAGAGCGGCAGCATCTCCCGCTCCTCCTCGCGGTAGAGGAGGTTGTAGTGGTTCTGCATGGACACGAACTTCGTCCAGCCGTGCCGCTCGGCGGTGTACTGGGCCTTGGAGAACTCCCAGGCGTACATCGAACTCGCCCCGATGTAGCGCACCTTGCCCGCCCTGACCAGGTCGTGCAGCGCCTCCATCGTCTCCTCGACGGGCGTGTGGTGGTCGTAGCGGTGGATCTGGTAGAGGTCGACGTAGTCGGTGCCGAGGCGGCGCAGGCTGTGGTCGATCTCCGTCATGATCGCCTTGCGGGACAGGCCCGCCCCGTTGGGCCCGGGCCGCATCCGCCCGTTCACCTTGGTCGCGAGGACGATCTCGTCGCGGCTCGCGAAGTCCCGCAGCGCCCGGCCGACGATCTCCTCGCTGGTGCCGTCGGAGTAGACGTTGGCCGTGTCGAAGAAGTTGATGCCCGCGTCCAGCGCCTGCCGGATCAGCGGGCGCGACGCCTCCTCGTCGAGGGTCCACTCGTGGACGCCGCGGTCGGGCAGGCCGTAGGTCATGCAGCCCAGACAGATCCGCGACACGTCCAGGCCCGTCGAACCGAGCTTCACGTACTGCATCGTTGCTGCTCCTGCCTTCGGGTCGGTTACCAGGGGGAGCGTACGTCGTAGCACGTCCCGCCCGACTTGACGACGGCCGCGCCCGGCGGATTTGATCGCACCCGTGCCGTCGCGCCCGCTGTCACCCGCGACCCCTGTCCTGCTCGCCGCCACCGTGGCCCTGGGGCTCGCGGGGTGCGGTTCCTCCGGCGCAGGGCACGCGGGCCCGCCCTCCGCGTCAACCGGCGAGCCCGCCGGGGGAGTTCGGCTCCCGCCGCGGGCCGCCGGGTTCGACTACCAGATCGGCGGCCCCTATCCCCCGCCCGCGGGTGTACGGATCGTCAGCCGTGACCGCTCGGCCTCCCCGGCGCCGGGTCTGTACAACATCTGCTACGTCAACGCCTTCCAGGCCCAGCCCGAGGAGCGCGCCTCCTGGCCCGCCGAGCTGCTGCTGCGCGACGCCGACGGCGAGGTGGTCATCGACAAGGAGTGGAACGAGCCGCTGCTGGACATCCGGACGCCCGCCAAGCGCGAGCGCGCGGCCGAGCGGGTCGACCGCTGGATCGACGAGTGCGCCGCCAAGGGCTTCGACGCCGTCGAGCCGGACAACTACGACAGCTACACCCGATCCCGGCACCTGCTCACCGCCGACGACGCGACCGCCTTCATGACCCTCCTGGCCCGCCACGCGCACGCCCGGCAACTGGCCATCGCCCAGAAGAACACCGTGGAACTGGCCGGGTCCAGGAAACGCACCGGGCTGGACTTCGCGGTGGCCGAGGAGTGCGGCGAGTACGACGAGTGCGGGACGTACGCCAAGGCCTTCGACGACCGGGTCGTCGTCATCGAGTACTCGGACAAGGGCCTGCGCAAGGCCGTCGCGGCCTTCGGCGGCAAGCTGAGCATCGTGCGCCGGGACGTACGGGTCTCGACGCCGGACAGCGCGGGGTACGTGCGCGAGGTGCGGTGAGCGGCTGCCTCTAGCGGGCGTCCAGGAGGTCGAGGGCCCGTTCCCACGCGAACTCCGGCCGGCCGCCGGCGTCCTGCGGCTCGCCGGAGTACGGGTCGGCGAAGCGGACGCCCATCCCGCGCAGGCGTATCAGGCTCTCCTGGTAGGCGGGGTGGGCGGCCAGGGCGTCGGACACGCAGGGCAGGACGGCGATCGGCACGCCGAGGCCCGCGGCCTCGCACAGGGTGCCCAGGGCGAGGGTGTCGGCGATTCCGGCGGCCCACTTGTTGACGGTGTTGAAGGTGGCGGGGGCGACCACCACCGCGTCGGGCGGCGGGAAGGGGCGGGGGTCGCCGGGGCTGCGCCAGGCGGAGCGGAGGGGGCGGCCGGTCTGCGCCTCGACGGCGGCGGTGTCGAAGAAGCCGCCCGTCGCGACCGGCGTCGCGAAGACGCCGACCTCCCAGTCCCGTTCCTGGGCGGCGGTGATCAGCTTGCTGACGTCCGCCGCGATCCCGGCCGCGCACACTACGAGGTAGAGGAAGGGCTTCCCGGCCTGTTCGGTCATCCGGGAACCCTACTGGAGCGGGAAGGACAGCCCCCGCTCGGCTTCCGGCCGGGGGCCGCGGATCCTGCGCTCGTGCTCCTCGATGCGCACGTCGTCGATGCTCGCCTCCCGGCGGGTCATCAGCCCGCGTCCGTCGAACTCCCACAGCTCGTTGCCGTACGACCGCCACCACTGGCCGTCGGCGTCCCGGCACTCGTACTGGAAGCGGACCGCGATGCGGTCGCCGTCGAAGGCCCACAGGTCCTTGCGCAGCGCGTACTCCCGCTCCCGCGCCCACTTGGCGGTGAGGAGCTCCACGATCGCGGCGCGGCCGGTGACGAAGGTGTCGCGGTTGCGCCAGACCGAGTCCTCGGAGTAGGCGAGCGCGACCTGGTGCGGGTCGCGGGTGTTCCAGGCGTCCTCGGCGGCCTGCACCTTCCGGGCGGCGGTCTCGCGGGTGAAGGGCGGCAGGGGCGGGCGGTCGGTCATGGCTCCTCCTCGGCGGGCCGCACCTGGAGAACGGTCGTTCTCCGGCGTGGCTGCTACCGTAGGAGAACGCTCGTTCTCGCGTCAAGGAGTGGTCGTACATGGACAGCGCAGTCGCCCGGGAGCGGGTGCTGGACGCCGCCGAGGAGCTGTTCTACGGGCGGGGCGTCCAGTCCGTCGGCATGGACGAGATCCGGGGCGCCTCGGGCGTCTCGCTCAAGCGGCTCTACCAGCTCTTCCCGGCGAAGGAGCAGCTCGTCGAGGCCTATCTGGAGCGGCGGGACGTTCACTGGCGCGGGCGGCTCGCCGCGTACGTGGAGCGCGAGGAGGACCCGGCCCGGCGGATCCTGGCCGTGTTCGACTGGCTGGAGGACTGGTTCGGCGAGGACGGCTTCCGCGGCTGCGCCTGGATCAACGCGTACGGCGAGCTGGGCGCCACGTCGGTGCGCGTGGCGGGCCAGGTGGGCGCGCACAAGCGGGCGTTCCGGGAGTACCTCGCCTCTCTGGTGACCGGGGCGGGGCTGCCCGCCGCGCTGGCCGGCCCCCTGTTCCTGCTGGCCGAGGGGGCCATGGTCACGGCGGGCACGGAGGGCGGCACGCGGCCGGCGGCCGAGGCCCGCGAGGCGGCGGGCCTGCTCCTTCAGGCCGCCGGCCGGATCAGCCCTCCCCGGACACGGTGATGGCGCCGACCGGGCAGGCGCGGGCCGCCTCCCGGACCATCGGGTCGCCGCCGCCGTCCGCCCGGCCGGGGAGCAGCGTGCTGTAGCCGTCGTCGTCCTGGGTGAAGACGCCCGGGGCGGCCAGGGCACACTGGCCCGCGCCGATGCAGACGTCCTTGTCGATGTCGATGCGCGCGATCGAGTCGTTGGGCATGAGCAGAGCCTCTTACCAGGCCACGGGGAGTTCCAGCATCCCCTGGATCGTGTCGCCGGGCTTGAACCGAACGGCTTGCGGCGGCACCGCCAGACGCAGTCCGGGCAGCCGCTGCCACAGCGTCCCGAGGGCGATCTCCAGCTCGGCGCGGGCCAGGTTCTGGCCCAGGCACTGGTGGATGCCGAAGCCGAAGCCCACGTGGTGGCGGGCCGGGCGGTGCCAGTCCAGGGCGTCGGGATCGGGGTAGACGGACGCGTCGCGGTTGATGACCGAGGTCGAGAAGACCACCCCGTCACCGGCCCGGATCGTCGTCCCGGCCACCTCGATGTCCTCCAGGGCGGTGCGCAGCAGCCCGTCGGCGATGGACAGCGCCCGCATCAGCTCCTCGACCGCGGCGGGCAGCAGCGCGGGGTCGGCGCGGAGTTCGGCCAGCCGCTCGGGATGCCGCAGGAGGGTGTAGGTGCCGAGCGAGATCATGTTGGCCGTGGTCTCGTGGCCGGCGACCAGCAGGACGACGGCCAGCGAGACCGCTTCCGCGCGGTCGACCGTGCCCTCGCGCAGCTGGTGGTGGGCGAGGTCGTCGAGGATGCCGTCGCCGGGCTCCGGGCGGCTGCCCTTGCGGTCGATCAACTCGCCCAGGTAGGACTCCAGTTGCTCGCGGGCGTCCAGGGTGTCGGCCGGTTCCGGGCCGCGCAGCAGCCGCCGGGACTGCTCCTCGAAGAACTCGTGGTCGGCGTACGGGACGCCCAGCAGGGAGCAGATCACCATGGACGGCACGGGCAGTGCGAACGCGCCGACCAGGTCGGCGGGCGGCCCCTGGGAGATCATGTCGTCCAGCCGCTCGTCGACGATCTTCTGGATGGCGGGCCGCAGTTCGGTGGCGCGCCGGAGGGTGAAGCCGGGGACCATCATCCGCCGCTGGGTGTGGTGTTCGGGGTCGTCGAGCCCGAGGAGGGCGATCCTGCGGTCGCGGACCGCCGCGATGCGCGGCGTGATCACGGGGAAGCCGGAGCGGGTGCGGTCTGCGGACAGGCGCGGGTCGGACAGCAGCGCGCGGGCGGCGGCGTGGCCGGTGACCAGCCAGACCGGCCGGCCGTCGTACAGGGTGGCGCGGGCCAGCGGGCGGTGTGCGCGCAGCGGGTCGTAGGCGGTCGGCGGATGGTAGGGGCAGGTGCGGTCCTGGGGGAAGGCGACGGGCTCGTGCCGAGCCGGCGCGTCCATCGGTTCCGTTGTTTCCGTCAGTTGCGTCAGTTCCGTCGGTTCCGTCATGGCAGGCCTCGCAGACGAAGGGTGCGTCGTGCCGATCTTCATTAGATGCCTCGGGCATCTAGGGGACGACGGCAAGTTCGGCCAGATCGGTGATCCGCGCGATCTGGCCGAACATCGCGCTCGCGGCCACCGTGACCGCGCCGAAATCCGGTTGCCGGTGCCCGGCCGCGGGCCCCACGATCGGGCGCATGTTCACGACTGACTTCATCCTGCCGCCGACCTCCGCCGCCGTCCTCCCGGTGCGGGGCCGACAGCAGCCCGGCCGCCCCCGCAGGACCGAGCCAACGCGCCCATGACGGCCGCGCTCGTCGCGGGCCTGCTCGCGGGATACGGCGTCGCCGTACCCGTCGGCGCGGTCGCGGCCTATCTGGTCTCCCTCACCGCCCGTACGTCCCTGCGGACCGGTGCCTCGGCCGCGCTCGGCGTGGCGAGCGCCGACGGCCTGTACGCGCTGCTGGCCGCGGTGGGCGGCTCCGCCCTCGCGGCGGTGCTGCGGCCGGTGCTCGAACCGCTGCGCTGGACCTCGGCGCTGGTACTGGCGGCCCTGGCGGTGCTGGGCGCGGTGACCGCCGTACGGCAGTACCGCGCGCTGACGCTCAGCACCCGGGCGGACCGGCCGCCGCCCGGCCCCGGGCGGGCCTACCTGGGCCTTCTCGGGATCACACTCCTCAATCCCACCACGGTGATCTACTTCGCCGCGCTGGTGCTCGGCACCCGCGCCGGGGACGCCGTACGCCCCTGGGAGCAGGGCGTCTTCGTCCTCGCCGCCTTCGCAGCCTCCGCGAGCTGGCAGCTGCTGCTCGCCGGCGGCGGCGCGCTGCTCGGCCGCGCCCTCACCGGTCGCCGGGGACGGCTGGCCACGGCGCTGCTGTCGAGCGGCGTGACCATGGTGCTGGCGGTGCGGACGGCGGTGGCGCCGTGACCCGGGCCTGGCGCGATACGGGCGCCGCGCGGGCGCGGCGGCTGCCGGATCCGGTCCGGCGGGCGTGGTACGGATGAAACGAGCACCGTCCGGTGTTGCAGCACGATGCCAGTCAGCCGCAGACCGTCGAAGGGACGAACGTCATGCCTCTCGAGGGTGAGTACGAGCCCAGCCCGACCCAGTGGGTGCGCGAACAGGTCGAGTTGTACGAGAGCTCCGGTGGCACCAAGGGGACGACGCTGAGGGACACGGGGCTGCCCGTGATCGTGCTGACGACCCGGGGTGCCAGGAGCGGCAAGATCCGCAAGACGCCGCTGATGCGGGTGGAGCACGACGGGCGGTACGCCGCGGTCGCCTCGCTGGGCGGCGCTCCCAAGCATCCGGTGTGGTACTTCAACGTCAAGTCCGACCCGCGGGTGGAGCTGCAGGACGGCCCGGTCAAGCAGGACATGAGGGCTCGTGAGGTCACCGGCGAGGAGAAGGCCGCGTGGTGGGAGCGGGCCGTGGCCGCGTACCCGGCCTACGCCGACTACCAGCGGAAGACCTCCCGGGAGATCCCGCTCTTCGTCCTCGAACCGGCCGACGGGGACTGATTCCGGCCCGGGAACGCCGTCTTTTAGAAAAATCTGTTTCGGGGAGGCATGAACCTCCTCCGCCCCGGGCACCCGCCTGTCAGGCCCCGCCGCGTTCCCCCGTCGCGGCGGGGCTTTCCCGTGCCTCGTGCGCCGGGCGGTCGGTCACGTCGAGGAAGATCTGCTCGGCCTCCGGGACGGCCTCGGCGAGGGAGCGCTTGATGCGCACGGCGACCTCCTCGACCCGCTCGCTGTCCAGGCCGGGCACCAGGTCGATCCGGGCGGCCACCAGGGTCGAGTCGAGCCCCAGCTTCATGGTGAACAGCGCCTCCACGCTGTCGATCTCCGGCTCCGACTCCAGCAGCGCCCGCATCCGGGCGCTCAGCTCCGGGTCGGCGGCCTCCCCGATGAGCTGGTCACGGGCGTCCCGGCCGAGCCGGTAGGCCACGTACACCAGCAGCACGCCGATCGCCAGCGAGGCCGACGCCTCCCAGACGACCTGGCCGGTGGCCATGTGCAGGGCCATGCCGGCGATGGCGAGGGTCACGCCGAGCACCGCCGTGCCGTCCTCGGCGACGACGGTACGCAGGGCGGGGTCGCGCATGCCGCCGAGACCGCCGCCCTGCCGGTGCACCTGGTGCAGCGCCCGGAACAGGGACGCGCCCTCGGCGAGCAGCGCGACGCCCAGCACGATCAGGCCCGCCACATAGCCGCTGAACTTCTCCTCCGCGCCGTTGCGCAGCGCCTCGACACCCTGGAAGAAGGAGAAGCAGCCGCCCATGACGAAGATCCCGACGGCGGCGAGGAGCGACCAGAAGAACCGCTCCTTGCCGTAGCCGAAGGGGTGCCGTGCGTCGGCCGGGCGGCGGCTGCGGCGCAGCGCGGCCAGCAGGAAGACCTCGTTGAGGCTGTCGGCGACCGAGTGGGCCGCCTCCGACAGCAGGGCGGGCGAGCCCGCGAGGAGTCCTCCGGCGGCCTTGGCGGCGGCGATGACCAGATTGGCAGCCAGTGCCACGAGGACGGTGACGCGTGTTCTGCGGTCGGCCCCGTCGTCCGGGGCTCCGGCACGGGGAGACTCGCTCTCCGCCGCCTCCTCTCCGGCGTGCTCCGCGGCCTTCTCGCCGGTCCGCGCTTCCGTCTTGTCTTCGGTCTTCTCTTCCGAGGATGTCCCGCTCACCACCGCCGATTGCCCGCACCGGGACAGCTCACACCGTGCCGACGGCGCAAATCGGGGAACGCGTTCACCAGGACGCCCCCCGCGGCAAGGAGGAAACATGAGTGGCGAGGGCAACAGCGCGTACGGCCGCAAGTCGTTCACCCGGTCCAAGAGCCACTTCGCGGACCGGATCACGGTGGACGGCCGCGACGGCTGGCCGGTGGAGCCGGGCCGCTACCGTCTGGTGGCCAGCCGCGCCTGTCCGTGGGCGAGCCGGGCGGTGATCTCGCGCCGGCTGCTGGGCCTGGAGGACGCCCTGTCCCTGGCGATCGCCGATCCGGTCCAGGACGACCGCAGCTGGCGCTTCACCCTCGACCCCGACGGCCGCGACCCCGTACTCGGCATCCGCTTCCTGGCCGAGGCCTACGACCGGCGGGAGACCGGGTACCCGGGCGGCGTGAGCGTGCCGGCGGTGGTGGACGTGCCCAGCGGACGCCTGGTCACCAACGACTACCAGCGGCTTACCCTCGATCTGGCCACCGAGTGGACGGCGCTGCATCGCCGAGGGGCGCCGGACCTGTATCCGCGCGCGCTGCGGGACGAGATCGACGAGGTGATGGCGGACGTCTACGAGGACGTCAACAACGGCGTGTACCGGGCGGGGTTCGCCACCCACCAGGAGGAGTACGAGGCCGCCTGCGCCGCGGTCTTCCGGCGGCTGGAGCTGCTCGCGAAGCGGCTCTCGGGGCAGCGCTACCTCGTCGGTGACACCCTCACCGAGGCGGACATCCGGCTGTTCACCACACTGGTCCGTTTCGACGCCGTCTATCACGGTCACTTCAAGTGCAACCGCTGGAAGCTGGCGGAGAACCCCGTGCTGTGGGCGTACGCCCGGGACCTCTACCAGACGCCCGGATTCGGCGACACCGTCGACTTCGACCACATCAAACGGCACTACTACCAGGTCCACACCGGCATCAATCCCACCGGGATCGTGCCGCTCGGGCCGGACCTCGCCGGCTGGCTCGCGCCGCACCACCGGGAGGAACTCGGCGGCCGGCCGTTCGGCGACGGCACACCGCCCGGACCGCTCCGCCCCGGCGAGGAGGTGCCGGCCGCGGGGCGGCCCTGAAACGTACCCATCGCAGCAGACCGCAGACTAAGGAGTATCACTCGTGGCCAAGAAGAAGAAGCTGCCCCTCGCCTACCAGCCCGTCGGCTTCGTGCTGAGCTGGGCGGGCGGGGCGCTCGCGGGGATGGCCTTCCGCAAGGCCTGGAAGACGCTGCGGCACGAGGACGACGCGCCCGACGCGCTGGACCCGGACCGCGGCTGGGGCGAGATCCTGCTGGCCGCGGCGGTCCAGGGCGCCATCTTCGCGGTGGTGCGCAGCGCCGTGGACCGCACCGGGGCCAAGGCCATCGAACGCTCGACGGGGGTCTGGCCGGCGAAGGAAAAGGGAGGCCGGGACTGAACCGCCGGGGCTGAACCGCCTGAACCGGGCCTCCCGCTCAGCCCTGCTTGGGCGCCGTGGGAGGCATCAGGCGCAGGGTGAAGGAGTGCCCGGCGGGGTCGGCGTAGCCGCGTTCCTCGTACGGCCCGGCCGCGTCCTTCGTGTCGATCGGCCGTCCGCCGAGCCCGATCACCCTGCGCTCCGCCTCGTCCAGGTCGTCCACCAGGAAGTCCAGGTGGGCCTGGAGGGAGTTCTCGGGGCGCGGCCAGCTCGGCGGGGTCGCGTTCACGTCGCGGCGGAACGCCAGCCGGACCCCGTCGGCGCCGCGGATCTCCACGAGGTTGGCGGACGCGTCCGTCTCCTCGCCCTCCAGGAACTCCTTGTAGAACTCGGCGAGTTTCTCGGGCTCGGCGCAGTCGAGCACCACGACGCCCGCTTTCACCAGTGCCATGTTTCCTCCACGGGGATGACAGGGCCCTCATGACGGGGTCCCTCTCCTCGCGGTTATCCCCGCCCCGCGGATTCAGTCGGCCAACGGCCGCTTCCCGCAAGGCAGTCGGCCTGTGTGTGAGGCGAGGGAGTGTACGCGACTCATGAGGCGTGAGCAGTAACAGACATCACGGTCAGGTCACGGTGTAGATCATTTACTCTCTGGGCAGTCTCGTACCGCTTCTCGGCTCAACTTTCGGGCCACGAAGCGCAGTTCGAGTGCGCGGGCGGCCGTCTGGCCGCCCGCTCGCAGGAGTGGGGGGACCTGCGTTCCGTCTCCCGAAAGGAAGCGCATGCCTCAGGACGTCCGTTTCGACCTGCCCTTCGACACCCCCGTCAGCGACCATCTGGAGTACGCGCGCGCCCGGCATCTGCGCTGGATCTGGGACATGGGGCTGGTGCGCAGCCAGGCCGGGTTCGAGGAGTACCAGTCCTGGGACCTGCCGCAGGCGGCGGCCCGCACCTATCCGCACGCCTCGGCGGACGACATGGTCGTGCTGATGAACTGGTTCTCGCTGGCCTTCCTGTTCGACGACCAGTTCGACGCCAACCAGCCGGACCGCGCCGACCGGATCGCCGAGGTCGCGCGCGAGCTGATCGTCACGCCGTTGCGTCCGGCGGGCAGCCGGCCGCGGGTGGTCTGCCCGATCACGCTGGCCTGGGCGGAGGTCTGGCGGCACCTTTCGGATGGCATGTCCCTGACATGGCAGACGCGGTTCGCGGCCTCCTGGGGGCGGTTCCTGGTGGCGCACTGCGAGGAGGTCGACCTAGCGGCGCGGGGGCTGGCCGGAACGCTGGGGCTCGACGAGTACGCGGAGTTCCGCCGCCGCACGGTCGGCATCCACCACAGCATCGACGCGGGTGAGCGCAGCCGCGGCTTCGAGGTTCCGGCGCAGGTGCAGGCGCATCCGCTGATGGAGCGCATGCGCGACCTGGCCGCGGACACCATCGGGTTCATGAACGACATCCACTCCTTCGAGCGCGAACGGCGCCGAGGTGACGGCCACAACCTGATATGCGTCCTACAGAGAGAGCGGGGCGGCACCTGGCAGGACGCGGCGGACGAGGCGTACCGCATGACCACCGCCTGTCTCGACGAGTACGTCGCACTCGAGGCGCGCGTGCCGCGGATGTGCGACGAACTCGGTCTGGACGAGGACCAGCGGGCCCGGGTGCGGATGGGCGTGGAGGCCATCCAGCACTGGATCAACGGCAACTACGAATGGGCCCTGACCACCGGCCGCTACGCGGCGGCCAAGGAAAGCCCCGCGACCACCGCCGAACGGGCCGGCCGCGGTTCCGTGGACGACCTCCTGGCAGTCTGACCACCCCGACCACCCCTGCTATGGGTTTTGGGTTCTTCAAGGACCCGCGCGGGGTCGCTGGGGGGAGGGAAGGGGGTCGGCGGTGCTCCGGCACCGGGCGGTGGTCCGGGGGCGGACGCCCCACCGTCGGCGAGAGCACCACCCCCGCCGGGAACCCACAACCCGCACGCGCACGCGACCGCGCCAGAGCCCGCACCTCCGCCCGCCTCCCGGCGGGCGGCACCCGCGCGGGGGCGGGTGTTCGCGCGGGTGCCGGATTCTTCCGGCGGGGTTACGTCGTGAACTCGACCGGGAGGCTGTCCAGGCGGGACTCCCAGGTGGAGGCGGTGGAGGTGAGTTCGTCCGGGGGGACGGCCAGGCGCAGGCCGGGGAGGCGGTGGAGGAGGACGTTGACGGCCGTTTCGATGATGGCCTGGCCCAGGTTCTGTGCCGGGCACTCGTGCGGGCCGGCGCTGAAGGCGAGGTGGGACTGGTTGCCGACCACGGACACCCCGGCGTCGGGCCGGATCTGCGGGTCCATGTTGCCCGCCGTCAGGCCGAGGACCAGCAGGTCGCCCTCCTTGATCGGACAGCCGCCCAGCTCCAGGTCGGAGGTGGCGAACCGGCCCGGCAGCACGGCGAGCGGCGGGGTGTTCCACATGACCTCCTCCACCACCGCGGACATGTCCAGCTGCCCGCTGACCAGCCCGGAGCGCCGGTTGGTGTCGGTGAGGATCAGTTGCAGCGCCCGGGCCAGCAGGTTGCTGGTCATGGTGTGGCCGGTGATCAGCACCAGGCGCAGATGGTTGAGGAGCTCGTCCTCGTCCAGGCTCGCGTGGTGGTCGATGAGCCCGGTGGCGAAGTCGGAGCCCGGCTCCGCGCGCTTGCGGGCGGCGAGTTCACCTAGCACGCCCATGATCTTCTCGTTGTGCGCGAGGGCGTCCGCGCTGCCCTTCATGATCTGGTGGCTGGACTCGGCCAGGCTGCGCCCCTCGCTCTCGGCGAGTCCGACGACCCGGGTGAGGACCAGCATCGGGAGATAGTCGGCGAAGTCCGTCACGAGGTCGGCGCGGCCGGCGTCGGCGAACGCGTCGATCTGCTTGTTGGCGAAGTGCGTGACGTGACGGCGGATGCCGCGGCCGGTCACCGCCAGCAGGTTGTCGGTGACCGCACCGCGCAGCCTGCGGTGCGGTTCGCCGTCCTGGGAGACGCAGTCCGGGCGCCAGCCCAGCATCTGGATCAGCGGCGAGGTGTCGGCGACCCGGCCCGCCTTCCAGTCCCGCCAGATCCTTGAATCCCGGCTGAACTGCAGGGGGTTGTCCAGGACCCGCCGGTTCTCCCGGTAGCCGAGCACCAGCCAGGCGGGGATGTCACCCTCCAGCAGGATCGGGGCGACACTCCCGTGCTCCTTGCGCAACCGCTCGTAGATGCCATGCGGATCGGTCTCCGACTCGGGACCGTACAGCCGGGCGATGCCCGAACCGTGGGCGACGGGGCACCCGGCCGGGGCGTCGGGGCCGTGGGGCTGGTCGTTCATCGGGACTCCAGTGCGACGGCGGACCGTTCCTGCAGGTGGCGGATGAGCGCCACGAGCACATCGCGGCTGGAGGCCCGGTCGCGGGCGTCGCAGGCCACGATCGGAGTGTGCGGGGAGATGTCGAGGGCGTCCCGGATCTCCTCGACGGGGTGCTTGGTCGAGTCGGGGAAGATGTTCAGCGCGATCACGAACGGCACGTCCTGCCGTTCCATCTCCTCGATCGCCCGGAAGCTGGAGGCCAGGCGGCGGGTGTCCACCAGGACGACCGCGCCGAGCGCGCCCTTGAACAGGCCGTTCCACAGGAACCAGAACCGTTCCTGGCCGGGCGTGCCGAACAGGTACAGCATCAGGCTGTCGTTGAGGCTGATCTTGCCGAAGTCGAGGCTGACGGTGGTCTCGGCCTTGTCGGCGACGCCGATGAGATGGTCGTCGCCGACACTGGCCTGGGTGAGGGTCTCCTCGGTGGTGAGCGGCTTGATGTCGCTGACGGAGCGGACCATGGTGGTCTTCCCGGTGCCGAACCCGCCGGCGATCATCACCTTGACCGAGCGGATGCCCCCGGCGGCGGGCCGGCCGGGATGGTCAAAGCCTTTCAAGTCCACTGAGTACCTCCTGGAGGAGCGCGAGGTCGGGCCCGCGTCCGGCGTCGTGCGCCGGAATGGGATCACGGGCTTCAATACGGCCTGCGTCCAGCAGATCCGCCAACAGCACCGCGAGAATGTTGAAGGGCAATCCGAGATGGGCGCCGAGTTCGGCCACCGACAGCGGATCACGGCAGCGCCGGAGTATCTCCTCGTGCTCGTGCTGCATGCCCGGCAAGGGGCCGGTGCGGGAGACGATGAGGGTCGCCACGTCGAGGCTCGACGCCGACCCGCCCGGTCCGCTGCGCCCCCCGGTGAGGACGTAGTAGCGCTCGAGACCGGACGGGTCCGTGGGCCGGCGGGGAGCACTCATCCAGAGTGCTCCTCCAGGCGCGGAGTGGTGCCGAGGAGCTCGCCCATCCGGCGGGCCAGGTCCCTCATCTGGTGTCCGAGCAGGCCCTGGTCGAGGCCCTCCCGGGCGAGGACGCCCAGATAGGTCTCGACCCCGGCGCGTACGACGAAGAGGTGGCCGCCGTCGACCTCGATCATCGCGAGCCGCAGCTGTCCCGCGTACTTGGGGAACTGCTCGGCGACCGGCTGGGCCAGGGCCTGCAGGCCGGCCACCACGGCCGCGAAGCGGTCCACGTCGTCGGGGTCTTCGGCGCCAAAGGAGGTGATGGCCTTCCCGTCGCTGGAGGCCACCAGGGCGAAGCGGATCTCCGGGATGCTCTCCACCAGATCGCGGAGCGCCCAGCTCACGTCGGTTCCCTGTTGCGTCATGTGGACTAGTCGCTCTCTTCGTTGCGGTGCTCGGTGGACTCGCGTCCGACGGGCTCGCGTGCGGGGTTCGTCTCGTCGGCCTCCGCCCGGGGCTCGGTCGACTCCCGTTCGGACAGGGCGGGTTCGGCCCCGCCGGGCGCGCGGCCCGCCGTGGCGAAGGCGGCCAGACCCGCGAAGGACGCGTCCGGGGGGACGGCGGTGACGGAGGCCTGCTCGGGCCGGGCGGTGGGCTCGGCCGGGCGCTGCTCTTCCGGCTCGCGGCGCTTGCTGCGGCGCCGGGGCAGGCCGCCGGGCGTGGTGTCCACCGCGTCGTCGGTGTCGGCCGGTGCCTCGGCGGGGGCCGGAGCCGCGGCGGGGGCCTGGGCGGCGGCCGGGGCCGAAGCGGCGGGGGTGGCCGTGGCCGGGGTGGGCGCGGCGATCGGGCTGAAGTACTTGTGCGGGACCACGACGACCACCGAGGTGCCGAGCCAGGGAGAGTCGGCGAAGGTGACCCGGATGCCGTAGCGGCGGGCGAGGATGCCGACCACGCGGAGGCCGATGTTCGCGTCCTCGGAGATGCCGCCGAGGCCGGGACCGGCCGCGGTGCCCGCGAGGGAGTGCTCGGCCTCGCGCTTCTTCTCCTCGCTCAGGCCCTTGCCGGAGTCCTGGATCTCGATGCCGACGCCGTTCGGCACCTCCTTGCCGGAGACGATCACCGGCTCGGTGGGCGGCGAGTAGCGGGCGGCGTTGTCCAGGAGGTGGGCGAAGACCAGGGTGAGGTGGTCCACCAGGCCGCCGTCGACACCGAGTTCGGGCAGGTGACGTACCTCGACCCGGTGGAAGTCCTTGATCCGGCCGATACCGCCGCGGACCACGCTGAGCAGCCGCTGCGGTTCCTGCCACTGCCGTCCGGGGCGGTCCGAGCCGCCCAGCACGCCGATGCTCGCGGCGAGCGAGTCGGCGGGGCCGAGCTCCTGGTCGAGCTCCATCAGGCCCCGGGCGACGGCGGGCAGCCGCCCGTGCTCGCCCTGCATCTCGTGCAGTCGGCCACGGAGCTTGCTGGTCAGCACGTGGATGCGGTTGCCGATGCTGATGACGGCCTGTTCGGCGGAGGTGGAGCGGTTGAACTCCTCCTCCAGGCCGATCAGCGAGGTCCGCAGGATCCGGCGCAGGTCGGCCTGGAGTTCGGCGTCGACCTTCGCGCACTGGTTCGCCGCGGGCAGTACGTCGTCGATGGCGTCGCCGGCCCTGAGCCGCTTCAGTGCCTCGGGCAGCTGCTCGTTCGCGAGCCGGGCGACGGCCTCCCGCTGGTGGGCGAGTTCCTCCTGCCACACCTCCGCCCGGTCGGCGAGCTGGGCCTCGTAGGACTGGGCGGTGTCGGCGATCCGCTGCTCGTACGCCCTTGCCTGTTCGGCCAGTTGGGTGTCGTAGGCGGCCGTCCGCTCGGCGATCCGGTCCTCGTACGCGGCCGACTGCTCGGTCAGCTGCGCCTCAAGGGCGGCTCGTTCGGCGCTGAACTTCCGCTCGAGGCCTGCCACATGCTGCTGCCACTGCTGGGTGTGCTCGGCCTGCGTGGTGCGGAAACCGCCCTCAACGCGGCGCAGTTGACGCTGCGAGCGGATCAGCAGCCGTACGCACACGGCGCCGGCGGCGGTGGCGGCGGCACCGGCGACGGCGGCGGTTATTCGCTCCGAGCTCATGAACGTGGCGGCAACCGTCCCGCCTCCTAAGGCCAGTGGCATCAGCCACCAGCTGTACCAAGCGACAGGTGCCCGCGCCGCCGGTGGCGGAGTGGCGAGTTCCATCTGCATCCTTCGAAAGCAAACACGATCGAATCAGGGGGGTGTGCACTCACGTCAACTCGCAGTGACGGACTGGAGCTTATCGGGTTTGAACCCCAAAGGATCAACCGCACGGTGCATGGGAGTGAGGGTTCCGTCACGCACCGGCAGCGAGCTTCACTCCTGGACAGGTGTCCAGCTATCCTGGACACCTGTCCAAGAATGAGGAGCCCACAGATCGTGGAAATAGTGGCGAAGACACTGGTCGGCCTCGTGGCCGCGCTGCACGCGTACATCCTGGTGATGGAGATGTTCCTGTGGCAGAAGAAGCCGGGCCGGGCGCTGCACGGCTTCGACCCGGAGATGGCTCGCGCGACCGCGCCGATGGCCGCCAACCAGGGGCTCTACAACGGCTTCCTCGCCGCCGGTCTGGTGTGGGGGCTGATCGCCGCCGATCCGACGGGGCAGCGCGCGCAGGTGTTCTTCCTGTGCTGTGTCGTCGTCGCGGGCGTGTTCGGCGCGGCCACGGCCAACCGCCGCATCCTGTTCGCCCAGGCGCTGCCCGGCGCGCTGGCCCTGGCCGCCGTACTGGCCGCCCGGTGACCCGGCCCGCGCCCGAGGACCCGCGGGCCGCCCGCACCCGGGCGCGGCTGCGCGCGGCCCTGCTGGCCGAGTGCGCCGAGCGGCCGCTGGCGGAGGTCGGCGTGGCCGCGCTGGTGCGCCGCGCCGGGGTGGGCCGGGCCACGTTCTACGTGCACTACGACGGCCTGGAGGCGCTGGCCGTCGACGCCTGCGCGGACGTCGTACGGGAGGCGGTCGAGGCGCTGCACGCCTGGCGCGGCCGGCCCGACCCGGTGCACGCCCCGCCCGCACTGCCGGCGTTCTTCGCGGGTCTGGCCCCGCACGCGGGCCTGTACCGCACCCTGCTGACCCCGGGCGGCGGCGGACCGCTCGGGCACGTGCTGCACCGGGACCTCAGGGCCCGCAGCCTGGCCGAGCGCGAACGGGCGGGCGCCGCCGACGCCCCGCTGGTCGCCTCGGCCGTGGCGGCGACCTTCGCCGGTGTCCTCGCCGACTGGCTGCACGGGCTCCTGGACGCGAGCCCGGAGCAAGTCGCCCATCAGGTCTGGCAGTTGCTGGTCGCCCTGCACCGCAGCCGGTGACGGCTCACTTGCAGCCGACGCCGTCCTTCGCCTGCGGCCAGGCCTCGACGCCGTCGGGGGTGCGGACGTACGCCTTCGTCTTGTCGTCCGTCAGCCACAGCCGCCAGTGCTTGAAGCGGTATCCGGTGTCGTGGGCCCCCGCGGGCATGCGGACGTCCCCGTCGTACGGAGCGGAGAGCTGGGCACCGACCTCGAACAGCCCCTCGGGGTCACGGACGTAGAGCCTGGCGTCCCTGCCGCCGCCCATGGCCAGGAAGTGGGCGCTCTGCCAGTCGCAGTGCTCCGCACCGCCGTTGCTGCTGACCTCGGTGACCGGTACCCGCTTGCCGGAGCGGTCCGTCCAGATCTCGTACTCCTGGGAGTCCGTGAAGCTCGCCGGGAGTTCGGCCGGATCGCAGGAGGCGCTGGACTGCGGTCCCCAGCCGGGCCGGTTCTTCTGGTCCTTGGCGACCACCACGGCCACCTTGGTGCGGCCCGCGACGTCGAAGGAGTACAGGACGCGGTCACCCTCCTTCCGCTCCGCCCGGTAGCCGGACCGGGGGACATCGGGCTGCTCGATGTCGAAGTACGCCTTCAGCCCCTCCTCGGGACTGCCGCCGCCGTCCCCCTCGCTCCACGCACCGCCGCCGCCGCTCTCGAAGACCTTCCCCTCGCACTCCAGCGCCCGGCGGGCGGCCTCGGAGCCGTGCAGCGGACCGCTGTAGGCCGAGGCCGGGGCAGGAGCTGGAGCCGCCTCGTCGTCCCCCGCGACCTCACCGCCGCACGACACCGTCGTCATGGCCACCAGCGCCGCCGTCATGATCAGTCCTCTGCGCATTTTCCCGCCCCTGTTCCTTCGCGTCCCGGTCACTGCCGTGTCCCTTCGACGCGGCGGCGGACCGGAACGTTCGAAGATCAGCGGGCCGTCTGGAACGTACGCCGGTACGCCTGCGGCGACACCCCGATCGCCGCGTGCAGGTGCTGGCGCAGGGAGGCGCCCGTGGCGAAGCCGACCTCGCCCGCGATCTGGTCGACGGACAGGTCGCTGGACTCCAGCAGATGCCGGGCCCGGACGACTCGCTGCTGGATCAGCCAGCGGCCGGGGCTGACGCCCACCTCGTCGTTGAAGCGGCGGGCGAAGGTGCGCAGGCTCATCCGGGCGTGCCCGGCGAGGTCGGTGAGGGTGAGGGGTTCGCCGAGGCGTTCCAGGGCCCAGGCGCGGGTGTCCGCCGTGCTCGCGGCGCCGGCGTCGGGCACCGGCTGCTCGATGTACTGGGCCTGGCCGCCGTCCCGGAAGGGCGGGACGACACAGCGCCGGGCGACGGTGTTGGCGAGTTCATGGCCGTGGTCGGTGCGTACGAGGTGCAGGCAGATGTCGACACCCGAGGCGGCGCCCGCGGAGGTGAGGAAACGGCCGTCCTCGACGAAGAGCACGTCCGGGTCGAGGGTGACGCGGGGGAAGAGGCGCCGGAAGCCGTCGGCGACCTGCCAGTGCGTGGTGGCCCGGCGGCCGTCGAGCAGTCCGGCGGCGGCGAGCACGAAGGCGCCGGTGCAGATGGAGACCACGCGCGCGTGCTCCGGGATCCGGGCGAGCGCGGCGGTGAGCGCGTCCGGCAGCTCGTCCGGGATGTGCGCCGGCGGGACGGCCGTGAGGATCACGGTGTCGGCGGTGTCCAGGATCTCGGGTCCGTGCTCGACGGTGACCGAGAAGTCCGCGTTGGTGCGGACCGGGCCGCCGTCGACCGTGCAGGTCAGCACCTCGTACCGGCCGTCGGCCGCGCCCAGGATCCGGCTGGGGATGCCCAGTTCGAACGGGTAGGCGCCGTCGAGGGCCAGGACCACGACCCGTTCACTGCTCCGCTTGCCACGCATGGCACGATCCTATCGGATGTTGGCAATCATGCCATTTCCCGGGCGGGCGGAGACGGGCAGGCTGGTTGACCATGAGCGATGTGAACACCATGCGTGCGATCAGTCAGGACGTCCTCGGCGGGCCCGGGGTTCTCAAGGAGGTACGGCTGGAGCGGCCCGCGCCGAAGCCCAACGAGGTGCTGGTGCGGGTGCGCGCCGCCGGGGTGAACCCCACGGACTGGAAGCACCGCGCCACCGGCGGTTTCCTGGGCGAGCCGCCCTTCGTCCTGGGCTGGGACGTCTCCGGCGTGGTCGAGGCGGTCGGCATCGGCGTCGCCGCCTTCCGCCCCGGCGACGAGGTCTTCGGCATGCTGCCCTACCCCTACGGCCACGGCTCGCACGCGGAGTACGTCACCGGCCCGGCCCGCGCCTTCGCGCACAAGCCGGCCGGGATCGACCACACGCAGGCGGGCGCCCTGCCTCTGGTCTCCCTCACCGCCTGGCAGGCGCTGGTCGAGACGGCGGACGTACGGCCCGGACAGCGGGTGCTGATCCACGCGGCGGCCGGCGGCGTCGGGCATGTGGCCGTGCAGATCGCCAAGGCGCGCGGCGCGTATGTGATCGGCACCGCGAGCGCGGGCAAGCACGACTTCCTGCGCTCCATCGGGGTGGACGAGGCGATCGACTACCGGGAGACGGACTTCGCCGAGGCCGTGAAGGACGTCGACGTGGTGCTGGACACGATCGGCGGGGACCACTCCACGCGGTCGCTGCGCGTGCTGCGCCCGGGCGGCGTCGTGGTCTCGATCCTGCCGGTCGGATCGGACGACTTCCCCGAGGAGGCCGAGCGGCTCGGTGTGCGGGCGGTCCGGATGCTCGTGGACGCCTCGCGCAGCGGGATGCGGGCGATCGCGGAGCTGGTCGAGGCGGGGAAGCTTCGCGCCACGATCGCCGGGACCTTCCCGCTGGCCGACGCCGCCGAGGCGCACGCGCTCGGCGACACCGGCCGCACCATCGGGAAGCTGGTGCTGCTGGTCGACTGACCAGGTGAGTCGGCCGTTCAGAAGGTGAGTACGGGCTTGATCGCCTTGCCCGCCTTCATGTCCCGCACCGCCTGCTCGATGTCCGCGAACGGATAGGTGCTGATCAGGCGGTGCAGCGGGAGCCGTCCGTCCCTCACCAGCTGGACCAGGGCGGGGATGAAGGTCTGGGTCTCGCTGTCGCCGAGGGTGAGACCGACCACACGCTTGCCGCCGAGCATCCCGTTGACGTCCAGGGCGACCTCGGTGCCGAACGGCGGGGCGCCGACGATGACCAGGGTGCCGCGGGCGGCGAGCGCGTCGACGCCCTGGCGCAGTACGCCGACGTTGCCGGTGGTCTCCACGACGCCGTCGGCGCCCTGGCCGCCGGTGATGTCGGCGAGCGCCCCGGCGAGGTCCTCCTCCCCCGCGTCGACGGTGTGCGTGGCGCCGAGTTCGAGGGCCAGCTGGAGACGTTCGGCGACCCGGTCGACCGCGACGATCGTGGTGGCCGGGGTGAGGGCGGCGGCCATCACGGCGGACAGGCCGACCGCTCCGGCACCCAGGACGACGACGCTGTTCCCCGCGACCGGCCGCAGTACGTTCCAGACGGCGCCGACACCGGTCTGCACCCCGCAGCCCAGCGGGGCGAGGGACGCCAGCGGCAGGTCCTGGTCGACCTTCACCAGGCTGCGCTCGTCCACCAGGGCCCGCTCGGCGAACGAGGACTGGCCGAAGAAGTGGCCGCCGAGCGGCTCGCCGCCCCGGCTGATGGTGCCGCTGCCGTCGGCCCGGCGGCCCCCGATGAGGTTCAGCGGCAGCCAGGTCGCGCAGTACGCGGGGTGCCCGCCGTGACAGTTGCGGCACTCGCCGCAGGAGGTGAAGGACAGGATGACGTGGTCACCGGGCGCGACACCGGTGACCGCGGAGCCGACGGCCTCGACGATGCCCGCTCCCTCGTGGCCCAGCACTCCGGGCAGGGGGAAGGGCAGTCCGCCGCTCGCCACGCCCAGGTCCGTGTGGCACAGGCCGGCCGCCACCATGCGGACCACCGCCTCGTGCGGTCCCGGCTCGTCGAGTACGACGTCGGAGAGGGTGAAGGGCGCTCCCCCGGACTCGACCACGGCGGCACGTGTGGTGATGGGCATCGCGTGAACTCCTTTCGGTTCGATGGTGCGGGGGGGCGCTCAGTCGAGCGAGACGACGACGGACTTGACCTTGGTGTAGGCGGCGAGGGCCTCGGGCCCGTACTCGCGGCCGAAGCCGGAGTCCTTGACCCCGCCGAAGGGCACCGCGGGGTCGAGCATCGCCCAGTCGTTGATCCAGACGATGCCCGCCTGGAGGCGGCCGGCGACGCGGTGGGCACGGGCCAGGTGGGAGGTCTGCACACCCGCGGCGAGGCCGTACGGGGTGGAGTTGGCGAGGGCCACGGCCTCGTCCTCGGAGTCGAAGGGCTGCACGGTCAGGACCGGGCCGAAGATCTCGTCCTGGACCACCCGGGAATCGTTGGGGAGGTCGGCGATCACGGTGGGCTTGTAGTAGGAGCCGCCGTTCAGTTCGAGCCGCTCGCCGCCGCAGACGATCCGGCCGCCCTCCTTGCGGGCCAGGGCGACGTACTCCTCGACCTTCTTCAGATGCTTCTCCCCCGCCATCGGCCCGACGACGGTGGCCGCGTCGCGCGGGTCGCCGACGGGCACGCCGGGTACGGCCTCGGCGAGGATGCCCAGCACGGTGCTGTACACCCCGCGCGCCACCAGCAGGCGCGGGCCGCCCATGCAGAACTGGCCGGTGTTGAAGACGAAGCCCTTGATGATCGCGCCGACCGCCTTCTCCAGGTCGGCGTCCTCGAAGACGACGTGGGCGGCGTTGCCGCCGAGTTCCATGGTGACCGGCTTGAGCGCCTCGCCCGCCGCTGACGCCACATGCCGGCCGACGGCGCTGGAGCCGGTGAAGGCGATCTTGTCCACGCCCCGGTGCCGCAGCAGGGCCTCGCCGGCCACCGGGCCGGTGCCGGTGACGACGTTGACCACGCCGTCCGGGACCCCGGCCTTCTGCAGCAGGCGGGCCATGTAGAGGGCGCTGAGCGGGGTCTCGTCGGCGGGCTTGTGGACGACCGTGTTGCCGGCCGCGAGGGCCGGGCCGATCTTGGAGCCGGCCAGGATCAGCGGGAAGTTGAAGGGGGTGATCGCGGCGACCACGCCGAGGGGCTCGCGACGGGTGTAGGCGAGGGCGTTGAGGGGGGTGTCGCGGGTGGCGCCGTCCAGGGAGTAGGCCAGGGCGGCGAAGTACTCGTAGTCGTTGGCCGCGTTGGCGATGTCGACCGCGCCGCACAGCGTGACCGGCTTGCCGACGTCGAGGCTCTCCAGGGCGGTGAGCTCCTCGGCGTTCTCGCGGATCAGTTCGGCGACCCGGTGCAGGATCCGGCCGCGCTCCCGGCCGCTCAGTCCGGACCACTCGCCGCCGTCGAAGGCCTCGCGGGCGGCGCGCACGGCGGCGTCGACGTCGGCGGCGCCCGCCTCCGCGACGGTGGTGACCACCTGCCCGGTGGACGGGTCGATCACGTCCGTACGGGCGCCGTCGGCGGCCTCGCGCCACTGTCCGCCGATGAACAGCTGCCCCGGGCCGGTGTCGATGGTGGTCGTCATTGCCCACTCCCCAGCGTAGATCGCCAAGATTTCAACCAACAGGATTCCTGTTGGTTCGCAGTCTCATTACGGACAGGTTTCCTGTCAATGGTCTAGGGTTCACGCATGGTCGGTACACGCACACGCCCATCATTGCTCTACATGGTCAAGCAAGTGGAGCTCGTGGTGCGCTCTCATCTGGACGAGCTGGTCAAGCCCGCGGGGATCACCGCCCTGCAGTACACGGCCCTCACCGTCCTCGAACGGCACGACGGACTGTCGGCGGCGCAGCTGGCGCGCGACTCGTTCGTCACCGCCCAGTCCATGGCCGACCTCGTCCGGTCCCTGGAGAGCCGCGGACTCGTGCGCCGGGAGCGCAATCCGCGCAACCGGCGCGAGCTGCTGATCCTGCTCACCGACGCCGGGCGCGAGCTGCTCGCGGGGTTCGCCGGTCCGGTGCGGGAGCTGGAGGAGCGCATGGTCACCGACCTCACGGCCCACCAGGAGGAGCAGTTCCGCCAGGCACTCACCAAGGCCTGGCACGCCCTGTCCTAGGTCGTGCCCGTCGGCGCCCTGTCACGCAGACCACAGCAAGACACACGCCAAAGTCGAAGACATATGTCAATCGAACATGCTCAAATTCCCTCTATCGAGGGTAACTTGCTGGGCGGGGAGCGGATGACCCGGCACGGGTGGGAGGTGACGCCGGCATGCACCAGGACCCCGCACCACTCACCCGGCACCTGCGCATCCACCAGGACCGCGGGCACACGGTGCTGGAGTTCCGCGGCGAGATCGACATCGCGGCGGCCACGGAGATCGCTCCGTACCTGGACCGGGTGACGGCCCGGCCCGGCGCCCGCGTCGTGATCGACCTGCGGCACATCGAGTTCTTCGACTGCTCGGGGCTGCGCCTGCTGTACCGGGCCCGCGGCCGGGTGCTCGACCGCGGCGGGCAGCTGCACCTCGTCTGCACCCACCCCCTGACCCTGCGCGTCTTCCGGGTCATGGGGCTGACCCGCCTGCTGCCGCCGCGGCCGACACTGGACGAGGCCCTGGGACAGCCCGAGGCCACGTCCGGCTCGCTATGACTTTCCTGCGACCTGAGCCGCCGGACAGGCCCTAGGCGGTTCTCGGTTCGTCGAACAGGGCGCTCACGGACTCACCGTTGTGGATGCGGCGTACGGCCTCGGCGAGCGCCGGGGCGATCGACAGGATCCGTAGCTTGTCGGTGTGCTCGTCCTCGGGGACCGGCACCGTGTTGGTGCACACGATCTCCAGGACGTCCGGCTGTTCGCTCAGCCGCTTCAGGGCGCCCGCCGCGAACAGTCCGTGCGTACACGCGACCCGGATCGATCGCGGGCCCAACTCCCGCAGCCGTTCGAGGAGTTCGAGCACCGTACTGCCCTTGGCGATCTCGTCGTCCAGCACGATGACGTCCCGCCCGGCCACGTCGCCGATCACCGAGCTGATGCTCACCCGGTCGTCCGCGAACCGCTGCTTGGCGCCGGCCGCCACCTGGGCGCCGATCAGCCGGGCGAACGCGGCGGCCTCCTTGGCGTTGCCGAGGTCCGGCGAGACGACGGTGGTGCGCGTCAGGTCGTACTGCCGGAAGTGCGCGGCCAGCTCCCGCAGTGCGTGCAGATGGTCCACCGGCATCGAGAAGAAGCCGTGCACCTGCGGCGCGTGCAGGGTCATGGCGAGGACCCGGCCGGCGCCCGCCGCCACCATCAGGTCCGCGACCAGGCGGCCCCCGAGGGAGATGCGCGGGGCGTCCTTCTTGTCGGAGCGGGCGTAGGAGTAGTGCGGCATGACGACCGTGATGCGCGCCGCGGACGCGCCCCGGGCCGCGTCGCACATCAGCAGCAGCTCCACGAGGTGCTCCTGCACCGGCTTCACCAGCGGCTGGATCAGGAAGACGTCCCGTTCCCGGCAGTTGGCCTGGAGCTGCACCTCCAGGCAGTCGTTGGCGAACCGGCTGACGCGGGTCGGGCTGAGCGGCACGCCGAGGTGGGCGCAGACCTCCCGCGCCAGTTCGGGATGGGCACTGCCACTGAAGACGGCGATGTCTCGCACGATCGGCTCCTCGCATGATCATTACGGGCCGCGTTCATGCTACTGACACCGGTCCCCTCACCAGGCACGGGTGTGCCGTCCCAGGAGAAGGAGCCGCCGTCCGGCCTCAACGCGCCGGTCTGTCGCGGAGTTTGCCGGGCATGCGCACTGTAGGAAGGAGGACCGTCGGTATGACGACTTCCCTCAGGCGCCTGCCCAGGCGCCTGCCCAGCCGCATGCCCGGCTGGGCGAAGGTGGTGACCGCGGTGGTGCTGGTGCTCGCGGTGCTGTTCGCCGGGATCCGGCTGGCCGTGCTGCCGGGCATCAAGGACCTGTTCGGCACCGAGACGCACGACCGCTCCGGCCCGACGCTGCTGAAGTCCATCCGGGACCTCAGCCGCTACGACGCGGCCTCCGGCACCTTCCAGGTCGTCGTGGACCTGGAGAAGGACGCCAAGTACCTGCCCGACGCGATCCGCGGCACCCGCACCCTGTACGTCGGGGCGGGCACCGTGGACGCCTACGTCGACCTCGGCCGGGTGGGCAAGGAGGACGTGACGGTGAACGGCGACCGTACGTCGGCCACGCTCCGGCTGCCGCACGCGCTGCTCGGCAAGCCCGCCCTGGACGCGGACCACTCCTACGCCGTCTCCAAGCAGCGCGGACTGCTCGACCGGCTCGGTGATCTCTTCTCGGACAATCCCAACAGCGAGCACGCCGTGCAGGAGCTCGCGGTGCGGCACATCGGCGAGGCGGCCAGGGGCAGCGGGCTGACCGCGCGGGCCGAGAAGAACACCACGGACATGCTGCAGGGCCTGCTCGGCTCGCTCGGCTTCAAGGAGGTGCACGTCTCGTACGGGACCTGACGCGACCCGTCGGGCGGGCTCAGCCGCCCAGCACGCCCGGCAGGGCCAGCACCCCCAGCACGGTGGTGCCCAGCAGCAGCCAGGCCACGTAGTCCCCGACGTGCCCGGACTGCAGCCGGCGCAGTGCCCGCGCCCGGTCCGGGGCGGCGGTCCAGTCCGGGCGGGTGACGGCCAGCGCGGCGAGGCCGACGGCCAGCAGCGTGGACAGCAGGCCCAACAGGACGCCCTCCGGGGTCCAGCCGACGGCGGCCTCGGCACCACCTGACCCGGCCTCGTTGACGGCGTGGGCGACCGCCTCCGGGAAGCCGGGGGCCACGCCGACGGCGAGGGCGGCGGCGAGCAGGACGGCGGGGACGGTGGTCATGGTGTCCGGGATCCGGCGCAGTCTGCCCCGGGTCTCGGGCTCCTCGTCACAGCCGGTGGTCTCGTCCTCGGAGGCGTCCTCGGGGCGGGGCCCGAGGCCCAGGAACACCCGGGTGGCGACCCGCAGCACGGCCGCGGCGGTCACCGCGGAGGCGGCGACGTACAGCACGGTGAGCGGGCCGCCCACGGCCTCCTCGGTGACCGACTTGCCGAGCGCCGTGCCGAACGGCGGCAGGCCCGCGAGGCCCAGGGCGCCGGCGGTGAACATGACGGCGACCGCGCGCAGCCGCCGGGCCCGGCCGTGCAGGGCGTGCTCGTCGACGCTGCCGTACCGGTCGAGGAGGATGCCCGCGCAGGCGAACAGGGCGGCTTTCACTCCGGCGTGCCCGAGCACGTACAGCGCGACGCCGTCGTCGGCCTCGGGCTTGAGCACGCCGACACCGACGAGGAACAGCCCGGTGTGGGCGATGGTGGAGTAGGCCAGCAGCCGCTTGATGTGCCGCTGGTACCAGCACATCACCGCGCCGACGGCCGCGGTCACCGCGCCGAGCACCACCAGCGCCCGCTCCAGGTCGGCGGGCGGGATGCCGCCGGGCCCGGAGAAGACGGTGGTGTAGACCCGCCACGCGCCGTAGACGCCGAGTTCGACCATGACGCCGGACAGCAGCATGCACACGGGGGTGGGCGCGACGGCGTGCGCGTCGGGGAGCCAGAACTGGAAGGGCACGGTGGCGGCCTTGACCAGCAGGCCGGTCATGACCAGCACGAAGGCGGCGAGGACGAGCGCGTCGGGCCGCCCGTGCGTGGCGGCGGTGTCGAGTCCGCGCCCGATCTTCGTCATGGCCAGCTCACCGGTGCGGGCGTACAGCAGGCCGATGCCCATCAGCAGGCCGTAGGCGCCGAGGGAGTTGACGACACCGAAGGTGACCGCGCCCTGCACGGCCTTGGGGTCGTCGATCCGGTAGCCGGTCAGCGCGTAGGCGACGACGCTCATCAGCTCGAAGAACACGAACGCGTTGAACAGGTCGCCGGCGATCGCGAACCCGCACATGCCGCCCTGGAAGAGCAGCATCAGCGCGGGGAAGGAGCCCGCGTGACCACGCGGCGGCTCGTCGAAGTAGTGCCAGGAGTACACCAGCGCCGCCAGCGTCAGCAGCGAGGCGAGCGCGGCCATGCCGAGTGCCGGTCCGTCCCCGGTCAGCACGATGCCGACGCTCTCGCCGCCCACGGGCACCCAGCCGCCGGCCCATTCGACGAACGGCGGGGACGAGTGGAGCAGCAGGACGATCGCGAGCGCCGCCGTCGCGCCGGAGACGGCGCAGGCGGCGGTCTCGGCGGCGAGGCGGGGCAGGTGGCGGCCGGTGGCGACGAGCAGGGCGGCGCCCAGCACCGGCACGGCGACCAGCAGTGGCAGCAGGTGGTGCATCAGCCGCGCAGCTCGGAGAGTTCGTCGGGGTCGACCGTGCCGTGCCGCTTGGCGATCTGGACCACGAGCGCGAGCAGCAGCGCGGTGACGGTGGCGCCGACGACGACATCGGTGAGGGCGAGGGCCTGCACGACGGGGTCGACCACCGGGCGCGAGCCGGGCCGGAGGTCGGAGAAGACGGGGGCCGTGCCGCCGGCGCGGTAGCCGACGGCGAGCAGCAGGACGTAGGTGGCGGCTTGGCACACGGAGAGGCAGCCGACGGCGTGGATCAGGTTGCGGCTGGTGGCGAGGCCGTAGCAGCCGGTCAGGAACACCCATACGGCGACCAGGTACGGAAGGACGTGCAGCACGGCGGTCACAGTGGTCTCAACTCCCGTTCTCCTCCTCGATCTCGACGGCCTGGTCCAGGAAGTGGGCGAGCAGTACGACCACCGCGCAGGCGACCTCCATGCCGATGGCCGCGTTCAGCAGGGGGACGGTGCCGCCGGAGGAGAGTGTGTTGAAGGTGCCGTACGGCAGCAGGATGTTGGCGAGGAAGGCGGTCCCGGCGAGCAGTCCGGCCAGGCCCAGCACCAGGTAGGCGGAGGCGGCGAGGGCGTCGCCGGCCTCGAACAGGCCGAGGGGGCGGACGCGTTCCAGGGCGCGGTAGTCGGCGCCGAGGTACAGCAGGTGCAGGGCGGTCGCGGCGACCACACCGCCCTGGAAGCCGCCGCCGGGGCTGAGCTGGCCGTGGGCGATCACATAGAGGCCGGTGAGCAGGGCGACGGGCAGCACGAGCAGGGCGTAGCGGCGCACCGGCAGGGCCACCTCGGCGGGTTCGGGCGGGGCCCGGTGTTCGTCGCGGGCCTGCCGCAGCAGGACCACGCAGCCGAGGACGGCGGCGAACAGGATGGTCATCTCGCCGAAGGTGTCGTAGGCGCGCTGGTCGAAGTTGACGGAGGCGATCGTGTTGGCGATGTGCCGGGCGAGGGAGGCGTGCACGGCCCGCTCGCCGTAGGGGTGCCGCCGGCCGCCGAAGGACGGCAGGTCGAGGCAGGCGGCGACGAGGAGGGCGGCGAGGCCCGCGCCGCCCACGGCCAGCAGCCACAGCCGGGTACGGGGCTTCACCGGTCGCCGTCCTTCGCCCGTGGCCGCCGCCGCACCTTGCGCACCGACAGCATCAGCAGCAGCGGGGTCAGCGCGGAGCCGACGGCCAGTTGGGACAGGCCGACGTCGGGGGCCTGGAGCACGGTGAACAGGACGGCGAGCAGCACGCCGAGGACGGACAGCACGAGCGCCTGGCGGGCCGGGTCCCGAGTGGCCACGGCCGCGGTCGCGGCGGCGGCCACCAGCAGCAGGGCGACGACGATCACCACGTCAGCCACGGCACCCCCCGGCCTCCCGCCAAACGCCGATCCCACCGGCCGGGGCACCCGCGCGCTCCCGTCGGTCCGCACCCTTCCCCGTCACGCCACACCCGCCTTTGGGCCGGACGGCGATCCCGTCGGCCATGACACGCCCGCGCTTTCCCGGACGGCGAGCGCCCCGGGCGGTGCCCACGTCAGCCACGGCCCACCCCCCGCACTCCGCCGGACAGCGCGCGTGAGGCGACGAGGTTGCCGCCGATCAGGAGGGCGCCGATGACGAGGAGTTTGGCCGTCGCGCGGCTCGGTCCGGTGGCCGCGCACAGGACGAGTACGACGGCCGCGCCGAGGCCCGCGGCGGCCCAGGTCGGTGCCCAGGCGCGCGGCCGGTCGTCCTCCAGTTCGTCGGCGAGCAGCCGGGCGAAGACGAGCGTGCCGACCGGGCCGAGCAGCGCGAGCAGCAGGGCGAGGTCGACGTAGGAGGGGCGGCCGTAGCCCTGGGAGAGGAGCAGCAGGCTCGGGCAGACCGCCGAGGTGATCAGGTTCTGGGCCATGACCCGGCGCCGCAGCGGACCGGTGGCCACGCCCCACAGGGCGGCTCCCGCTCCTCCGGCGAGCAGGACGGCCGCCGCCAGGATCCAGCCGTTCACCGCCAGTCCACCGCCCGTCGCGCGGCCCGGGCCGCGAGCGCCGAGACGGCCGCCGCGCCCGCGCCGACCGCGCACTCCAGGGTGTCGACGGTGCTGATCAGCACCAGCCACA
This sequence comes from Streptomyces sp. NPDC039424, assembly GCF_055639495.1. Classification (NCBI taxonomy): domain Bacteria; kingdom Bacillati; phylum Actinomycetota; class Actinomycetes; order Kitasatosporales; family Streptomycetaceae; genus Streptomyces; species Streptomyces sp. NPDC039424. The sequence goes on from NZ_JBVKAI010000011.1 coordinate 203,243, forward strand.
GCAGGGCGAGCCCGGCCCACCAGGCGAGCCACTCGCCTACGGCGAGGAGGGCCGTACGCCGGTTCACGCGCCACCTCCCCGGACTGCCGGTTTCTCATCCGGCGATGTCTGCTTCAGCGATGTCCGCTTCATGGGCTTTCGCCGCTTGGGGCATCCAAGCACCGCCGCCGCCGGAGCAGGCGACGGCGCGCGGGCCTGAGCCCGGAGTGCCCCGGCAGCGCGTCCGGAAACCGGGGGGTGTGCGCGGCCCGCGAACGAGCCGGGCGGCATCCCCGGCCCGTTCCCGGGTAACCGGCTTGTCACGCAGGGAAGTTGAAGACTGGAGGACCAGATGGGCCGTACCGCCTTGCACCTGCGCGGTCTCAGGACGGGCCGCACCGCCAAGACACCCGGCGCGGCGCGGCCGGAGAAACCCGGGCACCACGTACTCCCGCTGCCCGTGCGGCTGCTGGCGATGCTGGTCGCCTTCGCCTTCATGGTGGCGTTCGCCGTCGTCCTGGCCCGGCTCACCCTCCAGCCCTCCCCGGCGTCGGTGTCCCTCACGCACACCAACCTGCACCCGGGCCGTTCACTCCAGGCATATCTGGACCAGCCCGAACTGCGCGACGCCGTCAAGCAGATCGGCGGGAACCTGCTGCTGGGCGTCCCGTTCGGGGTGCTGGTGCCGGTCCTCGCGCCACGGACGCGCGGGATCCTGAAAGTGCTGCTGCTCACCGCCGCCGTGATGCTGCTGGTCGAACTGGCGCAGGGCCTGCTGGTGACCGGGCGCGCCTTCGACGTGGACGACGTCATCCTCAACACCGCCGGGGCGCTGGTGGGCTACCTGCTCCTGGGGCGGCGGCTCAGCCGTACGGTGCACGCGCGCCGGACGCGGTAGCCACCCCGGGGCCACTGGTCCGTACCAAGCTATTGACGACTCTTTATCTCACTCCTTAAATCAAGTGGCGACGCATCCATCCCCCCACGGAAGGAGAGCCGTGGCCACCCCACGCCTGCTCCGCAGATGCCTGTTCGCCGCCCTGTCCGCCGCGCTGGTCGCGTCCGCCGCGATCGGCCCGGCACAGGCGGACGCCCCGGACCCCGGTGCCGCCGCCGTCACCTTCTCCGACACCTTCGACGGGCCCGCCGGCGCGGCCGTCGACTCCTCGAAGTGGCTGACCGAGACCGGCGACAACGTCAGCAACCACGAGCGGCAGTACTACACCTCGGGCACCAGGAACGCGGCCCTGGACGGCCAGGGTCACCTGGTCGTCACCGCCCGGCGGGAGAACCCGGCGGGCTACCAGTGCTGGTACGGCAGCTGCCAGTACACCTCGGCGCGGCTGAACACCTCCGGGCGGTTCACCGCGCAGTACGGGCACGTGGAGGCCCGGATGAAGATCCCGCGCGGGCAGGGCATGTGGCCCGCGTTCTGGATGCTCGGCAACGACATCGGGCAGGACGGCTGGCCGGCCTCGGGCGAGATCGACGTGATGGAGAACGTCGGCTTCGAGCCCTCGACCGTGCACGGCACCATCCACGGCCCCGGCTACTCCGGCTCGGGCGGCATCGGCGCCGCCTACTCCCTCCCGAACGGCCAGGCCTTCGCGGACGCCTTCCACACCTTCGCCGTCGACTGGGCACCCGGTTCCCTCACCTGGTCGGTGGACGGCACGGTCTACCAGCGCCGTACGCCCGCCGACCTGGGCGGACGGACCTGGGTGTTCGACAAGCCGTTCTTCCTGATCCTGAACCTGGCCGTGGGCGGCTACTGGCCCGGCGACCCGGACGGCTCCACCGCCTTCCCCCAGCAGCTGGTGGTGGACTCGGTGTCGGTGACGACCGCCGGCTCCACGACCGGGGTCCCGATCCGGGGCCTGGCCGGCAAGTGCGTCGACGTGGCCGGGGCGAACCCCGCCAACGGCACACCCGTACAGCTGTACGACTGCAACGGCACCGGCGCCCAGCAGTGGACGGTGGGCGCGGACGGCACGATCCGGGCGCTCGGCAAATGCCTGGACGTGACGGGCAACGGCACCGCGGACGGCTCCACCGTCCAGCTGTGGGACTGCACGGGCGGCCCGAACCAGAAATGGGCCCTCTCCGCGGCGCACGACATCGTCAACCCGCAGGCCGACAAGTGCCTGGACGTCACCGGCAACAATCCGGCAAACGGAACCCGGCTGCAGATCTGGAGCTGCACGGGCGGCGCCAACCAGAAATGGACCGTCGGCTGAACCGCGACCCTAGCGCGGCGCCCAGGTGAACTTGTCGCCGCCCACCCAGCGGACGGTGTCCGGGTCGTCCAGGTCGTGGACGGTGATGCCGTACGCGGCGGCGGCTTCGAGGACGTCGGTGACGGCCTTCGCCTCACCCACCACCTGACCGTCTATCTCCACGATGCGGAAGGGCGGGGTGCCCGGCTTGCCCGGCATCACCCCGTGCACCAGGATCCGCGGGTGCGATATGTAGGGGGCTGCTTGTTCGGTCATGCAATAGAGCGTAGAACGCGACGCGTCCCGCGGCTCAGGGGCGGCGCCAGTCGTCGCTCCCGAGGTGCGAACCGGCCATCGGGCCCATCCGGAGCATGCCGCCGTCTACGGCCCAGGAGGCGCCGGTGACGTAGGAGGCGTCCGGGCCCGCCAGGAAGGCGATCACGGACGCCACCTCCCGTGCGTCGCCCGGCCGCCCGAGCGGGACTCCGGGGCGGCTCTCGGTGTGCGGGTCCGTGTCCTCCTGCCCGGTCATGGGCGTGGCGATCTCACCGGGCGCCACGGCGTTGACCGTGATGCCGTACTCGGCCAGCTCCAGGGCCATGACCTGGGTGAGCAGGCCGAGGCCGCCCTTGGCCGCGCAGTACGGGGCCGCGCCCACCCTGGGCTGGTACTCGTGGACGGAGGTCACGTTGACGATCCGGCCGCCGTCGCCCTGCCGGATCATGTGCCGGGCCGCGTGCTGCCCGCACAGGAAGGGACCGAGCAGGTCGACGTCGAGGACCTCGCGGACCGTCTCCGGCTCCAGGTCGAGGAAGGGCGTCGAGGTGCCCGTACCGGCGTTGTTCACGAGGATGTCGAGCCGGCCGAGCCGGTCGCACAGCTCGTCGACCGCGCCCGCGGCGCCGGGCAGCCGGGTGAGGTCCATCTGCGTGACGGCGGCCCGCCGTCCGGCGGCCCGCACCTCTTCGGCGGTCTCCTCGGCACCCTTGAGGTCGCTGTGCCAGGTGATGCCGACGTCCACGCCCTGCCGGGCCAGGCGGACGGCGGTGGCGCGGCCGATGCCGGAGTCGGCGCCGGTGACGACGGCCACCTTCGGGCGCGGTGCGGCGGGAGCGGACATGACGGGCCTCCTCCTGCGTGCGGCAGCTGCGGGAGATCGCAGTACCCGGGCGCACCGCGGGCAAACCGGACGGCCGTGGTGCGGCCCGGGGGCAGCTGGGGAACCCTGGAGGGGCACCCAGGGACGAGGAGGACGAAGGGGCGGTGGAGATGGCGCTGGAGCCCGTCGAGGCGCTGGACCGGATCGCCTTCCTGCTGGAGCGGTCCCAGGCGCCGACCTACCGGGTACGTGCCTTCCGTACGGCCTCCCGGGTGCTCGCCGGGCTGTCCGCCGAGGAGGTGGCCGAGCGGGCGTCGGCGGGGACGCTGGAGTCGCTCAAGGGAGTCGGCCCGAAGACCGCGCAGGTGGTCCGTGAGGCGCTCGCCGGACAGGTGCCCGGCTACCTGCGGAAGCTGGAGGGCGAGGCGGCGGGCCCCCTCGCACACGGCGGCGAACGGCTGCGGGCGCTGCTGCGCGGCGACTGCCATCTGCACTCGGACTGGTCCGACGGCGGCAGCCCGATCGAGGAGATGGGCCGGGCGGCGGCCGGGCTGGGCCATGAGTGGGCGGTGCTGACGGACCACTCGCCGCGGCTGACGGTGGCGCGCGGACTGTCCCCCGAGCGCCTGCGGGAACAGCTGCGGGTCGTGGCGGAGCTGAACGAGACCTGGGCGCCGTTCCGGCTGCTGACCGGCATCGAGTGCGACATCCTCGAGGACGGCTCGCTCGACCAGGAACCGGAGCTGCTCGACCGGCTCGACGTGGTGGTCGTGTCCGTGCACTCCAAGCTGCGGATGGACGCCCGTTCCATGACCCGCCGCATGGTGGCCGCCGTCCGCGACCCGCACTCCGACGTCCTCGGGCACTGCACCGGACGGCTGCTGACCGGGCGCGGGCGGCCGGAGTCGGAGTTCGACGCGGAGGAGGTGTTCGCCGCCTGCGCCGAGACGGGCACGGCCCTGGAGATCAACTCCCGTCCGGAGCGCCTCGATCCGCCCCGGCGGCTGCTCGGCCGGGCCGTCGAGGCGGGCGTGCTGTTCTCGATCGACACCGACGCGCACGCGCCCGGCCAGCTGGACTGGCAGATCCACGGCTGCGCGCGGGCTGAGGAGTGCGGGGTGCCGGCCGAGCGGGTGGTGACCACCTGGTCCCTCGGGGAACTGCTGGCCTGGGCCCGGGAGCGCCGGACACCGTCCGGCGTGGCGGACGTCTGACGTGGTACCCGTGCCGGACGCGAGAGAAAGGACCCCCCGGATGGACCGTGCCGCCGTCTTCGACGTCGACGGAACGCTCGTCGACACCAACCACCTGCACGTCACGACCTGGTGGGAGGCGTTGCGGCAGGCGGGCCACCGGGTACCGATGCACGCCGTCCACCGGGCCGTCGGCCTCGGCTCGGACGACCTCGTCGCCCACCTGCTCGGCGACGACCGGGACAAGGAGCTGGACGGCGAACTCAGCGCCGCCCACAAGGCCCTGTACGGCCAGTACTTCGACCGCCTGCCCGCCCTCCGGGACGCCGGGGAACTGCTCAGGCGACTGCACCGGGACGGCTGGGTGGTGGTGCTGGCCACCTCCGCGAGCGGGCCGGAGCTGGGCGCGCTGCGCCGCGCGATCGACGCGGACGACGCCATCACCGCCACCGCCAGCGCCGACGACGTGACGCACGGCAAGCCCGCGCCCGAGCCCGTGGAGCACGCCCTGGAGCTGGCCGGGGTGCCCGCCGAACGGGCGGTGTTCGTGGGCGACACCGTGTGGGACATGCGGGCCGGCAGCCGGGCCGGGGTGCGCTGCGTCGGCGTGCTGTGCGGCGGCATTCCGCGCGCCGACCTGGAGGAGGCCGGCGCGGAGGCGGTCTACGACGACCCCGCGCATCTGCTGGCGTCCCTGGCGGACAGCCCGCTGGCCTGACCGGCACCCATTTTTCGCGGCGAAGGAATTTCGCTGCTGAGGAATCGTGATCTTCGGATACCCGGACCGGATGACAAGCGTGACACAGACCCCACGTCAGGTGGTGCGCCGAGGGGCGCGAGGCGTCGGCCACTCCGTGCGGGCGGCCTGGCGCGGCCCGGGCCGGGAACGGGACCTGGTGGTGCAGTCGCTGAAGGCCGCCGGTGCCGCGCTGCTGGCCTGGCTGGTGGCGAAGGACTGGCTGGGCGACCCGCTGGCCCTGATGGCGCCCTGGGTGGCGCTGGTCATGGTGCAGGCCACGGTGTACAGCTCGCTGCGGCAGGCGGCGCAGCAGTGCACCGCGATCTGCGTGGGCACGCTGCTCGCCTCCGCCGCGCAGGCGGTCACCGGTGACACGCTGGGCGCGCTCGCGCTGTGCCTGCCCGTGCTGATGCTGCTGTCGAACTGGTCGCGCTTCGGCGACCAGGGGATCTACGGCGCCACCACCGCCGTGTTCACACTGGCCTCCGGCAGCGTCTCGGCGGCCGCGGTCGGGCACCGGGTGGGCCAGGCCGCGCTGGGCGCGGTGATCGGGGTGGCCGTCAACGCGTTCGTACTCCCGCCGATCCACCTGCGGGACGTACGGGAGAACCTCGCGGCGCTGGCCCGGGAGGCGGGTGACGTGCTGTGCGCCATCGCCGCCGGCCTGCGGCGCGGGGAATGGGACGCCGACACCGCGGCCGACTGGTCGCACGGCTCGTCCCGGCTGGAGCACCGCCTGGAGGCGCTGCACTCGGCCCGCGCCTGGAGCCGGGAGAGCCTGCGGCTGACCAACGGCCCGCTGCGCGTCCTGCGCCGGGTCCCCTCGGACGTGCCGCCGGAGACGGAGGACGAGCGCTGGAGCCGGGTGACCGGTCATGTCCGCGCCCTGACCCGGACGCTCGCGGTCGCGGCCGACGAGGGGCGTACGGCCACGCCTCCGGACGCGGCGGTGCTGGACGCGTACGCGGACCTGCTGGACATGATCGCGCAGGCCTGCCACACGGAGGGCCGCCGCCTGCTCGGCGAGGACTCCGGCGACGGCACCGACGGGCCCGACGGGCACTCGGGTGAGCAACCGGACGACGACCGCGCCGAGGACGTACGACGGGAGCTGCGGCGGCGTCTGCAGGACGGGCTGCGGGAGCACGCGGGGCGGGAGGCGCCCCGGGCCGCGGTCCTCGGGTCGCTGCTGCTGCAGGCCGAGAACCTGTGGGCGGAGACCATCCCGTCCTCGGCCGACGACTCCGGGGAGTGACAGGCATGACACGCGTCACCACACATCGTGGCGAACTCCGGAACAACAACCGGTGGTTCCCCGTTGAACCATCCGTGGGTGCGGATGGGACAGTGTCCCCGGGCCTCACCTTTTGCCCACAGGGACGATCGTTCGGCTGAAGCCCTGTGGAGCCTTTCGCCGAGAGGCGACCGCCATCCGCGCCCACCCATCTGCTGCCCCGACCGGTCTCCCCCGTCCGGTCGGGGCTTTCTCATGCCGCGGCGTCACGGCCCGGCGGGCCGTTGCGTCCCGCGCGGACCGGGTACTCGGGCGGTCCAGTCGCCGACCGCCGCCGAGAGGAGCCGAAGGTGAGCAGCGCAGCGGGCAGCAGGGTCGTGGTCACGGGCGCCACCGGCAACGTCGGTACGAGTGTGGTGCGCCTGCTCTCGGAGGATCCGCAGGTCGAGTGGGTGCGGGGCCTGGCCCGCCGCACGCCCGAATGGGCACCGGCGAAGACCGAGTGGGCCGCCGTCGACCTGTCCTCCGAAGAGGCCGATCTGACCGGGCCTTTCCAGGGGGCCACCGCCGTGATCCACCTGGCGTGGGCCTTCCAGCCGACGCACGATCCGGCGAAGACCTGGCGGACCAACGTGCTCGGCGGCATCCGGGTGTTCGAGGCGGTGGCCGCGGCCCGGGTGCCGGTGCTGGTGCACGCCTCGTCGGTCGGCGCGTACTCACCGGGGCCGAAGGACGAAGCGGTGGACGAGTCGTGGCCCACGCACGGCTGGCCGGACGCCGCGTACTGCCGTGAGAAGGCCTATCTGGAACGCGCCCTGGACATCTTCGAGCGCGACCACCCCGATGTGCGGGTGGTGCGCATGCGGCCGGCCTTCCTCTTCAAGCGGGAGTCGGCGAGCGAGCAGCGCCGCATCTTCGGGGGCCGCTTCCTGCCGGGCCCGCTGGCCCGCCCCGAGCTGCTGCGCTTCCTTCCCGACGTACCCGGTCTGCGGGTCCAGGCGCTGCACACCGACGACGCGGCCGCGGCCTACCGCCTGGCCCTGCGGTCACCGGACGCGCGGGGCGCCTACAACCTGGCGGCCGAGCCGCCGGTCGACGCCGATCTGCTGAGCGGGATGCTGGGCACCCGCCCGGTCTGGCTGCCCCGTACCGCGGCCCGCTCCGCCATCGCCGCCGCCTGGGGGCTGCACCTGCTGCCCGCCTCCCCGCACCTCTTCGACGCGGTGCTGCGCCTGCCCCTGATGGACTGCACGCGCGCGCGTACCGATCTGGGCTGGGAGGCGACGCGCACCGCGACGGAGGTGCTGCGGGAGTTCCTCGGCGGGCTCCAGCAGGGCGCCGGGGCGGACACCGCACCGATGCGGGGGCGGAAGGTCGGCTGAGGTTTCGCAGGTCACCGGCACGGTACCCGCAACAGTCCGCACAACGACCCGAGGGGAGAACGCCGTGGCCCACGACCGCCACCAAGGACCTGTGGAGGGCGGTGCGCCCGTTCCACGGGACATGCAGGACCAGCAGGCGAGCCCCGCCGAGGACCCGTGGGAGGCGGCCTCCGGCAGCACGCCCGACGAGGAAGCCGAGGGCGTCGAGGAGAACGTCCCCGACACCGACGAGGCGGGGACGGGGCGGCAGGGCGCGCCGCGCTCGGGCTCGGTGCACCCCGAGCATCCCGTGCCGGACGAGCCCGCGGACTGAGCCCGCGGCCACCGGGCACGCTCGACCGTGTCACCGGTGCGGTGCGCGCTCCTGAAGCGCCGTCCGCCAGGCCGGCAGCCGGTCCTCGGCGGCCGGCCGAGCGCGTCGGCCGCCGTGCGCGAAGAAGTCCGCCAGGGGCAGCACCGCGGCGCCGACGGTGACCGCGTCGGGGCCCAGCCGGCCCAGCTCGATGGTGACCTTCTCGGCCGGGTGGCGCAGCGCGTACGCGGTCGCGTGATGGCGTACGGCGGGCAGGAAGCGGGAGCCCAGCTGGAGCCCGGCCCAGCCGCCGATGAGGATCCGCTCGGGCTGGAAGAGGTTGATCAGGTCGGACAGGCCGGCGCCGAGGTACTCGGCCGTCTCCTCCAGCACGGCGAGGGCGACCGGGTCGGCGGCGGTGCCCTCGGGCGGGTAGGCCGCGGCCAGCATCGCGGTGAGCGCGCTCTCCTCGTCGGCGCCGTGCGGCGGATGTCCGCCCTCCTCCCGCCAGCGGGCGAGCAGCGACTCGGCGCCCGCGTAGGCCTCCAGGCAGCCGAGCGCGCCGCAGCGGCAGCGGCGTCCGCGCACCCGTACCGTCAGATGCCCCCACTCGACGGCCCGGCCGTGCTCCACATCCGGGGTGACGAGGCAGGCGCCGACGCCGGAGCCGAACAGCACCACGACGGCGTTGCGGGCGCCGCGCCCGGCGCCGAACCACATCTCGGCCTGGCCCAGGGTCTTGGCACCGTTGTCGATGAAGTACGGGACGGTGTCGGGCAGGCGCAGGCCCGAGCGGAGCAGGGACTCCAGCGGGACGGCGTCCCAGCCGATCGTCTGCCCGTGCACCACGGCGCCCCGGTCGGCGGTGTGCTCGACGATGCCCGGGACGCCGACGCCCACGCCGAGCAACTGCTCGGGGGCGGCCCGCGCACCCGCGAGGACCTCGGTGACGCCGTCGCGTACGTGCGAGACGATGACGTCGACGTCGTACCGCTGCTGCGTCAACGGGCGTTCGGCGCGGGCCAGTTCGGTGAGGGTGAGGTCGAACAGCTCCACCCGGACGCGGGTCTCGCCGATGTCCACGCCGATCATGTGGCCGCTGTCCGGGGCCACCCGCAGCAGGGTGCGGGGCCGGCCGCCGTCGGAGTCGACGCTGCCGGCCTCCTCGACCAGCCCGTCGGCGATCAGGTCGGCGACGACGTTGCTGACGGAGCCGGAGCTCAGCCCGGTCGCCGGGCCGAGCTCGAAGCGGCTGAGGGGGCCGTCGAAGTACAGCCGTTGCAGCACCGCCGTACGGTTGCCCCGTCTGAGATCGCGTACCGTGCGCCCGTTCCGCCCCGTCATGTGGCTCCCTTCGAACCCTGCCCGAGCTGCAACATACCCTTGGGGGCAGGCCCGGCGCGACATTCGCCCAACCCTTAGTTCACGCTGTGAGCTAAGAGGTGGGGGGTGGCTGGGAGGCGGCCTCGGACCCTCCCCGCCCCGAACTCCTCAGCCCGGCAGCACCCGCACCCGGCCGCCGGGCAGCTTGGCCCACCAGTGGTCGTACCGGCCGTAGGCCCGCGGGTCACGGCCGGCCAGCAACGCGGTGAGGGAGCGGGCCTCCTCGGCGAGCCCGTCCCACGCCCCGGGCGACAGGTCGTGGAAGGCGGTCGCCTCGATGCCGCCCTCTACCGGACGCCACACCCCGGCCACATGGCCGTCGACCAGCAGCGTCGGCAGCACGTCGCCGTTGACCCGGATCACCAGGGGCCTCAGGTCCGGCGGGATCACCCGGCCCCGGTCGGCGTACGCCAGCAGGACGCTGTCCCACATGCCCAGCAGACGGGGCGGGGCCGGGGTGTCGGCGGGCGGACGCGGGGCGCCGGGGAGGTCGAACAGGACCGTGCCGGCGGGGCCCTTCAGCTCCTCCACCTGCCCCCGCAGCATGCCCAGCGCCTGCCGCACCGGGGCCCGCCGCACCAGGGCGAACTGCGCGATGTCCGCCACCGACGCCGGTCCGAACCCGGCCAGGTAGCGCAGGACGAGCGCCTGGAGCGCCTCCGGGACCACCTCGTGCCGGGTCGGCACCGGCCCCGGCCACGCGGCGACGTACGACGGCCGGAAGCCGAACGACCAGGGGCCGCCGGTGACCACGTGCACCAGCGGAGCGTACGCCCGCAGCCCCCACCAGGCCCCCGCCGTCCTCTCGGGACCGAGCCGCTCCTCCAGCCACGCCTGCAGCTCCTGCGCGCTACGCGGTCGGCCCGCGAACTCCAGGAAGGGCGGCACCAGTTCATGGGCGTCCGCCGGGGTGAGCCCCGCCGCCGCGAAGCGGTGGCCGAGCCGGGAGGCGTACAGCGTCTGCTGCATCGCCTCCCGGAAGACACGGTGGTCGTCGGCGTGGACGGCGTGCAGGGTGATCCGCATCAAGGTCGCCTTGACCAGCGTACGGTCGGTGAAGGCGGCGTCCAGGTCGGCCGGGTCGAAGCCGTCCATCCGGTTCCACAGCGCGACGTACGGCGAGGCGGCGTGCTGCGCCTGGAGCGCGACCACACGGCGCACGGCGTCACCGACGCCCAGCGGCTCACGGCTCAGCAGGAGCTGACGGGCGAGGGTGGCACGGTTGAGTTCGCGTGCGGTGATCTCCACGATCGGCGATTGTGCCGGGCGCGAGCGGGCCGGCGCGAGGCCGTGCGGACCTGCCGCCGCCCCGGGGAGCGGCAAATCCATTGGATCCCCCTCCCAGATTCCGCCTAACCTTGCCGCCAGGAACCTAATGCCCCTAGGTTTCCGCTTCCGTCGATCCCAGGAGCCCCTCATGAGGTCACTCACCGAGCAGGACATCCGCAACTCGTTCGTCAACTGCTCGAAAGGCGAGGCCAAGCGGCTGGCGACCCCCCGCGATCTCGACCAGCGCCCCTGGGACGACCTGGACTTCCTGGGCTGGCGGGATCCCGGCGCGCCCGATCGCAGCTACCTCGTCACCGAGCGGGACGGCCGGCTCGTCGGCGTGGCCCTGCGCTTCCCCTCCGCGCGGCGCGGGTTCCTGCACCGCAGCATGTGCTCGCTGTGCCTGACGACCCATCGTGGCGGCGGCGTGTCCCTCATGACGGCCCGCAAGGCGGGCGCCGCGGGCCGCGAGGGCAACTCGGTCGGCGTGTACATGTGCACCGACCTGGCCTGCTCCCTGTACGTACGCGGGAAGAAGGTCCCGGACTCCGGGGTCCGGTTCGAGGAGAGCCTCACACTGGAGGAGCAGATAGCCCGTACGACTGGCCATCTGACCGCCTTCCTCGACAAGCTGGTCGTCTGAGGCGGACCAGGACACCCGAGTGACTCCTTGCCACTCGGCGGATCGATGTGTTCGATGAGCCCCCTGAACGGGAACAGGGGCAACGATGCAAGTTGTACGAGAGTGGACGGCGCCCCTGTCGCGCATCCTGCGGCGTCGGCGTGACCCGGTCGTCGTACAGGCCCTGCGGTCGGCCGTCGCGGCGTCGATCGCCTACGTCATCGCGCTGCGGCTGAGTCCGGAACCGGCGCCGCTGACCGCGCCGCTGACCGCGCTGCTGGTCGTCCAGGTGACCCTGTACGCCACGCTCACCAACGGCATCCGCCGGGTGAACTCCGTGGTCGCCGGGGTGCTGGTGGCCATCGCCTTCAGTCTGCTGGTGGGTCTGACCTGGTGGAGCCTGGCGCTGCTGATCGTGGCGGCGCTGGCCGTCGGGCACCTGGTGCGGGTCGACGAGTACGTGCCCGAGGTGGCGATCAGCGCCATGCTGGTGCTCGGCGTCACCACGGTCGGGAACACGGCGTGGGCCCGGATCCTGGAGACGCTGATCGGCGCGGTCGTCGGCATGGCCTGCAACCTGCTGATGCCTCCGCCGGTGTGGGTGGACAAGGCCGGGGAGTCCATCGAGGGTCTGGCGCGGCGGCTGCGGCGGCTGATGCTGCGGGTGGGCGAGGAGGCCGCGTCCAGCACACCGGTGGAGTCGGCCACCGCGCGGCTGTACGAGGCGCGCCGCCTCGACCACGACATCGTCGAGGTGGACGCGGCCCTGCGGCAGGCCGAGGACAGCCTGCGGCTCAATCCCCGGGTCCGGGAGGGGCTGCTGCACCGGGTGGTGCTGCGCACGGGCCTGGACACGCTGGAGATCTGCGTGGTCGTGCTGCGGGTGCTGGCCCGCTCCTTCACCGACCTGGCGAAGGCCCGCGACCCGGAGCCGATGTTCGCGCCGGAGCCGGGCGCCCTGGTGGAGCAGCTGCTGTCCGAGATCGCCGACGCCGTGGTCAGCTTCGCGGTGCTGGTGACCACCCATCTCAGCACCAACGCGGAGTCGGCGGAGGCCCGGCTCACCGCCGAACTGCACACCGCCGCCGCCACCCGCGACAAGCTGGCCGTGGCGCTCCGGGCGGAGGCCGAGCGCGACCCCCGCAACTGGCAGTTGCTCGGCGCCGTCCTGACCGAGGTGAACCGGGTCATCGACGAGCTCGACACCGAGCACCGTTCGCGCCGCCTGCTGGAGGAACTGGACCGCGTCTCCCGCGAGCAGCGCTCCCGGATGCCGCGCCTGACCCGGCTGCGGGAGCGCATCGGAGTGCAGGAGCAGCTGCACCGGAACCGCCTGGGGGCCGGCAGGCGTTTCCCCTGAGGAGACGACGCGAGGCGGAAAGGGGGCGTGCGGATGACCGGCACGGCCGCGACGATCGACGGGAACACGCTGCGGCTGCCGGGCGGGGTGGCGGTGCGGTTCGTGCGCACCCTGCGGCTGCCGGAGTCGGGTACGCATCCGCTGCCGCCGGGGCTGGGCGAGTTCCCGGTCCGGCGGATCTCCGACTACGCGGACGCGGTGCCCGAGGAGTGGCGGGCGCGTGGCGGTGTGATGCTGCCGGTGTATCTGCGCGAGGCGATGTGGCTGAGCTTCGCGGGCACCTCCGAGCCGGCCGCCCTGCAAGTCGGGGTGGGCAAGGTGTGCGCGGTGTCGGGCGAACCGTGGAGCGACCGGCTCTCTCGTGATCCGCAGAACTACCTCGTGCTGCCCCGTCAGCCCTGGCTGGACGGCATCAACTCCGGCAAGGGCACGGTCCGCCAGTTCGTGACCGTGCCGCTGGGACTGGGCGCGACGGTGGAGGGCCAGGTCACCGGCGAGGAGGTGTGGGGCGGTGTGCAGCTGCGGTCATTCCCGCTGCGGGCCGACCTCCTCGACCAGTGGCGCGAGGAGCGGCGCCGCAGGCCGGAGCGGATGCGGGCGTACGGCGGTGCCATGGCCGCCGCGCCGCCCATGGCGGCACCGGCCGCCCCCGGTGGGGCACCCACCAGGTCCCGGAAGACCGCGGCCATGGGGCTCGGCGTCGGCGGCTCGATGCGGCAGGAGGTCTACCGCGACGACCGGCCGCCGGGCGACTGGTCGAAGGAGCCGGCCGGGCGGGTGTTCGTGCACCTGGTCACGCCGCCGCAGTGGCGGCGGATCACGGGTGAGGCGCCCCCGCCGTCGCCGGTGGACCGGGCGGCGTACACGCGGGCGGGACTGCCCTGGTACGACTACTACGACCAGGACGCCGAGGACCTCGCGCCCACCGAGGCCCTGGAGGCCGTCAAACCGGTCGGCGACTGGCTCGGCGACGACCTGGAGCCCTGGCAGGAGCCCTCCACGGGCCAGGTGAAGCAGCTGAAGGACGCGCCGGGCATGCCGGTCGAGGACGGTGAGTGGTAGGCGGGCACCCGTCCGTTGCGCCCCACGCACCAAGCGTTGCCGTTTTTGCGCTCACCGTGCGGTCCGGGCGAAGGTGGCTGTGACGACCGGGGCAACCGACGACCTGAGGTGCGGGCATGGACAGTGGTGCGGAAGCGGCGCGCGGCGGCTGGAGCCGGCGCCGGTTCGTCGGGGCCGTGGCCCGAACCGCCGTCGCCGCCGTGGTGCCCGCCGCGGCCGGGTGCGGGGCCGACGCCTCTCCCCCGCAGGGGAGCACGACCTCCGCCCCGGAGGGAAGCACGGCCGCCGCGTCGAAGGGGAGCACGGCGACCGCGCGGCCCGAGCGCGGGACCCCGCAAGACTCCCCCCGTCCGCTCTACCTGGGCACGTACACCTCCGCCGAGGGCGGCGGCACGGGCATCGGCCTGGCGACGTACGACCCGGCGACGGGCCGGATCACCCGCTCCGGGACCCTCACCGGCGTGCCCGACCCCTCGTATCTCGCCGTACATCCCAGCGGCCGCACTCTGTACGCGGTCGACGAGCGCACGGACGGCGGGGTGAGCGCCGTGCGTCTGGCCGACCGGCGGATCCTCGGCACCCGGAGCACCGGCGGGGCGGCTCCGTGTCATCTGTCCGTGCATCCCGGCGGGCGCTGGCTGCTCAGCGCCAACTACGGGTCCGGCAGCGTGGCCGTGCACCCGATCGACGCCGAAGGCGCCCTCGGCGAACGCACCGACCTGGTCACCCACTCCAGCCCGCCGCCAGGCCCGGGTCAGCAGGGCCCGCACGCGCACCAGGTCGTCACCAGCCCCGACGGCGGGCATGTCCTCGCCGTCGACCTGGGGACCGACACCGTCTACAGCTACCGCCTCGACCACGCCGAGGGCACTCTCACCGAGGTCTCCCGGGCCCACACCCGGCCCGGCGCGGGCCCGCGCCACCTCACCTTCCATCCGGACGGCCGGCACGCCTATCTGGCCAACGAGGCAGACGACACGGTCGCGGTGTGCGCCTACGACCCCGCCACCGGCCGTCTGACGATCGGCGCGCCGCAGTCCACGGGCTCCGGCGCGGGCACCAACTACCCGGCGCAGTTCCTGGTGACCGCGAACGGCGCCTACGCCTATCTCGCCAATCGCGGCCACGACAGCCTCGCCCGGTACGCCGTCGAGGCGGACGGCGCGCGGCTGCGGCTCATCGACACCGTGCCGGTCGGTGGGGACTTCCCCCGGCAGATCGCGTTCTCGCCCGACGGACGGCTGCTGTTCGCCGCGAACCAGCGGTCGGGCACGGTCAGCGTCTTCCATGTGGCGGAGAGCTCCGGTGAACTGCGGCTCGCGGGTGAGCCGTTCGCCTCACCGGTCGCCGTCTGCGCGCTGCCGCTGTAGCGCCCGGGGGCAGCCGGCGGCGCTCGCCTGCGACAGCAGCACGTGCACCCGCTCGGTGAGCTGGGCGAGGTCGTCGGCGGGCGCGTGGAAGGGCAGGCGTACGTCGCCGTGGGTGCGGGCCCGCTCGATGCGCAGCGTCAGTCCGTGCCGGTCCACCGCGAGGGGCGTCACCCGGGTCGCGGCCTGGAGGCTGCCGGGCTCGACCAGGCGGGTGAGCCGTTCGACGGCGTCGGGATGGGCGTCGGCGAGGTGGGTCAGCAGCCGGGCCTCGGCGGTGGCGAGCGGGTCGGGTGCGGCGGCGGCGAACTCGTCGAGGTCGACGAGCACCGCGCCCGAGGGGCGGCGCAGCACCACCCGGGTGGGCCGGAAGGCCAGCTGGGCGTCCTCGGCGGCGAACCAGCCGGCCAGCCGGAGCCGGGAGCGGATCCGGTGGCGCACGGGAACGGGCGCGACATCGGCGAACTCCAGGACGGCGGACGGCTCCCCGCGCGGCGCGCAGAGGGCCGCCACGTGCAGAGCGCTGTCCCCGGGCACGCGCAGCAGCACCCGGCCGTCCTCCGTCACGGTGTGCGCGCCGACGAGTTCCTCCCGGGCGCCCTCCGCGGTCACCGTGCAGGACCAGGCCACGGCGAGCACCGAGCGGGCCCGTTCCGCCGTGCCGGGCGCGGCGGTCCAGCTCCGGCCGTCGTCCAGGCCCTGGCCGTCATTCACGCCCTGGCGGTCGCCCATGCTCTGGCTGTCACCCATCCCAACCTCCTTAGGTAAGCCTTGCCTAACCTATCGAAGATCGCGGGGTACGCCAACCACGGGTCACACGATCACGCCGAGCAGCGCCCGCGCGCACAGGTCCCGCACCTGGTCCCGGGACAGCTCCGAGCCGCGCAGCCACTCCAGGCAGACGGCCGTCGTGAAGGCCAGCCAGCCGCGTACGGCCAGGCGGAGGTCGGGGCGCCCGGCGAAGCGCGGGCCGAACTCGGGGTCGGCCGAGAGGGCCGCCAGGATTTGGCGTTCCTGGGCGGCCAGGGCCTGCCGGTAGACCCGGCGCACGTCCTGGTCGCCCGCCGCGTCCGCGCGATGGAAGGCGCGATAGCCGTGGGCATGGGCCTCGACGTACTCCAGGTAGGCGTCGAGGCCGGTGGTGAGCTGCTCGCGCACCGGCACCCCGGGCACGGCCTCCGTCATGCGCAGCATGCGCTCGCTCTCCCGCTCCACGACCGCCGCGAAGAAGTCCCGTTTGGTCGGGAAGTAGTGGTAGAGCAGCCCGCGCGAGACCCCGGCGATCTCGGCGACCCGCTCGATCCACACGTCGTCGTAGGGGCACTCGGAGAACAGCTGCGCGCCCACCGACAGCAACTGCTCGCGACGCTGCTCGGTACTGAGCCGGCGACGGGTGCGCTCGCCCTTTTCCTCGGCCATGCCGGCACCTTACTTGACGCCGATTCAACAACCGGACCAGACTGGAACGCGCTATTGAACTCACGTACAACACGCTCAACCGGTGACCTGGATCAAGGGAGATCGCGTCATGGCGGAGACGGGCACACGGACGACCGGGGGGACCGCCGCGCTGCCGAAAGGGTTCCGCGGAGCCGAGCTGGGCTGGCCGGAGCTGCGCCGCATCCCCCGTCCGCCGCACCGGGTGCCCCTGCTCGGCGATGTGCTCGGCGTCGACCGGCGCACGCCCGTGCAGGACTCGATGCGCTACGCCCGCAGCCTCGGCCCGATCTTCCGGCGCAAGGCGTTCGGCAAGGAGTTCGTGTTCGTGGCCGGCGCCCGGCTCGCGGCCGACCTCGCGGACGAGTCCCGGTTCGCCAAGCACGTCGGCCTCGGGGTGGCCAATCTGCGGCCGGTCGCCGGGGACGGGCTGTTCACGGCGTACAACCACGAGCCCAACTGGCAACTGGCGCACGACGTGCTGGCCCCCGCCTTCAGCCGTGAGGCGATGGCGGGCTACCACCCGATGATGCTGGACGTGGCCGGGCGGCTCACCGGCCACTGGGACCGGGAGCTCGCGGCCGGACGCACCGTGGACGTGCCCGGCGACATGACCAGGCTGACCCTGGAGACGATCGCCCGGACCGGGTTCGGGCACGACTTCGGCTCCTTCGAGCGCGACCGGCTCCACCCCTTCGTGACCGCGATGATCGGCACGCTCGCCTACGCCCAGCGGCTGAACACCGTGCCCGCGCCGCTGGCCCCGCTGCTGCTGCGCGGCGCCTCCCGGCGCAACGCGGCCGACATCAACCTGCTCAACCGCACGGTCGACGACCTCGTACGGGCCCGGCGCGGGGCGGACGCGGGCGGGGACGGCGATCTGCTCGGCCGGATGCTGGCGACGGCGCATCCGCGGACCGGGGAGCGGCTGTCGCAGGAGAACGTCCGCTACCAGGTGATCACCTTCCTGGTCGCGGGCCACGAGACCACCTCGGGCGCGCTCTCCTTCGCCCTGCACTACCTCTCCCGGCACCCGGAGGTGGCGGCCCGCGCCCGCGCCGAGGTGGACCGCGTCTGGGGCGACACTCCGGAGCCGGGCTACGACCAGGTCGCCAAGCTGCGATACGTGCGCCGGGTGCTGGACGAGTCGCTGCGGCTGTGGCCCACCGCGCCCGCCTTCGCCCGCGAGGCCCGGCAGGACACCGTGCTGGCCGGGGAGCATCCGATGCTCCGGGGCGCGTGGGCGCTGGTGCTGCTGCCGATGCTGCACCGCGACCCCGAGGTGTGGGGCCAGGGCGCCGAGCGGTTCGACCCGGACCGGTTCGACGCGAAGGCCGCCCGGGGCCGCGCCCCGCACGTCTTCAAGCCGTTCGGGACGGGGGCGAGGGCCTGCATCGGCCGGCAGTTCGCGCTGCACGAGGCGACGCTCGTCCTCGGCCTGCTGCTGCGCCGCTACGACCTGCGGGCCGACCCCGGCTACCGGCTCAGGGTCTCGGAGCGGCTCACGCTGATGCCGGAGGGCCTGCGGCTGCGCCTGGAGCGGCGCCCCGCGCCCGACCGGGTGACGGTCCCGGACGCGGGCGCCCCGGAGTCAGGGCCGCGCTGTCCAGTGCGCGGGGTGGGTGACTGACTCCGGCAGCCGGGTGCCGGCGCTGCCCCGGGCGGCGTCGAGCTGGGGCTGGATCAGGAAGAACGCGCCGGTCAGGTCGGCGTCCGTCAGGTCGGCGTCGCGCAGGTCGGCGCCGATCAGGTCCGCCCCGCGCAGGTCGGCGCCGGTGAGGTCGGCGGCGATGAGGTAGGCACCGCGCAGACTGGCGCCCCGCAGGTCGGCCCCCTTCAGCCGGGCGCCCATCAGGTCCGCGCCCCGGCGGTCCTTCTTCTTCCCGCCCTTGCCGCCGGAGGCCGCCCGGACCAGGTCGCTGGTGCGCAGCAGGAGCACGTTGACCTCCTGCCGGTGGGCGGCCACGTCCAGCGCCAGCAGTTCCTCCGGACTCTGCCGGGTGAGCCGCTCGGTCTCGTCCAGGGCCGCGCGCAGACCGGCGTGGACCGGGCGGGCGGCGGGCAGGGTCAGCGCCTCGGTGAGGTACCAGAGCAGTTCATGGAGCTGCCGGACGACCGGGAACACCTCGAACACACGCCGGGCGTGCTCCCGGGAACCGGTGCGCCAGTCCTGCCCGCCGAAGGTGACCTGGGAGACCTTCTGGCCGGCGCCGAGGCAGTCATAGACCGTGCAGCCGGTGAAGCCCTTGTCCCTGAGCCGGGTGTGGATACCGCAGCGGTGGTCGCCCCGGAGGTTCGGGCAGGGCTTCCCGGCCGGCTTGTCGAGCGCGAAGTCCGCCGAGGCGGCGAAGGGCAGCGCGACGCAGCACAGCCCGAAGCACGAGGCGCAGTCACCGCGCAGTTCCGGCCGGCCGGTTATCTGATCTGGCATGCCGTCCAGCCTACTGACCTGCGGGAGCGGCCCCTTCGTGGGTGGGCCGGGAGGCGCTGTCGAGGCCCGTCTCGGGGAAGTCGGGCAGGCCGAGCCGGGCCAGCCGGTCGGGGTCGGCCAGGATGTACATGCCGGTTATCCGGCCGTCGGCGACGGTGAGTGCGGTGACGGACAGGGGACGGCCCTCGGGCGCGAGGACGACGCCGAGCGAGCCGTTGACCAGGACCGGCCGCGCCCAGTCCGCGAACCGGGAGAACAGGGACGCCTGTTCGGCCACCGCCTTCGCCCCGCGCACCACCTTGGAGGCGGCGGCGCCCCGCACCAGGGCGCCCGCGTCGGCGCGCAGCACCACGTCCGGGTGGAGCAGGGCGACGAGGGCCTCGAAGTCACCGCCGCGGGAGGCCGCGAGGAAGGCGTCGAGCACCTGGCGCTGCCGCCCGAGATCGGGGTCGGCGGACGGGGTGGCGCCCTGCACCCGGCGGCGGGCCCGGCTGGCCAGCTGCCGGGTCGCGGCCGGGGTGCGCTCGACGATCGGCGCGATGTCGTCGAAGGGCACGGCGAACATGTCGTGCAGCACGAACGCCAGCCGCTCGGCGGGCTCCAGCATCTCCAGCACCACCAGCAGGGCGAGGCCCACCGAGTCGGCCTGGAGCACCTCCTGCTCGGGGTCGACGGCCGACAGGGGCCGGATCACCGGGTCCGGGACGAAGGTGCCGTACATGTCCTCGATCGGTTCCTCGCGGCGCGCGGAGCGCGAGCGGAGCATGTCGAGGCAGACCCGGCCGACCACCGTGGTCAGCCAGCCGCCGAGGTTCTTGATCTCGTCCACGTCGGTGCGGCCGAGCCGGAACCACGCCTCCTGGACGGCGTCCTCCGCCTCGGTGAGCGAGCCGAGCATCCGGTAGGCCACGGCCTTCAGATGCCCGCGGTGCTCCTCGAAGCGGTCCGCCAGAATCTCCGTGCCGGTCATGTCTTCCCCCTGTCCGTCGATGCTCGCCTACCGGCCGAAGACCTCGAACGCCACCGCAGGCCGCCCGCCGAACCTCTCGCCGGTCGCTCGGGTGCTGCCGGTGAGGAACCCCCGGGCATACGTTTCCGGGTCCTCGTCCGTCAACGCCTCGATGTAGCTGCGGTGTTCGAGCAGCGACCGCACCGCCCGCTCCAGGCCCGGCGTCGCGTCCACGGCGTGGGTGGGCGAGGAGGAACCGGCGACGGCGACCCAGCGGACGCCGTTGAAGGGCTGCAGGCCCCGCTCGGCGAGTTCGGGGAAGATCCACCGGTTGCCGGCGTCCCCTGCGGCGTCCAGCGTGGCGCGCCCCACCGCCACGTGGTCGGGCGTGTTCCAGGCGGCACCGCCCCAGGTGTCCCGGTGGTTGAGGGTGATCACCAGCTCGGGCCGGTGGCGGCGGATCGCGGCGGCGATGTCGCGGCGCAGCGCGGTGCCGTACTCGATGACGCCGTCCTTGTGGTCGAGGAACTCCACGACCGAGACACCCACCGCGGCGGCGCTCGCCCGCTGTTCCCGCTCCCGCAGCGGACCGCACCGGGCGGGCTCGAGGGTGTCGATGCCCGCCTCGCCGCGGGTCGCGAGGACATAGGCGACCTCGCGGCCGGCGTCGGTCCAGGCGGCGACGGCCGCGGAGCACCCGTACTCGAGGTCGTCCGGGTGCGCGACCACGGCGAGGGCTCGCTGCCAGTCGGTCGGCATGGGCTGAAGCTGGGTGATCTTCGGCTCGGTCATGGGCGCAGACTATTCCGCCGCGCTGAGCGGGCAACTCCTTTCGGACAGCGCGGGCCCCGGGGCGTCACACCTCGTCGCGGGCCATCGCCAGCAGCCGGTCCAGGACGCGGGGCGCGCCGGCCCGCAGGCCGTCGTGTTCGAACTCGTCGGTGACCCAGGTGCGCAGGCCCCGGATGGCGCGGGCCGTGCGCAGCGCGTGGGCGGTGTCGACGTACATGTCGTCGTGGTAGACGGCGGCGACGACCGGGACCTCGGCCGCGGCCAGGCGCGCGGGGTCGTACAGCGGCGGCCAGCCGGTGCGGGCGGCGAGCAGTTCGGCGGTGTCGCGCAGGGGCCGCAGGGCGGGGTCGCAGTCGAAGGTCCAGGGGTGGACGGTCTCGCCGGTGAAGAGCACCGCCGCGTCGCCCGCGAGGGCCTTGGCGGCGTCGAACTGCGGGAACTCGGCTCGCACCCGTTCGGCGGCCCAGGCGGTGGGCCGGTCGCCCTGGCCGTAGATCGCCTCGTGGACCAGGGCGTAGAGGGGGTGGCTCGCGTACGACAGCAGGCCCTGCGCCTCCTCCTGGAAGGCGTCCGACAGCTCCCAGCCGTGCGGGGTGCGGGCGAAGGCGTGCTCCAGGAGGTAGTGCAGACGGTGGCTGCCGTCGCTGGTGCCGAGCAGGATGCCGAGGGACTGGAAGGCCTCGACGGTGAGGCGGTAGCCGCTGGGCAGGACCACGTCGTGGGTCAGCAGGTGGTCGGCGATGCGGCGGGCACGTTCGACGTCCTGCGGGTAGCGGGTGTAGTGCGCGGTGACCTTGTGTTCGATGCGCGGGTAGGCGGCCCGGTAGACGTCGTCGGCGTGCGCGTCCAGCGAGGGCAGGCCGCCGGTGATCACGGCGGTGCTCAGGCCCTGGGGCGCCAGGGACAGATAGGTCACCGCGCAGAAGCCGCCGAAGCTCTGGCCGAGGACGGTCCAGGGGGCGCCGCCGGTCAGCCGCGGGCGGATCAGCTCGCAGTCGCGGACGATCGAGTCGGCGCGGAAGAGGCTCAGGTAGTCGGCCTGTGCGGCGGGGCCGCCGCGCAGCGGGAGCGTCTGCCGGTTGGCGGGCGTGGAGTGGCCGGTGCCGCGCTGGTCGAGGAGGAGGACGCGGTGGTCCTCCAGGGCGCGGCCGAGCCAGGCCTGCTTGCCGATGAATCGGTTCGCCCCGAAGCCGGGCCCGCCCGTGAGATAGACCAGCCACGGCAGGTCCCGGTCCGCCTTGTCGCTCGCGACGACCCCCCGGGCGTACAGCTCGATGGTCTCGCCCGCCGGATCGGCGTGGTCCAGGGGCACGGTGAAGCGGTGGTCGGTGAGGACGACGCCGGGCTGGCGGTAGCTGACGGTCAACGAATCTCCCGGGACGGACGGATGGTCGCGTCCCAGTTCAGCACATGTCCGTGCGCCGTCCGCCCCCTGGGATCATGGAATGTTACTGAATCGGGAATCAGCGGGCGGCGAGGCTGGAGCGGCGTACCACCAGCTCCGGCTGGAGCACCACCCGGCGGTGCTCGTGCGCCCCGGGGGCGTCCTGCGCCTCCGTCTCCTCCAGGAGCAGCTCGGCGGCGAGCGCGCCCATGGTGACGGCGGGCTGGCGTACGGAGGTGAGCGGGACGGCGGCGGCGGCCGCGAACTCGATGTCGTCGTAGCCGACGATCGCGAGGTCGTCCGGGACGACCACGCCGGCCGCGTACATGGCCTGCAGGACACCGAGGGCGAGAAGGTCGTTGGCGCAGAACACGGCGGTCGGGCGGTCGGCGAGGCCGAGCAGCCGTGCTCCGGCGTCCCGCCCGGCGGCCACGTCGAGGCGTTCGGTGGGCAGCTCGCGCAGGGCGTCGGGGCCGAGGCCGGCCTCCGCGAGGGCGTGCAGGGCGCCGGTGCGGCGGTCCCTGACCTGGTTGAACCCGGGCGGGCCGCTGACGTAGGCGAGGGAGCGGTGCCCGGCGTCCACCAGGTGCCGCACCGCCAGGGCGCCGCCCGCCACGTCGTCGACCGAGACCGAGCACTCGGTGGTGCCCTCGGCGACCCGGTCGACCAGGACGAAGGGGATGCCGTGCCGCCGGAACGTCTCGATGTTGCGCCCGGTGGCGTCCGCCGGGGTGAGCAGGACGCCGCGCACCCGCTGCTCGGCGAAGAGGGACAGGTACTCGGCCTCCTCGCCGGCGCTCTGCGCGCTGTTGCAGACCATCACGCCGAGCCCGGCCTCCCGTGCCGCCCGCTCGGCGCCGCGGGCGACGTCCACGAAGAACGGGTTGCCCATGTCCAGGACGAGCAGGCCCATGATCCGGCTGCGGCCCGCGCGCAGCTGGCGGGCGGACTCGCTGCGGACGTAGCCCAGCCGGTCTATGGCGGACTGCACGCGGGCGCGCGTCTCCAGGGCCACCGTGTCCGGACGGTTGATGACGTTGGAGACGGTACCCACCGAGACTCCGGCGGCGCGGGCGACGTCCTTGATACCCACCGACTGGGCCATCGGGCGGAGACCTCCAGGGGGACGAGGGGCGGCGGGAAGGCCCTTCACATTACCGTCGTCCCACCGCACACCGGACCGGTCAGGCGGGCAGGGCGAAGTCGGCGACGTGCAGCGCCGAGGGGGTCGTACCGCTGGACTTCTCCTGGTACAGGAAGGACAGCACGTTGTCGGCCCTGACCCGCGGTTCGTCGATCACGACCTCTCCGAAGGCGCCCAGGTCACCGCCGTCGTACAGCAGCGTCCAGTCCGTGTGTCCGGAGGCCTTGGAGGCGCCCGCGATCCGGCCGTAGGGGAAGACGGCGTAGGCGTTGTCGTACTTGTCGAGGACCAGTTTGGTGCGCTGGCTGGAGTTCAGCGGGACCGGGATCTCCGTCTTCTGCCAGCTGCCCGAGGAGTTCTTGCGCAGGTGGAAGGCCCGGCCGCTCGCAGTGCGGTCGGCGACGTAGTTCGTGGTGCACTGGCCGAAGCGGCCGGGGACGTAGGAGATGACCGCGTGCGGCAGGCCGGTGGAGTCGGTCGCCTGGCTCTCCTGGTTCATCAGGGAGTGGTCCGGGTTGAGGGAGTCGACGACGAGACCGCCGTCGGTGACCGCCACCGTGTCGGAGGTGCCCGTGGTGCCGACGACCGTGCCCGTGTCGTTGCGCCAGGTGCGGCCCCGGTCGGTGGAGTACACGTAGCCCGTGTCGTGGTTGGTGATGCCGCCGCTGCTGCACATCACGGCGCCGTTCTGCTCGCGCCAGGTGAAGAAGGCGTGCAGTCGGCCGTTGACGTCGTAGTCGATGCCGTGGAGGTACATGTTGCGGGCCGTCGAGGAGCCGTGCGAGCTGGTGTAGGTGCCGGTGGAGCTGCTCCACTCCCCCAGCGCCTTCCAGGACGAACCGTCGTACTCGGCCAGGGCGTTGCGCCCGTTGCCGGAGATGCCGACGCGGTAGCTCAGCTGGAGCCTGCCCTCGGGGGTGGAGACGAACTGCGGGTAGGTGAACTGCGAGGTGAGGGCGAGCCCGTCCAGCGAGGGCTGTACGGCGCCGAAGACGGACGGCTTCCAGGCGGTGGACGCAGGGTTGTCCAGGAGCCCGGCGGCCGACTTCACGTAGAAGAAGCCGTCGCTGTGCGAGTCCATGTTGAGGTGCAGGCGGCCGTCGGTCTTCGAGACGCCCATGGAGATGACGTTGTGCGAGTCGT
This sequence comes from Streptomyces sp. NPDC039424, assembly GCF_055639495.1. NCBI lineage: Bacteria > Bacillati > Actinomycetota > Actinomycetes > Kitasatosporales > Streptomycetaceae > Streptomyces > Streptomyces sp. NPDC039424. The sequence continues at coordinate 227,720 of NZ_JBVKAI010000011.1, forward strand.
CGCTCTTGAGCTGGTGGGAGAGCGTGACGGTGGACCAGGTGGAGCCGCCCAGGACCCGGCGGGCGACCACCGCGTTGCGGCTGGCGGTGTACCAGGCGGCGTACTGGTGGCCCTTGTAGGTCAGCAGGCCGTTCTTCTGGAAGGAGTTGTTGTTGACCAGGCCGTCGTAGGAGACGAAGTAGACGGCCTGGGCGTCGAGTTGCGTGGTGCCCTTCTTGGTGACGGAGGGGCCGGGGGATGCGGCCCGTGCGATGCCCGGGGTTGCCATGGCGGCCAGCATGGCGGACGAGAGCACGGTACGTCTTCTCATGGTGCGGCTCCTGAAAGCAGTCAGGCGAGGTGGAAGACCTCGGTGAGCGGTTTCATCGCTTCGTCGGGCCGGGCGCCGTCCAGCGACTCGAAGAACGGCGCCATCTCCGCCTGCCAGCGGGCGTTGACGTCGGTGGCCTCCATGCCGGCCTGGGCGGCGGCGAAGTCCTCGGTCTCCAGGTAGCCGACGAGCAGGCCGTCCTCGCGCAGGAAGAGCGAGTAGTTGTGCCAGCCGGTGGCGGAAAGCGCCTGGAGCATCTCCGGCCACACGGCGGCGTGCCGCTCGCGGTACTCGTCGAGACGGTCCGCGCGGACCTTCAGCAGGAAGCACACACGCTGCATCGACGGAACCTCCCCGGACTAGAAGTTGAACTGGTCGATGTTCTCGGCGTCGAACACGGTCGGCTTGCCGAGGGTGATCACGCCGTCCTTGCCGATGGTGTACGTGGTGGAACCGGCCTTGAAGGTCTCGCCCTCCTTGCCGGTGATCTGCCCGGAGGCCAGGGCGACGGCGGTGCGGGCGGCCAGGTCGCCGAGCTTGGCCGGGTCCCACAGCTCGAAGGCGTCGACGGTGCCGTTCTTGACGTACTTGCGCATGTCGTTGGGGGTGCCGAGGCCGGTCAGCTTGACCTTGCCCTTGTACTTGGAGCCGGAGAGGTACTGGGCGGCGGCCTTGATGCCGACGGTGGTCGGGGAGATGATCCCCTTGAGGTTCGGGTACTCCTGGAGCAGACCCTGCGTCTGCTGGAAGGACAGCTGGGCCTCGTCGTTGCCGTAGGCGGTCTTGACGAGCTTGATGTTCTTGTACTTGGGGTCCTTCAGCTCCTCCTTCATGTAGCCGATCCAGGTGTTCTGGTTCGTCGCGGTCTGCCCGGCGGACAGGATCGCGATCTCGCCCTTGTAGCCGATCTGCTTCGCCAGCAGCTGCACCTCGGTACGGCCCAGGTCCTCGGCGCTCGCCTGCGACACGAAGGCGTTGCGGCAGCCGGGGTTGGTGTCGGAGTCGTAGGTGACGACCTTGATGTCGTTCGTCATGGCCTGCTTCAGCGCGGTGCACAGGGCGCCCGGGTCCTGCGCGGAGACGGCCATCGCGTTCACCCGCTGCTGGGTGAGGGTGTTGACGTAACTCACCTGCCCGGAGGTGTCGGTGGCGCTGGACGGACCGACCTCCTTGTACTTCGAGCCCAGTTCGGTGAGCGCCTTCTCGCCGCCCTTGTCGGCGGAGGTGAAGTAGGGGTTGTTGACCTGCTTGGGCAGGAAGCCGACGGTGAGGCCCTTCTTGGTGGCGGCACCCGGGTCGGCCTTGCCCGCGGTGGCGGCGGAGGCGTTGTCGTCCTTGACATCGCTCTTGGTGGTGCCGCCGCAGGCGGTGGCGGCCAGGGCGAGGGAGGAGACGGCGGCGAGGGCGGCACAGGTGCGGCGGAGTGTGGCCTTGCGCATGGCGGGTCCTTTACGAGGGTGAGCGAGCGGGGTTACGAGGCGGCCGGCGTCGAGGCAGCCGCCTCGCGGCCCGCCCTCGCGACGGAGATCTGCCGTGCGACCCGGGGGCCGAGCACGGAGACGACGAGCAGCACACCGGTCACGACGATCTGCGACTGGGCGGAGACGTTGAGCAGGCTCATCACGTTCTGCAGCGCGCCGAGCAGGAACACCCCGGCGACGGCGCCGCCCAGCGTGCCCTTGCCGCCGTCGAAGTCGATGCCGCCGAGCAGCACGGCCGCGACGACGGAGAGTTCGAGGCCGGTGGCGTTGTCGTAGCGGGCGCTGGCGTAGTGCAGGGCCCAGAAGACGCCGGTGAGGGAGGCCATGAGGCCGGTGGCGGTGAACAGGATCAGCTTGGCCCGCTTCACCCGGATCCCGGCGAACCGGGCGGCCTCCTCGCTCGCGCCGACCGCGAACAGCGACCGGCCGAACGAGGTGGCGTGCAGGACGACCACGGCGATCGCGAGCAGCACCAGGAAAGGCGGGAAGGCCTGGGGCAGGAAGCTGTTCCCGACCCGGCCGGCCGCGAAGTCGAGGTACTGCGTGGGGAAGTCGGTCACCGCGTCGGCGCCGAGCACGATCTGCGCGATGCCCCGGTAGGCGGCGAGGGTACCGATGGTGACGGCGAGGGAGGGCAGCCCGAGCCGGGTCACCAGCAGGCCGTTGACCAGCCCGCACACCACGCCGAGCAGCAGGCAGATCGGGATGATCGTCTCGATGGCCATGCCCTCGTTCCAGAGCTTGCCCATCACCGCTCCGGACAGCCCGGCCGTGGACGCCACCGACAGATCGATCTCGCCGGCGACGACCAGCAGGGTCATCGGCAGGGCGATCAGCGCGATGGGCAGCGTGTTGCCGATCAGGAACGACAGGTTGAGCGCGTTGCCGAAGCCGTCGACGAAGGAGAAGGACAGCACCAGCAGGACGATGAGCAGGGCGCCGACGACCGTGTCCCAACGGACCGCGCGCGTCAAGGACTCAGGCATGGCGGGCGTTCCTCTTCTTCAGGGCGGAGGCCAGACGCAGCGCGACGATCCGGTCGACGGCGATGGCGAGCAGGAGCAGGACGCCGTTGATGGCGAGCACCCAGACCGAGCTGACGCCGAGCGCGGGCAGCACGCTGTTGATGGAGGTCAGCAGCAGCGCGCCCAGTGCGGCTCCGTAGACGCTGCCGGAGCCGCCGGTGAAGACGACGCCGCCGACCACGACCGCGCTGACGACGGTCAGTTCGTAGCCGTTGCCGGTGCTGGAGTCGACGTTGCCGAACCGGGCCAGGTACAGCGCGCCCGCCAGTCCGGCCAGGCCGCCGCAGAAGGTGTACGCGGTGAGGATCCGCTTACGGACCGGGATGCCGGCGAGCCGGGCGGCCTCGGGGTTGGAGCCGAGGGCGTACAGCTCGCGGCCGCTGCCGAAGTGCTTGAGGTAGTAGGCGGTCGCCACCAGCACGGCCAGGGCGATGAGCGCCAGCCACGGCACGGCCGAGATGCCGCCGGACCCGAAGTCCACGAACCCGCCGGACAGGTCGGACGCGACGATCTGGCGGGAGCCGACCCAGATGGAGTCGACGCCCCGGATGATGTAGAGCGTGCCGAGGGTGACGACCAGCGCGGGCACCTGGCCGAGGCTGACGAGCAGGGCGTTGAGGAGCCCGCAGCCGACGCCGAGCAGGACGGCCAGGCCCACGGCGACCACCGGGTTGCCGCCGTCGTGCAAATACGTACCGGCGGCGAAGGCGCTGATGCCGAGCGTCGAGCCGACCGACAGGTCGACGTTGCGGGTGATGACCACCAGCGACTGGCCGGTGGCGACGAGGACCAGGATGGTCGAGTTGAGCAGCAGGTCCTTGATGCCCTGCTCGGACAGGAACTCGCTGTTGCCCGCCTGGGTGACGGCGACCATCACCAGGAAGACGGCGAGGATGGCGAGTTCGCGCATTCTGAAGACGCGGTCGACCAGCCGGGTGCCACTGGACTTGGGTACCTCGGCGACAGGGGCTGGGTTCGGGGTGGTCACCGTCATGCGGCGGCCCTCCCGGTCGCTGCGGCCATCACGGTTTCCTCGGTCGCGTCGGTGCGCGGGATCTCGGCGGTGATCCGGCCCTCGTGCATCACCAGCACGCGGTCGGCCATGCCGAGGATCTCGGGCAGGTCGGAGGAGATCATCAGGACGGCCACCCCGTCGGCGGCCAGTTCGCCCAGCAGCCGGTGCACCTCGGCCTTGGTGCCGACGTCGATGCCACGGGTCGGTTCGTCGACGATCAGCACCTCGGGTCCGGTGGCCAGCCACTTGGCGAGGACGACCTTCTGCTGGTTGCCGCCGGACAGGGTGGAGACGGTGTCGGCGATCCGGGCGTACTTCACCTGGAGCTTCACCGCCCAGTCGAGGGAGCGGCTGCGCTCGGCGCCCCGGTCCATCAGCCCGGCCCTCACGGTCGAGCGCAGTCCGGTCAGGCCGATGTTCCGCTCGATGGACATGTCCATCACCAGGCCCTGGGCTCGCCGGTCCTCGGGGACGAGGGCCAGCCCGGCGGCCATCGCGGTGGACGGGGCGCCGCCTGTGAGCTTGCGTCCGGCGACCTCCACCTCCCCCGCGTCCCACCGGTCGACGCCGAAGACGGCCCGGGCGACCTCGGTGCGTCCGGCGCCGACCAGCCCGGCGAGGCCCACGATCTCGCCGCGCCGCACCTCGAAGGAGACGTCGGTGAAGACGCCCTCCCGGGTCAGCCGGCGCACCGACAGCGCGACCTCGCCGGGCGTGACGTCCTGCTTGGGGTACAGCTCGTCGAGGTCGCGGCCCACCATGCGGCGCACCAGGTCGTCCTCGGTCATGCCCTCCAGCGGCTCGCTGGCGATCCACGCCCCGTCCCGCAGCGTGGTGACGCGCCCGCAGATCTGGAAGATCTCCTCCAGCCGGTGCGAGATGAACAGCACGGCGGCGCCCTGCTCGCGCAGGGTGCGCACCACGCCGAAGAGCCGGGCCACCTCGCTGCCGGTCAGGGCCGCCGTCGGCTCGTCCATGATCAGGACCCGGGCGTCGAAGGAGAGCGCCTTGGCGATCTCCACGATCTGCTGGTCGGCGATGGACAGGCCGCGCGCCGAGCGGTCGGGGTCGAGGACGACGCCGAGCCGCTTCATCAGGGCGGCGGTCGCCGCGTGGGTGGCCTTGTGGTCGATGCGGCCGAGGGCGCGGCGGGGCTGGCGGCCCATGAAGATGTTCTCGGCGATCGACAGGTCGGGGAAGAGCGTGGGCTCCTGGTAGATCACGGCGATACCGGCGTCGCGGGCGTCTTTGGGGCCGTGGAACACGACGGGCTCGCCGTCGAGCAGCACCTGGCCGGCGTCCGGCCGGTGCACCCCGGCAAGGGTTTTGATCAGGGTTGACTTGCCCGCGCCGTTCTCACCTGCGAGGGCGTGCACCTCGCCGGGGAACAGCTCCAGGGAGACGTCCCGCAGGGCGCGTACGGCGCCGAAGGACTTCGAGACACCCTTCAGCGCCAGCACCGGGGCCGGTCCCGTGTCGGACGGGTGGGTCATGGAGGCTCCTCGACGACGCCGGCGGGGCGGCCCTCACGGCGTCGTGAAAGGTTTCAACTGGATGGCCGGGACGTTAGGCATGGCGGCCATGTCACGTCAATGGGTCCGTGTCGAAAAAATTTCGATAGCCCAAGGTCACTGTCGAGTCACGGAAAACGGGGCGTGTCCAAGAGCTTGACACCCCTTCGGGGGGCTCATAGCTTGCCGTTCTGAATCGTTTCATCGATTCGCTTCAGTCGTGCCCACCTGATGCCCCAGGAGCCCTGTTGTGACCGACCTCGCCGCGGTGAAGGCCGCGCTCAAGACCCAGGCCGTCGAGACGCCGTCGTGGGCGTACGGGAACTCGGGGACCCGCTTCAAGGTGTTCGCCCAGCAGGGCGTTCCGCGGTCCCCCTGGGAGAAGCTGGACGATGCCGCCCAGGTGCACGCGGTCACGGGTGTGGCCCCGACCGTGGCGCTGCACATCCCCTGGGACAAGGTCGACGACTACGCCGCGCTGGCCAAGCACGCCGAGGAACGTGGCGTGAGCCTGGGCGCGATCAACTCCAACACCTTCCAGGACGACGACTACAAGCTGGGCAGCGTCTGCCACCCGGACGCGGCGGTGCGGCGCAAGGCGGTCGATCATCTGCTGGAGTGCGTCGACATCATGGACGCGACGGGCTCCGCCGATCTGAAGCTGTGGTTCGCGGACGGGACGAACTATCCCGGTCAGGACGATGTACGGGGGCGACAGGACCGGCTGGCGGAGGGGCTGGCCGAGGTGTACGAGCGGCTCGGGGACGGGCAGCGGATGCTGCTGGAGTACAAGTTCTTCGAGCCCGCTTTCTACACGACCGATGTTCCGGACTGGGGTACGGCGTACGCGCACTGCCTGAAGCTCGGGCCCAAGGCGCAGGTCGTGGTCGACACGGGGCACCACGCACCCGGGACCAACATCGAGTTCATCGTCGCCACGCTGCTGCGGGAGGGGAAGCTCGGCGGGTTCGACTTCAACTCGCGGTTCTACGCCGACGACGACCTGATGGTGGGGGCGGCGGATCCGTTCCAGCTGTTCCGGATCATGTACGAGGTGGTGCGTGGGGGTGGGTTCACGGCCGAGGTCGCGTTCATGCTCGACCAGTGCCACAACATCGAGGCGAAGATTCCGGCGATCATCCGCTCGGTGATGAATGTGCAGGAGGCTACGGCCAAGGCTTTGCTGGTCGACCGGCGGGCGTTGGCTGATGCGCAGGCTTCCGGTGACGTGCTCGAAGCCAATGCCGTGCTGATGGATGCGTACAACACGGATGTGCGGCCACTGCTTCGGGATGTGCGGGAGGAAATGGGGTTGGACGGCGACCCGATCGCGGCCTACCGCCGGTCCGGGTGGGCGGAGAAGATCGTCGCCGAGCGGGTCAGTGGTCAGCAGGCCGGCTGGGGCGCGTAAGCGTCTGCCGGGTTCTGTCCATGGCGGGCTGCGGGCCCGTTGTGGCCGGTCGCGCAGTTCCCCGCGCCCCTGGGCGGGGTGCACTCACCCACACTTTCGTGTCACGAAGGACTGATTATTCATGGCAACCCATCCCGAAGCCGCCGCCCTCCTCGCCCGGTCCCATCGGCTCGGATCCGACCCCCGGAACACCAACTACGCGGGCGGCAACGCGTCCGCCAAGGGCATCGACACCGACCCCGTGACCGGTGGGGACGTCGAGCTGATGTGGGTGAAGGGTTCCGGAGGCGATCTCGGGACGCTCACCGAGGCCGGGCTGGCGGTGCTGCGGCTGGACCGGCTGCGGGCGCTCGTCGAGGTGTATCCGGGGGTCGAGCGGGAGGACGAGATGGTCGCCGCGTTCGACTACTGCCTGCACGGGAAGGGCGGGGCGGCTCCCTCGATCGACACGGCGATGCACGGGCTGGTCGGCGCGCCGCACGTGGATCATCTGCATCCGGACTCGGGGATCGCGCTGGCCTGTGCGGCGGACGGGGAGAAGCTGACCGCCGAGTGCTTCGGCGACACGGTGGTCTGGGTGCCGTGGCGGCGGCCGGGCTTCCAGCTCGGGCTGGACATCGCGGCGATCAAGGAGGCCAACCCGCAGGCCGTCGGATGCGTGCTCGGCGGACACGGGATCACCGCGTGGGGAGCCACGTCGGAGGAGTGCGAGCGGAACTCGCTGCACATCATCCGCACCGCCGAGGCGTTCCTTCAGGAGCGGGGCAGGGCCGAGCCGTTCGGGCCCGTGGTCGAGGGCTACGAGGCGCTGCCCGAGGGCGAGCGCAGGACGCGGGCCGCCGCTCTGGCGCCGTACGTCCGGGCGATCGCCTCGCGGGACAAGGCGCAGGTCGGGCACTTCACGGACACCGAGGTCGTCCTCGACTTCCTGGCCCGGGCCGAGCATCCGCGGCTGGCCGCGCTGGGCACGTCGTGCCCGGACCACTTCCTGCGGACCAAGGTACGGCCGCTCGTGCTCGACCTGGCTCCCACGGCCCCGCTGGAGGAGGCGGTCGCACGGCTGGAGGAACTGCACGCCGGGTACCGCGAGGAGTACGCCGCCTACTACCGAAGGCATGCTCTGCCCGACTCCCCCGCCATGCGCGGCGCCGACCCGGCGATCGTGCTGGTGCCGGGCGTCGGCATGTTCTCCTTCGGCAAGGACAAGCAGACCGCCCGGGTGGCCGGCGAGTTCTATGTCAACGCGATCAATGTGATGCGGGGCGCCGAGGCGGTGTCGGCGTACGCGCCGATCGAGGAGGCGGAGAAGTTCCGGATCGAGTACTGGGCCCTTGAGGAGGCCAAGCTCCGGCGGATGCCGAAGCCGAAGCCGCTGGCGACCCGGGTGGCGCTGGTGACCGGCGCGGGCAGCGGGATCGGGAAGGCGATCGCCCATCGGCTGGTGGCCGAGGGGGCGTGTGTCGTGGTCGCCGATCTGAGCGGTGACAACGCCGCCGAGGTGGCCGAGGAACTGGGCGGCCCGGACAAGGCCGTCGCCGTGACCGTGGACGTCACCTCCGAGGAGCAGATCGCCGAGGCCTTCAGGGCGGCGGTGCTCGCCTTCGGCGGCGTGGACCTGGTGGTCAACAACGCCGGTATCTCCATCTCCAAGCCGCTGCTGGAGACGTCGGCGAAGGACTGGGACCTCCAGCACGACATCATGGCCCGGGGGTCCTTCCTCGTGTCGCGGGAGGCGGCGCGGGTGATGATCGCGCAAGGGCTGGGCGGCGACGTCGTCTACATCGCCTCCAAGAACGCCGTCTTCGCGGGGCCGAACAACATCGCCTACTCCGCCACCAAGGCCGACCAGGCCCACCAGGTGCGCCTGCTGGCCGCCGAGTTGGGCGAGCACGGGATCCGGGTGAACGGCGTCAACCCGGACGGGGTGGTGCGCGGTTCCGGGATCTTCGCGGGCGGCTGGGGGGCGCAGCGGGCCGCCGTGTACGGGGTGGAGGAGGAGAAGCTGGGCGAGTTCTACGCGCAGCGGACCATCCTCAAGCGGGAGGTGCTGCCCGAGCACGTGGCGAACGCCGTGTTCGCGCTCACGGGTGGGGACCTGACGCACACCACGGGGCTGCACGTCCCCGTCGACGCGGGTGTGGCGGCCGCGTTCCTGCGATGAGCGCCGAAGTGAGGGCGTACGCGGCGGCCGACCTCGGCGCCTCCAGCGGGCGGGTCATGGTCGGCCGCGTCGGTCCCGACTCGCTGGAGCTGAGCGAGGTCCACCGCTTCCCCAACCGGCCGGTGCGCGTCCCGGAGGGGCTGCGCTGGGACGTGCTCGGGCTGTACGGGGGGCTGCTGGACGGGCTGCGGGCGGCCGGCACCGAGGCCGGGGGCCGGATCGACTCCGTCGGTATCGACAGCTGGGCGGTGGACTACGGCCTGCTGGACGCGGACGGCGCCCTGCTGGGCAACCCGGTGCACTACCGCGATGCCCGCACGGAGGGCGTCGCGGAGAAGGTGTGGGCGACCGTACCGGCCGCCGAGCTGTACGCGGCGACCGGCATCCAGTACGCCCCCTTCAACACCCTGTACCAGCTGACCGCCGCCCGTTCCACGGCTCAGTTCGCGGCGGCCGAGCGGCTGTTGCTCATCCCCGACCTGCTGACGTACTGGCTGACCGGCGAGCAGGGCACCGAGCTGACCAACGCCTCGACCACCCAGCTCGTCGACCCCCGCACCCGCGACTGGTCGTACGACACAGCCGACCGGCTGGGCATCGACCTCGGCCTGTTCCCGCCGCTGCGGCGGCCCGGGGATCCGGCCGGGGTGCTGCGGGCGGAGGTTTTGGAGGAGACCGGGCTCGCCGGGCCCGTGCCGGTGACGGCGGTCGGCTCGCACGACACCGCCTCGGCGGTGGCCGCCGTGCCCGCGACGGGCGAGCGGTTCGCCTATATCTGCACCGGCACCTGGTCCCTGGCCGGGCTGGAACTGTCCTCGCCCGTGCTCACCGAGGAGAGCCGGGCGGCGAACTTCACCAACGAGCTGGGCCTGGACGGCACGGTCCGCTACCTGCGCAACATCATGGGGCTGTGGCTGCTCCAGGAGTGCCTGCGGGCCTGGGGGGACGCGGACCTTGGAGCGCTGCTGCGCGAGGCCGCCGCCGTCCCCGCGCTGCGGTCGGTGGTGGACGCGGGGGACGCCGCCTTGCTGGCGCCCGGCCGGATGCCCGAGCGGATCGCCGAGGCGTGCCGGGCCTCGGGCCAGCCGGTGCCGCGGACCCCGGCGGAGGTCACGCGGTGCATCCTCGACTCCCTCGCGCTCGCCCACCGCCGGGCCGTCGAGGACGCCCAGCGGCTGGCCGGGCACCCGGTGGACGTGGTGCACGTCGTCGGCGGCGGCACCCGCAACGCGCTGCTGTGCCAGCTCACCGCCGACGCCTGCGGACTGCCGGTGGTGGCCGGACCGACGGAGGCCGCCGCGCTGGGCAACGTACTGGTGCAGGCCCGGGCGCACGGGCCGGCCGGCGACCTCGCCGGCATGCGGCGACTGCTGGTCCGTACGCAGCCGCTGACACGGTACGAACCCCAGGGCGGCGCGGCACGGTGGCGGGCGGCCCAGGCCCGGCTCGCCGCGCCGTGAGCCGGGGACTCCCCGAGCGCTGTACCGCCCATTACGCTGCACTCGTCCGATGACCGACCCCAAGGAGCCGCGATGCGTGTCGCCCTGTTCCTGACCTGTGTCAACGACACGCTGTATCCGGACACCGGCCGCGCGGTGGTGAAACTGCTGACCAGACTGGGCGTCGAGGTCGACTTCCCGATGGCCCAGACCTGCTGCGGGCAGGCGCACTACAACACCGGCTACCGCCACGAGGCCGAGCCGCTGGCCCGGCATTTCTCCGATGTCTTCGGGGAGTACGAGGCGATCGTGACGCCCTCCGGGTCGTGCGGGGCGATGGTGCGGGAGCTGTATCCGCGCATGGGTGAGCGGGCGCGCGCCGAGGGCCGCGGGGACGGGCTCGCGGCCGTGCTGGCGCCGGTGGTGCCGAAGACGTACGAGCTGACGGAGTTCCTGGTGGACGTGCTGGGGGTCACGGACGTCGGGGCGTACTACCCGCACAAGGTGACGTACCACCCCACCTGCCACGGGCTGCGCGGCCTGCGGCTGGGCGACCGTCCGCGGCGGCTGCTCCAGGCGGTCAAGGGGCTGGAGCTGGCCGAGCTGCCCGGCGCCGACGAGTGCTGCGGCTTCGGCGGGACCTTCGCGCTGAAGAACCCGGACGTCTCCGCGGCGATGGGCGCGGACAAGGTGCGGAGCGCCGAGTCGACGGGCGCCGAGGTGCTGTGCGCGGCCGACAACTCCTGTCTGATGCACATCGGCGGGACCATGACACGGCTCAGGACGGGCATGCGGCCCGTGCACATCGCGGAGATCCTGGCGAGCACGGAGGAGGAACCGGCCGGATGAGCGGAACGTTCGTGGGCATGCCGTCCTTCCCGAAGGCCGCGCACGAGGCCGTCGGCAACCAGACCCTGCGCGGCAATCTGCGTCACGCCACCCACACCATCCGCGCCAAGCGGGCGAAGGCGGTGGCGGAGGTGTCCGACTGGGCGGAGCTGCGGGAGGCCGGGAAGCGGATCAAGGACCATACGCTCCGGCATCTGGACGACTACCTCGTCCAGCTGGAGGAGTCGGTCACGGCGGCGGGCGGCACCGTCCACTGGGCGGCCGACGCCGACGAGGCCAACCGGATCGTCGCCGAACTGGTCAGGGCCACCGGCGAGTCGGAGGTCGTCAAGGTCAAGTCCATGGCCACGCAGGAGACCGGACTCAACGAGGCACTCGAAGCGGAGGGCATCCGCGCCTACGAGACCGATCTCGCCGAGCTGATCGTGCAGTTGGGCAAGGACCGGCCCTCGCACATCCTCGTGCCCGCCATCCACCGCAACCGGGGCGAGATCCGGGACATCTTCCGCTCCGAGATGAAGGAGTGGGGCCGCCCCGCCCCCGAGGGCCTCACCGACACACCCGCCGAACTCGCCGAGGCGGCCCGGCTGCACCTGCGGGAGAAGTTCCTGCGGGCCAAGGTGGGCGTCTCCGGCGCCAACTTCATGGTCGCCGAGACCGGCACGCTGGTGGTCGTCGAGTCCGAGGGCAACGGCCGGATGTGCCTGACCCTGCCCGAGACACTGATCTCGGTCGTCGGCATCGAGAAGATCGTGCCGACCTGGCGGGACCTGGAGGTCTTCCTGCAGACGCTGCCCCGCTCCTCGACGGCCGAGCGCATGAACCCGTACACCAGCATGTGGACGGGCACGACCGACGGCGACGGGCCGAGGACCTTCCATCTGGTCCTCCTCGACAACGGCCGCACCGACACCCTCGCCGACGAGGTCGGCCGCCAGGCGCTGCGCTGCATCCGCTGCTCGGCCTGCCTCAACGTCTGCCCGGTGTACGAGCGGGCGGGCGGCCACGCCTACGGCTCGGTCTACCCCGGTCCCATCGGCGCGATCCTGAGCCCCCAACTGCGGGGAACGGCGAGCGAGATCGACGCCTCCCTGCCCTACGCCTCCTCGCTGTGCGGTGCCTGCTACGAGGTGTGCCCGGTGGCCATCGACATCCCCGAGGTGCTGGTGCATCTGCGGGAACGGATCGCGGAGGGCGGCACGGTGACCCGGGCGGGCAACAAGGTGGTGCTCAAGCCCGCCAAGGGGCATGCCGCCGAGCGGGCGGCGATGCGCGCCGCGCGCTGGGCGTTCGCCCGTCCCGGCGCCCTGCGCGCCGGGCAGCGGCTCGCCTCCCGCACCCGCCGGCTGCATCCCCGTACGCTGCCGGGCCCGGGCCGGGCGTGGAGCGGCACGCGGGACCTGCCGGCCGTACCGGCGGAGCCGTTCCGCGACTGGTGGCAGCGCACACACGGTGAGAACCGTGAGAAGGGGGCCGGGAAGTGAGCAGCCGGGACCGGATCCTGGGGCGGGTGCGCCGCGCGCTCGCGGACGTACCGCCGGGCGACCCGCCGTACGAGCGGGCGGTCCCCCGCAAGTACCTGCGCCGGCACGGCGAGCTCGGTGCCGAGGAGACGGTGGATCTGCTGGCGGACAACCTCGCGGACTACCGGGCGATCGTGCACCGCGCGACCGAGGAGGAGTTGCCGCACCTCGTCATGCGGCTGCTCGCCGAGCGCGGGAGCCGGTATGTGCTCGTGCCCCCGGGCCTTCCCCCGGAATGGCTGTCCGCCGCCGACGCCACCCGGGTCCATGACCGTGCCGCGAGCACACCCCACGAGCTGGACGAGGTGGAGAGCGTGGTCACCGGCTGCGCGGTCGCCGTCGCCGAGACCGGCACGATCGTCCTGGACGGCTCCCCCGACCAGGGCCGTCGCCGTATCACCCTGATCCCCGACCACCACATCTGCGTGGTGCGCGTCCCCGGCCAGGTCGTCGCCTCCGTCCCCGAGGCCCTCGAACGCCTCGACCCCACCCGCCCGTTGACCTGGATCTCCGGCCCGTCGGCGACCAGTGACATCGAACTGGACCGGGTGGAGGGTGTGCACGGGCCGCGGACGCTGGAGGTCGTGCTCCTGAGTTGAGGGCACCCGCGTCCCGGGCGGGGTGGTGCTGGGTACACCCGGTGATACGGGTCGTACGCCCAATGTGCCCCGGCCCGCCCGTCCGTAGCGTCTTCGGTGAGGCACAGAGGGTGCCGGACGGAGAGTGATGACGATGTTCCGCAACGGCTCGCGCCCCCCGCACGGCCCGGTGCCCACGGCCGACGCGCTGCGCCTGGTCAAGGTGACCAAGACCTACGGCAGCGGCGACGGCGCCGTGACCGCCCTGGACGGGGTGACGCTCGGTCTCAAGCGCGGCACGTTCACCGCGGTGATGGGTCCCTCGGGCTCCGGGAAGTCCACGCTGCTGCAGTGCGCGGCCGGGCTGGACCGGCCGGACCGGGGCATCGTGGTGGTCGACGGCAAGGAGATGACGGGTTCCGGCGAGAGCGAGCTGACGAAGTTCCGGCGCGGCCGGATCGGCTTCGTCTTCCAGCAGTACAACCTGCTGGACACACTGACCGTCGCGCAGAACACGGTGCTGCCGCTGAAGCTCGCGGGCCGGCGCGTGGACCGCGCACAGGTCCGGGAGGTGCTGGCGGCCGTCGGGCTCGGCGACCGGCTCGGCCATCTGCCCGGCCAGTTGTCCGGCGGTCAGCGGCAGCGGGTGGCGATCGCCCGCGCGCTGGTCACGGAGCCGAGGGTGATCTTCGCGGACGAGCCGACGGGCGCCCTGGACACACGCAGCGCGCGGGAGGTGCTGCGGCTGCTGCGGGACACGGTGCGGCTGCACGGCCGGACCGTGGTGATGGTGACGCACGACCCGGTCGCCGCCTCGTACGCCGACGCGGTGCTGTTCCTGGCGGACGGGCGGCTGGCGGGCGAGATGGCGGAGCCGACCGCCGACGCGGTCGCCGAACGCCTGGCGCACCTCGGCGACGCCGTGCCGGCGGGGGTGTGACCGATGCTCGCACTCGCTCTGCACTCGATTCGGCGCCGGCCCGGCCGCTTCCTCGCCACGCTGCTGTCCGCCTTCCTGGGCGCCACGATCGTCATGACGTTCAACTCGCTGCACGACACGGCCGCGCGGCCCGGCGTCGACAAGGTCAGCGCGGACACGCTGACCCTGTCCGCGAATGTCGTCGGGGCCTACGGCAGCCTGCTGGTCTTCTTCGCCGTCGCCTCCACCCTGACCGTGAACGTGCGCCAGCGGTCCGCCGAACTGGAACTGCTGCGCTGCTCCGGCGCGACCCCGGGGCAGCTCAGGCGCATGGTCGTGGGTGAGGCGGTGGCCGTGGCCCTGGCGGGCACGGCACTGGCGATCGGCCCGGCGATGCTCGGCGGGCGGGCGCTGCTCGGGATGTTCCACCGGAGCGGACAGGTCGCGTGGTCGGTCGAACCCGCCCTGGGCGCGGTCGCGCTGTCCTCCGGCTTCGGCATCACCCTGCTCGCGTCGGCGGGCGCCGCGTTCCTCGCCGTGCGGCGGGCCACCCGCCCGGGTACCCGGCGGCTCGGCCGGACGCGGACGGTCTCCGGCTGGGCCGCGCTGCTCGCCGGTGCCGGGTCCGCGTCGGCCACCTTCGCCTTCTCGGCGCGGGACGAGCAGCTGATGGCGACGTCGGCCTACGGGGCGATCCTGCTGTCGGTGGGCCTGGCCCTGCTGTCGCCGGGGCTCTTCGGGCGCCTGCTGTCCCGGCTGTCGCTGTCCGGGGCGAGCGGCTGGCTCGCGGTGCGCGGTCTGCGGGAGCGGGTCGGGCACCTCGCCGGGATCCTGATGTCGCTGATCCTCTTCACGGCCGTGTCCACGGCGACGCTGACCATGCAGGCGGTGGAGAACGACGCGCTCAGGTCCTCGGGACTGACCAGGTCGGTCGACGCCAAGAACCTGGAGACCCTCAACCTCACGGTGGTCGGCATCATCGTGGTGTTCGTCTGCGTCATGTTGGTCAACTCGCTGTACGCGGCGACCGTGCACCGGCGGCGGGAGTTCGGGCAGCAGCGTCTGGCGGGCGCGACTCCCGGCCAGGTGCTCGCCTCGGTGGGCGTGGAGAGCCTGATCCTCACGGTGGCCGGGGTGCTGCCGGGCACGGTGGCCGCGCTGGCGGGGGTCGTCCCGTTCACGATGACCCGCACCGACGGCACACTCCCCCACCAATTCCTCGGCGTCTGGCTCGCGGTGACCGCGGTCGCGGCCACGGTGACGCTGGGGACGAGCCTGGCCACCGCGCGGCGGGTGCTCGGCACTCCGGCGGTCGAGGCGGTGGCGCTGGCGGCGTGAACGGCGCTGGTGCCGGGGGCGGTCACTTCGGTGGCCGCCCTCCCACGTGTGTCCGGCGGACCGGACCAGGACACCGGAACACACGTGACAGGCTGGGTGAACAAGCGCTTAGATAGGAGCCCGGAACCTGACGCCCGACCGCACCCGGAGGCCCCGTTGTTCACATCCGTCGACGACGTCTCCGCCCGCCTGGCCGAGACCGGCTACCTCGCCTCGCCCGCCGTGGCCACGACCGTCTTCCTCGCCGACCGGCTGGGCAAGCCGCTGCTGGTGGAGGGACCCGCCGGGGTCGGCAAGACCGAACTCGCCAAGGCCGTGGCCGAGGTCGCGGGGGCGCGGCTGGTGCGGTTGCAGTGCTACGAGGGCGTCGACGAGTCGCGGGCGCTGTACGAGTGGAACCACGCCAAGCAGCTGCTGCGCATCAGCGCGGGCCGCGACGAGACCTGGGACGACGCGCGCACGGACATCTTCAGCGAGGAGTTCCTGCTGCCGCGCCCGCTGCTGACGGCCATCCGCGGCGACGAGCCCAAGGTGCTGCTGATCGACGAGACCGACAAGGCCGACGTCGAGGTGGAGGGGCTGCTGCTGGAGGTGCTCAGCGACTTCCAGGTGACCGTCCCCGAGCTGGGCACGGTCACCGCGACCCGGCGCCCCTTCGTCGTGCTCACCTCCAACGCCAGCCGCGAACTGTCCGAGGCGCTGCGCCGCCGCTGCCTGTTCCTGCACATCGGCTTCCCCGACGAGGAGCTGGAGCGGCGGATCGTACGGCTGAAGGTGCCGGGCCTCGACGAGGCGCTGACCGAGTCGGTGGTGCGGGTGATCGGCGCGCTGCGCGCGATGGACCTGCGCAAGGTGCCCTCGGTCGCCGAGACCATCGACTGGGCGCGCACGCTGCTGGCGCTGGGCGCCGAAACGCTCGACGAGACCGTGGTCCGCGACAGCCTGGGCGTGGTCCTCAAGCACCAGGACGACATCCTGAAGGCCGCCGCCAAGCTCGATCTGGAGGCCCTGTGAGCACCCCCACCGGGGTGGCCGACCGGCTGACCGGCCTGGTCGGGGCGCTGCGCGCGCACGGCATGCGGATCGGCACCGGCGAGACCGTGGACGCGGCCCGCGCGGTGGAGGCGCTCGGCCTCGCGGACCGGGAGCTGCTGCGCGAGGGACTGGCGGCGACGCTGCTGCACGGCGCGGGGCAGCGGGCGGTGTTCGACCCGGTCTTCGACCTGTACTTCCCGCGCGGCGTCGGCGGGCCCGGCACCTCTGCTCCCGCCGGCCGCGACGAGCTGCGCGACCGGCTCGCCGCCGCCCTCGCCGAAGACGACCGGGCGGCGCTGGCCCGGCTGGCGTCGGAGGCCGTCGACGCGCTGGGC
Organism: Streptomyces sp. NPDC039424; assembly: GCF_055639495.1. Lineage (NCBI taxonomy): Bacteria > Bacillati > Actinomycetota > Actinomycetes > Kitasatosporales > Streptomycetaceae > Streptomyces > Streptomyces sp. NPDC039424. Next base: position 244,650 of record NZ_JBVKAI010000011.1, read on the forward strand.
GGGTACGGGAGCTCGCCGGAGTCGGACGGCTGGTCCTCGTACCAGACCCTCGACCGGCTCCGTCCGCAGACGCTGCTGGCCCGGGTGCGCGCGGACGTCCGGGGGCGGCCCGGTACCGGCGGGTTCGCCCAGCGGCTGCTGGACGACGAGATCCGCCGCCGTATCGACGCCTTCCGTGCCCTGGTCGCGGCGGAGGCGCGGCGGCGGGTCGCCGAGCGGCGCGGCCGGGAACTGATCGCCCGGCGGGCGGTGGCGCCGACCGCAGACCGGGTGGACTTCCTGTACGCGGGCCGGGACCAGCTGGCCGAACTGCGCCGCACCGTCCGGCCGCTGGCCCGCAAGCTGGCCACCCGGCTGGCCGCGCGGCGCCGCCGGGCCACGCGCGGCACGATCGACCTGCGCCGGACCCTGCGCGGCTCACTGTCGACGGGCGGGGTGCCGATGCGGCCGGTGCTGCGCAGGCGCCGTCCCGTCCGGCCCGAACTGGTGCTGCTGTGCGACGTGTCGGGGTCGGTGTCGGGCTTCTCGGACTTCACGATGCTGCTGGTGCAGGCGCTGCACGACCAGTTCAGCAAGGTGCGGGTGTTCGCGTTCGTCAACCGGCTCGACGAGGTGACCGGGCTGCTCGACCACGGCGCCGCCGACCCGGAGGGGCTCGGCGCCCGCATCCGCGCCGAGGCCGTGCTCACCGGCTGGCACGGCAGCAGTGACTACGGTGTCGCGCTGGGCGAGTTCGCGGAGCGGTACGGCGACGCGGTCGGCCCGCGCACCACGGTGTTCGTCCTCGGGGACGCCCGTACGAACATGAGCGACCCCAACCTGGCCGCCGTACGCCACATCGCCTCCCGGGCCCGCCGGGTCTACTGGCTGAACCCCGAGCCGCGCGCCCAGTGGGGCACGGGCGACTCCGCGGCGCCCGGGTACGCGGAGCTGGTCGAGATGCACGAGTGCCGTACGGCCCGGCAGCTCAGCGGGCTGATCGGACGGCTGCTGCCGGTGTGAGGCGGCGACCGCTCACCCCGGCCGAGCCCGGGCAGCGGCGGGTGCCGCCTCCTCGGAGGGAGCGGCACCCGCTCGTCGGCCGGAGCCTGTCGTCACGTCCCGGAGGCCTTCGCGTACTCCTGGGCCATCTGTCCGGCGAAGTCGTACACGACGACCGGTTCGTCACCGACCACCCAGGCGTCGTGGCCGGGCGGGCAGACGAAGACGTCGCCGGGCCCGACCTCGGACTCGCCGCCCTCGCCGTCCATGCGGAGATGCATCCGCCCCTGCACGACATAGCCGTTGTGGTGGACCTGGCAGCTCTCGGTGCCCGCGATCGGGCCCACGGACTCCGTCCAGCGCCAGCCCGGTTCGAAGGTGCCCACCGCGAAGTCCAGGCCCGTGAGGTGGACCACTTCGAGGTGGCCCCGGGGGAAGTCACGCCGCTCGTCCGGCTTCTCGACCGTCTTCACTTCCAGCATCGCCATGACGGTGTCCTCCCTTCCGGCCGCTCACCACGGCCGGGGGCCGGTCCCCGTCACCCGGCGGCCACGGCGGCACCGGCGCTCCGACGGCGATCGGTCCCCACCAGTCCATCGTCGGTCTGTCGACCCGGCGCCGCCATTCGGGGGACACCGGCCGGCCGTCAGCCCGCGCCGCCGGCCCTGGCCTGGGCGAGGTAGTTGTAGGCGGAGGCACGGGAGATGCCGAGCCGCCCGGCGACCTGTTCGACCGCCCGGCGCACCGCGAACACGCCCTGTTCGTCGAGGCCGCGGAACAGCTCCAGGCGCTGCGCCCGGTCGAGCTGGGCCCAGCCGGCGTTCTGCCTGAGCCGGTGGGCGTCGACGATGGCGTCGACCACGGCGTCGATGTCGTCGCCGAAGGCGGTGACCGGCGGCTCGGCGGCGTCCGTGCCGGTTCCGGCGAGGGCGCCCAGCAGGGTGTGGGCCTGGGTCAGCGCGGTGACGTCGAGGTTGACGCACAGCGCGCCGAACACCGTGCCGCCGGAGTCCCGCAGCAGCATCGTGGACGACTTGACGAGCTTCCCGGAGGGGGTGCGGGTGAGGTAGTTCAGCTCGTCGGCCGCCGTGTCACCCCGGGTGACCATCCGCATGCCGATCTCGCTCATCGCCCCGCCCAGCGTGCGCCCGGTCACCTCCCCGGCGATCGCGACCACCGACTTCTCCGGCTGCCGGTAGTCGTGCAGGACCACCTCGCAGAGCGGCCCGAACGTCGCCGCGAGCCCGTCGACGACCGGGCCCAGCGCGGCGAGGACCGCGTCCCGCTCCGCCTCCGGGGCGTGCTCGTCGGCCATCGGGAACTCCTTCGTTCGGCGGGGCTTCGAGACTACTCGTCCAGGCCGTGTACGGGGAGTCCAGCCGGGCGGGGGACGGGGGCCGCCGGGACCGGCCCGGCGCCGCGCCGCCCCACGGCGTACACCGCGCAGGCGTAGACCGCGTCGAGGAGGAAACAGCCGGTGTAGAGGTAGTACATCAGGGGGTTCTCGTAGCGCGGATCCACGTCCGGGTCGGTGAGCAGCGCCAGGGAGGCGCAGCCGGTGCCGAGGAGCTTGGTCAGCGCGATGCCGAGGGACTGGCCGCGCGTGCCGCGGCGGGCGGCCAGCATCGCCAGGAACATCGCGGACATCGCCAGGTTGCTGCCGAACGCGGTGACGGCGCCGGCGCCCTGGTCGAACTGCTCGGAGGCGAAGTCCATGCCCGGGTAGGCGAGCAGCAGCAATGCCGCCAGCGCCGGCAGGAACAACCGCTCGGGCAGGGAGGGGAATTCGGCCCGGCCGAAGCGGACGACGGTGTAACCGATGGCGAGGTCGAAGCAGAACCACACGATGTTGACGGGGTGCAGGACGCCGGACGGCGGTCGTACGAAGGCGAACATGAACTCCCAGCTGATGTTGGTGGCGAACGCGACGACCGGCATGCCGAAGGTCCGCTCCCGCAGCCCCGTGCGGATCAGCAGCACGTAGGCGGCCGTCCAGAACAAACCCGTGCCGAGGAGCAACGCCGTGTGCAGTGCCCGCATGTGACCCTCCGTCAGACGCCGTGGACCCACTCCCGCTCGCGACCTCTCTGTGCTACCACGACCGCGCCGCCCGCAGCAGCAGATCCCGCACCCGCGCCACGTCCGGGTTGTCCGCCGGGCCGGGGCGCTGGGCCAGGAAGGCGGTGTTGATGGGCGGGTCCTCGGGTTCGTGGAGCGGGACGAGTGCTCCGGAGGCCAGCTGGTCGAGGCAGAGGTAGCGGGGCAGGACGGTGAAGCCCGCGCCCGCGACCACGGCCGACAGCACCCCGCGCAGATCGGGCACGGTCACGGCGGCGGGGCAGGAGAGCCGCCGGCCGAAGGCGTGCCGCCAGTACCGGCGGGCGATCGGGAGGTCCTCGGCGTACGTGATCAGGGGCACGGAGTGCAGCACGGCGGGCCCCTCGACGGCCAGCGGCTCCTTCACCCGCCTGGCCCACACGGGGGCGGCGACCAGGACGAACTCCTCGTCCGCCAGGGGGACCGCGCTCAGCGTCCGGCCGCGCGGCCGGGAGGTGGTGATCACCAGGTCGTGGCGGCCCGCCCGCAGTTCGTCGAGCAGCGGGTCCGTCAGCCCGGTGGCCACCCGCAGCCGTACGCCCTCCGCCACCAGCGGCGCCAGGGCGGGCAGCGCGCGGGTGCAGAGGATCTCGGCGGGCCCGGCCAGGAGGACCGGGTCGGGCCGGCCGCCCGCCGCCGGGGCCGGTCCCGCCACGGTGGCCAGCTCGTCGAGGGGCGCGGAGACGCGGGCGGCCAGCTCGTCGGCGACGGCCGTCGGCACGACGCCCCGCGGCAGCCGTTCGAACAGTTCCCGCCCGGTCTGCCGTTCCAGGGCGCGCATCTGGGTCGTCACCGTGGGCTGCGACAGCCCCAGCAGCCGCCCGGCGCCGGTGAAGGAGCCCGAGCGGTAGACCGCGAGGAAGGTGCGCAGGAGGTTCAGGTCGAGGGAAGTGCTGTCCACCCGGTTCAGTATCACTCCGGTATTCCTCCGGGTGCCATAGAAGTTCCAATGCCTGACATCGGGACCTTCATTGGAAACCTATGGCTGGACGGACTACGTTCGCAGGCGACCGCACACCCCGAGTTCCGGAGAAAAACCCATGTCACGCATCCTCTTCGTCATGACCGGCGCCGACTACTGGACGCTCGCCGACGGCACCAAGCACCCCACCGGCTTCTGGGCGGAGGAGGCCGCCGCCCCCTACCGGGCGTTCAAGGACGCGGGGCACGAGGTGGTCGTCGCCACCCCCGGCGGCGTGGTCCCGCCCGTGGACCCGGGCAGCCTCTCCGCCGAGGCCAACGGCGGACAGGGCAACGCCGACGCCATCGCGCGCACCCTCGAATCCATGACCGAGCTGCGTGCCCCGGTCCGGCTGGAGGACATACGGCTCGACGACTTCGACGCCGTGTTCTACCCCGGCGGGCACGGCCCCATGGAGGACCTCGCGGTCAACGCCGACTCCGGCAGGCTGCTGGCCGAAGCGCTGCGCTCGGGCAGGCCGCTGGGCGTGGTCTGCCACGGCCCGGCCGCCCTGCTCGCGGCCGTCACGGCCGACGGCTCCAACGCCTTCGCCGGGTACCGGGTGGCCGCGTTCACCAACGCCGAGGAGACCCAGGCCGGTTTCGCCGGCAAGGCCGAGTGGCTGCTCCAGGACCGTCTGACCGAGGCGGGCGTGGCGGTCCAGGTGGGCGAGCCGTGGGCGCCGAACGTGGTCGTCGACCGCAACCTGGTCACCGGCCAGAACCCGGCCTCCTCCGCCCCGCTCGCCGCCGAGCTGCTGACGAGGCTGGGCTGAACGACGTTCGTACCCCCGGACGTTGATCCCGTGTAGCGTGTGATCCCTTCGCCGGGTCGACAGGGGAGGCGGACGGTGACCTCAGCGGACGGCGACAGCCCTCGGTTATGGGGCAACCCCGGCTATCGCGTCTTCCTCACCGTCCAGACCCTGTCGGCCCTCGGTGACGCCTTCTCCTACGTGGCGATCCCGCTGCTGGTGCTGCACAGCACCGGCTCGGTGGTCCAGATGGGCGTGGTCACCGGGCTCACCGGCGTCGCCTCGATCCTGACCGGCCTGTTCGCCGGCGTGCTCGTCGACCGGCTCGACCGCCGGCGGCTGCTGATGGTCACCGACGCGGCCCGCTGTCTGCTGTACCTGCTGGTGCCGCTGGTGTGGACGTTCGCCACACCGGTCTGGCTGCTCTACACGGTCGTGCCGGTCGCCGGGGTCTTCTCGATGCTCTTCGATGTCACCTGTGTGACCGTGGTGCCGTCGCTCGTGGCACCGGAGTGGATCACCCGGGCCAACGGCCACCTCTTCGCGAGCTACGCCGTGGCCGGTGTCGTCGGCCCGGCGCTCGCCGGGCTCGTCGCCTCGTCCGCCGGGCCGGCCGCCGCGATCGGCATCGACGCGGCCACCTTCGCGGTCTCCGCGTTCGGCATCCGCTACGTCCGGTTGGGCGCCGCCGCCCGGCCGTCCGCCGGGGCCGAACGCGCGGGCGGACGCCGGGAGTTCCTGGCGGGCGCCCGCTACCTGTGGGGGCATCCGGTCCTGCGCCCGCTGACCGTGCTGCTGTCCGTGCTGACCTTCCTCACGTACGGCCTCACGGACCTCGTGGTCTACCTGGTCAAGCACGAGCTCGGCCGCCCGGACGCGACGGTCGGCTATGTCCTGGCCGCCGGCTCCGTGGGCTCCTTCGCCGCCTCCTCGGTGGTCGCCCGCGTCCGGGGGCGCCTGGGGTTCGGGGTCAGCTGGATCGGCGCCTTCTCCCTCGCGGGCATCGCCGTGGCCTGCATGGGCGTCGCCCGGACCGTCCCGGTGATCGCCGCGCTGGTGACCGTCCACCTGTTGTGCGCGGGCATCGCGGGCATCTGCTCGATGTCGCTGCGCCAGGAGGTCACCCCCGGCCATCTGCTGGGCCGGGTCACCTCGTCGTTCTGGACCATCCACTCCGCCCTGGGCCCGCTGGGCGCCGCCGCCACCACCGCGGCGGCGGCCGGGCTGGGCGTCACCACGGTCTGCCTGTTCACCGGCGCCGCCATCCTCCTCGTGGCGCTCACCGGGACGGTGACCGGCATCCTGCGGCCCGACACCGGGGAGCGCCCCGTGGGAGAGACAGCCCCGGCGCCGGGCCCCGACCGGCAGCAGAGCCGGTGAACCACGTCCGCGGCCGGGCGAGCCCGATGTCATGATCCCCCTCGCCCGCGCCGGACAGCGCGCCCCGAGGAGGCGCTTCAGCTCGACTCCCGCACCACCAGTCGGCACGGCACCGTGTGCACCCCCGGCTCCGGCTCCGCGTCGATCGCCTGGAGCAGCAGCAGGGCGGCGATGCGGCCGATCTCGGTCAGGTTCATGTCGATCGTGGTGAGCGGCGGACGGCAGGCCAGCGCCATGGTGTCCCAGTTGTCGTAGCCGACCACGGCGATGCCGCCGGGCACGTCCCTGCCCCGCTCGCGCAGCGCGTCGGCCACGCCCCGGGCGATCTGGTCGTTGCCGCAGAAGAAGGCGTCCGTGTCGGGGGCGGTGCGCAGCACCGCGTCGGCGGCGCGGCGGCCCCAGGCCTCGCTCCACTCGCCGAAGTGCACCCGGCCCGTGGCCAGGCCCAGTTGGGCGTTCTCGAGGTGCTCGACGGCGTGCCGGGCGCGGTCGCGGGCGGCCTGGTGGTGTTCGGGGCCGGTGATGTGGGCGATGCGGGTGCGGCCGGTGGCCAGCAGGTGTTCGACGGCCAGGTGGGCGCCGCCGCGGTCGTCGGTGACGACGGAGGTGTCGGCGGGGTCGGTGGACGGGGCGAGCGCGTAGACGACGGGGATCGAGGGGTCGATGCCGGTCAGCGGCGGACGCGGGTCCGTGCGGCGCCCGGCCACGATGATGCCGTCCACCCGGCGGTCGGTGAGGGTGCGCAGATGGTGCTGTTCCCGGATGGCGTCGCCCCGGGTGTCGCACAGCAGCACGGAGATCTTCCCGGCGCCGAGCGCGTCCTCGGCGCCGAGGAGCACCGGCGTGCTGAACCGGCCTATCCCGTCCGTCGTCATCAGGCCCACCGTCCAGCTCCGGCCGCTGTGCAGGCTCTGGGCGTGCTGGTTGGGCCGGAAGCCGAGCGCCTCCACCGCGTCGAGCACCCGCTGCCGGGTCTCGGGGCGCATCCGGCCGCCGCCGCTCAGCGCCTTCGACGCCGTGCCCACGCTGACGCCCGCCAGCGCGGCGACATCGGCGAGGCGGGCCCGGCCGGTGGGGGGAGAGCCTGGAGCAGAGGTCACGGGCAAACCTTTTTCTCAACGACATGGACGCCTGACATGGTGACAGTTCAGCCGCTGAACTGCCAAGCGACTGGGAAACCGAAAAATCTCTTGCCGCGACTCTTGACCGGCCTTCCGCACTGCCCTCTACTTTCCGTCGAGAAAACGGTTGCGCAAAACGGCTCCGTACCGCCGCCATCTCACCGATCCCGGAGAGCCATGCCCCGCACACGCTCCGCCCTGTCCCCCACCGGCCCGGTCCGCCTCGGGCCCGAGGCCCGGGCCGCGCTGCGCCCCGCGACCACCCGCGTCGACGCCGGCTTCTGGCACGCCCGCCGCGAGACCAACGCCCGCGTGTCCCTCCCGCAGGGCCCCCGCCTGCTGGAGTCGGCCGGGAACCTGCACAACCTGCGGCTCGCGGCGCCCGCGCCGGGGGCGTCGGCGGACGCGGCGGCCGAGGGCGGGTTCCAGGGCGCCTACCCGTTCGTGGACACGGACGTCTACAAGTGGCTGGAGGCCGCCGCCTGGCACCTGGCCGGGGACGACTCGGCGCAGTCGGCGGCCGACGTGGAACGGATCGTCTCCCTGATCGCCGCCGCCCAGCAGCCCGACGGCTACCTCAACACCTGGTTCCAGCTGGTCAAGGGCGGCGAGCGCTACCAGGACCTGCGCTGGGGCCACGAGCTGTACTGCGCGGGCCACCTCATCCAGGCGGCCGTGGCCCACCACCGGGCAACCGGCCGCACCGAGCTCCTCGACGTGGCCGTGAAGTTCGCCGACCACATCGACTCCGTCTTCGGCCCGCCCGGCAGCGGCAGGCCCATCGACGGCATCGACGGCCACCCCGAGGTGGAGACCGCCCTGGTCGAGCTGTACCGGGAGACCGGCGAGCGCCGCTACCTCGACCTGGCCGGCTACTTCGTCGACCGCCACGGACACGGCCTGCTCGGCGGCGAGGCCTACTGCCAGGACCGCGTCCCGGTGCGCGAGGCGACGAACGTCGAGGGGCACGCCGTACGGCAGTTGTACCTGCTGGCGGCGGCGGCCGACCTGGCGACGGAGACGGGAGAGGCCGAACTCCTCGCCGCCAACGTGCGGTTGTGGCAGGCCATGACCAGCACGAAGACCCACATCACCGGCGGTCTCGGCGCCCACCACGACCAGGAGGACTTCGGCGACCCCTACGAACTGCCCAACGAGCGCGCCTACTGCGAGACCTGCGCGGCCATCGCCTCGGTCCAGTGGAGCTGGCGCCTGGCCCTGCTGACCGGTGAGGCCCGCTACTCCGACCTGATCGAGCGCACCCTCTACAACGGCTTCCTGGCCGGCGTCTCCCTGGACGGTGAGCGCTGGCTGTACGTCAACCCGCTCCAGGTCCGCGACGGCCACACCGACCCCGGCGGCGACCAGTCGGCCCGCCGCACCCGCTGGTTCCGCTGCGCGTGCTGCCCGCCCAACGTGATGCGGCTGCTGGCGAGCCTCGACCACTACATGGCGTCCGGCGACGCACGGGGCGTGCAGATCCACCAGTACGTCACCGGGCGCTACTGCCACGACGAGATCACCGTGCGCGCCGAGACCGACTACCCCTGGCAGGGCACGGTCGCCCTCACCGTCGAGGAGACCCCGGCCGACCGCCCGTGGACACTGTCGCTGCGGATCCCGCACTGGTGCCGAAAGTTCCGCGTGCGGTGCGGGGAGCAGACGTACGAGGCCCCGGTCACCGACGGCTGGCTGCGGCTGGAGCGGACCTGGTCCCCCGGCGACCGGGTCGTCCTGGAGCTCGCCCTCGAACCCCGGCTCACCTCGGCCGACCCACGGGTGGACGCCGTCCGCGGCTGTGTGGCGATCGAGCGCGGCCCGCTCGTGTACTGCCTGGAGCAGGCCGACCACCCCGGCGGCGGCCTGGACGGCATCGTCCTCGACACCACCCGCCCGCTCGCCGTGAAGCACCGCCCCGACCTGCTGGGCGGGGTCACCACGGTGGTGGCCGGCGGCCGGCGGCGCCGGATCCCCGCCTCGGACTGGTGGCCGTACGGGTCCGCCTCCGACACCGCGCCGGACGACGGCGATCCCGTCGAGCTCACCGCCATCCCCTACTACGCCTGGGCCAACCGCGAGGACGGCAGCATGCGCGTCTGGCTCCCCACCTCCTGACCACCCCGCCCCGCCACGACAACGAGGTCACCCCGTGATACCCACCCGCCGTAGCCCTCTGCTTCCCACCCACCGCGCCCTGATCGCCGCGCTCGCCGCGGCCGGCACCCTCGCCTCCCTCACCGCCTGCGGTGGCGGCTCCGACTCCTCCAAGTCGTCGTCCTCGTCCTCGGGGACGTACGCCTTCTGGGACCCCTACCCGCAGTTCGACGCCTCCTCCTCCTGGGGCAAGGCCGTCACCGCGTGCGGCACCCGGGCCGGGGTGAAGCTGAAGCGGACCGCGTACGACACCACCGACCTCGGCAACAAGGCGCTGCTCGCCGCCCAGCAGGGCAACGCGCCCGACGTGATGCTCGTGGACAACCCGGTCGTCTCGACTTTGGTGGAGGCGGGGATCCTCAACAAGACCGGCGACCTCGGCATCGACACCAAGCCGATCCAGCGGAACATCATCGGCGCGGGCACCATCGACAACGCCTCCTACGGTGTCCCGATCGGCGCCAACACCCTCGCCCTCTACTACAACAAGAAGGTCCTGTCCGCCGCGGGCGTCGACCCCGCGGGCATCAAGGACTGGAACTCCCTCACCGCGGCCCTGAAGAAGGTCGAGGCCGCCGGGAAGAAGGGCATCACCTTCTCCGCGATCAACACGGAGGAGGGCAGCTTCCAGTTCCTGCCGTGGTTCTGGGGCGCGGGCGGCGACCTCACGAAGCTGGACTCCGCGAAGGGCGTGGCCGCGCTGTCCCTGTGGAAGGGGTGGGTGGACGAGGGATACGCGCCCAAGGACGTCCTGCAGAACACGCAGACCACCAGCTGGCAGGAGTTCGCCACCGGGGACTACGCGTTCGGCGAGAACGGCACCTGGCAGCTCGGCAACGCCGACAAGGCGGGCTTCGACTACGGGATCATCAACATCCCCGGGCAGAGCGGGGGTTCGGCGCCGGTCCCGACGGGCGGTGAGTTCGTCACCGTCCCCGTGCAGAAGGACACCGGGCGCTACGACGTCAGCAAGAAGATCGTCACCTGTCTGACCAGCTCCACGAACCTGCTGACGACCGACACCACACTGATGTACGTCGCCCCGACGGCCTCGGTCCAGGCCCAGCAGGTCGAGCGGAACCCGAAGCTCAAGCCGTGGGTGGACGCCGTGGCCGCCGCCCGGGGCCGCACCAGCGGCGGACTGGGCTCCAAGTACCCCACCATCTCCCAGCCGATGTGGACCGCCGTCCAGGCCGCCCTGTCCGGCGGCAAGAGCCCGCAGGACGCCCTGGCCACCGCCCAGGCGAGCGCCCGGAAGGGCTAGGCCCGCGACCATGACCATCGCCCGAGTCGAGCGACCGCGCCGGGCCGCGGTGGCATCGAAGGCCGGCGGCCCCGGCGGGCCGCCGGCGGAACGCCGGCAGCGGCGCCGGAGCCGGCTGACCGCGCTCGCCTTCGCCGCCCCGCTGATCGCCTACCTCGCCGCCTTCTACGTCTACCCCCTCTACCGCAACCTCGACCTGAGCCTGCGCGACTACACCGTCCGGTCGTTCGTGGCGGGGGACGCTCCCTTCTCCGGCTGGGACAACTTCCAGAAGGTGCTGGACGACCCGACCTTCGGCCCGGCGATGCGGCACACGCTGGTCTTCACCTTCGTGTCGATCGCCTTCCAGTACGCCATCGGCCTCGCCCTCGCGGTCTTCTTCAACCGCCACTTCCGCCTGGCGCCGACCCTGCGCGCGCTGTTCCTGATCCCCTGGCTGCTGCCGCTGATCGTGTCGGCGTCGACCTGGTCGTGGATGTTCAACAGCGAGTCCGGGGTGGTGAACTACTTCCTGCACTTCATCGGCGTGGACCCGGTCGGCTGGCTCACCTCCCCGGACTGGGCGCTGACCTCGGTGATCGTCGCCAACATCTGGATCGGCATCCCGTTCAACCTGGTCATCCTCTACAGCGGGCTGCAGAACATCCCGGCCGAGCTGTACGAGGCGGCGGCCCTGGACGGGGCGAACGCCTGGCAGCAGCTGCGCCGGATCACCTTCCCGCTGCTGCGCCCGGTCTCGGCGATCACGCTGCTGCTCGGGCTCGTCTACACGCTCAAGGTGTTCGACCTGATCTGGATCATGACCAAGGGCGGCCCCGGGGACGCCTCCTCCACCCTCGCCACCTGGTCGTACCAGCTCGGCTTCGGCACGCTGCTGCCCAAGTTCGGCCCCGGCGCGGCGGTCGGCGACATCCTCATCCTCATCGCGCTCGTCTTCGGGCTGCTGTACATCCGCGTGCAGAGGAGGCAGGAAGCGTGAAGTCCCGTACCTCTTCCCGTCGTTACACGCTCCTCGGGCTGCTCCTCACCGCGCTGATGCTGTTCCCGGTGTACTGGATGCTGAACGTGTCCCTCACCCCGCAGCAGGACATGCGCAAGGACCCGCCCGACCTGATCCCGCTGCACCCGACCTTCCAGGGCTACCGGGCCGTCCTGGACGACCAGTTGCCCTACCTGGGCACCAGTCTGCTCATCGGCCTCGGCACGGTCGCGCTCACCCTGGTCATCGCCGCCCCGGCCGGATACTCCCTGGCCAAGCTGCGCCCGCGCGGCGGCGGGGCGCTGAGCCTGGCGCTGCTGATCGCGCAGATGGTCCCCGGCATCGTCATGGCGATGGGCTTCTACGGCATCTTCCTCGACCTGGGACTGCTGAACTCCTGGTGGGGACTGATCGTCGCGGACTCCACCATCGCCGTGCCGTTCGGCGTGATGATCTTCACGGCGTTCATGTCCGGCATCCCCGGCGAGCTGATCTCCGCCGCCCGGATCGACGGCGCCGGAACCTGGCGCACCTTTCGTTCGATCGTGCTGCCACTGAGCCGCAACGCGATCGTCACGGTCTCGCTCTTCGGCTTCCTGTGGGCCTGGAGCGACTTCGTCTTCGCCAACACCCTGGACGGCGGCGGCGACTGGAAGCCGATCACCCTCGGCATCTACCGGTACATCGGCAACAACAACCAGGAGTGGAACGCGATCATGGCCACCGCCGTCGTCGCCTCCGTCCCCGCGGCGGTCCTGCTGGTCCTCGCACAGCGCTACGTGGCCGCGGGTGTGACCGCGGGCGCCGTGAAGGACTGACCCGCCTCCCTTCCCTCCCTCCGTGAGGAGCACCCCCTTTCATGAGCCGCACGAGACTCTCCGGACGCCTGACGGCGGCCGTGGGCACGGCCGTCCTCACCGCCGCCCTCGCCACCCCCGCCCAGGCGGCCCCCACCTCCGCCACCACCCTGGTGGTCAACGCCGACCAGACCCTGCGCCCGGTCACCCATGTCGCCACCGGCAGCCTCTACGGCCTGGCCGACGCGAGCACCCCCGCCGACAGCCTGGTCACCCCGCTCAAGCCGAACACCTTCGTGCAGATGGCCCCGGGCGGCGCCCAGCTGCCCAACGGCGAGCCCAAGCCCGCCGGCGACGCGCTGGTGGTGGCCGCCAAGGCCGCCCGCGCGGGCGCCAAGGTGGTCGTCCGCATGCCCGACTGGTACCCCAACTTCCCGTACAAGTGGGTGAGCTGGAGCGACTGGCTGTCCGCGGTCGACAAGCAGATCGCCTCCGTGCAGTCCTCCGGCGCCACCGACATCGCCGCCTACGAGCTGTGGAACGAGCCCGACTGGACCTGGGACACCACCAACGCGGGCGCCTTCGACGCCGGTTGGGCGCGCACGTACAAGGAGGTCCGGGCCAAGGACACCAAGACGCCCATCCAGGGCCCGAGTTACTCGGCGTGGAACCAGTCCTGGATGAGCACGTTCCTCACCGACGCCAAGGCCAGTGGCACGGTGCCCGACGTCATCGCCTGGCACGAGCTGCAGGGCAGCAAGGACATCGCCGCGCACGTCTCGGCGTACCGCGCGCTGGAGAGCAGCCTGGGCATCAGCCCGCGGCCGATCGCCATCGAGGAGTACGGCACGCCCTCCGAGATGGGCAACTCCGGCGCTCTCATCGGGTACGCGGCCAAGTTCGAGCGGGCGGGCGTCCGCGACGCAGAACTCGCCTTCTGGAACCACTACGGCACCCTCGGCGACACCCTGACCGACACCGGCGGATCACCCAACGGCTCGTACTGGACGTACAAGTGGTACGGCGACATGTCCGGAAACATGCTCGTCACCACGCCGCCCGCCCAGACCGGCATCGACGGTCTCGCCTCCCGCAACGGCGCGGGCAACCAGATCAGCGTCATCGCGGGCGGCTGCACCGGCTCCTGCGCGGTGACCGTCAAGGGCCTGTCCTCGCTGTCGGCCTTCGGCGGCACCGTCCACGTCAAGCTGGAGTACTCCCCCCACACCGGCCGCACCACGGCGTCCCCCGGCCCGATCACCGTCTCCGACGCCGACTACACCGTCAGCAACGGCTCCGTCACCGTGCCGGTCACGATGAACGCCTCCGACGGCTACCACCTGGTGATCACTCCCAGCGGCACCTCCACCTCGCTCGTCGGCCGCTACCAGATCACCAACAAGAACAGCTCTCTCGCCCTGGACACCCAGAACGCGGGCACCGCTCAGGGCACCTCCGTCGTCCAGGCCTCGTCCAGCACCGCCGCCGACCAGAACTGGACCCTGGTGGCCGCGGGATCGGGCCTGTACAAGATCGTCAACCAGAAGAGCGGGCTGCTGCTGGGCATCAACGGCATGAGCACCTCCGACGGCGGCACCGCCCTGATCTGGGGTGACAACGGCACCGCCGACCATCTCTGGCAGCTGATCCCGGCCCGCGACGGCTACTACAAGATCGCCAACTACAACAGCGGCCTCCTGCTCGGCGTCGACTCCATGAGCACCTCCTCCGGCGCCCAGGTCCTCCAGTGGACCGACAACGGCACGGCCGACCACCTGTGGAAGCTGACCGCACGCTGAGGTCCGCCCCCCGACCGGGGTTCCCGCGCCTGATGTCGGCAGGCACGGGAACCCCGCCCGCGTGAACCTGCCGTCCCGGACGGCTGGAAGGCGGGCCCCGGCGCGAGTGACGAGGTCACCTACACCGACCCCTCCGGGCTGGCCGGGATCACCGTCGGCATGGTCGAGCCCGCCGGGGCGAGCCCCATGGCCCACTTCGCCGACATCGAGGCCAACACCAAGGCGAACTACCCGAGCTACCGGAAACTGCGCATGCAGCGGACCACGTTCCGGGGGCAGCCCGCCGCGGTGTGGGAGTTCACCTTCCGGGGGCGTGTGCGCGTCTTCCGCGCCGTCGACCTCGGCTACGGCAAGGAGGGCGGCCGGGAGTACGACCTCTACCTCTCCGCCCCGGGCGCCCGGTGGGACACCTTCCGCCCCGTCTTCGAGACCGTCCGCGACCGGTTCGCCTCGACCGGCTGAGCGTTCGGCGCCGGACACCCGTGCCCGCTAGGTTGGCGGCATGAGCAACCTTGACCGTGCGCCCGTGCCCAGCGTGTGCGGTGGGCGCGGATTCGTCGCCGCCGAGCCCGTCCGCGAGCTGCTGAGCCCCCGTCGCGTGAGACTCGGCGAGTCGACCGAGGTGCGCCGGCTGCTGCCGAACCTGGGCCGGCGCATGATCGGCGCCTGGGCGTTCGTCGACCACTACGGCCCGGACGACATCGCCGACGAACCCGGCATGCAGGTGCCGCCGCACCCCCACATGGGGCTGCAGACGGTCAGCTGGCTGCACGAGGGCGAGGTGCTGCACCGCGACTCGACCGGCAGCCTGCAGACGATTCGGCCGAAGCAGCTCGGGCTGATGACCTCGGGCCGGGCGATCAGCCACTCGGAGGAGAGCCCGCGGTCGCACGCCCGCTTCCTGCACGGCGCCCAGCTCTGGGTCGCGCTGCCGGACGCGCACCGCCACACCGACCCGAAGTTCGAGCACCACCCGGTACTGCCCACGGTCACCGCGCCCGGCCTGACCGCGACCGTCCTCCTCGGCGACCTCGACGGCTCCCTCTCCCCCGGCACCGCGTACACCCCGATCGTCGGCGCCGACCTCGCGCTCACCCGGGGCGCCGACGTCCGGCTGCCCCTGGAACCCGACTTCGAGTACGGCGTCCTGGCGATGTCCGGCGAGGTCCGCGTCGACGGCGTGCCCGTACTGCCGGGCTCGATGCTCTACCTCGGCTGCGGACGCACCGAACTGCCGCTGCGCGCCGAGTCGGACGCCGGGCTCATGCTGCTCGGCGGCGAGCCGTTCGCCGAGGAGCTCATCATGTGGTGGAACTTCGTCGGGCGTACGCAGGACGAAGTCGGTCAGGCCCGGGAAGACTGGATGAACGGGTCGCGATTTGGGGTTGTGAAGGGGTACGACGGGGATCCGTTGCCTGCGCCGGAGCTGCCGCCGGTGCCGCTGAAGGCGCGGGGTCGGGTGCGCTGAGCAATATGGTCCTTCGGGAATTCCCCGCAGGCGGCGGCCTGAACGCTCCGTGTGGTCTGTGGGCCGCCTACGCCGACGAAGATCACGTCTGGCACGTCCCGGCGACGAGCCACGTGTGTGAAGGCGGTCTTCGGCCGTACCGACTACTCCACCGACCAGGAACACGACGTCGAGCTGACCGCGTCCATCCTCGGTGAAATCGCGGAGACCCTGCCGACCGCGTCCGCGCACTCCTGAAGGCGGACCTCAGCATCCCCCCTTCACAGGCATACCCTCGTCAACTGATCTCGCCTGGGCCAGCGAGCACACCCGATCCGGCCTGGTCCTGGCCCAGACCGTCTCCGGCCGCGAGACCATTTCCAGCCACCGTGTCCGGCACGACCGGACGGGCTGGGACCATCCTGCAGTTCGCCGACAGCCCCGAGACGGGGGTGGTGTTACCTCGAACGGTTCACCAGCGACCTCTGTCTGGAGAAACCATCCGAGGTACAGCACTACACCGTGATGTACGACCACCTCCCCGGGCAGCACCCGCGTCTTCCTCACGGACGCCACCAAGTCGCGCATCGACGCGGCAAGCCGCCCCTGAGTGCCCATCGCCTTCCCGGCAGCGACTACTCGCGCCATTCCGGGCATCGGCCCGACCAGCCTGCCCGGCATGACAGGTACGGAATCGGCACTCGGCATCACGGGCCGCGCGGTGGAGCCGCAGTGCGGCGCGGTGCCGCTGGTCCGCCGTGGGCCGCCGCGCCCCGCGATGCGTCACCGACCGCAGGGCTGATCCCGGGAGCCGGGCCCTCACCCTCGGCCGCTTCACCGGACCGCACCGCCGTCGCCGTCCAAGCGGCGCAGTACAGCAGCAACCTGGCCATGAAGTTGATCCACAGCACGACGGCGACCGGCACGGCGAAGGCGCCGTACATGCTCTTCCCCGCGACGCCCTGCAGATAGCCGGTCAGCAGCAGCTTGAGCAGCTCGAACCCGACCGCGCCGATCAGGCCGGCGACCACGACCGCGCGTCGGCCTGGATGTACCTGCGGTAGCCGGGTGAGCAGGTAGACCAGCAGCAGGAAGTCGACGAGCAGGGCGATGGCCAGGCCCGCGAAGAACAGCAGCGCCCGTCCCGCCCCGCCCTCGATCCCGACTTTGTCGGCGGTCCAGCCGACGGCACTGTTCGCGAACACGGAACTGCCCATGGCGACCAGCCCGACCACGCCGAGACCGACCAGCACACCGGCGTCCTTGAGCCTGAGCAGGATCGGGTTCCCCGGATCCTGCTCCTTCTCCCACACCGCGCGCAGACACCCGCGCAGGGCGCCGACCCAGTTGATGCCGATCACGAGCAGCAGCGCGCCCGCGATGAGCCCAACGCTTCCGGCGTGCGCGACCAGGCCGTTCAGGTTCAGCAGATCGGAAAGCCCCGGCGCTTGGGCGGCGATCTTGTCCTGAAGCCTTCCGAGCTGGTCCTTGCTCAGCAGCGCAGCACCGATCGCCGCGCCGACGGTGATCAGTGGAAAGAGGGCGACGAAACTGGTGAAGGTGATGGCGGCGGCGAGCCGGGCCCAGTGGACCGCACCCAGCCGCGCGAACGCCCGCCACACGTGCGTACCCCTCAGCCGTGCGATCAGAGGCAGCCTCGTCAGTGGTTCCATGAACAACACCCACTCTCAGCGTATTCACGGCGACGAGAAAAGGCATCCCAACGGTGAAGCCCCACCCGCTGCTCCTTCGGCCCACACGCGGTCCGGCCGGCGCCCGGAAGCCGCGCGATCGCGTCCACCCTGCTGCGACTCCGTCACGCGCCGGCGGCGTCCCGGTGGTCGGCGGGGCCAGAACGGGCGGTCGCCGGCGCCTGGACAAGCCGACGGGCCGCACGTGGAACACTCCACACCCTGCGTCCCGGTCCCCGTGGCCTTGTGGACGGTGTGGTTCTACTGTTGGAGCAGGCAGATCCTCGCGATACGGCCTCCACCAGGAGGGACCGCGACGACCTGGTAGACCCACGCGAGCCCGCCCGCGCGGAGACCGCGAACGCCCGGGGGAACTCACCCCACGGTGATCTACCTCCGGTCCCGGATGGCGGTCGTCGGAGCAGACCGCGCCGTTCGGGCACCGAACCGCTCCGCGGTAGGTCGCCACCGCACGCACAGAACGCTGATCAGCGCCACGGGACAGCCCTCCCGCCAAACCCCACAAGACAACTCACCCAGGGTGGCCACCCATGAGTATCGCTAAGAAAATCGCGCACAGAGCCGAAGCGATGAAGGGCGATGCCAAGAAGACAACCGGCCGCGCCACCGGCAGTCGCCGCCTGCAGGCGGAAGGCCGTGGAGACCAAGTCAAGGGCAACCTGAAGCAGGCTGCGGCAAAGATCAAGGACGCCTTCAAACACTGACCACTCCGCCCCGTAAACCCGACCATGCCACGCCGAGGGGCGTTGCGGTGCGCGCCGGGGCATTTCATGGCCGCCCCTGAGCTGTTCCTGGTCCGGTCAGGACACCGGGGCGACACCACGCATCGCCGTCGTCCTCGCCTGCGGCCTGCGTGAGCGGATGGCCGAGCACCAGTCGCCACGCCACAAGGCAGGATCAAACGCCATGCCGGCGGGTGGCGCAGGTTCGAATCCTGCTGGGGGCACAACGCGTCGCGCCCGCCGGCCTGGGGTTTCTCTCCCCCCAGGGAGGTGTTCTGTTCGGCCTCGGATTCCGCTCCGGTGCCCGCCGCACGGACGTCGTCACGCGTGGCGTCCGGCGGCCGGGCGGCACGTGGCCGGCCGACTCGGTGAACCTGCTCAGCGCCTCGTGCGCCACCTGGGAGGCGATCTTCACGGCGACCCGGTCGGCGACGGTGATCGCATCACGCTCCCCGCGGGGACGCGCGGACGCCGATCGGCTTCACCGGTCACTGCCGCCAGTCTCCCCGGGCCCGTCGCCGGTTATCGCGGATCCGCTCCTGCCGGTCTCGGCGGCGGACGAAGTCGCCCGGTTCGAGCTCCCCTTCCATGAACCGCCCGACCACGAGGCCGACGACGCCCAGCCCCAGACCCCTTCGTCCTCCTCGTCGGGCAGCCTCACGCGCTGACGGTGATGTCGACTTCACGACTTCCCGGCCCGCCATCCAGATCGATGGCCGCCTGCAGCTCTCCGACCTCGATCACTGACCCCGCGTGTGACGGATCTGCCACTACCGACACCAGGCACCCGCTCCCGAATGGATCCCATAGCGCGCGAATCCGCTGCCCAGGGCATAGACGCCGAACACGTCAGCTCAAGAAGCACGCTTTGCACCCTTTATCGAGATTACATTCGTTTCGGTGCATCTTGCGCGAGATGCGGACCATGAGGCGGGGTAGTCCAACGAAGGGCCCGAGCGCCCCTGCCCGGGACCCTCGCGGACACTCCGGGCGCAGTGCGGGAAAGAGGGTGAGAGGCCGGTGGAAACCGAGGCGTGGACGCAGGCAGTACGGCACCAGCTCGACCTGGGCCGGCTGCTCCCGCTCGGCGGGCCCGACGACGGGACATGGATCACCGAGCAAGCGGCCCTCCGGGCCCTTGGGCGCGCGGCCGCCGAGATTCCCGGCGTTCGACTGGAGTCTCTGCGTATCGGGTCGGCACCGCTCGAGCCCGTGTCCGAGCCGGCCGTCCGTCCGCCGGCCAGCGCGCTACCGCCCGGCCCCCTCAGGATCGAAGCCGCCTTCACGGCATCCCTGGGGCAGCCACTGCCCCACACCGCCGACCAGTTGAGGAGCGCACTGCTCAACGCGGCCACTGAACGGCTCGGCCTGGCCACCGTGGCAGCTGACCTGCGCGTCACAGATCTCCATGAGGGCCCGGAGACAGGCATGGAGTCGCGGACCGCGGCAAGGGCCATGGGGCCGACGCCGGAAACTGCGGCCGCGCGAAGCTCGCCCCCGGTGACCGGAACAGGACCCATGCGGAGGCCCGCCGGGAAGCTGGCGGACGTCGCGACGGGTGTTCCGGGCGTCGCCCGACTCACCGCCGTGCTGGGAAGCCGCCCGGTCAAGGTGGAGGACCATGCCGATCCACCCGGCCGCCACATCGAGGTCCAGCTCGCGGTCGCCCCCGGACACCATCCACTGGAAGTCGCCCGCGCCGTCCGGGCCGCCGTAGCCGACGCGGCCACCACTGACGCCTCGGGCCCGGTCACCGCCGCCGTCCTCATCACGGAAACCGCGGCCTAGCCAGCCAGGCGTCAATGACAGCTCGACGCATTCGGCCTGATCCGATCCCATTTCTCCGGCCTCGCCCTCGGCCCGGGCCGCCTCGGCGGCCACCGCCCTGGCCCGAACGCACAGACACCCGCCTCGGCCTTGCCCTTTCTACTGTCGGCGCCTCAGCGCTCTCCGGATCAGCAGGAAGGCCGCAATGGCGATCAAGGCAATCCCCACGAAGATCACGACTGCCCCGACGGCGACCAGGAGCATCCCGAGCAGGATCAAAATTGCCCCGATGATGAGAAGAAACGTCGCGAGAACGGTCACGTTCGCCTCCTGTCCCCCTCCGACTCTGATCCTCCCGGCCCGCTAACGCAAAGATTTCCCTACAAATCAGCCCATTCAATTCCCGCCGGTGCCCGCCTGCTGGGGTCCGCCCATTCGCGGGCCGGCCTCGGTTCTGCCATGAAAGCGCGCGGACCGCTCCAGAAGCCCTGTCCTGTCACGGTGTGAGACCTGCCTGGCAGGGAACCCAGCATCAGACAAAGGGCCTGCGCTGCCGCTGGCGGACGAAGCAGACGTCTTCCTTTGCTGCGCGGTCGCGCGATGCGCATCCCGCAGTGGCGGAAGCGCATCCCTACCCGCGGCCCGGTCTCAGCGGCTCCCGAGGCGGCATTGAGCCATCTGCCGCCCTCGAAGAGAGTTCACCATCATGACCGGGAACACCACAGGCCGCCCCCCGCCCTCGGGGACGTCCGGCAGTGACTTCGCCCGACTGTCGAGAAAGATCGCTGATGCCGGCCTGCTGGATCGCCGCCCTGGCTACTACGCACTGCGGACCACAGTGGTGGCCGGGCTCTACGCTGCCGGGTGGGCCGCCGTCGCGCTCATCGGCGACAGTTGGTGGACCCTGGCGGTCGCCGTCTTCCTGGCCGTTGTCTTCGGCCAGGTCGCCCTGCTCGCCCATGACGCAGCCCACCGCCAGGTGTTCCCCCGACGCCGGGCCAGCGAGGCGTCCGGACGGATCGCCGGTGCCGGTATCGGGATGAGCTACGGGTGGTGGCAGGACAAGCACACCCGCCACCACGCCAACCCCAACCATGAGGAACTCGACCCCGACCTCGACCCCGACCTGCTCGTCTGGTCCCAGGACCAGGCCCGGGCCGCAAAAGGGCTCCCCCGCCTGATCGGCCGCTGGCAGGCGTTCCTTTTCTTCCCCCTCCTCACACTGGAGGGCTTCAACCTGCACGTGTCGAGCGCGAAGGCGCTGGCCAATCGCTCACTCAAACACCGAACGCTCGACGGCACCCTGCTGTTCGCCCACTTCGCGGTCTACCTGACCGTCCTGCTCTGGCTG
Organism: Streptomyces sp. NPDC039424; assembly: GCF_055639495.1. Lineage (NCBI taxonomy): Bacteria > Bacillati > Actinomycetota > Actinomycetes > Kitasatosporales > Streptomycetaceae > Streptomyces > Streptomyces sp. NPDC039424. Next base: position 265,936 of record NZ_JBVKAI010000011.1, read on the forward strand.
CTGCCGCCCGGTACGGCGATCGCCTTCCTCGCCGTCCACCAGGGCCTGTTCGGCGTCTACCTCGGCTCCCTCTTCGCACCCAACCACAAGGGCATGCCAATTCTGACGGGCGAGGACCGCCCGGACTTCCTGCGCCGCCAAGTGCTCACCTCACGCAACGTGCGCGGCGGCCGGTTCACCGACATCGCACTGGGCGGGCTGAACCACCAGATCGAGCACCACCTGTTCCCCAGCATGCCCAGCCCCAACCTGCGCAAGGCCCGGACCATCGTCCGGCGCCACTGCCAGGAACTGGGTCTGGACTACACGGAGACCGGGCTGATCACCTCCTACCGGCTGGCCCTCACCAGCCTCCATCAGGCCGGAGCACCGCTCCGGCACGCCCGCGTCCCCGCCCAGGGACGTGCCGCAGCCATCGGCGGAAGTGAGCGGTGACCCTGAGGCCGTGTGGAACTGCAGGGCGTGGGCCCTCCCGGCGGACCTGCTGGAGGCGCCCCGAAAACGGAACGGATACGGCTTGCGAGGGTCGGTCGGCTGACGCAGCAAGTAGCCGTCAAACGTGCCGTGCTTCTCGGCGTACCGCTCGATCGTCGCCCTGATGCGAGCGGGAAGCGGCACATCGCGGTACTCCCCCGCCCTCCTGTGCTTGAGCGGCCCATACTGGCGCGTCGACTGCACGACCTGCTCGGAGACCCGATACACGTCATCGGCCACGATGTTGTTCAGGTTCACCGCGAACGCCTCGCCGTTCCGCAGACCGCAGCCGCTCATCAGATCGACGACCAGGCGTTGGACTGGGTGGCCTGGCCCACACCATTGCGGTCCATGGTGCGGATGAAGCCGTCGACCACCTTGTGATCGAAGGAGTTCATCCGCCGGCTGCCGAGCGCCGGGAAAAGGTGGTGCTCCAGCAGTGGGTCGAGGTGGCGTACCGACGGGACAGCCAGGTGCCGTGGCCCCGCCTTCCACTCCTCGACGTGATCCTCGAAACGCAAGGACGGGGTCCTGCACGGAATGGAACGCAGGAGTCCGCCGGGCTCCCCCCCCCGAGAAGTAGTGGAATATTGAACAACCGGGTTCCGTTGTCGGCCTCGAAGGAGGTCAGCAGTGGAGTCTCGAACGGACACGACGTACTACGACCAGGGGACGGCGGCGGAGCGCTGGGAGCGGGCGCGGCTGTTCTTCGACGCCAAGGACTACGCGGGCGCGGCGCGCGTGCTGGCCGGGGTGGTCGAGGAGGCGCCGGAGCAGACCGGACCCCGGCTGCTGCTGGCGCGCTCCTACTACCACTCGGCGCAACTGCGGCGCGCCGAGGCCGAGTTGCGCGTCATCGTGGAGCGCGACCCGGTGGAGCACTACGCCCGGCTGATGCTGGGCCGCACGCTGCAGCGGCAGGGGCGGCACGCGGAGGCGGAGTCGCATCTGCGGATCGCCTCCGCGCTCGCGGGTGACTTCGAAACCGTTTAGTACGCCCGGCGCCCTCGGCGGTGAGCGATCTCGCCGAGGGCGACGTCCACGACGATGAAGGCGGCCAGCGGGATGCCGAGGAGCGGCACGAAGTAGCCGAGGACGGCGATCACCGCCATCGCCGGGACCAGGAGGTAGGGCGGCACCTGCGCCCAGGCGCCGCGCGGGACGGGACGGCCGAAGGCGGAGCCCCGGCCGCGCTGCCACCACATGCGGTAGCCCCACAGGATCAGCAGGATCAGGGCGAGCGCGAGCAGCCCGAGGGCGATCTGGTTGACGATCCCGAACAGGATGCCGGTGTGCAGGTCGATGCCCCAGCGGGTCAGCTTGGCGAGCACCGGGTAGTCGTCGAACCGCAGGACGTCGGTGACCTGGCCGGTGGCCGGGTCGACGGCGACCGCGTCCTGCTTCTCGGGCCAGCTGCGCTGGACCTGCTTGACGACGTACGCCGAGTTCGCGTCGGCGGGCGGGACGATCTCGACCGGGTCGCTCAAGCCCTTGGCGCGGGCCGCCGCGAGCACCTTGTCCAGGCCGACGCCGTGCTCGGCGTCGCCGCCGGAGGAGGCCGCCGCGCCATGGCCCGCGTGCTCACCGCTCGCCGCCGCCGACACCGAGGGGGTGGCCTGGCTGAGGGAGGTGCGCAGCTCGTCGATGGTGGCCCCGGCATACGTCGACCAGGTCAGACCGGTCGCCGACAGGAAGAAGAAACCGGCCGCGGCCCAGACGCCGACGCTGCCGTGCAGGCCGAGGGTGCGGCGCCGCCCGCTGGTGCCGCGCACCTTGCGCAGGGTGCGGCGGCGGGAGAACCACAGCACCAGCCCGCCGCCCGAGATCACCCACAGCCAGCTCGCGGCCAGCTCGCTGTAGAGCCGGCCGGTGTCGCCCAGGTGCAGGTCGCGGTGGAGTTCGTCGATCCAGGTGCGCAGCGGCAGCGCGCCGGTGGAGCCGTACTGTTCGAGCGCGCCGCGCACCTTGCCCGTGTACGGGTCGACGAAGACGGCGAGGGTGTGGTCGGCGCCGACGCCCTCGACGCCGGAGAGCAGCACTCTGGTGGTGGCGTCCGCCTCCGGCGAGGGCCGCACGGCGGAGACGGTGCCCTCGGGGTGGGCCTTGCGGGCGGCGGCCACCTGCTCGGATATCGGCAGCCTGGCCTTGCCGGCCGGGACGGTCATCTCATGGGAGTAGACGAGCTTCTCGGCCTGGAACGAACCCGCGTACAGCAGGCCGGTCACGGCGGCGACGAGCAGGAACGGCGCGACCAGGACGCCCGCGTAGAAGTGCAGGCGCAGGATCAGGGGACGCAAGGGGGCCCAGCGGCTCGGGGAGGGAGCCGGGGCGGGGAGTTGGGGGGCCTCGTCCGGGGCGGTCGAGGGAGCGGTGGACATCGGCGGGGCTCTCCGGGGGCTTGTCTCTCAGTATGGGCGGTCCAGTAGTCGGAGCCGGAGGCCGCCGAGTTCCCGGGATACGAAGTGATGCCGGTCACATGAGGCGGTGCGGGGGTCGTGCGATGCTGGCGCGATGGCATCTCCCTGCGGTCGTACGCCTCTTGCCGAGCGGGTCGAGGAACTCCTCGCCGCCGACGGCCCGTTGCCGATCGTGGCGGCCGGTGACCCGGTGCTGCGGCGCGGCGCCGAGCCGTTCGAGGGGCAGTTGGAACCCGCCCTGCTGGCCCGCTTCGTCCAGGCGCTGCGCGTGACCATGCACGCGGCCCCGGGCGTCGGCCTCGCCGCACCGCAGGTCGGAGTGGGGCTGCGGATCGCGGTCATCGAGGATCCGGCTCCGGTGCCGGAGGAGGTGCGGGTGGCGCGCGGGCGGGTGCCGCAGCCGTTCCGGGTGCTGGTCAACCCGTCGTACGAGCCCGTCGGCACCGGCCGCGCCGCGTTCTTCGAGGGCTGCCTGAGCGTGCCGGGCTGGCAGGCGGTGGTGGCCCGGCACGCCGAGGTGCGGCTGCGGGCCGAGGACGAGTACGGGCATGCGGTGGACGAGGTCTTCACCGGCTGGCCCGCGCGCATCGTCCAGCACGAGACGGACCACCTCGACGGCACCCTCTATCTGGACCGGGCGGAACTGCGCTCACTGTCGTCCAACGAGGCGATGGCCGAGCGGTGGGCCCAGCCCACCCCCGAGGCAGCCGCACGGGAACTGGGCTTCGATCTGCCCTGACACCGGAGGGGGCCAGGGTGTACGGCGCGGCCGGCCCCGCCGTACACGGGGACCGGGCGACACCTACGCCACGCCCGGCACCCCGCCGACGCCGGAAGCCTGCTCAGCCCCGGTAGGCCTCCAGCAGCCGCAACCACACCTCGCTGAGGGTCGGGTAGGACGGGACCGCGTGCCACAGGCGGCTGACGGGGACCTGGCCGGCGACGGCGACGGTGGCCGAGTGGATCAGTTCGCCGACGCCGGGGCCGACGAAGGTGACGCCGCGCAGGATCTCGTCCTCCAGGTCGACGACCATGCGGGCGCGTCCCCGGTAGCCCTCGGCGTACAGGCCCGCTCCGGCGACGGAGGAGAACTCCACGTCGACGGCCCGGACCCGGTGGCCGGCCTGTTCCGCCTCGGCGAGGGACAGGCCGACCGCCGCCGCCTCGGGATCGGTGAAGACGACCTGCGGTACGGCGTGGTGGTCGGCGGTGGCGGCGTGGGCACCCCAGGGATCCGACTCCGGCACGGTCTCGCCGGAGGCCCGCGCGGCGATGGCGGCGCCCGCGATCCGCGCCTGGTACTTGCCCTGGTGGGTGAGCAGGGCGCGATGGTTCACGTCCCCGACCGCGTACAGCCAGTCGCTGCCGGTCACCCGCAGGCTGTCGTCGACCGGCAGCCAGGAGCCGGGCTCCAGACCGACCGTGTCCAGGCCGATGTCGTCGGTGCGCGGGACACGGCCGGTGGCGAAGAGGATCTCGTCGGCCTCGATGCGGTCGCCGCCGTCGGTGACCGCCACGACGGTGCCGTTCTCCCGGGCCACCGACTCCACGGAGACGCCGGTGCGCACATCGGCGCCCGCCTCGATGAGCGCCTCGGCGACCAGTTCACCGGCGAACGGCTCCATGCGGGACAGCAGCCCCTTGCCGCGCACCAGAAGGGTGACCTGCGAGCCGAGGGCCTGCCAGGCGGTGGCCATCTCGGTGGCGACGACCCCGCCGCCGACCACGATCAGCCGTCCGGGCGCGGCCTTGGCGCTGGTGGCCTCCCGGCTGGTCCACGGCCGCACCGCGTCGAGCCCGGGCAGGCCGGGCAGCCCGGCGCGGGTGCCGGTGCACACGGCGACGGCGTGCCGGGCGGTGAGGGTCCGCTGCCCGCCGTCGGGGCCGGTCACGGTGACCGTGCGCGGCCCGGCGAGCCTGCCGTGGCCCCGGTAGAGGTCGGCCTCGATGCCGCGCAGCCAGCCGACCTGGCCGTCGTCCTTCCAGTGGGAGGTGTACTCGTCCCGGCGGCCGAGCACCGCGGCCGTGTCGAGGGGGCCCTGGACGGCCTGGCTCAGACCGGGCAGGCGGCGGGCGTCCGACTGGGCGATGACCGGGCGCAGCAGCGCCTTGCTGGGCATGCACGCCCAGTAGGAGCACTCACCGCCGACCAGCTCGCTCTCCACGACCGCGGTGGTCAGCCCCGCCGCCCGGGTGCGGTCGGCGACGTTCTCACCGACGGGGCCGGCACCGAGCACCACGACGTCGTAAGCGATGGATTCCGTTTGGGTCATGGGCACAGTCTGGTGGGTGGTGTGCCCGGTGGCCACATGGGTAGGCGGCCGGAATATGTACTGAGAGGGCCGTGTTGTCCCGACGGCTTCGCCCCCCATGTCGAGGAAGAGGTAGACGCATGAGCAGCACCGTGGAGCTCACCAAGGAGAACTTCGACCAGACGGTCACGGACAACGAGTTCGTCCTGATCGACTTCTGGGCGTCCTGGTGCGGGCCGTGCCGTCAGTTCGCGCCGGTGTACGAGAAGGCGGCCGAGGAGAACCCGGACCTGGTGTTCGGCAAGGTGGACACCGAGGCCCAGCCGGAGCTGGCCGCGGCCTTCGGTATCCAGTCGATCCCGACGCTGATGATCGTCCGCGACCAGGTCGCCGTGTTCGCCCAGCCCGGCGCGCTGCCCGAGTCCGCCCTGACGGACGTCATCGGGCAGGCCCGGAAGCTGGACATGGACGAGGTCCGCAAGAGCATCGCCGAGCAGGAGGCCGGTACCCAGGGCGAGTAGTCCCCGGTTCTGGTTCTTGGTTCTTGGTTCTCGGCCCTTGTTCGTTGCCTGTCCCGGCTCGTTCCCCTAGAAGGGGTACGCCGCCACGTCCCCGCGCACCGTCGTCCAGCGCACCTCGGTGAAGGCCTCCAGGTTGGCCTCGCCGCCGAAGCGGGCGCCGGTGCCGGAGGCGGCGATGCCGCCGAAGGGCGCCACGGCCTCGTCGTTCACGGTCTGGTCGTTGATGTGGACGATGCCGGTGGGGATGCGCTCGGCGAGGTCCAGGCCCCGTGCCGTGTCCCGGGTGACGATGCCCAGGGAGAGCCCGTAGGGGCCGTCCGCCGCCAGGGCCGCCGCCTCGTCGGTGCTGTGGAAGGGGCGGACGGGCGCGACGGGCCCGAAGACCTCCTCGGCGTACGCGGGGGTGTCGTCGTCGACGCCCGCCAGCACCGTCGGCCGGTAGAAGAGCTGGTCGTACGTACCGCCCGCGGCGAGCTTCGCGCCGCGGGCGGTGCTCGTCTCCACCAGGCCGCGGATCTTCGCGAGCTGTCCGGCGTCGATGACCGGGCCGAGGTGCACCTGGGCCCGGTGCGGGTCGCCGACCGCGAGGGAGTCGGCCTTGGCGGCGAGCCGTTCGACGTACTCCTCGTACACGGAGGCGTGCACCAGGTGGCGGCCGGTCGTCATGCAGATCTGCCCCTGGTGGAAGAACGAGCCCCAGGCGGCGGTGGAGATCACCGCGTCCAGGTCGGCGTCCTCCAGCACGATCAGGGCGGAGTTGCCGCCCAGTTCGAGGTGCGCGCGCTTGAGGTGGCGCCCGGCCGCCTCGCCGACCGCGCGGCCCGCCGCGGTGGATCCGGTGAAGGAGATGACGGGCACCCGCGGGTCCTCGACCAGGGCGGCGCCGACGTCGGCTCCGCCGGGCAGCACGTGCAGCAGGCCCTCCGGCAGACCCGCCTCCGCGAAGACGGCGGCGAGCGCGAGACCGCCGCAGACCGCGGTGCGCGGGTCCGGCTTCAGGACGACCGCGTTGCCGAGGGCTAGGGCGGGGGCGACGGAGCGGATGGAGAGGATCAGCGGGGCGTTGAAGGGGGAGATCACGCCCACCACGCCGACCGGGACCCGTCGGGTGTACGACAGCCGGGGCGCCTCGCTGGGCAGGACCTGTCCGGCGGGGCGGGAGGCGAGGGCGGCGGCCTCGTAGCACTCCTGGGCGGCGACGTGCAGTTCGAAGTCCGCCTTGCCGGGTATGGAGCCGGACTCGCGGACGATCCACTCGCGCAGTTCGGCGGCGTGCGCGGTGAACAGGTCACCGGCCCGGCGCAGCACCTGGGCGCGGACGAAGTGGGGTGCGCGGGCCCATTCGCGCTGGGCGGTACGGGCCGCGCCGGCCGCCGCCTCGACGTCCTGGGGGGAGGCGAGGGTGACGGTGCCGAGCCGGTCGCCGGTGGCGGGCTCGGAGACGGCGTGCTCGGGGCCGGTCAGCACACGGGAGTTGAGGGACTGCCAGGTCTTGGGATCGAGCAAGGGCATGACGGCTCTCCGATCGCCGGGGGCATTTGGTTGAGCACGCAACATCGTAGTGCGCGATCAGCTGGAGTCCCGCTGTACCACCGAGGCGCCCAGCACCCTGTGCGTCTCGGGCGCGGCGGCGGGGTCGCGTACCGCGCGGTCGACGAGTTCGGCGAGGTCGCGGCCGGAGGGCAGTTCGATGTGGATGGTGCTGAGCCTGGGGCGCAGCAGGCGGCCGAGCATCAGGTCGTCGGCGCCGATCACCGCGGTCTCCTCGGGGATGCGGACGCCCGCGTCCTGCAGGGCGCGCATCAGCAGCATCGCGTACTCGTCGTTGAACGCGAACACCGCGTCCAGGTCCAAGTCGCGCCAGCGCGCGGCGAGTTGGGCGGCGGCCTGCTCGTCGTAGGCGAGGGGCAGCGCGGTCACCGCGGCGTCGGTGCCGTGCAGGGCCCGCCGTACGCCTTCCAGGCGGGGCCGGGAGAAGATCTCCAGGCCGGGGTCCTCAGGGACGACCACACCGACGCGGCGCCGCCCGCGGGCGTACAGATGGGCGCCGGCGCGGTGGCCGACGCCGGCGTGGTCCACCAGCAGGGCGTGGGCCCCCTCGACGCGCTCGGGACCGAGGGTCACCACGGCTCGGGCGCCGGCCCGTTTGAGGACGGCGACGCCCTCGGGGCCGAGTCCGGCGCCGGGCACCAGGACGGCGACCGGCCGCAGTTCGGCCCAGGCGCGGGCGGCCTCGTCGCCGCGCAGGCCGACGCTGCCGTACTGCACGACCGTGTAGTCGAGGCGGCCGAGGGCCCACTGGAGTTCGTTGACGAACTGGCCGTAGAGCGGGCCCACGGGGACGGTCGGGGCGGGTATGACGACCATGCGGCTGTGTCCGGCGCGCAGGCTGCGGGCCGCCGCGTGGGGCACGTACCCGAGTTCCTTCGCGGCCTGGTGGACGCGGCGGCGGGTGGGCTCGCTGATCCGTACCGCACTGGCGTTGTTCAGGACGTAGGAGACGGTCGCGCGTGAGACGCCGGCCAGGCGGGCCACATCGGCACTCGTGGGGACGGAGCGCGGTGCGGGCGACCCGGGCGAGGGCGAGTTCGGTATCTGCACCATGACGTACCGCATCTTGGCAGAAGCCCGGGAGACGGGGGCGGGCGGGGCAACTTCGGTGAAGGTTTCACGAATTGGCGGGCGGTGACGAGGGGGATCTGCTCGCGCGGAGCGAGGTCTCGGCGGCGGCCGAACGGGGCTCAGCGGGGGTGCGCGGTACCCGTCACGCGGGCGACGAGGTCGGTCCAGCCGGCCTCCAGTCGCTCCATGGGCATCCCGCACTGCCTGGTCAGGTGGTGGATCAGGGCGGGGTCGAGATACGCCATCAGCGTCTGGGCGAGCAGCTCGCAGTCGGTGTCCGGCAGGATCTGCCGCAGCAGCACCGTGACGTGCGTGTGGAGCGCGCGTACGGAGGGGTGGGTGAACCGGCGGGTCGGCTCCGGCTGGGCGGCCAGCTGCAGGTCCAACTGCTCGGCCGAGCGGTACAGCACGGCCACACCGAACGCCCGCAGGCGCTCCAGCGGCGGCGCCCCGGGGCCCAGCGGCGGAGGTCCGCCCAGGAAATCCGTCTGCAGTCGTTTCGCGGAGTGGTCCAGCAGCGCCGTCAGCAGGCCGGTGCGGTCGCCGAAGCGGCGGAAGACGGTCCCCTTGCCCACCTGGGCCGCCGCGGCCACCGCCTCCATGGTGACCCCGGCCACACCGTGCTCCGCGATCAGCCGGGCGGCGGCCTCCAGCAGCTTGGCGCGGTTGCGGGCGGCGTCGGCACGCAGGCACGGCTCCTCGGGAGCGGAGCCGACTTCGAGCAACTGGGGCGGGTCGAGGGGCTCCTGGGGCTGGGGGAAAGGCGGCAGGGCGCTGGACATGAAGACAGCGTAAAGCATCGGGAACAAAACTGGACCGCGGTCCGCTTAGGATGCTAGAAACGTAAACGGACCTCGGTCCGGATCGTTACAGCGATGTTTCAGCCCCTTTGGAGTACCCCATGTCTGTTCGCATCCTTGCGCTCGTCGGCAGCCTCCGCGCCGGTTCGCACAACCGCCAGCTCGCCGAGGCGGCCGTCAAGTTCGCTCCGGAGGGCGCCCAGGTCGAGCTGTTCGAGGGTCTGGCCGACATCCCGTTCTACAACGAGGACGTCGACGTCGAGGGCGGCGTCCCGGCCGCCGCCGCGAAGCTGCGCGAGGCCGCCCAGGCGGCCGACGCCTTCCTCCTCTTCTCGCCCGAGTACAACGGCACCATCCCGGCCGTCCTGAAGAACGCCATCGACTGGCTGTCCCGCCCGTACGGCGCCGGCGCCTTCGGCGGCAAGCCCGTCGCCGTGGTCGGCACCGCCTTCGGCCAGTACGGCGGCGTGTGGGCCCAGGACGAGGCCCGCAAGGCCGTGGGCATCGCCGGCGGCAAGGTGATCGAGGACCTCAAGCTCTCCATCCCCGGTTCCCTCACCCGCTTCGCCGAGACCCACCCGGCCGACGACGCCGAGGTCGCCGCCCAGCTCACCGAGGTCGTCGCGCGCCTGCACAGCCACGCGGGCGAGACCGCCGCCGCCTGACCCGAGCAGTGCACCCCCGCAGGGGCCCGGCCACCACGGCTGCGGCCCCTGCGCCCGTCGCGGTGGCGGTCGGGGGCGCGGGCCACCCGCCATGCGGCGGGCAGGTTCCGCCGTACGGCGGCCCGCCGCCGGGGCGCGGCGCGCCGATGATGACCGTACGAGCCGCAGCGCCCAGCGTGAGGAGCCACCATGACGTCGGTCCCGCCCCCGTTCGACCCGGAACTCGCCGCCGCCCTGGAGATGATCAAGGACGTGATCTCGCCGGGGCTCACCCCGGAGGAGATCGACACCGTCCGGCAGGGCCCGGGGATCGAGATGCTGGCGGACCTCGACCTCACCCTGGGCGGCGCGTTCGACGTGGAGGACCGGTCCGTGCCGGGCCCCGAGGGCGCGCCCGACGTCTCGCTGCTGATCTGCCGCCCCACCGCCCCGGCGACCGATGCGCCGCTGCCCGTGATCTACCACGTCCACGGGGGCGGCATGATCCTCGGCAACAACCGGGTCGGCGTGGACGCCCCGCTGGCCTGGGCGCGGGAACTGGGCGCGGTCGTGGTCTCCGTCGAGTACCGGCTCGCGCCGGAACACCCCCACCCGGCACCGGTGGACGACGTCCACGCGGGCCTGCTGTGGACGGTCGAGCACGCCAAGGAGATCGGCGGCGACCCCGAGCGGATCGTCCTCGTCGGCGCCAGCGCGGGCGGCGGCCTCACCGCCGCGCTGGCCCTGCTGCTCCGCGACCGCCAGGGCCCGAGGCCCCTCGGCCAGATGCTGCTGTGCCCGATGCTCGACGACCGCAACGACACCGTCTCCAGCCACCAGATGGCCGGCCTCGGCATATGGGACCGCACCGCCAACGAGACCGGCTGGGACGCCCTCCTCGGCGACCGGCGGGGCACCCCCGACGTCTCCCCCTACGCCGCCCCCGCCCGCGCCACCGACCTCTCCGGCCTGCCCCCCGCCTTCCTCGACGTCGGCTCCGCCGAGACCTTCCGCGACGAGGTCGTCGCCTACGCCACCCGCCTCTGGCAGTCAGGCGGCATCGCCGAACTCCACGTCTGGCCCGGCGGCTTCCACGGCTTCGACGGCTTCGCCCCCCAGGCCGCACTGTCTCAGGCGGCGCGGGGGGCTCAGTTGGAGTGGCTGCGGCGGTTGCTCGCCGACTGAACCCGCATACAGTCCCTCCACGCCGATCAGGTCCGGGTCGTACCCATGCGCGACGGCCGTCGGTCCTGTGGCGACCGGGGTGGAAGCGGGGGCTGACCAACCCCGGGGGCATGCCGCACCATGGGGGCATGAAGGAACTGGCCGGGCGGCTGGCCGCGCTGGATCCGGACGCCGGGGCCGCCGTGCAGGTCATCGCCTACTTCGACCGGCTGACCGAGAACCGGGCCGGTCTGGAGGCGCTGGTGCGTGGCGCCGCCGTGCTGGCCGGGTGTGCCGCGCGGCTGGTGGACGAGGAGCGACGGGTCGGGCTGCGGGTCACGCCCGACGGGCGGCGCGCGGAGGTTGCGGGGGCGCCGGATCCGGGCTGGCCGTGCGCGCCGCTGGTGCCGGACGGGCCGCCGGCCCTGTGGCTGGAGCGGGTCGCGGCCGAGCCGAGCGTCGTGGACGCGGTGGTCCTGGAACGGGCCGCGGCGGCCGTACGTACCCGGGGGCGTGCCCCGGGTACGCGGATCGACGATCCCGCGCTGGTGGAGACGGTCCTGGACGCCACGGCACCGAAACGGCGCGGCTGCACGCGGCCCGCCGCCTGGGCCTCGACACCGCCGACCCGGCGACCCGGGCCCGGGTGGCCGTCCCGGCCGAGGGGCCGCCCCGGATCGTGCCGGTCTCCGGGTCCGGACGGGCGGGGGTCGCCGAGGGGCGGCAGGGTTTTGGGGAGCCGAGAGACGCGTACGGGGACGGGCGGGCCGTCGACCGGTACGGCCGGGCCGAGACGGGCGACACGGCCGACGATCCCCGGCGGGAGTCCGGGTCGCCCAAGGGGGCCTTGCCCGCGCCGGGCAGGCCGGCCGAGGCCGAGCTGCCGCCGGGGCGCGTGGGTGTGGGCCCCGCCGTCCCCGTGCTGGAGTTGCCCCGTTCCTGGGCCGCGGCCCGCACCGCGCTGCGGTTCACCGGTGACGCGAGCGCGCAGGAGCCGGGGCAGCGGGTCGTGTGGGCCGAGGAGCTGGGCGGTGTCGCGCTGCTCGCGGAGTTGGTGGCGCCCGGGGCGGAGCCACCGCCGGACGTGCGGGCCGTGGAGGCCGCCGCCGCGGACGCGCCCTGGATGCTGCGCACACTGCACGCCGTCGCCGCCACCGCGAGCCTGCGGGCGGCTGCCGCCGAGGCCAACGTGCACCACTCCACGCTCCAGGACCGGCTGACCCACGCCGAACACCTGCTCGGCTGGCCGGTACGCACCCCGCAGGGGCGGTTCCGGCTGCAACTGGCGCTCACGATGCGACAGTTGGCCCACGACAGGGTCTAGAAGAGCGGGCTCGGCTAGCCCCGCGGCCACGCGGCCGTTTCGGGGAGCCGTCAGCCGGTCGTGCGGACCGCCTCGAGGATCAGGTCGGCGACCGCCCTGCTCCAGGCCCAACTGGAGCTCGCGCTGCGGCAGTTGGCCCACCACAGGGTCCAGTCGCGAGGCCGCGCGGACGCTCCGCCGGGGAGGGGGTGTCCGCGCGGCCGTTCGGGGGGAGCCGTCAGCTGGTCGCGCGGATCGCCTCGAGGATCAGGTCGGCGACCTCCTTGGGCTGCGAGACCGCGACGGCGTGCGAGGCGCCCTCGAGTTCGACGACGGTCGCGCCGGCCCGCTTGGCGCCGAAGCGCTCGACCTCGGGGTTGATCGCCTCGTCCGCGCCGGCGATCAGCGCCCAGGAGGGCTTGGTCTTCCAGGCGGCCGCGGCGGCGGTCTCCTCGAACGCGGCCGCGGCGAGCGGACGCTGGGCCGCCGCGAGGATCTTGGTGACGCCCGCGGGCACATCGGCGGCGAACACCGACGGGAAGGCGTCCTCGGCGATGGTGACCTCGACGGCCGGGTCGCCGCCCGCCACCGGGTACGTCCACTCCTTGAGGTTGCTCACCAGCGAGGAGAGCGGGAAGCGGCCCTGCAGCTCGCCGAGGCTCTCGCCCTCCTCGAGGGCGTAGGCGGCCACGTAGACCAGGCCGACGACGTTCTCGGTGGTGCCGGCCACCGTGATGAGGGCACCGCCGTAGGAGTGGCCGACCAGGATGACGGGGCCGTCGATCTGGGCGGCGACGGAGGCGACGTACGCGGCGTCGGAGGCGAGGCCGCGCAGCGGGTTGGGCGGGGCGATCACGGGGATGCCGTGGCCCTGCAGTTCGGCGATGACCCCGGCCCAGCTGCCGGCGTCGGCGAAGGCTCCGTGGACGAGGACGACGGTGGGGGTGGAGGTGGTCATGTGAGCGGGTCTCCTCGGGTCAGGCGGTGTGCAGGGCGGCGCGCAGGGTGCCCGCGGCCAGGTTGATGGCGAGCTCGGCCGCGTGGGTCTCGCGCAGGGCGTTGAGCATCACGAAGTCGTGGATGATGCCCTGGACGCGGACGGCGGTGACCGGTACTCCGGCCTCGCGCAGCTTGTTCGCGTACGCCTCGCCCTCGTCGCGCAGCACGTCCGCCTCGGCGGTGATGACCAGGGCCG
>NZ_JBVKAI010000012.1:0-14151 GCF_055639495.1 Streptomyces sp. NPDC039424
CCGGCAAAACGACACCCCAGTACCGCCGCACCCCAGCCCAGCACCAGTGAAAACCGATGACGCACACCCAGTGCACACCACACGACGCCCATCACTCGAGGGCGACTCCCTGTTTGGCAGGATGCCGCCGGAGGGGGTGTTCATGGTCAAGGGGCCGTACAGCCATGGGAAGACGCAGGAGGAAGTGGCCCGGGAGGTGAGGGTCCACATGACTCGGATCAACCGGCGCCGCCAGCGTTTTCAGTCTGCTAACCAGCATGCTTTGCGCGATGTACGAAGGCATGTCGCCGAGGCCGTCGCGGCAGGTGTCAGTGCCGAAGAGGCCGCAGCTGTGACCGGTTACAAGCTGCAGACGATCGCGCGATGGCTGGTCAAGCGGAAGAGTGCGGTGCGAGCGGTGCCAGTGGAGAGGGCGCGTGAGCAGCTTGATCGGATCGGGGAGCGGTGGCGCCGTACTAGTCAGGAAGAGTTGAGGATCTCGAGGAGGGCGCGGGCGCTCGTGCGGAGAGCGATGGACGTGGGCATTGAGGCTGAGGAGTTCGCCGAAGTGACCGGTTATTCACTCAAGACTGTAAACAGGTGGTTCGCGTCGGTTCGTCGTGCTTTGGAGCAGGCTCAGCGGCAGCGGGAGCTTGCGGCTGCTCGCCGCGGTAGGAGGCGCCGGCCGCCTCAGCATCTGTCGCCTGCTGAGCGTGAACGCTGGCTCGTTGAAGCGGAGAGGAGGCGCAGGTGGGCTCTGCAGAGGCATGGGTTGAGGTCGGGACGGGGCCGGCGGGCGCGGGGCGGGCAGCTCGAGGTGCCTGCGGCGTCTGCTCGTCGGTTGAAGAAACCCTCGATCGGTGCGGCTAAGCAGCACCGGAAGCGCCGCCAGAAGTGATCCGCGCCACACGCGCGTACTCGCGCGCGTGGACGTGCGCACGCGTAGCAGACAGGCTATTTGCTACTGGCTGGTAAGTGCGCTGTTTTCCAGGCGTAAGTGACGGGTCGTCCGGGGCTACTGTCGATGCACTCCCGGCAGTTGGATGTCCGCCGGATGGTCATGCAGCCGCCGGGAGGGTCTGCCGGGGGAGCGTGGCTCTGTCACTGCCTTGGCGGGCGCACCTTTGCGACAGCAGTAACCCTCGGCACAACCGGCTGAGGGACGAGTCGGGGCCTGCCCGTCGGAATCTTGGCGGATCGTGGCGAGCAGGCCCCCAGACCCCAGAAGGGCCCATGTCCATGACGGTACACAGCGAAGGACAGCCCGTGCCCGCCGCCGGCAGTGGGTTGGCACACACCGCGAGCGCATCGAGCCCCGCGCGGCAGCCGCAGACGACGACGGTCAAGATCCTTGCCGTGCTGCTGGCGGTGATGACGGGCGTCGCTGCCGCCCTGGCCGCCTACATCACCGGCGCCCACCTGACCAAGGACGCAGCCGAACCCATCGTCTGGGCAGCCGCCACCTTCGTGACGACCACCGGCCTGGTCATCCTCCTGGAAGAAAAGACCGGCCTCATCGGGTAGCTACTCGGGCGCCCGCGTCTCGGATCAGGAACCCCCTGAGGTGCTGTAGGGCGATCTGACGGCCGAACAGGCGAACCCACCAGGGTGAAGGTCCGTGCGGGGGTGAAAGTCAGGGAGAGCGCCGTACAGCGCTCTCCCCGGCCCACTGTGAAGCCCACCTACGGCACGGCGTACGAGGCGCGGCAGCAAGTTCCTAGTGGCTCCGTGGCCTCCGGGGGCGGGTCGCCCGCGGCCTGGCCGCCTGCGCGCAGTGGGTGGAGGGAGGGCCGCCGACCGGTGCCGCGCGGCCACAGCAAAGCATCGCCAGACGTGCTTGTGGCGTGGCGGTGGCTCCAACGCCCTGAACCGTATGAAGGACGAACACTGGTCACTGTCTTGTGAGCGATACCTGGGCTCGGGTGGCGGTCTGTCTGAGCCGGGGCGAGCCCGCTCAAGCAGTGACTGTCAGTCCCCCCTGCGATGATGTGGGTGTGACAGGACGAGCGCGGGTCGCGGTTTGGCTGTTGGTGGTGCTGCTGGGCTTGGCTGCGTTGGGGCTGGGCATCGTCGCGGCGGTCACCGATCTCGACACATCTGCCCAAATCGCTACCGTGGCAGGGTCGATCGGCGGTCTGGCCGCTGCTGTGGTGAGCGTATACGCCCTTCTGCGTCCGCCTGCCGCCGGCGTCACACCCGCCGCGACGGCGGCGGGAACACGGTCGGTCGCGGCTGGCGGCAGCATCGGACGCGCCGTTACCGGCGATCGTTCCCGCCTCACGGCCGCCCCTGTGATGCCACCGGCGGCAGGAACTTCGGGGTCGGCACAGGCCGGCGGTGAGCGCGCCATCGCAGCTGCCGGCGAAGTCGGCGAGGCAATCACCGGGGACGACGCGCACGCATGAATCGGTGGAGAAGGAAATCCGAGACAGCAGCGGGTACGCACGACTCACCCGCTGAGCACGGTGCCCAGCCAGCAGACGGTGCGGCAATGGCCTCAGGCACCCGTTCCGTCGCGGCCGCAGGGAATATCGGCGTAGCCACCACAGGTGACTACAGCCCCGTGACGGTCATGGTGCACGTACCGGCCCCGCTGCCCACCGCGCTTGCTTCCCTTCCCGCTGCGCCCGCCATGCTGAGCGGGCGGGATGCGGAAGTCGCGCACGTCCTGTCGGCCTTGCGTCCCGTCGTATTGCGTCAGCAAGATCCGGACTTCCCTGGAGGCCCTGTAGCCGCCGCCCGTCAGGATGTCCTTCCCCCCGTGCTCGTGGCGTCGATCGGG
The DNA here is from genome assembly GCF_055639495.1 of Streptomyces sp. NPDC039424. Taxonomy (NCBI): domain Bacteria; kingdom Bacillati; phylum Actinomycetota; class Actinomycetes; order Kitasatosporales; family Streptomycetaceae; genus Streptomyces; species Streptomyces sp. NPDC039424. The sequence goes on from NZ_JBVKAI010000012.1 coordinate 2,762, forward strand.
GGTCTTGCTGGCGTGGGCAAGACGGCACTTGCCCTCACGGCCGGGCATGCCGCGACTGCAGCCGGCTACTTCGACGGCAGTCTCTTCATCGACCTGCACGGGTACGACGAGAGCCCGGTTCACGGCGGTCAGGCTTTGGAGGCGTTCCTCCGCGCCCTCGGTGTCGCCCATGACGCCATCCCGGAAGCGATCGAGGAGCGTGCGGCGCTGTATCGGACCGAGCTGGCCGCGCTGGCCGACCAGGGACGACGCCTGCTGATCGTGGCCGATAACGCCTCGAGCGCCGACCAGGTGCGCCCTCTACTCCCCGGCGACGGCGCGCACCGGCTCCTGATCACGTCTCGGCATACCCTGGCGACGCTGAACGCGCGGCTCTTCGACCTAGGTGTACTAGCCCCTCAAGCGGCGGTAGCGCTCCTTCGTCACGCGCTACTGATGGCCGACCCCGCCGACCGGCGCGTCACCGACACCAGCACAGACCTCGCAAATCTGGCGCGCCTGTGTGGACACCTGCCGCTGGCGCTTCACATCAGCGCCGCCCTGCTGATCCTGGAGCCCTGCCAGACCGTCGCCCAGCTCACTGCGGAACTGGCAGCGGCCCAATCCAGGCTCGGCTTCCTGGACGACGGCGAACGTGCTGTACGCGCGTCCTTCGACCTGTCCCACCGTCGGCTGCCCCCAGATCATGCCGCACTCTTCCGTCTTCTGGCGCTCAACCCTGGCCCCGACATCGGGATCGGCGCGGCAGCGGTCCTCGCCGACCGCCCGCTGCCGGCAGTACGCCCGGTGCTGCGGGGTCTCGTGCAGGCGCACCTGCTCGACTGCGTGAACCAGCGCTGGTCGATGCACGACCTCGTGCGGGACTACGCCACCGAACTCGCACGCAGCGTCTCGAACCCGCAGCACACTGCCGCCGAAAGCACCGGTCAGGAGGTTGCAACGGAACAGGCCCGCCGGCACCGTCGGCTGCTGGAGCACTATGCGACAACCGCCGTCTCTGCGTGTGCGCGTCTCGGCGTGCAGGCATCATCGCCTGCTCCAGGCGACTTCGCCGATCAGGACGAGGCGCTTGCCTGGCTGGACGACGAGCGGGGCAACCTGACGGGGTCCGTGACCGCTGCGGCAGACACCGGACACCACGACATCGCTGTCAACCTTCCGGTGGTCCTCTACGACTACCTCACCTGGCGCGGGTACTACGACGACCTGATCTCCGTCACGACGACCGCATGCCGCATCGCCCATCAGTCGGGAGCACTCGCTGCCGAAGCCGGGGCTTGGAACAACCTCGGCATCGCACTGAGCGAGGCCTCACGCTACGAGGAAGCTTTCCGCGCCTACCATCGGGCGCTCGGCCTCTTCACCTCGCTGGGCAACGACAACGAGCGGGGCAAGGTACTCAACGGGCTCGGCTCGGCCCTGCGGGAGTCCGGAAGGCCTGCCGAAACGCTGAGGGCCCACCTGGAGGCTGTCGCGATCCAGCGGGTTGCAGGTGACCTGCGCGAACAAGCCGCTGCACTGAACAATCTCTCCCTGGCTCATCAGGATCTCGATGACTACGACAAAGCGTGCGCAGCGGCGGAAGAGGCCGCCTCCCTCTTTCGGCGGCTCGGCGACACCGTCGACGAAGCAAGCGCCCTCTGCACGGCGGCTTTCGCCCTACAGGCATGGGGAAAGATCGAGGAGTCACGCGTCGCCTGCCGACGTGCCCTCAGGGCCAGCCGCGCCGCAGGAAATCCCCTCGTCGAGGCAGCAACCCTGATGACCTGCGCCCAACTGGACGACCTCACCCCCCAACAGCAGATCGAATATCTGCTGCAGGCGGAGGCGGCATGCGAACGGGCCAATGCCGCCGAACTCCGAGCCGCGGCACTGTCCGGCATTGGCGTGGCACTCACCACGACAGGCGAAAGGGAACAGGCAGCCCTCTACTTCGGGCGCGCTCAAAGCCTGTTTGAAGAGCTCGGTCTCACCGAGCAGGCAGCAGAGGCCGGCAAAGGAATCGCGGCGCTCCAGTCCTAGCTAGCCCGTGCTCTGCGCCCGGAAACGGGCTGCCGACGAGCAGCGGCGCGGTGCATCATCAAATCGACGTTCCATGAACGAGATCCGAATCGATGCCGTGTCTCCAAGCGTATGGAGTCTCCGCACGGCGCTGGCACCGCAGGTGATCCCGGCGCACTCCCGCCCCGACATCTCCCGTCACGGTGCCAGAAGCACTCTTTCGGCACGCCCGCTCCTGAGTGCTCCAAGATAGGGCTCAAGTACCGTCACGGAGGGGGATCTCGGGTGCCTGGACTTGGGTGGGAAGACTGGTCAGCCGCGAGGGTGGATCCGAACCACCTGCCGACCAACTGGGGCTGGAAGGTGACACGTCCTTCGGGCCGCGGCCTCGGGGACGACCTGGTCGACTACGCCGCCGCCCTCCGCGACCGCCGCAGCATCCTCATCGAGGAATCGCCCGGTGTCGCGTTGCGGCGCCGCAAGCAGCCGTGGCACCGGGCAGCCCCGTACGCATCAGGCGCGTCCTACCTCCCGTTCACGGCCGACATCCCGTTCGGGCTGTGGATCATCAGCCTCACCCCGGGCGCCGACGAGGAACGGTTCGGACAGACCTGGGGCCAGACAATATGGTGCCGTGTGCCGGCCTGGTGGGCATTGGGACCGCAGGGCCGAACAGCAGCAGCACTGCTGGCCCGGCTAGAAAAGCTGACCTGGGAAGAAGTCCTCACCCTGCGCCGCTCCTACAACCAGGCATGGCCAGCCGACCGCGAAGACCCAGCCTGGTACGAGGCGCGAGACCTCGCCGCGACCACCAGCAGGGCCCAACTAAAGAACGTGCTGATCAAGCACACCGAAACAGCACTGGACCGAGCAGCCCGCACGCACGGCAAACGCGTGCGGGACTTCTCAGACGAACAGAAGTCCGTGTGCTTCGCCGCCGTAGCACTCGCGATCGAGGACCTCTCCTCCAGCCTCGCCCACCGCCTCCTCGGACCGCTCCGCCACGCACTCGGCGACGTCCACACCTACCCCGTCCCCTCATGGGCCGACAACCTGTAACTCGAGTCGACCTGCGAGTCAGTTGACGCCCACCAAAACGGACTCGACACGTCACTCCCCGCCGTCGCCCGGCTATAACGGCACCGACGGCAACCCCACGACCAGGGACGGCACCCCACCTGCCCTACGCAACTGCGTTCGAATAATGTGATGTCCTAGACAGGCCGTTCTCGACATCGGGAGACTGAGGTCATGGCGTCCTCCGCGCATGAGGCATCGGCGTCCGCTCTGGGCTACCTCTTCCAGGCGCAGCTCGCCCTGCTTGAACTCCTGCGCGGGCAAGAGGAGCGGCCGGACGGAGCGATCAGCCTGGAACTCCACGACGACGTCGCGTGGGATGAGGACGGCCAGCCCGTCGAACTGCTGCAGGTCAAGCACCACATCCGCAGCGTGCGCGCCCTCGGTGACAAGGACGACGACGTGTGGCGGACGATCCAGTCCTGGATGGACACCCACACACCCGGGGACACGGACGGGCCGACGCTGACTCTGGTCACCACCCAGCAGGCGAGGCCAGGTACAGCGATGGCAGCGCTCAAAGCTCCCAATCCAGCGCCAGCCTAAGCCCTAAAACTCCTGGTCGCCGCAGCGCAGGAATCGAATGCCAAGGACACCAAAGAGGCCCGCAAAGCATTCCTGGCTCTCCCGCCGGCGCAGCGCGCCGTGTTCGTTCAAAGGATGCGAGTCATCGACGGCGCCCCGCCGATCGACGACCTCGACGCGCAGGTACGGGTGAAGCTCAGGGCCGCGCTGCCCGACGGGCATGGTGACTCCTTCATGCGGCAGTTGTGGGCGTGGTGGTACGAGCAGGCCGTGGAGATGCTGCAGAAGCGGCATACCAGCGTCTCTGTGAACCGGCTGATGCAGCGCATCAGCCGCATCCGCGACGACTACACATCCGACCGGCTGCCCACACTGGTGGAACGTGATGACTTCCCAGCAGAGGCGGAGGCTGAGCTGTCCGATGCACCCTTTGTCCACCAGTTGCGCTGGGTCGGCGCGCACCGCCAGCTGAACAAGGCGATGGTGGACTATTACCGCGCCTACACCCAGACAGTGGCCTGGCTCGAAGACGATCTGGTTGACCTCGAAGAACTGGCGCGCTTTGAAGGCAACCTCGCTGATGAGTGGCAGCGGGAGTTCGACTGGATGCTCGACGACCTGGGCGATGAGGCCACTGAACGCGAGCAGGAACAGGCAGGCAAGGCACTGCTGCGCAAGACCCTGGACCAGACCCGATACCGGATCCGTGAGGCCTACGACGAGGCGTTCTTCTCTCGAGGCAAGCACCATGAGCTGGCCGACCGGGGCCGGATCGGATGGCATCCTGACTTCGAAGAGCGGGTAAAGAGCCTCATCAGGGCCGCCCGTGCCTAGCTGGGCGGAGCGGCCCCAGGCCAGCGCCGCCTTCCTCAACCCCGCACTCGTCGCCGCCGTCACCGCCACCGCGGCGAGCGACCACGAGCGCGCAGCATCCGGCAGGCTGATGCCGTGGCCGATGGCCTTCGTCGTGGCCCCGCTGGTTTTGCACCGGCCGACTCGGCAAGCGCTGCCCGCCTCTACCCGCACCCATCTGCCAAACTGGGTCGCGGATCACCCGGCACTCGTCGCAGGCCTCGCGGTCCGCAGCATTTCGCTGGCGCCGGCTGTCCGGGAGGGCCTCCGCTTCGGGCTTCGCCACCAGATGCTCGCCATCGAGGGCCCATGAGCCTCCCGGCCCGCCTACCCTGGCGGCTGTCGCTTCGGCGTTCACGGGTCATGGCTGCTCCGGCGGCACCGATAGTGCGGCGCCGCGGGCAGTGGGTAGCCAGTTCGGTGGTGCACGGCTCCGCGGTGCAGGTCGGTGACACGACCGGCGACGTGAACGTCGTGGTCGGCACCGAGCATGCGCTGTGGGGCGGCGAGACCGGCGGGTGGGGTCGGCCGCCCGGGCCACGGCCCGGATGCCGCCACGCTTCCGCCGCCGGGACGCAAGCTTGGCCTGGTGCCGTTCGTGCCACAACGGGCCCAGCTCTGCGACGAGTTCAGCGATCACGTTGGCCGACAGGCCCGTGATCCTCCGGTCGCTGATGATCGCTGCACGAAACGCGTTCCCCACCACACGACCATGATCGACGATCAGAAGCTCGGCGCCTCACTGCCTACCGTGCACGAGCTCGTTAGATTTGAGGTCGCGCACGCTGCCGGTCCGGTAAGCGGCGTGTGTCTGCTCGGCCTGGGGAAGTGGCGAGGTTTGCGCTGATTCGGCGAAAGCTCTTCCCGCGCCCCTGTACATGCAGTGGCACTCTCGGGCACTGGCGCCGAGGGTCGGCAGCTCCTCAGCCCTGGCGGGCTTGCGGTGCCCCGACGGGGGCCCAGTCGCCATGGGCGACTAACTAGTCTTTTGGGGCTTTCAATGCAGAAGCGTGGCTGAGATCGGGAATTGGTTGCCGTGACACACGCGCGCCTACTCGTTCGGGTGAACGTATCGCCGTGGCTGACGTTCGGTGGTCCGGTAGAGAACGAGCCGTAGGAGCTGACGAACGCGTTAAAGCAACTGCATTGGTCGGCGAAGGTCTGTGGACCGCCAAGTCCGGCCCGCGACGCGTTTACCCGACCGGAGGGTTCGGCGTGAGACACCTACCCAGCTCTCCACGCTTCCGTCCGCTCCGGGCGGAGGATGTGATCACCGCAGGTCCTTGCTGGTTGAGACGCCTCGACTGTTCCTAAAGAGCCGCTGGTGTAACCCACTAGGCGAGCCGTGCGACTGTGCCGCACGTGAAGCCGCCTCAGCCACAACGGTGTCGGGCCAGCCACCCCGGGTGGACCTCAGCCACTGATATGTACCGAGATGAAGAAACCGCAGGTCAGGGCGTTGCGAATCGCGAGATGCGTACCGGCTGAGGTGACATAACGCGGTTGATATGTACCGGCTGAGGGGGCAGATCTCCGGTTCAATGTCAACCGGAGGCGACATAGATTCACACCGCGTGTCAAGTAGAGGCGACACCTAGGACGGATGTATCCCATGTGGAGACCGTCCGACGGCCAAGGGGGAGATCTGTCCCTCCTGAAGGGACACAAGTCGCGCGGCATGTCGTGTCGAAGCGACATCAGTGTCAAGCAGAGGTGACATACTGCTGCGCGTCCGGAGATCAACAGTATGGAGAGCAGCCTCGTGTCGACAGAGCCGCAGCGCCGCCGTACGAGCGCCCGGGGAGCGCCGCAGCCGAAGCTGCCGCTGCCCGATCCGGCTGACGCCTGGGACCGGCCGCTACGGCCCGTCAAGGACCTGGACGACGTCGCCCGCGCCTACCCCGGCCGCAAGCTCACGCTGGACAGCGAGCGGAAGCCGCTGGAGTTTTACGGGCCGCCGGACCAGCCGAACGCGTTCTCCATGGACAGCCTGGAGTTCTTCCTGCTCATCGCACAGTTCTTCCGCGAGGCGTTGCCGCTGCGGCTGATCCTGCTGATGATTGCGTGCCAGAGGGCCGGCGGGCGGATCTACCTGACCCAAGAGGAGATGGCGCATGTCCTGGACGTCGCGCGCACCAAGGCGAACGAGGCCCTGGGCGAGATCATGTCCCACGGCATCATGTTCCGGGTGAAGCGCGGGGTGTACCAGTTCAACCCGCCGTACTCGTACCGGGTCGCCGAGTTCATCCCGGGTACCGAGACTGTGGAGGCTGAGTACCGGCGGGTCGACCAGCAGGAGACCATTGCGAAGATCCGGGCCGACGAGAGCCTGCCCGATCTGGTGCGTTTCCCTTCGCTGGAGCACATGCGCCGGGAGATCGAGCGGCTGCGCGAGGAACGGGCGAAAATGCGTGCTGAGCGCCGCCGCGAGCGGGCGCAGAAGAAAAAGGAGGCCGAACAGTGAGCGGTCTGCATTTCGCCGCGGTCAACGCTGAAGGCATCGTCGCCGACCTGGACCTGCTGCCCGCGGCCTACCGTGTGCTGCTCAAGCTGCGCGCCCACAGCGAACCGGGTGGCCGCATCGAGATCGACCAGGTCACCCTCGCGCAGATGCTCAGCCTGAGCCGGGCCGCCGTGAACGCGGCTCTGCGCGACCTGGACCTGGCGCAGCTGGTGAAGAAGCAGCGCGCCGGCGTCTACCAGCTCAACCCCATGCTCGCCGCCTACCTCTCCCCCGAGGACGCCATCGCGGCGGTCAAGACGATGCCGAAGAACGAACGCCTCAACTCCCCCGGCTTCGTGGAGCGCTACCGCAAGGCCGTTACGGCTTACCAGGATCAGCTCGCCGAGAAGCGTCGGCGCCGTGAGGACGCCAAGCGGCGCCAGAACCTCAAGGCCGTGTCCTGACCCGGGCCACCGATCGGCACGACGGCGCTGCACCTAACGGTGCGGCGCCGTTCGCGTCCCAGGTCGTTGCCTTCCAACGGGAACCTCGCCGACGGCTGGAGCGAACAGGCGCTGTTCCAGCTGATCGCGGTGCTGATGCCCGGGGCCCGGGCGGTACTACGCCGGATCACCGACCTGGGCGGCACCGCCCGGTACGACGACGTCCAGCAGTACTTCGCCCACCACCCCACGCACCCGATCTCGCTCTCACGGATCGGCGGAAGCCTGACCAGCATCAAGGCGGTGCAGCGACGTCTCGGCCCGGACATCGCCAGCCCCCTGCTCCAGCGGGACGAACGAGCACGGCGCTACCGCATCGACGATGCCCTCGTGCCCGGGCTTACGCGGGCCTTTGCTCTGGCCGATGCCCGTCCCGACCTGCTGCGCGACGAGTCGGCACCGGTCACCTGACGCGGGCGCTCCAGCGGTACAAGAACGTCTCGCCCTGCCCCGAGCGAGGTGGATCGGCACACCGGTCAGCAGGGTGCCGACGTCCATCGTCTGTCCGGGCTGCAGCACGGTGAAGCCCTGGCGCGTGTACTACGGCCCGAGGGCGCGGGGCGTCTCGAACCCGCCGAATGGCAGCACTAGTCCAGTTGCCAGTAGGCCCGGTAGTCCCAGCTCGGACGCCAGGGAACAAGTAACCCGCCGGTAGGTTCCGAGAGGCTTGCAGCTGCCGTTTCCTGGCGCTGGGGCGCCTCGTTGGGTTGACCGGGTGAACGCCCGAAGGCGCGACGACGGCAAGGGGCGGGTGTGCGGCAGGAGTGGTCGCCGGAAGACGTGGTGGCGTGCTGGACGCTGGTGGACGGCGACTGGGACCTGGTGGCGAACAAGTCCGGCCCGACCCGGCTCGGCTCGGCTTCTGCATGATGCTCAAGTTCTTCGAGATCGAGGGCCGGTTCCCGCAGCCCGCTGTCGCGTACGTCGCTGGTCTGGTCAAGGTGCCGACGGTCGAACTCGCGAAGTACGACCTGGCGGGCGCGAAGCGGCACCGGAAGCAGATCCGGGAGGCGTTGGGGTTCCGGCCGTCGACGTTGGTGGAGGAGGAACGGCTGACGGAGTGGATGGCGAGGGAGGTCTGCCCGGTCGAGCTGGTCGAGGACCGGCAGCGGGAGGCCCTGCTGGTGCAGTGCCGTGTCGAGCGGATCGAGCCGCCGGGCCGTACCCGTGTCGAGAAGGTGCTGGTGGCGGCACGCAACCGGTGGGAGCGGGCGTTCTGCGTGCGGACCATCGAGCGTCTGGGCGAGTTGTGTGCGGGCCGGCTGCTGGCGCTGGTGGCCGAGGGAAACGACGACGGCACCGCACTGCTGGCCTCGCTGAAGCGGGACCCGGGCGCGGTCGGTCTGGACTCGCTGCTGACCGAGATCACGAAGCTGAACAACGTGCGCAGGCTCGGGCTGCCCGAGGGGCTGTTCGCGGACTGCTCGGAGAAGACGGTGGCCGCGTGGCGGGCGCGGGCGATCAAGATGTACCCCTCCGACTTCCGCGACACCAGCCAGGACGCACGGATCACGCTGCTGGCCGCGCTGTGCTTCTCCCGGCAGGCGGAAATCACGGACGCGCTGGTGGAGCTGCTGGTCGCCCTGGTCCACAAGATCAACGCCCGTGCCGAGCGGCGGGTGGAAAAGCAGCTCACCGCCGAGCTGAAGAAGGTCCGCGGCAAAGAGGGCATCCTCTTCCGCTTGGCGGAGGCCGCGGTCGGCAAACCGGACGAGATCGTACGGCGGGCCCTGTTCCCCGTGGTCGGTGAGAAGACGCTGCGCGAGCTGGTCGCCGAGGCGAAGGCGAACGAGAAGGTCTTCAAGACCAAGGTCCGCACCACCCTGCGCTCCTCGTACAGCTCGTACTACCGGCAGATGCTGCCGCCGCTACTGAAGACGCTGGGCTTCCAGTGCAACAACACCGCCCGCCGGCCGGTGATGGACGCGCTGAAGCTCCTGGAGAAGTACGCCGAGGTCGACGGCAAGACCCGCTTCTACGACGGCACCGACACGGTGCCGATGGACGGGGTCGTACGCAAGGACTGGCGCGAGGCCGTCGTCGACGACAAGGGCAAGGTCGAGCGCATCCCCTACGAGCTGTGCGTCCTGGTCGCGCTTCGGGACGCGGTCCGGCGCCGCGAGATCTACGTCGAGGGAGCGATGCGTTGGCGCAACCCGGAGGACGACCTGCCCGGCGACTTCGAGGCCACACGCACCGTCCACTACGCCGCGTCCGCCAGCCCCAGGACCCGAAGGAGTTCATCACCGGCCTCAAGCAGCGGATGACCGATGGCCTGGACCGGTTCTCCGCCGCGCTGGCCGACGGCTCGGCGGGCGGGGTCAAGGTCACCACCCGCAAGGGCGAGCCATCGATCACCGTGCCGAAGCTGGAACCGCTGGACGAGCCCACCGGCCTGGCAGCGCTGAAGGAGGAGGTCGTACGCCGTTGGGGCGTCCTGGATCTGCTGGACGTGCTGAAGAACGCCGACTTCCTCACCGCCTTCACCGACGAGTTCACCTCGGTGGCCGCGTACGAGCGCATCGACCGCGACGTCCTCCAGCGCCGCCTGCTGCTCGCGCTCTTCGGGCTCGGCACGAACGTGGGCATCCGGGCCATCGTGGCGACCGGCGAGCACGGCGAGAGCGATGGCCGCGCTGCGGCATGTCCGCCGGCACTTCATCACCGTCGACAACCTCCAGGCCGCCGTCACCAGACTGGTGAACGCCACCTTCGCGGCCCGCGACACCGCATGGTGGGGCCGTGGAAACGCGTGCGCCTCGGACTCGAAGAAGTTCGGCTCCTGGTCCTCGAACTTCATGACCGAGTACCACGCCCGCTACGGCGGCAACGGCGTGATGATCTACTGGCACGTCGAGCGCAAGAACGTCTGCATCTACTCCCAGCTCAAGAGCTGTTCCTCGTCCGAGGTCGCGGCGATGATCGAGGGCCTGCTACGGCACTGCACCGACACCGAGATCGAGTCCAACTACGTCGACACGCACGGCGCCAGCGTGATCGGGTTCGCCTTCACCGAGCTGCTCAACTTCCGCCTGCTGCCCCGGCTGAAGAACATCGGCAGCATCCGCCTCTATCGTCCGGACGACACCCCGCCCGGCTGGCCCGCACTCGGAGCCTCCCTGACCCGGCCGATCCGCTGGGACCTCATCGAGCAGCAGTACGACCAGATGGTCAAGTACGCCACAGCGCTCCGCCTGGGGACGGCGGAGGCCGAGCAAGTACTGCGGCGATTCACCCGCGGCGGCCCCAAGCACCCCACCCACGCTGCTCTGGAAGAACTCGGCCGCGGGGTGCGCACCATCTTCGCGTGCGACTACCTCGCCAGCCCCGGCCTATGTCGCGAGATCCACGGCGGCCTCCAGGTCGTGGAGAACTGGAACAGCGCGAACACCGTGCTCCACTACGGCAAGGACGGCGCCCTCACGGGGCCGGACAAGGAGCACGCCGAGACCTCGATGCTCGCCCTGCACCTGCTTCAGTCCGCGCTCGTGCACGTCAACACGCTGCTGTTGCAGCAAGTCCTCACCGAACCCGCCTGGGCGAAGAAGCTGAGCGAGGAGGACCGGCGCGGGCTGACCGCGTTGTTCTGGTCGAACATCAACCCGTACGGCACCTTCCGGCTGGAGATGGACAAGCGGCTCGACCTCGGGTCGTCCGTCACCCTGCCCCATCCCCGCTCAGCGGCGGGCATCACGCCAATCCCGTAAGGCTGATGCCCTCGTGCAGGCCAGCCCGGCCGGCGGCCGAGCACAATCTGCCAGGGGCAGGCCTGTCGGCATGAGCAGCGGATAGGCCTGCCCTGGAGACCGTCAGGCGCTCAAGGGGCTCGCCCCCGCGAAGTCCTCGGCGACGACGCTCCCCTGGGCACGAATCGTCGCAACCGGCGGTTCAGCGTTCGACGCTCGGGTCGCAGTTGGGCGTGCAGCTCTGCGGACACGAGCTTTGCGGGCACGCGGGAAGGTCCTCGTCCTCCTCGCGTTCGACGCTCG